>BTVJ01000001.1:0-426642 GCA_045863395.1 Myxococcales bacterium
AACGCAACTATAACAGGCGTGGATCGCCGTTGAGATTTATTGCAGCCCCTGTCAACGACGCCGTGGGCTCTGCCGCTGATCGCGCTGCTCACCATCACAGGCCCCGGGTGTGACTCCAGCAACAGCACGTCGACGAAGTCCCCCTTGTCGGGGGGCGGACTCCCGGCAGACGGGACCGCAGGCGACTCCTCGATGACCGAGGACACTTCCTGGTACGAGTACTCCTTCTGCGTCTTCGAGAACGGTACGTGCCCCGAGGGCTGCGGGCGAGCGGAGGGGAACCTCCTCGACACCGAGGCAAACTGCTTTGGGCCCACTCTCCCGATCAACGTATGCTATGGAATCCAAGGAGGAAGCTCCGGGGCGATCTGCTGCTTCGTGGCGCCAGACGGCTCAATCTACTTGACCGCGGGCGATAGCTGTTCCATCGGCCCCCACACCGGGTGGAAGATCTGCCCACCCGAGTGGGGCATTACTCAGCAGTCTTGTCAATAGGGATCGGCCGAGACGGACAATCGCAGCACGGCCCCGCTCGCGCCGCGCGACTCCGGATCGACACCCCAGACGCCTGTCCCAGTGCATCAGCGCGCCTCGAAGCACCGCGACTCCACGCGATCAACCGCCACCGCCCCGCGAAGCACCCCTCCCTCCATGACGGCCGCGAGGGTCCCAGCGCGCTCGACGCACGCCTCCCGCGAGCCGCCTGGGGAGCAGCCGATGATGGAGACCTGGCCGCCCGTGATGGGCTCCATGACCACCGGAGCGCTCACCAGGCGGCCGTCCACCTCGATGGTCAGGATCTCCTGCACGCTCGCCTTTGTCAGCGCCCCGAAGGCCTCCGCGTCGTCCGGCTCGAGCTCCATCAGGGTCTGGGCCTCCCAGTCACCGTCCGCCCTGGTGCGCGCCGAGCGGACACCGTCGATGGTCACCCCCTGCCTCGCGACGGCGTAGAGCACGGCACGGGCGTGGGGAGGATCGCTCCTCCAGTGCCAGACGACGCGGAGCCCTCCCAGTGCGGACCCGGCGTTGACGGCGGCCACTGCGGCCTCCACGGCGGACGGACCGGCCCCCTCCACCTCGACGCCTGCCCGGTCATCGAGAAAGTACGCGACCCCGTCGATCCCGAGGTGCTCCTCCAGGGCGTCGCGCAGCGGCCGCTGGGCGGAGCGCTCCGCCCGCGAGAGCACGATGACCCCCGAGCGCGTCACGGTGTCTCGCAGTGTCGCCTCCCACGCGGCGAGGCGCTCCGGCGTGCAGGGCACCTCCGGTCCCCGGGTGACCACCTCGGCGATGCACGCGAGCACCCGACCGCGGCAGGGCGTCGGCGAC
Source organism: Myxococcales bacterium (assembly GCA_045863395.1). GTDB lineage: Bacteria > Myxococcota_A > UBA9042 > JABWCM01 > BTVJ01 > BTVJ01. The sequence goes on from BTVJ01000001.1 coordinate 1,330, forward strand.
AGGGAGACCAGCACCGTGTCCTCGTCCCACGAGACCCCGGAGACGGGCGCCGCCCCCTCCCGGTCGAGGAGCAGCAGGCGCCGCGCGATGACCGCCCGCGCCTCCTCGGTCGCGCCCTGCATCGTCAGGCCGACGGTCGCGCGGGTGGGGCGCCCCTCATCCGCCGCTGCGGGGACCGCAAGGAGCACGAGGACGGTCAGGCTGAGCCAGGAGCGCATTGTCCACCTCCGACGGGGACTGTCCGCGAGGGTGGAAGCGATGTCAACGTGCATTGAGGGCATGTCGACGAGGGTGGGCTCCACTCGCTGCCGCCGGAGTCCAGGACAAGACCGCGGTGGCCGTGGTGGCCGGCAAGGTCCGCCTCAGCTCCATCATCCTCCCCGAGCCGGCCCGCATCGCAAGGCAGCGGGGCGGACTCGCTTTCAGGAAGGACACCACGACGCGACCACGACAAGGTGCAGCTCGAAGGACTGCCGGCGCCTCGGGTCAGAGATGGATGCGGAGCGGTGGGGCATGTCGGCGGCGAGGGCGGCAAGTTCGTCCCGCGAGAGGGGAAGCTCGCGGAGGATGCGTCGCACGTAGTCCTGGTCGTGGGGGTCGAAGCGCTCCACCTTGCTCAGCAGGATGTCGTGGGGGTGGGGGACGAGGATCTCCACGTCCGGCGCGTCGCTGAAGTGGAGCTTCCGCGCACGGACCAGCCACGATTCCGGCGCCGCAAGTGTCTCCGGGGGCGAGCATTCCACATAGGAACCGTGCTTGTCGTGGTACCAGGACAGCTCGCCCATGACCGCCTCCACAGGGTGGGATCGCTCGGGAGGCAGAACAATCAAGTCCACGTCGCGAGAGAGGGGGGCCTCGCTCAGCCACAGTGACAGGGCGCCGCTGCCGAATACGATCAGGGTCCCCGTCCGTGCGAGTCTGGCGGCGTCATGGACGATGGGGAGGACATCTTCCGGGCGGACCATAGGGGCACCTTCGTGTGGGGGTGGGATGCGAGCACTGAGGTGACGTCCGGTCCTCCAGCCAGGGCGCGCCAGGCTTCGACGAGGCCCTCCAGGGTGACCTCTGCGCGAAGCCACCGCCGCAGAAGGTCCGCGTACTGTGTGAGGGACTCCAGACCTGGCTCGACCTCGTACACCATCGCCCAGACGAGGTCCACCGGGCTTGGGTCAGTCCCCATGAAGCGGCGAAGGCTCTTCGCCAGCTCACAGCGATAGCCCGGGTCGCCCTCCCAGAGCCGGTGCCCCGCTTGCAGGGTAGCCTCCCGTCGCAGAAGTCGCTGGTCGAAGTCGCTCATCAGGGAGAGGCTACGCTCCTCCGAGCTGGGCAGCAAGAGTCGGGGGCCTCGCACAGTGGAGCTCCCCGGACACGCAGGGCTACTTGCGCTCCAGCCACCGCAGCGAGAAGACCTCGTCCTTGAGCGCGACGCCGTAGGTGACCGACTCCAGCGTCAGGACCGTCTTGCTGCCCTGGCGGAGCTTGTCCGCGAGCTCCATCTTCATCGCAGTCCAGCGGCCCTCAATCTGCCGCACGTCGGACATCTCCCAGGTCTTCAGCAGCATTCCGGAGACGGCGAACAGCTCCTGGCGCACTGGGACCATGGTCTCCTTGTCGATCCAGATGAGACGCCGGGGGTAGCTGACGGTGGAGTCTCGTGCCACCGCCTCCAGCTTCCAGCAGGGGCGCCCGGCCAGCTCCTCCTCGCCGAGCACCGTGGCGGCATACCGCTTGCGGAAGTCCGCCGCCTGCATCATGTCCTCGTAGCTGATGTCCGAGCCCATCATGCCCTGGCGCAGCATGTGGCCGCTGATCTTCTGGGTGCGCTCCGCCCGCGGCATGTAGAGCCACAGGTCGTCCTTCTTCTTGAGCATGCGCGTGCCCTTGTCCCGGGGGGGAGACAGGTACTCCACCGCCGCGTCGTCGGTGCCCCGCGCGAAGCTCTGCAGCTCGTAGGCGCGGGTGCGGTCCCCGTCCACGACGGTCATGGTGGATCGCGACGTGCGCGTGTCGAACTGGAGGGTCTTGTCCATGGCGTCGAGCAGGTCGTCTGCCGTGGGGGTCGCGGGCACAGTGGGAACCGGGGGCTCGGCGGGCTGCGCCAGGGCAGCCGCGGGCAGGAGGAGGAGCAGGAGCGCGAGCCTCACGATGTCACCTCCGCGCGTGCATGGCGGTCACGGGCTGGATGGACGCGGCCCGCAGCGACGGGAGGGTGGCCCCCACCACGGCGATGCAGAGGCCGAGCAGGATGGACGTGCCCAGGATGCCCGGGGTCACGTCCGCGTACACGGTGGCTTTCATGGGGAGCCCACCCACCTTGTCGGCGACGGCCCCGAGCGTGACGCCGTTCTTCTCCAGCCAGGCGCCCACCGCCGCGCCGAGGGCCGTCCCCGTGAGTCCGCCGGTGAGCCCGATGGCGAGCGCCTCCACCACGAAGAGCCCCACCGTGCCAGGCCGCGTCAGGCCCATGGCGCGCATGACGCCGATCTCTCCGCTGCGCTCCATGACGGCCATGGTCATGGTGTTGAAGATGGCCAACGACGCGATGAACACGATCAGCGCCTGGATGAACGCCTTCATGGCGCCCACCATGGTCATCGCCGACGCCCACGGCTCCCGCTCGTACCAGGCGGTGGCGTCGAGCCCCGCCAACGACGGCAGAGACCGCAGCCGCGCCAGGACCGGCGCCACGTCGGAGGCCCGCTCAGACCGCACATAGACGAGCACCTCCAGGGCGCCGTCGGGGAGGTCCACGAGCCACCGGGCCTCCTCCAGCGAGAGGAAGGCCTGCTGGTCCACCAGCGCGTTGGCTGACACGATGCCCGTCACCTTCGCCGAGACCGGGGACATGGAGCCGTACTGGGTCTGGCCCAACAACAGGATCTCCGAGCCCACGGCGGCCCCGGCCCTCTCTGCCACCTTGCGCCCCAGCACCACCTCCTTCTCGCCGATGGACCACCGCCCCGCGACCAGGCTCCCCGGGCCGCCCAGGTGCTCCCGGTACCACGAATCCGTGGCCCCGACGACCAGCGTGAGCTCCTCGCCGATCTCCTCGCCGGCCGTGATGACCGCGCCCGCGGTGACGCGCGCCTGGGCATCCACGACCCCCGGCACCGCCCGGACCGCGTCGAGCACCGGCCCCACCTCTGCGATGTTCTCGTAGAGCGGCATCAGCTCCTCGCGGGCGGCGAAGTCCGCGTCCACGATGCGGATGTGCCCTCCCACGGCCGTCTGGTCGCGGATCATGGTCCCGAACAGCCCCTCCATCCAGGACAGCGCTACGGTGATCAGCGCCGTCGCCACCAGGATGGTCCCCACCGTGAGGGCCGAGCGCCGGTGGTTCCGCAGGACGTTGCGCAGCGCCAGTTTGATCCACAGGCTCATTCCGCCCTCACCGCCTCGGCGGGCGTCATGCGGGACGCGATCAGCGCCGGGTACACCGACGCCAGGAGCGCCACCAGCAGCCCCGCCAGGGCCGCGACCACCACGGCCGTACCCGACCACTCCATGTAGAGCATCACCGAGAAGGGGATGTTCTCGTAGACCCCGGTGGACCCGGCGGTCTCCATCATGGCGGAGAGATCCATGCCGTGGACGCTGTAGTGGTGGACGACGGTGCCCCCGAGGCAGGCCCCGAGAGACGCCCCCGCCGTGCCCATCACGGCCCCCTCCGTCACGAAGAGCGCGACGACTCCCCCTCGGGTCAGCCCCATGGCGCGGAGCGTGCCAATCTCGCGGACACGCTCGTAGGCGGCCATCAGGACGGTGTTTGCAATCCCCGTGGCGGCGATGGCCATGAGCGCCAGCGCGATGATGTCGAGCATGGTCTGGCGGAGGTCCTGGAGGTCGAGCAGGTCCCGGCTCTCCTCCCGCCAGGTGGTCACGCGGGCGCCGGCCATCCGCGTTCGCAGCGCGGCTGCGACTGCGTCCGCGTCGTCCCGGCTCGCCAGCCGCACCGCCAGGTGGGAGAATGCCCCCCGGGTCTGCACCAGGTCCTGCACCAGCGCGTCGGGCATCATGACGCCCAGCCGGTCGAAGGCCGGGTTTCCGGCGCGCACCACGCCGGCGACGGGCAGCTCCAGCGCGTTGATGGCGCCGTCGCGGGTGCGCACCTCGAAGATCAGGCGAGCGCCGGGCGCCGCGTCGAACAGGCGGGCGACCCCCACAGACAGCAGGACGCCGTGCTCCACCGCCACGGGAACCGCCCCGGAGAGCCTCCACCCGTCCCGGGGAAACACCGCCGCGTCGCCCGCCCCGAACCCGATGGCGCGCACCCGCACCGCGTCCCTCCCGTGGACGACGCGGGCCGCAAAGACCGTGCGCGTGGTCCACGCCTCCGTATGTGCGTCGAGCCACGCGGCGGTGTCCCCGTCGAGGGTCAGGAGCCCATCCAGCGGGAAGCGGCCCCCCGTCGTGGGGTAGTCGGCGGGCACCGCCAGGACGTGGCCGCTGGCCGTGTCGATCTGGGCGCGGACGATGTTCTCCTTGGTGCCGCCGATGAAGCCGCGCCCCAGGATGAGCACGGCCACCCCAAACACGATGGACACCATGGACAGCGCCGTGCGCCCCCGCTGGCGGAGAACGTTGCGCAGGGCGAGGCGCAGCGTGACCATCACGGCCTCCCGGCGGGCGGCTCGCGCACCTCGTCCCTGTCGATGCGCCCGTCCCTCATGCTCAGCACGCGGCGGGCGCGCTCGCGCACCATGGGGTCGTGGGTGGCGAGCAGAAACGTGACGCCGCTCTCCTCGTTCATGCGCCGCATGAGATCCAGGATCTGCCCGCCCGTCGCCGTGTCCAGGTTCGCGGTGGGCTCGTCGGCGATGACCAGCGCGGGCCGCTTGACCAGGGCACGCGCCACGGCCACGCGCTGCTGCTGCCCTCCGGAGAGCTGGCTCGGGCGGCGCTTCACCAGATCCCCGAGCCCCACCGCCGCGAGCGCCTCCACCGCCATCTGGCGCCGGTCCCCGGGCGTGCGGGCCAGGTGCAGCGCCATCTCCACGTTCTCCAGCGCCGTCAGCACGGGCACGAGGTTGAAGGACTGGAAGATGAAGCCGATGGTGGCGGCCCGCGTGCGGGCGAGGGCCCGGCCGTGCAGGCTGGCGACGTCCACCCCCTGGACCAGGACGGTCCCCGCGCTCGGCACGTCCAGCAGGCCCACCATGTTGAGCAGCGTGGTCTTCCCGGAGCCGGACGGCCCGCTGATCACGCTGAAGCCCCCGGCCTCGAAGGTGATGTCCACGGCGTCCAGGGCGCGCACCAGGGAGGCCCCGCTCCCGTAGGTCCGGGACGCCCCTCGCAGCTCACAGATGGCCACGGCTCCTCCTTCCGGCATGCCGCTCGGGGGCCCACTCCTGTGCTCGACCGCAGCCGGCGCCCCACCCAGAGCGGCTTACCCGATGTGGGGCCCGGCGACAACAACTTTGGGGCTCGCAGGGTTGTACGGTCACGTCCCGCCATGTACGCTGCGCCGCGGCGCGAGCCTCTCACCCACTTCTCAGGAGCCGACGAACCGATGCGGATTCGGATGGAACTTCATGCAGTCGCTGCGCTTCTGTGCATCGCGCTCGCGGGCTGTGACGGCGGGGCCGCGGAGCCGGCCCAGGGGCAGGACGCGGCCGGCGACGTGGGCACGCCAGGCGCACCGGACACGGCCGCCTCCGACGACGCGCAGGGCGCGTCGACGGGGCAGCACGACGCGCTCCCCGACTCCGCGACAGCGGACGGGGGGCCTGACGACGCACCGCTCGCCGACGGGGGGGACGCCTCGGGCGGAGGCGACGTCTCGGGCGGCAGCGACACCTCCCCCGACGTGGTCGCGCCGTCCGGGCCGCCCTTCTACGGGGTCGTCCAGCCCATCCTCCAGGAGCACTGCCAGCTCTGCCACGTGGACGGCGGCCTCGGACCGTTCCCCCTCGTGACGTGGGAGAACGTCGCCCCGCTCGCGCCGCTGGTCGCCGCCGCCGTCTCGGAGCGGCACATGCCGCCGTGGGGGCAGCAGGACACCGACGCGTGCGACACGCTGCACCCGTTCAAGGACGACATCAGCCTCTCGGATGCACAGATCGCGACCATCGTCGCCTGGGCGGAGGGCGGCACCCCCGAGGGGGATCCGTCCCTGGCCCTGCCCCCGAGACAGCCCATCTCCAACGCGCTGCCGAACCCGACCCACGAGCTCGTGACGCCGCAGACCACCGTCAGCGCCGGCAAGGACCTGTTCCGCTGCTATGTGCTGGACCCGGGCTTCGACGCGGACACGTGGATCAACGGCGTCCACTTCGTGCCGAGCAACGACGAGGTCGCCCACCACGCCCTGCTATTCCTCGACGCCCAGGGGACCAGCACGGCGATGGCCGATGACACGGGCGCCTTCGACTGCTTCGGCGGCGCCCCCGGCGACCAGCTCATCGCGGCCTGGGCACCCGGCGGCCGCCCCATGGAGCTGCCAGGCGGGGCCGGCGTGCCGGTCCAGGCGGGCTCCAAGCTGGTCCTGCAGATGCACTACCACCCGAGCGGCCTCGACGACGAGACGGACGCGACGACCATCCAGCTCCGCGCGCTGGACGCGGAGCCGGCGCTCTTCGCCTTCACGGCGCTCATCGGCAACTTCGGCGGGCCCCAGCAAGGCGGCGATGGCCTGCTGCCCGGGCCGGCCGACGGCGGCTCCCCGAAGTTCCTGATCCCCGCGGGCGCCACGAGCCACACGGAGTCCATGGCGTTCACGGTCCCGGCCACGCTGGACGGCGCCCCCATGCCGCGCTTCTCCATCCACGCGGTCGCGTCCCACATGCACTACGTGGGCAAGGACATGATCATCGAGCTCGACCGGGCCACGGGCGGCGCCTGCACCTCAGACGAGCTGGCGCCGCTCCTCGGCTGCCTGGCGGACAACTGCGCGGGCGTGGCGCTCGGAGACCTGCAGAGCTGCGCCGTGGCGAGCTGCGCGGGCAGCGTGGAGGGGCTCTCGGCCGGCTGCACGGACTGCCTCGTGGCCAACGTCGCGGCAGGCTCGCCCGAGCTGATCGCCGCCGCGTGCCAGACGCCAGTGACGACCGACCAGCCCGCTCAGGAGTGCCTGCTCCAGACGCCCCGCTGGGACTTCCACTGGCAACGCTTCTACGTCGTCGACGTCCCCCTGGAGGCGCTGCCCACCGTCGGCGCCGGCGACCGCCTGCGGTTCCGCTGCACCTACGACAACAGCCTCGACAACCACCACGTGGCGGACGCCCTCGCGTCCCAGGGGCTCGACGCCCCCGTCGACGTCCGGCTCGGCGAGGAGACCCTCGACGAGATGTGCCTCGTCGCCCTCCAGCTCGTCTACACGCCCACCGACTAGGAGAGGCCGCCTCCGCGCCGATCCCCGAGGGGACCGCCCTCCGCGTGTCGAGCCCCTGCCATCGAGGCCCCCTCAGAACACGGTCCGCAGGCTGAAGGACAGGTTGTGGGCGAAGCCGACGCGGTCGAGCCCGAAGCCGTAGTAGAGGTCCAGGGCGAAGAGGTCCCAGAAGAGGGCGTGGACGCCAGGCCCCCCGCCGAACGCGCCCGTCGCCCGCACGCCGCCCCCGGTGCGGTCGCCGAACACGGCGCCGTCGAGGAAGACGCCGAGGCTGAGGGAGTCTCCCCAGACACCGAAGCGCGCCGCCACCTCCGCCTGGAGGGTCTCTCGCAGCCACCACCGGTTCGCGAAGAACACGCGCATGGTCTCTCCCGCCAGAGGCACCTCGTCGAAGAAGCGCAGGTCGCCCGCCATGGTGACGGCCCGCTGCCGGAAGATGATCGCGTGCTGCCCCAGCTTCACCACCTCGCGGGCGTCGAGGGCCGCCGTGACCAGGGGCCGGGCCTCCGCGGACAGCGCGCCCTCCACCGTCAGGCGCACGAGCCCCTGATAGTCCCGACGCAGCTCCCTCGGGGTCCACCCGAGGTCCCCCGCGAGCCGGAGCACGCCCCGCACGGTGTCCTCGTCCAGCGACTCGAGGGATGCCTCGTCGTAGAGCCGCACCAAGTGGGCGCCGGCGCCGAGGCTCACCGAGAGGGCGCTGGTGACGCGAAGCACCAGGCCGCCGATGGCTCCGCCGCGCAGCATCAGGGAGCCCTCGATGCCCCTGTCGGAGCGCCCGAACTGGGACAGCTCCACCGAGACAGCGGCGAAGGGCGCGAGCACCCCGTCAGTGATCGATGGCAGGCGCCACTCCAAGCCCAGCCACCCGTGTACCCACTGCGCCTTGGGCTCGGCGTCGAACACATAGCGGCGGTAGGGCACCCCGACCTCGAGCGCCGCGTGCAGGCTGTCGTCTTCGAAGGCCAGGGATCGCACCGAGACGCTCGCCGTGGGAAGGAGCCCCCACGTGGAGTCGAGGGCCACGGAGGCACCCCACCCGAAGGACTCCTCCTGCTCGATGCGGATCCGCAGGACCTGCTGCACGACCTGCTGGCCGGTGGGCATGGACACGAGGTCGTCGCTCTCGACCACCTGCCACTCGATGTGCTGGAAGCCGTACTTCTCGCGAAGCTCCGCGACCGCCAGGTCCAGGGTCGGCCCGTGGACGGTGTCGAACGGGAGGCTCAGGTCTACGCGCATAAGCACCGACTGGATGTCGCTCGCGCCGTCGAACACCACGCGGCTGACGACGCCCTCGTCGACGTGCAGCCACACCACCCCGTCGGGCTGCACGGTCCAGAAGGCGCGGGCGAAGGCATAGCCGCGCTTGTGGTAGGTCCGCACGATGCGCTGGGCGGCCCCGTAGGCCCAGTCCTCGCGGCGCCCCGGGTTGGGTGGGGGGCTCCCCGCGAGCCCTCGCACCTTGGCCTCGGTGAGCGCGCGGACGCCGGTCAGCACGAGGGCGCCACGCGGGGTCGCGCCCGGCTGAGCGGTGGCCGCGCAGGGCAGCACCAGGACGGCCGCGACGAGGAGGGCCCGCGCCGTGGGGATCTTCTTCGCGATGAGCACGGTCTGCCTCGACCAGGAGCGGGACCCGACCCGCGCAGGTGGACCGCCCCTGCGCGCGCTGCGATCACCATGGGCCGTCTCCCGCGCACCGCAAGCCGCTCGACGGGTCGGGAGCCCTGCCACGAGCGGCAACCGGTCAGAAGTGGACACGGGTCCACAGGCTCAGGGTCGCGGCGGGTACGAGGCCGCTCAGGTCGACGCGGGCCGCTCCGAGCGAGATCAGCAGGACATCGTCGGACGGGCTCAGCTCGCCTCCGTCTCCCCAGAGCTGGAAGGGCACCTGCGCCGCCAGCGCGACCTCCAGCCAGCCCGTCGGCAGCGCGGTGACCGTGGGGACAACCAGCCCCGTCCCGTCGCCCAGGTTCTGGAGCCAGAGCGCGGAGACCGACAGCTCGGGGATCGCTGCGAGCATCATCGAGAGCAGGGCGTAGTCCGTGCCTCGGAGGGCCGGCGCGAACGGGTCCGGCTCGGGGGCGCTCACCCCGAGGGCGGGGCAGTCCAGCGAGGAGCCGCCCGCCAGCGCGCCGGTGGGCTTCACGTCAGCGCTGCCACCACCGTTCCGGTAGTACTGGAGCGCCACGACCAGGGAGTCCAGCACCGGGAAGGAGGTGTCCAGGCCGATGGCGAGCTCCTCGTGGACGCGCAGGTCCTCGTCGATGAAGAGCGCGCCCTCCAGCCAGTAGCCGACCTCCAGGGTGCCGCGGATGTCCAGGCCGACCATGCCGTCTCCCGCCTCCTGGCGCCAGGCGCCGAGCAGCGCGAGGTCCACGGACTCGAGGCCCAGGCGCGCCTTGGCGGCGATGCGCGCGGCGGTGAAGTCGTCGTTGGCGCCCACCACCAGGGCGACGTCGTGGGACTCGCCGATGGGGAAGGTGGCGCGCAGCGCGTTGACCCCCGCGCGGAAGCGCCACGGCTCCGTGAGGAGCACCTCGGGGAACGGGTCCGTCGGGTTGACCAGCAGCGCAGAGCCCCACTGGACCGCCTGGCGCCCGAGGCGCAGGTCCACCCACGGCAGGTAGAGATCCAGGTACAGGCGCTCCACGCGGAGGTAGTCGCCCGCGGAGGAGACGCCGAGCACCTCGTTGTCGGGCTCGGGGAACGTGCAGGCGTCGAGGAGGGGGCCGACGGGGGAGGCGCGCAGGGTGCGCTCCAGCTCTTCGTGGAGGCGACGCCCCTGCGTCAGGGCGCCCTCCACGAGCACGGCGATGTGCAGGCGCTCGACGATCTCTGCCTCGAGCTCCGGGCGCACCCGCTCGACCAGCGACCACCAGGTGCCGTCGACGCCGATGTCGGCCTGGAACCGGACCTCGGCGAAGCCCCGCGCAGCTTGGGCCTGCGCGGGCAGCGGGAGGGCTCCGAGGGCGGCGAGCAGCGAGGGCCCGAGGCCGCGGAGGGCGCGGCGAGCGAGGGCCGGGAGGACGCGGGACCGCCCCATGGTCATCGTCCGTGGTGGGGGCACTCGGCGCGGATCCGGGCTGTCCGGTGCCGCGCCCCAGCGCCGCTCGACCATACCACGAAGGACGCGGAGCAGCGACGCAGGAGCGACGCCCGGGCACCCGCCGACCGCGCGGCACCAAGCGGCCGGTGGCGTGACATCAATCAGCTTCAGTGATTCAAAACGATGAAAACTCATCATTGGACGTCATGAGCGGGTGCCCCTACCGTGGGGATGCGCGATCACGACTGGGGTCGCGCGCCACTCACTCCCGGAGGCCCCGATGAACCGCGTCCTGCTCCTGCTCCTGCTCGCTTCGCCGGCCCTCGCCAAGGGACCGGGGCTCGACTCCGCCGTGCACCGCCTCGACGTCCCGTGGACCACGTGGCGCGCGGGGGAGGAGATCGAGGTGCGCGCGACCCTCGACCTGGAGGGCGCCTGCGAGCGCTGGCTCGACGCGATGAACCCCGGGTGGACCACGGGGATGGACGACTGCCTGGACGCCCTCGCGTGGCAGGTGGACGGCGGGGGCGGCTTCTCGGCGTACCTGGTCCCCGCCGAGGGTGCAGCGGGGTACGGGACCTACCTCGTCGGGAGCTTCACGCCGTGGTGGGGAGCGGGCGGGCAGCCGGTGTACCGGGCCACCTTCGCGCTGCCGGACCACTGGCCCGCCGGCGCCTGGAGCGTGTCGCCGAGCTTCGGCCCCCTGGGGGACGAAGCGGACCCTGAGCTCGCGGCGTCGCCCCTCCTGAACGGCGGCCTCACGATCCTCGGATCGGGCTGGGAGGACGCGGAGCAGCCCCGCATCGTGGCGCTCCAGGCGCGGGAGCAAGCCGGCCCCGACGGGCTGGTCGGGCTGCGGGTGTGGGTGGAGGACGACGCGAGCCCGGCCGTGATCGCCCGGGCCGCGCTGCGCCAGGCCGGGGTCTTCGGGGAGATCCCGGGCCTGGACCACGCGACGGTGGCGTTCGCGTGCCACCCGTGCCCGTCGGCGACCGGAGTGCTCACCCTGTGCGAGGCGGATCGCCCGGCGCGGGTCGGCGGCACCTGGGAGGCGCCCACGCCTGGCCTTTGGGAGCTCCAGTGGGTGGAGGCCCGGGACGCGGCGGGGCGCTGGAACCTCGCCGCCGCCACCGTGAAGGGGGTGACCGTCGAGGTGTCCGGCGCACCCTCCGACGGGTGGGGGCCGGTGGTCACCCTCGCGGGGGAGCCGACCGAGGCGCCGGGCGGGTGCATCGTTGGGGGCCAGGACCCACCTCTCGGGGGTAACCCCGTGCCGGTCGAAGGCGTGGGGGCTGCCGGGCTCGGAGGGGCGCCAGAAGCCCGCGGGCAGCGGTCCGAAGCGGATCGCGCCGCGGACGACCCACCTCAGCGCGGAGCCGGCGGACGCGGGCGCCCGAGCACGAGCGGCGAGACGCGAGCGGCCATCGGTACCGCGGACGGCCCGATGAGCCAGGCACCGGGCGGTGACGAGGGCAACGGGCAGAGCGAAGCAGGGTCCCCGGCAGGCTGCGCCACGGCCGAGCAGGGCTCGCCGAGCCTCCTGACGGGCCTCGCGGCCCTCGCCGGCGTCCTCGCGCTGCGGCGTCAGGCGGCGTAGAGGCGCTGCGCGGTCGCGTGGCTACTCGTCGGGGAGCCCCTCGTAGAGATCGTGGAGAGAGATCGTGACTCCCAGGGTGCTCAGGACGAGGTCCCCATCACGCAGGGGCTCGAAGGTCCAGCCCTCGTCAGCACGCCGGAACACGTCCACGGCGATCCGGTCGGGATCCACGAGCACGTACTCCCGCAGGGACTCCAGGGTGCGGTAGCTGTCGAACTTCTGGGCGCGGTCATACGTCGCGGTCGACTCGCTCAGCACCTCAACGACTACGGACGGGTGCCGAATCCACCGGGGGTGGGTGTCCCGCTCGTCGCAGGTCACGACCACGTCCGGGTAGAAGGCGTCGTCGGTGGGCGTTCGGACCATGACGTCGTTGACGTACACGGTGCAGCGCCCGCCCCGCAGCGCCGCCCTCACGCGGACGGCCAGGTTGAGCACGACGGTCGCGTGCCGCCGCGTCGCTCCCGTCATCGCGAACACCTCGCCGTCGACGAGCTCGTGGCGCACGTCCGAGCGGTCGGCCAAGGTCAGGTACTCGTCGAAGCTCACCCGCTGGACTCTCGCTGCCTGTCCCATGACGCACCTCCTGAATCGGAAGATAGCCCGTCTGCGGCCCGGTCGTCGAGCGACCGGCGACGCCTCCCGCCCCCCGGGGTCGGCAGGGACGCGGCCGGCCGCCGCAGCCCTGGCAGGGTGCATCGCCCACCGTGACCACGGCCGGCCACGCGGGTCAGGCGGCGTAGAGGCGCAGCTCGGTCCCGATGCGGTCTGCCAGGCGGACGGTCTCGTCCAGGTCGGGGTGGCGGATCATGAGGAAGCCGTCGGAGACCAGGGTCTGGAGCCAGTCGCGCCGGGGCATCCCGAGGGAGAGCAGGTTCTCCCACACCAGGGCGTGGCCGAGATCGCGGCGGAGCTGCTCCAGCCCGTCGATGCGGGCGATGCGCCCGTGCCCCTGGGCGCGCTTGAACACGGTGGCGACGTTGTAGCGGCGCTCGAAGCCCCCGCCCATGCGCCCGTAGCAGACGATGTGGGCCCACTCGCGGAAGCTGTCGAAGTCGCAGGAGTAGTTCATCTGGTCCACCTGGCGGGCGCCGGGTGGGCGGGCGCCAATCTCGCCGAAGACCACCTCCCCGTCTGCCTTGCGGTACCACTCCATGTGCGTGAAGCCGCTGTCGAAGCCGAGGGCGTCGATGACCTCGTGGCCCATGACCACGCCGCGCCGCAGGTCGGGGGCGTCAGGGTCCTGGAGCGCGATGACCTGGGGGCTCACCCACTCGTTGGTGCGCGCGATGAGCGGGCGCGGCCGGTACCAGGCCACGTTGTAGTAGAGCACCTTTCCCTCGCAGGTCAGCGTGTCGAAGGTGTACTCCTCGCCGTCGACGAACTCCTCGACGCTGACCTCGGCCACATGGTGGAGGCGCCGCAGGGCGGCCTCCAGGGCGGAAGGATCGTCGCAGCGGTGGGTGTCCGCGGAGCCCGCCCCCGCAATGGGCTTCAGGATCACGGGGTAGCCGATGCGCTCCGCCGCCTCGCGGCAGCCCGTCGCGGTGGTGGCGCGGTGGTGGCGGGGGGTGCGGATGCCCGCCTCGTCGAGCGCCACCTTCATGCGCCCCTTGTCGCGAAACGTCATCGCCTGGTTGACGCCCATGCCGGGGATGCCGAAGGCCTCGCGCAGCCGCGCGGCGAGCACCACCCAGAACTCGCCCAGCGCCTCGACCCGGTCCAGATTCCGGCCGCGCATGGCGGCGTGGACCCGCCGGATGACGTCTCCCTCGTCGGCGAGGGTCGGCACGTGTACGTAGCCGCTCAGGTGGCGCCGCGCCACGTCGGGGAGCGCCCCCACCGGCTGGTCGCCCACGCCCCACACCCGGGCGCCGACCTCGGCCAGCCCGCGCACGAACTCCGGCATCTCGCTGGGGTAGCCCGGAGACAGGAACAGCACGTCCATCGCTCGCCTCGCCCGCTGGAGAGAGGGCGCCACCATAGCGCGAGGCCGACGAGGCGTCGAGGGGGGACGGTGGGTGCGCTGACACCGTGCCGGGGGGGCGCTGACGAGCTCCTACTGGCCGCCCGAGTCGACCGCCTCCAGCAGGCGCCGCACCTCGGCGACGCGAGAGCCGCGCGGGAAGCGGGCGGCGTGGTCGGCCGCCAGCGCCCGCACGGCGTCGGCGCGCCCCTGGGCGAGGCGCACGCGCATGAGGCCCACCAGCGCCACCTCCGCCCGAGGCGGGCGCAGATCGTCCACCGTGGCTCCAAACAGCGCCTCGGCCTCGCCCCAGCGGCCGGCGTCGAGGAGCAGGCGCCCGAGGGCCACCAGCGCCCGGTTCGCCTCGGGGGCATCGGGGTGCTGCTCCAGCAGCGCCCGCAGGTGACCCTCCGCGCTGGCGGGGTCGAGGCGCGCCAGCTCCCACCGCGCGTGCGCCGCGAGCCGCCCCGTCGGCTGGGAGCCCAGGTAGCCCTCCCACGCGCGAGCGGCCTCGCCTGGCAGGTCCAGCTCCCGCTCCAGGAGGCTCGCCAGGTCCGCGAGCGCCCCCGGGGGCGGAGCCGGGGAGGCGAGGGCCGCCGCGTAGGCGCGCCGAGCCTCCTCGTGGCTCCCGCGCACCCGCAAGGCGTCGCCCAGCAGCGCCAGGAGCCGCCCCTGGTGGGGCCCCCGGGTCCGGGACGCCCCCTCCAGGAGCGCCACCGCCTCGGCGTCGCGCCCTCGGGCGAGGAGCGCGCGGGCGCTGGCGAGGACGCCTTCTGGAGCCTCCCCGGGATCGGGGGCCTCGGGCTCGTCGGGGGCTCCCTCTGCCTGGGCTCGCTCGGGGGGGCGCGCCACCGCTCGCGCGGCGCCCGCCGAGGGGCTCCGCTCCGGCCCCGGCGCCTCCGCCCGTGGCGCGGTGAGCGCCGAGGGACCGCGCTCCGGCCCCGGCGCCTCCGCTCGCGGCGCGGCGTCCAGAGAGGGGCCGCGCTCGGGTCGCGACGCTGCGACGTCGGCTGATCGTGGGACCGCGGGCACGTGGACACGCCTGGCCGCGACGGACACCTCCGCCTCCGCCCCCCTGGGCGCGGCAGCCTCCCGGCTGGTCTCCGCCGGCACCAGCCGCGACTCCCCCGCTCGCAGGACGGCGACCAGGCGCCCGACCGGCGTCTCCACGCGGACCACGCCCTCGTGCGTGTCGACGCGGGTCCCCCGGGCGTCCCGCGACACCGTGAAGCGGGTGCCCACCACCCGCACCACCGCCTCCGCCGTGTGGACCTCGAAGGGATGGCCGGGGGCGCGGGGGGCCACCTCGGACGTGAGGGACCCCGCGGCCAGGACGAGCACCGCCCGGTCGGGCTGCCACGCCTCGACGCGCAGCTCGCCGTGCGGGGCCAGCACGAGCCGCGCCGTCCCGCGCTCGCCGACCTCCATCGCGGAGCCCCCGGTGTCGAGGGCTGCACCCGCGACAATCGCCGGCGGCACGTCGTCGGGTCGCTCGCCGGCGCCCCCCTCGACGGTGGCCTCGGACCTGGCCTCGGACGTGGCCGCGGACGGGCCGGCCGTGACCGTCGACGGGATTGCGGGCCCCGTCCCGGACGGCCCCCACGGACTCCACACGAGCACGGCCGCTGCGGCTGCGCTGGCCGCCAGGGCCCACGGGATCCAGGGCAGCCGCCACCACGGAGGAGCCACCGGGGGGCGGGGCCGTGGGAGGGGCGGCAGGCTGGGGGCGGGCGCGTCGCGCAGCGCAGCCACGGCGAGCGCGTACCGGGCTGCGACCCTCTGGCAGTCGGGGCACCCTTCACCGCCAGCGCCGAGGTGCTGCCCGACCCACGGCGGCGTGTCCGCCTCGCTCCGCGCCAGCCACTCCCGCACCTGCCCACACCTGCTCATGGCACACTCCTCGCTGGACGGGCCCCGAGACCCGCGGGCTGCTCCGCCCTCCCGTCACCTGCCAGCGCATCCAGGATCTGCCGCCTGGCCGCGAACAGGCGTGACCGCACCGTCCCCTCCCGGGTCCGCAGCGCCTGGGCGACCTCAGCCGTCGAGAGCCCTTCGATCTCCCGCATGATCCACACGGCCCGCAGGTCCGGCGCCAGCGCCTCCAGCGCCCCCGCGACGACCCGCAGGTGCGCCCGGGCCTCGACCCGCCCGTGGGCGTCGGGCGCGCCCTCCGGCCCCACCTGGGCGTCGGCGGCCAGGGCGTCGATGCGGCGGCGGCGACGCTTCGCCCCCCGCAGGTGGTGCAGGGCCACCCGCGTCGCGATGCCGAAGAGCCAGGTCGAGAGGGTCGCATCGCCGCGGAAGCGCCCGAGCGTCGCGAAGAGCTCGACGAACACCTGCTGGATCAGGTCGTCGAGGTCCGCCCCAGGCTCCAGCATGTGGCGCAGGAACCGGGCCACGGCGGGGCCGCGCGAGGCGTAGAGCTCCGCCCAGGCGACCTGGTCGCCGTGGCGGCACCGTTCGATGAGCTCCCGCTCCTCCATCACACCTCACGGCCCCGGGCGCAAGGGACCCGCCGTGTGTGCCCGCATCGCACACCGGCGTTCGCTCAGAACGCCGCGCCGACCCGCGCGCCGAGCCCGAGCGCTCCGTCCGGCGCCGCCCAGACCGTGCGGCCGAGCCACCGGTAGCTCTCGCCGCCCAGATAGACGCGCCCGCTGGCGAGGAGGCCGAGCCGCACCGGACCGACGGGCACCGTCAGCTCCAGCTCGGCCGCCAGCACGCCCGCCGTCGACGTGCTGCTCGCCTCCCCGCGGCGCGCGCGGCTGCTCGCGTCCAGGGTGCGCCACTGGGCGCCGCCCGCGAGCCCCCCGCGCAGGAGGAGCGGGCCGGCGCGGGCGCCACCGCGGACGAGCGCGAGCACCTCGCCGGACGTCACGGTGGTCACCACGTCGTCGCCGGACGTGGCGGGCCACTCCCACGCGCCCTCGACGCCGACGAGCAGCCGCTCGCCGAGCAGCGCAGCGGCGACCAGGGCCTCCACCGCCCCGACGTGTCCGCCTGGCCCCAGGGTGGCGCGCCAGCCCGGGCCACCCTCCACGACCAGGAGCACCACCGGAGCCGCGGCTGGCGGAGTGCGAGGCAGCGCGAGCGGCGCGCCCGGATCGAGCAGCGGCGCCGCGTTCGGTGCCTGCGCCAGCTCCACCAGCGCCCGAGCGATCTCCTGCGCGCGGTCGAGGGGAGCCACGTCAGCGAGGTCGAGCACGCGGAGTCCAGCCCCGTCCCGCACGGAGACGCCGGCGCCCACCACGACCGCCAGGTGACCGGGAGGGCACGGGTCCGCCTCGGTCAGCTCCACCTCGATCCCCGCCTTGCGAGCCTCCAGGGCCAGGGCGTCCCGCAACGACGCGAGGTCCACGTCCGTCGGGCCCCCGCTCCGCGTGACACACACCTCCAGCCCCTTGGCCGGCGAGGCCGAGAGCAGAACCAGGCTGACCACGAGGCGAAGCACCGGCACCTCCTCGGGGGCCAGTGTGGCGACGCGGCGGACGGGGGGCAAGCCCGCGCCACGGGCAGCCCTCGACCGGGCATCCGCGGGGGCGGCAGGACACGCGCATCGCCGGACCTGGGCTCCGCGAGGCACTGGGCTCCCAGCCGCGCCTGGTTCTCCGCACCGTTACGGCGTAGGCTGGGGTGCCGTGTTCGCGACGGCGAACGGAGCACGGTGAGCCGGGCACCAACGGTCATCGACGCGGCCAGGGCCGCACGTCGCGCTGACCCACCCACGGAGGACGGACATGAGATCCCGGTTGCTTGCCCTCACCCTGACCGCTGCCCTCGCCGCGTGCGAGCCCGCGGACGTCGAGCTCGCCAAGGATGGAGGGCTCCCCACGCTGCACTTCGAGTCCGCGGTGGAGTTCGACGCCGCCCTGGGCGCGGGGGCCGGCGCGCTGTGCCTGACCGGCTCGGCCCCGGTGGACCTCACGGCGCCGGGCGCGGTCGTCGGGTTCAAGCTCGCCATGTCCGCCGGTGACACGCTGGTCGCGGAGACCACCGGGAGCCCGCTGCTCGACACCACCCTGTTCGTCTTCGGGCCGGACGACGGCGCCGGCTTCTACGGCGAGTGGCCCGTCGCCATGGACGACGACGGCGGCGACGGCGCCCTCTCGCGCCTTGAGTTCACGGCCAAGGAGACGGGCTCCTACGCGCTCTTCGTGTCCACCTATGGGGGGGCAGGGATCGGCGTGGCCGCCCTGACGGCGACCGTGGGCGGCGCGGCGGGCTGCGGTCAGTCGCCTCCGCCCTGTGACGACGCCGACCCCTGCACGCTGGACGAGCTGGACCCCGCTGGGCTGTGCCAGCACCTGCCCATGCCCGGCTGCTGGGGCCCGTGTGACGACGGCGACCCCTGCACGCTGGACGAGCTGGACCCCGCGGGCCTGTGCCAGCACCTGCCCATGCCAGGCTGCTGGGGCCCGTGCGACGACGGCGACCCCTGCACCACCGACCGCCTGGACGACGCAGGCATGTGTGCCTACGAGCTGGACCCGGCCTGCGGGGGCCCGTGCGACGACGGCGACCCCTGCACGGTCGACGAGGTGGACCCGAGCGGGGCCTGCCGCAACCTCCACCTCCCGGGCTGCGGTGGCCCGGGGTACGACCCCTGCGACGGCGTGGACAACGACGGCGACGGCCTCCTCGACGAGGACTGCCCCGACGGGGGGGACGCCGACGGCGACGGCATCCCGGACGTCCACGACAACTGCCCCCTGGACCCCAACCCGGACCAGTGGGACGGCGACGGAGACGGCATTGGCGACGCGTGCGGCTGCGTGGACCCGGCGACGGGCGTGCCTTGCGGCGGAGAGCTGTGCGACGGACTCGACAACGACGGCAACGGCCTCGTCGACGAGGGCTGCTCCGACGGAGGGGACGCCGACGGCGATGGCATCCCGGACCTCCACGACAACTGCCCCCTGGACCCCAACCCGGACCAGTGGGACGGCGACGGAGACGGCATTGGCGACGCGTGCGGCTGCGTGGACCCGGCGACGGGAGTGCCTTGCGGCGGAGAGCTGTGCGACGGTCTCGACAACAATGGGGATGGACTCGTCGACGAGGGCTGCGGCCCCGAGATCGAGCTGTGCGACGGCCTCGACAACGACGGAGACGGGCTCGTCGACGAAGACTGCGGAGACACGGACGGCGACGGGATCGGCGACGGGGAGGACAACTGCCCGCTCGCGGCCAACGGCGACCAGACAGACAGCGACGGAGACGGTGTCGGAGACGCCTGCGACCCGTAGCTCGCAGGTACTTTATTATCTTGCATCCCATCCACTTGCGTGCTACCTCACGACCAGACGTGTCTGATTCATCAACGCACGGCCGGTGTGAGGACTGCATGGCACAAGCATACACGCTGAGAACGCTCGAGATGACGCCGGAGAGGGCGCTGTCCTTCTTCGCCGGGCTCCGGGACAAGAAGATCCGGGCCGCGGTCCAGAAGCACGGGCTGGGGAGCGATGTCATCACGTCCGGACGGGAGCGGCTCATCGCGGTGATCGCCGGCGAGGATCCCGACTACCCCGACGGCGGCGCAGCACCCGCCGACCCCGGGTTTGCTGAGGTCGTATCGTGGGACGAGCGGCACTTTGCCGTCTTGGAGGCCGCCATCACCTATTACGCGCCCGAGGTGGCCGCGTGGGTGTTCGACGGGCAGAGTCCGCAAGCGGACCAGCCCGGGTCCATTCAGGTCGTCGCGACCGTCCTGCACCGCGTGAAGGCCGTCCTCTCGGGCGCGCCCGGCGCGCCGCCGGCTCCCGCCATTCTCGTGGCGGGGCTCGAGAAGCTCGGCTATGGCGAGGCAGAGCGGCAGCGCCTCGATGGGCTCGTGATCCAGGCCCTTACACCCGAGGCCCTGGACGGCGAGGATGACGAGCCCGCCGTGGAGGAGCCACCGGCAGACGCGACGCGCCTCGCGCTGCTGCTCGACCTTCGCCGCTGGTACGACCTCGCCGCCGCCATCGCCCGCAAGTCCGGCCTGAACCGCGGCCAGCTCATCCGCCTCGGCCTTGCGCAGCGCAAGTCCCCCAAGGCAGCGACTGCCCCAACGGCGTCCGACCCGGAGGTCCCGCTCGCCTGACCCCGGTCCAACACCTTCGCGCGCGGCCCGGTGACCTTCGTTGACGGGCCGGACACCTTCGCGCACGGCCCGACGAGCTTCGTGCGCGGCCATCTTCACGGGTTTGCGGGTTTCACCGGCGTGAGCGCGCGTGCGAACACCCTCGGTCGCCTCTGCGACATGCCTCGCAAGCACATGAACTTGCAGAGATCCGAGCGCACGCGAAGGGGATCCGGGCGCGCGCGAAGGAGATCCGAGCGCGCGCGAAGGTCCATGGGCCACTTTGGCGCGGCGACGCCACATAGTGTCATTTGCGACGACGTCGCCACGGACCACCAATGCCGGGTGCACATCTGGAGCAGGCACGCAAACCTGCCCGGGACTGCTGAGGGCCAGAAGACGCCGCTTTGGCCCCTCGGCGCGCGCGACCAGATGCCATCGACGTCACTACCGGAGCTCCTCGCCGGCTGTACGCTGGTCGTCACGCTGGAGCCCTGCCCAATGATCGCCATCCCATCGGCGTCACTGCCGGAGTTCCTCGGAGGTCCCTCGGATCATCACGTTGACACAACGCTTCATTGGACCTATAGGGGACGGTGGGCGGCTGGCCACGCGGGAGAACCGATGATGGAAGCGAAGGTTTCAACGGAGAAGGGGGTTCGCGAGTTGACCCCAGATGAAATAGCTATGCTCTTTCACCAACTAACCGCGGCATCTCATGCGTTGGGTGTGGCTCCTGTCGCAAGACCCGACAGCGACGGCCTCGGACCCACGGTCTCGCCGGTCGAGGTCATCCTGTCCAACTCTTGCGGGTCCGAGGGCGAGGGCCGCTAGGATGGGCAACTGGAGCGAGATCCTGGATGAGGCCAAGAAGTCAGGCTCGACGTACGACCTCATTCGGCGCAAATACCTGAAGAAGATCTACGGCCACACCGGGCGCAACGTGATCGCGTACTACTCGGGGTGGCTGCAGAAGCCCCACCTCGGGAACCTGCCCATGTTCTCCATCGGCGACGCCGATATGGCCGGATTCATGGCCACGGTCAACAAGATGGACTGCAAGAAGGGGTTGGACCTGATCCTCCACACTCCCGGGGGTTCGTTGGCGGCCACGGAGGCCCTCGTCGACTACCTTCGGTCGAAATTCGGGAGCGAGATTCGCTCGTTTGTACCACAGATGGCCATGTCGGCCGGAACCATGCTTGCCCTCGCTTGCAAGAGCGTGGTGTTGGGCAAGCACTCCAGTCTCGGTCCCATTGACCCACAGATCAACGGGATCCCAGCGCATGGGATCGTCGAGGAATTCGAGACGGCAGTCAACGAGACCAGGGCAAACCCTGCCCGCGGTCCATTCTGGGGGGCGATTGTCGGAAAGTACAATCCCACCCTCATTGGCGAGTCCAAGAAGGCAATCGCATGGTCGGAGCAGCTCGTCACTCAGTGGCTGAAGACCGGCATGCTTTCACGTGACCCGAGCGCTGACAAACATGCAAGAGCGATTGTTGCGGAGCTCGGCGACCACGCCGTGACGAAGTCGCACAGCCGGCACTACTCGGTCGACGCGGTCTCGAAACTTGGCGTGGTTGTGGAGCCCCTGGAGGACGACGACAAGCTCCAGGATCTGATCCTGAGCTATCATCACGCGGCGATTCAGTCCTTTTCTATTTCGCCCGCCGTCAAGATCATCGAAAATCATCGTGGAGTTGCCTTCGTGGCCCAGGTCAAAGGCACAGCTACCTGAGCTGACTGGGCACGGCGACTTCTGCGCGCAGATCGGGGTGCGTAAGCGCCTCGCAACTGCGCTCTTTCGCGCAATTCGCCAGCGGGCGTCCCTCACGCCAGCACGTCCAGCAGCTCGGCCACGATGCGAACCGGGGCGTCGGCTCCCGTCACCCGGATGGGCTGGTAGCTCGGGTTGTCCGGCTGCAGAGAGATGGCGTCGATGCCGCCCTCCTCGTTCTTCTCGGCGACGCGCAGGCGCTTGAGGGTGTACCGGCCCCCGGTCACCGGGTCGGCGTCGTCGCGGGCCTGGAAGACGAGGCGCCGGCCGTCCAGAGTGTCCAGGATCGGCTCTCGGCCGTGCTCGAAGCGGCGGAACAGGCACCACGCTCCGGAGGGGACCCCTGGCTCCATCGAGTGGCCCTCCACGCGGGCCACGAACATGCGGCGGTCCAGGTTCCTGCGGGTCTTCACGCGCGTCCAGCCGAGCACCGGCACCGCGCTGCTCTCTCCGTAGCCTCCTGCCTGCGCGTCCAGATCGTAGACAGGCAGCGCCTCGCGGTACTCCTCGTGGGGCGCCACGGACGAGAGAATCTCGACCCCCTCCCGCCTCGCCTCGTCCGCCGAGCGATCCGGGTACAGATCGCGCGACTCCACCATGCGCCAAAGGTCGCGAATGGCGTGAGCTGATCGGTCCTCCCACCACGAGATGTCGCTCCGGCCCAGCTTCTCGTTCTCCAGCAGAAACAGGTAGTGCCAGGGCTCCCTGTCGTACTCCGTCAGAAGACGGCAAACCTCGTCGCCCCGCCGCGCCTTCGCCTTGTCCGCGTCGTCGAGCCGCCCCTTCACCTCGATCAGGAAGTTGTGCGCGACCTCGCCGATCCTCGCCCGCACCACGAAGTCCGGATAGTACGACGCCACGACGCCCTGCCAGTCGTACTCGATGGCGAAACCGACCTTTCGATGGTTGTAGACCCAGCCCGTCACGTCGGTCGCCCGCTCCAGCAGGCGCCCTACCCGCACCTCCGCGTCGCTGTCCATGGCCGCGCGCACGAAGGCCGAGCCGTTGATCGGGTCGAGCACGTGTCTCCGCACCGCCTGGTAGGGGCCGATGTCCGCCGAGCGCCGCTCGTCGAGCTGCGCCTGGGTCTCGGGGCGGCTCGACTGGAACGCGCGGCCGAGCTCGGGCCGCAACGCCGCCAGCACCTTCTCGATGACCTCCGACCGCGCCAGGTTGCCGAGCGCGATGCGGCCGTCGCTGCCCGCCGCGCCGTCAAACGAGAGCGGCACGCCGGCGGGCAGGGCGAAGGTCTTGCGCTCCAGGAAGTCGCGCACCACCCCGCGCGCGGCGGTCAGGTGCTGCCGCCCCACCCGCAGTGCTTGGAGCAGGGGCAGCACGTAGGCACGGTCGAGAAACTGCGTGTAGTCGTGGAAGCTCGGCACACCGCTGAGTGAGAACCGCAGCCCCTCCGCAGCGTCGCCCTCCCCGAGCGCTTCCTTCAACCACGTCCGGAACTCGACCTCCGCGATGTGCTCGCGCCAGGCGATCCGGGGCGCGACCGCCGGGATCCGGGCCACGTCGATCTCGGAGCGCCAGTCGCGGGGGATGTGCACGAGCCCCTCGAAGCGGAGCAGCCGCACGCTGCGCTCCTCCCTCTCGTGCGCGTCGTCGCGCGGCTCGATGCCGATGTAGTCCAGCCTGCGCTGGATGTCGTCCGAGTCGATCTCTTCCACCAGGTCGCCGATCTGATCCAGGATCGCCTTGAACGACGGGTGCTCGATGACATACAGGTCCTCGCGGACGAGGTCCGTCACGCGGCCATCCTCGTCCAGCTCCGGTGGGTGCATCTTGCGAAGGCCCCGCCCCAGCGTCTGCTCGGTGAGCGTGCGCGAGCCGCACGGCCGCAGCGGCACGATGACCTTCACGTTGCGGACGTCCCAGCCCTCCTTCAGCATCATCACGCTGACGACCACCGTGTAGGGGTTCGGGACCAGGACCCGCAGGCCCCGCTCGTCGATGATCTCCACCTCGTCCCGGTCGACCGCGTTGACGAGCTGCCGGATCTGGTTCCAGTCGGTCTCGTTCCTCTCCTCCTTCTGCCCGACGTGGATCTGCACCACCGTCGACCGGGGCCCATCCTCGGCGTCTTCGACGAACAGGAGCTCGTCGGTGTCCGGGAAGCGGAAGCCCGTGGGTGTCTGCCCGGCCTTGGCCAGATCCTCCGAAGAGGGCTCGCCGAACGTCAGCATGTTGGCGACCTGGGCCGCCTCCTTGCTGTCTGCGCACAGCACGAACAGGATGGGCTTGCGGACGTCCCCCTCTGCTCGAAGCTGGTCGCGCACCGCCATCCAGCGCTTGATTCCCGGCAGGAGCAGGTTGCGGTAGGTCTCCCAGGCGTTCGGCTGGTTCGGGCGGATGAGGGGCTCGGGCTCGCCACCACCCTCGGCCCGGACCTCCACGTTCTCCAGGATGGGCGTCTTGACGATGCCGTCGCCGATGGCCTCGGACAGCTCGTAGAGCACGGACGTGTGGCGGAACAGGTCGGCCGGCTTGAACCGGGTGGCCTTCGTCGTCTTCTCGGCGCCAGACTCCTCGAACAGCGTCGCCGAGAGGTCGACCTGCAGCGAGACGCGCCCGCGGGCATGTGCGGAGCCGTGCAGCGCGCGAATGCTCCGAATCCACGCCATGTCCTCGGCGCCCGTTGCGCCCCCCTTCGCCTTGGCCTGCGCCTTCAGCTCGAAGTCGAGGTGCCCGGTCTCATCCCACACGTGGTGCGCCTCGTCGTTCAGCACCAGCAGGCGGTCCACGCCGGCCAGGCGCTCGATGAGCGGCGTCCCCGCGTCCTCGAGCTTCGAGGGCATACGACCTCCGAAGAGAAGCGGGATCTGCCGCCCCGCGTAGGGCACGTCATCGAGCGGGTCCTCCTCGCTCGTCCGCAGGAGCTGGTGGTAGTTGGTCACGACGAGCGCCGAGCGGGCCGGGTCCAGACGGCGCGGGCAGGTGACCGGGTCGTAGACCTGCAGGTCGAAGTCACCCCGCAGCTCGGGCGGGATCACCGGGTCCGCCTGGAACACCGACGGCCGGCCATCCGGCGGCGCGAAGTCCGCGAGCAGGCGATCACGCACGAAGAGCCCCGGCGCGATGAGCAGACAGTGGCGCCCGAAGCCGAGGCCACGATCGCCCTCCCGCGCCCCGTTCAGGACCCACCACGCGATGAGCAGGCTCATCATCTTCGTCTTGCCGGAGCCCGTGGCGAGCTGCCCCCCGAGCTTGGCCCACGGGTCGCGCTGTGCGAAGGAGGCGTCCACGCCGCCGAGTGCCCAGAGATCCTCGGTCCGGCGGATTCGCCGCACCTCGTAGAGATAGACGAAGGTCTCGACGAGCCGCCGCTGATGGGGCCAGTAGCGGAACGAGGACTGTTGCGGTGGGCGCCCGAGCACGTGCGGCGGCCGCCGGAACCAGTGCCGCAACAGCAGCGCGGTGGTCTCGGAGGTCGCGTGCTCGCCGTCGCGCCCGGGCTCGTACCGCGGTGGCTCCAGCGGGTACGCCTCGCGGGCCCTTCCCAGCTCGAAGCCGCGCCACTCGTCGACGAGGCGCCGGATGGTGGCTATCACCTCGTGCTGCCGTGTCGGAAACTGGGTGCTGGACATCTCCCCCTCCTACTTCAGCGAGATGAGCGTCGTCGCGATGCCGTCGTTGCCGAAGACGTCGGTGACCCGTGCCGCGATGCGATAGGTGCCCGGCTGCTCGTAGCGCAGCTCGGCGGTGAGCACGAGCGGGTCGACGTCCTTCTTGCTGCGCCGGGTCCGGAAGCTCTGCCACGCCGTCTCGAAGATCGGCCGGGTGTCCTCGCCCACGCGGCGCCCGTAGTCCCAGTCCACCGCCCAGAAGTCCACGAACTTCTCCCAGGTCCTGGCCGCTGCCAGCCAGTCGCGCAGCACCGCCTCACGGGCCGCCCACTTGGCTCGCTCGTCCTCGATCTTCTTGCGCTTCGCGGCGCTCGTCTTGTCGGTCAACGGCGCGAGCGCCGGCCGCTGGCTCGCGAGGAAGGACTCGGCGTCCACCTCGCAGCGCTCCAGGTGCAGCGTGACGTGGCGCCCATCGACCACCGGGCGGATCACGATGGACAGCGGCGCATAGAAGGCGGGGATGGCCATCGACTCGAGCGGCGCCTTCGTGGCCGACCGGCGGGCGTCGATGCGCCGCTTGACTTCGTCGATGGCGCTCGCGGGAATGACGCGGATGCTGACCGTCACGCGGGTCGCGGCCTGGATCGCGTCCTTCTCGCTGCCCGACAGCGTGTCGAAGTCGGCGGAGAGGATGTGCACGGTGCGCAGGTCGGTCTCGGCCGCCTCGCGGGCGATGGACCACACCTGGCCCACAGAGACCGGCCCGTCGAGAGGCCCGATGTGTACCCAGGCGTCGCCCTTCCTACCGTGCAGCAGGGGCGAGCGCCGCACCGGATCTCCACCGTAGACCAGGACCATCTCGTCGCGGTAGACCGAGCGCTGCGTCTGGAAGTCCTGCCACTGCTCGGCCCGCTGGTAGACGCCCATGTTCTCGATGGTGAACGGCCGGACGCTGAGCTTTCCGGGGCTCCGCTGCTTCTTCTCTTTGCGCTCGATGTTCTTGCAGTGCTCGCACTCGACGTAGTCGTGGACGACCTTCTCGGGCGGCCGATCCTGCCCGTGGAGCTGGATGAGCCGCTTGCGGGCCAGGTGGACCGCGTACTTCCCGTTGTCGATGCCGATCCACCGGCGGCCGAGCCGCTCGGCGGCCTCCACGGTGGTGCCGCTGCCCATGAAGCAGTCGAGGACGAGGCCGCCCGGGGGGCAGGAGGCGGAGATGATGCGCTCCAGGAGGGCTACCGGCTTCTGGGTGGGGTAGCCGAGGCGGTCCGCGGCTTGGGAGTTGACGGGCGGGATGTCGTCCCAGACGCTCTGGAGCGGCATCCCGTCATCGGAGAGGAACCGCTTGTAGCGCGGGCGGCCACCCTTCTCGGGATAGTGGATGAGGCCGCGGGCGTCCATCTCGGCCATCGTCTCTCGGGAGAATCGCCAGCCGTTGGCGGGGGGGGCGTAGCCCTTCCAGACGTAGGTCATGTTCGGACGGGGATTGGGGCTCGTGAGATTGTCCAGCGTGTACCGCTGGCCGGTCCGCTCGTCGATGCTCGAGTAGTGGGACCGGATGTACGATGCTTCAAACGGCCCGTACTGTGGAATCCACCAGGGCTCAGACCCAAGGCCGTAGCACAAGACCACGTCGTGAACGTGATTGAAGCCCTGAGAGTCCGAGCGCGCAGAGGTCCGCTTCCACACGATCTCGTTCCGAAAGCACTCATACCCAAACACCTCGTCCATCAGCACCTTCACGTAGTGCACCGCGTGCCAGTCCAGGTGCACGTAGATGCTCCCCGCCGGCGCGAGCAGCTCCTTCAAGAGCACGAGCCGCTCGCGGATCATCGCCAGGAAGCTGTCGAGACCCTGGCGCCACGTGTCCCTGTACGCGAGCAGCTCGACGAGGGACGGCTCCTTGCGGGCCTGCACGCCCTCCTCGCCGTCAATCTCGATGTCGATGGCGTTGTCGGCCTGGAAGTCGCTGTTCACCATGAACGGGGGATCGATGTAGACCAGGTCCACCTTGCCTCGGTAGCGGTATCCGCCGGTCTCCGGGTCGGTCTCGTCGAGCAGCGTGCGGAGCGCCACCACGTTGTCGTTGGTCCAGATGAGGCGGTTCGGGGGCGCCGCGTCGGCTCGCGTGCCGGCGGCGCGCGCGTTGACCGCCGGGAGCTGCGTGCCGCGCTCGACGGCGCGCCCCGGGTGCACGATCTCGACCACCTGCGTGGGCACCGACACCGCCGCCTCGCGCCGCTCCATGCCCTGCCAGGCGAGGCGGGGCTGCCGCGGCGCGACCTCCAGCGTGACGGTGCGTCCATTGGACCCGACGACCGGCTCGTCGGGCTCTGCGGACTCGTCGACGGTCACAGGCTGGGCGTCGCGACGCCCGTCGCCGCAGTCCGCCGGCGCCGCTTCGGGTTCAAGCGCGGTCTCGACTGACGCGCTCACGGGAGCCGGCACCGGCTCGTCGTCGATGCGCGTGCCCGGGAGCCCGCCGTCCGGCTCCGCGGTGGCAGCGGTGGAGGCGCCCCAGAGCGGGAGCTGCTCGTCACTGTCGCGCTCGCCGGCAGCGGCCTGCGCCGACAGGATGCGGTCGATGATGACCTGCTTCTCTCGCCCGTCGCCCGGGAGCCCGAGCGCCCCGCACATCGCCTTGAGCTGGTCGCGCTTGAGTTGCGCGAGGATGGCCGCCAGGGGCGCGGACGGGTGCTGCGCCAGCTCGACGCGAAGCTCGTCCACGCGAAGGCGGGCCGCGAGGCGCACGCCCAGGCGCTCACCGACCTCGATGAGGCCCGCCTTGGTCAGCGTCGTCAACGCCCTCAGCTTGAGATCCATGGCTCACTCCCGGACTGCAGGCGGGGTCGGAGGGTCACTCACCGGGCCGACGACGGCCTCGCGCCGGTCACCCGTCCTCACGGATGCGCACCAGAACGCGCGGGACCTGGAAGTCGACCCTGGGCGGGCACCGGTCGTCGTAGTTCTTGCGCTTCAATGGGTAGGGGAGGTCAGCGCCCCTCACCCCCCCCATCAGGCACTTGAGCTGTACGTCGATCTTGGGCGAGCGGACAGCGCCGCGAAGTCCACGGTCGGAGATGGTCAGGTCCACGCTGTCGTCGTCTGGCGAGGCGCCGGCTTGGACCTTGAATCCGACGGCGCTTGCGACGGCGTGAACGCAGGCACGACTGAACTCCTCCTGCTGGTGCGCCAGGAACATCAGGAACCCCGTGCCATCCGTGCCTCGATGCGAGGCGGTCGGTCCGAATCGCGCCGCGGTCGCGGCCTCCGCGCTGGACGATAGCCCGAGCGAGCGGCGCTCGGCAACACGCCGAGGGGGTGTCGGTCCGGCCGCGCGCGCCCCACGACCCGCCCGTCAACCGTGGGGGCCCCCCACGCTCGCCCCGCTGGACACGGCTCCGGGGACCCGGCCCGTGGTGGTCGAGAAGCACCGCGCGCCGTCCGGCTACTTGCCGCCCTTTCGCCGCGGGGCCCGCAGCGTGACCCGGATGGGCGGTGACCGCGGCGCCCCCTCCCACGTGGCCTCCGCGGTGAACGCGGCGCGGCAGGCGGCCGTGAGATCGCCCGGCGTGCCCTGCGCCGCCGCGGCGGGCCCGGGGAGCACCCGGTAGTCCACGTCGTAGCTGCCGGGAGGCGGCGGGTCCCACATGCCGCCGCCACACCCAAAGTCTTCCAGGACGACGCGGTGGACCTCGCCCGGCGCCAGAGTCAGGAGCGACCCGCCCGGATCCCCCGCCTCCTTCACGCAGGCGCAGGAGTGGACGAGCACGTGCAAGCGTCCGTCCTTCGCACTGCGAAAGACCAGGCCGTGTTGCTCCAGATCGCGCAGCACGACGGGATCCGGCCCCTCATTGCGCAGGGTCACAGCCACCTTTCCGACCAGCCCGGCCTCCCCGTCCTTGCCGCCGAACCACTGGAGGCGCAGGGGCCGCTCCACCTTCAGCTCCACACGGATGGGGTCCGCGGCAGCCGGCGCGACCAGCAGGCAGAGCGCGGCGAGGATCGCGCCAAGGCGGCTCACGGCGCCCTCCCCGCCGCGCGCCTGCTCGGGTCACCGAGCCGCGTGTTCAGATCGACGGCCTCCCGCACGAGCGCGGCGAGCACGTCCGCGCGAATGTCGGCGGCGGCGGCGAGCTTGACGTGGCGCATGGCGTCGCCGGTCCCCTCAAGGACCCCCGCAGGGTCGCTGAGCTGGGTGCCCCGCCAGAAGCCGAAGTTGACGGCCTTGCTGAAGGCCTTGACGTAGCAGACGGGCCCCCCGTGGGACCAGACCGGCTGGCCCCACTTGATGGCCTCGGTGGCGCCGGGGGCTGCCTCGCGCACGATGGCGCACACCCGCTCGACCACCTCGCGCTGCCACCCTCCCAAGCCCCCAACGTAGTCATCGACGGTCTTCGCCATGAGGCCCTCGCACGGCTCACTCGGGCCTGTGGCACACGACCTCGACGTTGTGGCCGTCGGGGTCGAAGACGAAGGCGCCGTAGTAGCTCGCATGGTACTGGGGTCGCAGGCCCGGGCCGCCGTTGTCGACGCCGCCCGCGGTGAGCGCCGCCGCGTGGAAGGCGTCCACCTGGGCGCGGCTCGCCGCGTGGAATGCGATGTGCAGCTTGGGGCCCGTCTTGCCCTCCTGCGCGAGCCAGAAGTCGGGCTTGCGGTCGGCCCCGAGCCCGACGACCCCCTCGAACTGCATGAGGACGCCGTACCCCAGGGGCGCCAGGGCTGCCTGGTAGAAGGCAGCGGACTGGGCCAGGTCACTGACGGACACTCCGATGTGGTCGATCATGCTGTCACCTCCTGTGTGGGGAGCCCATGATGCCACCGCGCCGCCGAACGCGGAAGCCCCGGGCATCGATCAGGGGCGAACCGCGCGGCAGCGCGCCGTCATCGCAGCAGCAGGGCGTGCCGCTCGAACGGCAGCGCCCGCCACCCGGGGAGGGCGTCGAGCGCCGCCGGCACGAACGCCTGGGGGAGCACCACCGCGGTCAGGTCTTCGGCGGCGACCACCCGGGCCAGCCGCGGGGCGTCCACGCTCGCGCCCTGGACGAGCCCGTCGAGCTCCTTCAGGCGCTCGTCGAAGCGCGGCGTCAGGAACCACTGGCCCACGACCACGCGGTGAGGCGTGCGCGCGGGAATGAGGTTCCCCATGGCGGCCGGCGCAAGTACGCGCCCGGGAGGCTCGGAGGCGAGGCGCCCCACGATGGCCAGGGTCTCGCTCGGGACCTTGCCGTCGCGCAGGTTCTCCGCGACGTCGTCCGCCGTCACCAGCAGCGCGGGTGCGAACAGCAGCACGGAGAGCCCGCCTGCGACGGCCCTCAACGGAGGGGTCGACCGCCGAGAGAGGACGTCCGCGACCACGGGCGCCGCCACGAGGCACACGGGGAGACACAGGTGGAACACGAAGTGGTAGCCGTTGATGACCGGTGAGGTGTGGAGGAGCACGACGGCGAGGGTCCACGCGGCCAGGGCGAAGCGCCAGGGGTGGCCGTCCGCGACGAGGCGCTGCCACCCCGCCATGGCGCAGAAGAACAGACCGCCGAGGGTCGCCGGGTACCAGAACACCGACAGCGCGTTGAGCCCGAACACCCCCCCGGAGGCCTCCCGAAACACCGGGTCGCCCATCTGCCACAGGGACACAGGGAGGAGCACGGTCACGGCGGCGACCAGGGGCGCCGCCAGCCGCACCGACTCCCGCCACGGGCCGCCGAACAGCATCTGGACGACGGGCAGGGTCAGGAGCGCCCCGATGGCCACGATGGCCGAGTAGGGGTGGACCCAGTGGAGCAGCACGAGCAGGACCGCGACCGGCCATCGGGCGCGGGGCTGCGGATCGAGGGCGCGCCCGAGCACCGCGAGGGTCAGGCAGAGCCCGGCAACCCAGAGGGGGTTATGGAGCGCCGTGAACCCGCTCCAGCCGTTGAGGGTCGTCAGGTCGCCCGCCAGGAGCCGGTCGAGCTCCGGGGTGCGCCCCTCCAGCAGCCGGCGCACCAGCGGCTCCACTCCGCTGGCGAGCCCCACCAGCCAGACGGCGGCCGCCGGCGCACCGGCGTGCCCCGGGTGCACCCGCGCGGCCGTCCGCCACACCAGGACGAACAGCGCGGCCAGCAGGGGGACGCGGGAGAGCTCCAGGACCCAGAGGGGCTCCAGGCCCGTGATCCCGCACACGACCCCGAGGAGCTGGTGGAACAGCAGCAGGAAGCGGCCATCCTGAGGCGCGGTGGTGTAGGGATCGACCAGGAAGCCGAACCCTTCGGCAGCTTGCCGGATGAAGGCCTCGTAGGCGAGGAAGTCCTTGGCATTGTACCCGATGCCCAGCCAGGCGCGCCCCTCGGGGGCGTCGGACACCTGCACGGCCACGAACGGCACGGCGCGGAGGAGCCCCACCACGCACGTCGCCAGGGCCACGTGGACCCACATCTGCGGACGCGCGCTCTGCATCGGGGAGCCGGGCATCGCGCCATGGTAGCCGCAGGCCTCCGACGGGCGCAACGGCGTGGCGTCAGGCTCCGAGGTGGGCTGAGACGGGCGCCCCCATGCTCACCAGCACAGACAGCTCCCCATGGAGCAGTAGCCCCCATTGGGGCACTGGACCCAGCAGTCGATCGGCGTGCCGTAGCACCACCCGCCGCTGCACCAGTCCCCCTGGGTGCAGGGGTCACCGTCGTCGCACCAGCCTCCGCCGCTCGGGAACTGGCACCCCCCGTCGTAGCACTGGTCGTCCGTGCACGGGTTGCCGTCCCAGCACGT
This sequence comes from Myxococcales bacterium, assembly GCA_045863395.1. GTDB lineage: Bacteria > Myxococcota_A > UBA9042 > JABWCM01 > BTVJ01 > BTVJ01. The sequence continues at coordinate 33,432 of BTVJ01000001.1, forward strand.
CCTGGGTGTGCCCGAGCAGCCACCGTTGGAGCAGGTGTCGCCCTCCGTGCACCCGTCACCGTCGTCGCAGCCCGCGCTGGAGGGTGGGTGCTCGCACCCGTTCCACCACGTGCAGTTGTCCTCCGTGCATGGGTTGCCGTCGTTGCAGGCTACGGCGCCCCCCCCGGCGCATCCGCCGCCCTGGCAGTGGTCGCTGTGGGTGCAGGCGTCGCCGTCGTTGCACGAGGCGCTGTTGTTGGAGTGCTTGCAGCCGTTGGCGCACCAGTCGTCGGTGCAGGCGTTGCCGTCGTCGCACGAGTCCCACGCGCCCCCGACGCACCACCCGCCGCTGCACCCGTCCCCCAGGGTGCAGGGGTCGCCGTCGTCGCACCACCCGGACGTGGGCACGTGGGTGCACCCTCCAGAGCAGCCGTCGAGGGTGCAGGGGTTGCCGTCGTTGCAGTTCTTCTGCGCGCCCCCGACGCAGCCCCCACCTGAGCAGGTGTCCCCCTCGGTGCAGGGGTTCCCGTCGTCGCAGCCCCCGGGGGTCGGCGAGTAGACGCAGCCGACGCCGCCATCGCACCAGTCGACGGTGCAGACGTTCCCGTCGTTGCAGGCCACCTGCTGGCCGCCGCCACAGCTCCCGCCCTGGCAGGACTCACCGGTCGTACAGGCGTTGCCGTCGTTGCACCCGCCCGACGCTGGGTTGTGGGCGCACATGGAGGCAAACCCGATGCAGTAGTCGTCGGTGCAGGGGTTGCCGTCGTTGCACGTGTGGGGCGTCCCCGTGCACCAGCCGCCCGAGCACGAGTCGTTGAGGGTGCAGAAGTTGTAGTCGTCGCAGGGACCCGAGATCGTGGCGTGGGTGCACCCCTGGGGCGTGCACTCGTCCTTGGTGCACTGGTTGTAGTCGTTGCAGGAGCCGTCGCCCTGGCCCACGCAGACCCCGCCCTGGCACGTCCCCGGCGCGGTGCACGGGTTGCCGTCGTCGCAGGACCCAGACGCCCACCCGTAGGTGCAGCCGCTGCTGGGGCTGCACCCGTCGGTCGTGCACGGGTTGCCGTCGTTGCAGCTCGGGGGAGGCCCGCCTTGACACCACCCGCCGCTGCAGACGTCGCCTACGGTGCAGGCGTTGCCGTCGTCACAGATCGCGCTCACCGGGGTGTGCTGGCAGCCGGTGGGGTGGTTGCACCAGCCCTCGGTGCAGGGGTTCCCGTCATCGCACCAGGGCTCCCAGCCGCCGGTGCAGACGCCGCCCTGGCACGCCTCGCCCACCGTGCAGGCGTCTCCGTCGGAGCAGGCGGTCCCGTTGGGGACCGGTGCGGGCACGCAGAGCCCCGTCGCAGGGACGCAGGTGATCGCCTTGCAGGCGTCGCCAGACGGAGGGCACGCCACCGCCGTCCCCGGCGCCACCTTGCAGGTGCCGCCCACGCACTGGGCCTTGTCGTTGCACAGGTTGCCGTCCGTCTCGCAGTCCGCGTCCCCCTGGCACGGGCACGGCGCAGGCGTGCCGGCGCACACGCCCCCGGCGCACGTGTCGCCGGCCGTACACGGGTCGCCGTCGTCGCAGGCAGCGGTCGACGGTGTCGCCGTGCAGCCGGTCGCGGGGGAGCACCCGTCCACGGTGCAGGGGTTGCCGTCGTCGCAGGGCACGGGCGTGCCCGCGCACCCTCCCGCCGTACAGGTGTCGTTGGCCGTGCAGGCGCTCCCGTCGTCGCAGGGCCCGGAGACCGCGGCGTGGGTGCACCCGGTCGCCGGAGCACAGCCGTCGGTCGTGCAGGGATCGCCGTCGTCGCAAGCGGCCACGGCCCCCGCCGCGCACTGCCCGCCGGAGCAGGCGTCGCCCACCGTGCAGGCGTTCCCGTCGTCGCACGGCGCCTCTTTAGGGCTGTTGGTGCAGCCCACGCCGGGCACGCAGGTGTCCACCGTGCAAGGGTTGGCGTCGTCGCAGCCCAGCGCGACGCCCACGCAAGCCCCGGCGGAGCAGCCGTCGCCCACGGTGCAGGGGTTGCCGTCGTCACAGGGGCCCGGCGCTGGGAGGTGGGTGCACCCCACGGCGGGAGCGCAGCCGTCGAGCGTACACGGGTTGCCGTCGTCGCAGGGGAGCGCCCCGCCCGCGCACCCGCCCTCGACACAGACGTCGTCCACGGTGCAGGGGTCCCCGTCGTCGCAGGGGGGGCCGGTCAGCGGCGCGGGCTCGCAGGTTCCGGTTCCTGGGGCGCAAACCGGCTTGACGCAGGGATTGCCCCCCTTCGGGCAGGCGACGACGCTCCCGGGCGCCACGACACAGACCCCCCCGGTGCAGACCAGTGCTCCGTTGCACGGGTCGCCGTCGTCGTGGAGTGCGCAGTCCTCGTCCACGCTGCACCCGCAGGAGCCCGCACCCTCGCAGGCACCCGCGACGCACTGGTCGTCCAAGGTGCACGGGTTGCCGTCGTCGCAGGGGCCATCCGCAGGAGCGTGGACACAGCCCGTCAGGGGGTCGCAGGCATCCGCGGTGCACGGGTCCCCGTCATCGCACGACGGCGGCGGACCGCCCGCGCAGACGCCCTGGAAGCAGATGTCGAAGGCCGTGCACGGGTCGCCGTCCTCGCACGACGGCCCCGAGGCAGGCGCGTGGACGCACCCATCTGCACCGCACTGGTCGTGGGTACAGGGGTCGCCGTCGTCGCAGTCCGAGTCGACGCTGCACGCGCCCGGTCCCCCGTCCGCCCCGTCCGCCCCGTCCGCGCCGTCCGCGCCGTCGGGCTCCTCCGCCGCGTCGAGCGGCCCCGCGCCGTCCCCGACGTCCCACACGTGGGCGCCATCCTCCGCGTCCTCCGCGTCCCACATCCCCCCCGCGTCCCACACGTCCGGGACCCACGAGTCCGCGTCCCACCCGTCGCTCCCGTCGTCGACGCCCGCGTCCTCGGCGGTGTCCCACGGGACGTCCGGTACCAGCACGTCGCCTGGGACGTCGGCGACCCCACCGTCCGTCACCCCGCCGGGACCCGCGTCCAGACCCACGTCCGGGAGGTGCGCCGTGGACCCATCGAGGCCATCACTCGACTTCGAGTCCTCCCCCCCGATGCCGGCCACGTCGCCCGCGTCGCCGCTCCAGGCGTCGCCCCCAGCCACGGGCACGCACACGCCGACCGCCTCCCCCGGGGCGCGCTCGCACCGCCACCCGTCGCCGCAGGAGGCGCCCTCGCTGCATGCGTAGGTCCAGCCGTCCACGTCGACGGGCGCACATGCCGCCAGTGGGAAGAGCAACAACAGTGCGCTGCGCATGGTCAGAACCTCCCTTCGACGGCTGCGCCGCCGGGCCAGGCCAGCAGCGGCGGGGTCGCCTCCAGCCCGGGCGCGCCATCGAGGAGCAGCACCGAGAGTAGCCCAGGGTGCCGCCCCGGGGCGCCTGCGGACGCTAGCAGAGGCCCGACGGGGACGCCAGAGTGAGCGACAGCGAGCGGTTTCCGCGAGGATGGCCCATCGGAAGCGTCACGAGGTCAGGGGAAAGGCCCGGCGCCGGAGCTCCTCCTCGTCGAAGCGGTGGGGGGACGGCCCCCGGTCGACGGAGCGGCGAGCAGGAGGGACGAGCAGGTCCGCAGCGAGCCGGTCGAGGACCGTCTGGGTGGCGGCGAGGCTCCACTGGCCGAACAGCGTGCTGCCCCCCTCGTAGCACTGGGCGACGTACTCCTCGGCCGTGGTCGTGTACCCCGCATAGGCGTTGGCATAACCAGCGACCACCACGTCGGTCACGCCGGCCGGGGCGAGCCGCGCCAGCGCCGTGGCCTCCAGGCGGAGCCCGGCCACGGTGGTCGGCTCCCCCTGCACGCCGACGATGACCACGGGCCCGAGCCGCAGGGCCTGCACCGGCAGGATGGTCGGGGTGAACGGGTGCTCGCCGATGGCGCCGCGGGCCGTCAGCGTCCGGAAGTACCACACCCCGCGGTCGAGCCACGGCGGCAGCGGGGGGTTGGCCAGGGAGAACAGGTGAAACGCGGTCGCGTCGGGCCCCCGGCCCGTGTCGGCGAAGAACGCCTTGTTGCGGTGGGTCTCCCAGCCGTCGTAGCGCCCACCCGTGAGCCGACTCAAGGCGCCACGCACACGCCGCACCGCCCCCGCGAGCGTGTTGAGCGCGCCGACGGTCCGGCGCCAGGGGAACAGGGGCCCCCAGCCCTCGGCGGTGCCCATGACCATGCTCAGGCCCACCGCGGCGCCGCTCGTGCGCCCCTCCCTCCCGCCCGTGAAGGTCGGGTCGACCTCCATGCGCTCGAAGTCCGCGTACAGGATCGCTGCGTCGAGCCCCTCCAGCGAGGCCCCCCGCGCGGCCGCCTCCATCAAGTCCAGGGCGCACCGCGCCTGGAGGGCGCCGTTGTGCTCCGCGCTCGCGACGTCGTCGTCGAGGGCCCCGATCATCAGCTTCCGCGCCCGATCCCAGCGGAAGTTCGGGCTCACGTCCCCCGCGGCTCCCTGCGCGAAGATCGCCACGAAGTCCGGGTCCCCGGACTCCGCCTCTACCAACGTGGCCGCGCAGCCCTTGTTGTCGGGGTGGATCAGCGACCAGGAGCTGTGCACGCTCGTCCCGTGCACCGCGAAGAAGCTCGCGAGCCCGAGGGGCCGCCCGGTCGCGTCCTCGAAGCGCAGCAGGCTCATGCGCCGGTCGGTGGCCCGCCCGCGGTCCTCCCAGGTGACGGGCTCCACCTCGGGGTTCCGGTTGTAGGCGGACGGCGAGCGGTTGAAGGCCACCGGGCCATCCACGGTGCCGCGCGCCCACCGGACCCGCCCGGGCACCCGCCCCTCGTCGGCCTGGATCAGGGCCTTCAGCACGCCAGCGATGATCGTGTCGCGCACCTCGGCGCAGAAGCCCGGGACGGACGCATTGTAGAAGACGAAGTGGCTGTACCCGCCGGGGGCGCTGTGGGTGTGGGTCGCCACCAGCATCAGGTTGGCCTCGCCGAAACCGCGCTGGGCATGCTCGGCCGCGAGCGCGTCGAGCACCCCCTGGCGGATGGACTGGGTGATGCCCCACAGATCGCAGCACACCAGGGCGATCTTCCCGCCGGTCGCCGGGTCGCGCACGACGAAGGCCCGCGCGAACAGCGGCGCAGCCACGCCGTCCGCCTTCTGCTCGTGCAGCCCCCAGCCCATCAGCCCGATGCCGGGCACGGTGCAGGTGATGTCCGCGCGCCCCACTCCGATCTCGAGCATGTGTCCTCCGAGGAGCCCCGACGCCATGCCTGGCGGGCGCCAGGCCGCCGGGCGGACGGAGGATTGTTCCATACAGTCGGCCAGTTACGCAACCGTGTCACAAGAGGGGAGACAGACGGGCGCCGCTCCGTCATACTCGCCCCCGCAACGATTGCAGGAGCCCGTCAGCCGGAGCGCGCCCCGAGGCGTCCTCCGAGGAGGAGATATGGAGGAGCCGACCGCAGCGCCCAACACCGTCGCCGGGCGCCCGGTGCAGCGGGTGCCGTTCCCGCTGGTCGTCGACTTCGGCACGTCGAGCACCCTGGCGTGCACCGCGCGAGGCGCCCACGACATGGGGCCGCGCACCTTCCCCGAGGACGGACCCGAGCCGTCGCTGCTGCTCTTCGAGAGCGTCGCAGACCCGGCCGCCCCCCGGTTCACGGTGGGCCAGAACGCCCGGGCGCGGGCCTTCGCGTACCCGAGGGCCACGGTGCCGTCGGTCAAGAAGCTGCTCGGACGGCCGGAGCCTTGCCACGTCGTCGCCATCGACGGCACCGAGGCCGACTTCAGCCCCGACGACATCGCGCGGATGTTCCTCTCCTCCTTCCTGGAGGACGCGATCATCCACCTGGGTTGGTGGCCCGATGGGGTGGTCTGCACCTGGCCGCGCAGCTTCAGCCCCTCGCAGTTGACCCGACTCCGGACGCTGGTCGAGGAGGTCATGACGACGCTGGCCGCGCGGAACGGGATCGACCAGGTCCCCGCCGTCGAGGCGCCCTTCGATGAGGCCAACGCCTCTGCGCTCTACTGCCTCACGGCCATGCTCGACGAGGTCGCCGCAGGCGGCGGCGCCACCCTGCAAGCCCTGGACGGCCGGTCCATCGTCGCCTTCGACGTGGGCGGAGGCACGACGGACTCGATGCGCCTGTCTGTCGCGGTGCTGGAGGGCGCGCTACAGACGCTGCCGTCCATCCACACGCGGGTCGACGCCCTGGGCGGCGACTTCGCGTTCGGTGGCGACATGATCACCAGCGCGGTCGTGCGCGTCCTGGAGGAGGCGCTCCGGCGAAACCTGGAGGCCGTCGCGTCCGTGCCCACGGCGGCCGAGGACGGTGATGGCTGGAGGGCCAACTTCTTCGCCCTGTTCCGCGTGGCGGAGAGCATCAAGGCGCGCCTGTCGGCGGGGGCACGGTTGGTGCTCATCCGGGACGTGCTCTCGGAGCTGCCGGGCCCCATCCGCGTGATCATGAAGGGCGAGGAGCCGCGGGAGGAGAGCTTCGACGCCGCGCGCCTGTCCGCTGCGGTCGCCGACGTCGCCGTCGCGCGCGACGACGTGGACGCCCTCGTGCGGCCCGCCATCGAGCGCAACGTGGAGGGCCTCGCCCGGCTGTGCGCCGAGCGCCGTGCGGACGTGCTGGTGCTCGCGGGCAACGGCGTCCAGTACCCCCTCTACCTGGAGCTCATCGAGGCGCGCCGCGCCGACCTGATCGAGCCCAAGGGGCGCATCGTCTCCTCGCAGGGGGGCGGCAAGCAGCTCGTCGCCACGGGCGCCTGGCGGGCGCTGGTCAACAACCTGGACGCCTTCCGCCTCGCGGACCTCCGCGCGGCCACGGCCACGGCGGTCTCCAACGGCGACTACTACTTCCTGACGACGACGGGGCGCATCGCGCACATCCCCGGGCTGCGCCAGCCCTTCATCCGCGCCGGAGAGGCCATCGACCCGGACCGGGGGCTCACCTACGACACGGGCCAGGAGGATCCGCCCGTGCGCATCCCGCTGGGGGCCTTCGTGGTCGGGCGTCGCCAGCGAGGTCAGGCCGAGACGGAGCCTCCCCAGCCCATCCAGATGTTCTACCCGGCGGGCCCGGTGCCCCCGAAGGTCAACGGCGCTCGGCCGCGCCCGACCCCTGCCCCTTCCGAGCGCGACACCCAGTGGGCGGAGGTCAAGGACACGATCCGGGTCACCTGGTCGGACTTCAACGAGGCCATCGGCGCCCTGTCCCATACCCAGAAGGCCGTGGACGCCCCCATCGTGCGGTCCCTGGTCGACTGGTGGTCGGATCCGCCGGACCTGAGCCACGACGCGGAGCCCGCGCTGCTCGCCGCCTGCCACACCTGGCTCCGGCGCATGATGGACGCGTGGACGACCATCGGCCGGCTCAAGGAGACGCGGCGCTTCCGCTACCGGAAGGTGCGGCTCCGGCCGGGGCTGGCCGAGACCCTCCGGCGGTGCGTGGACCAGGTGGACCGTCTGGCGACGACGGCCACCGCTCAGGCGCCGCCCCGCGAGGCAGCCCCCGTCAACGGCGCGAGCCACGGCGCAGTGTTCTGCGAGGTCCGGCTCGGCGCGGACCTGTCCATCCAGGCGCGCTACCTGGGCGACGGGTTCACCATCGAGGCGCTGACCACCGGCGCGCCCGCCCGCTTCTATGAGGCGGCGTCGGTGTTCGACGTGGGGACCGCGCCGTTCGGCAGGGGGTAGGCGCCATGGACGACAGAGCGGGGGAGCAGCGGAGCGGACCCGCGGCGCTGGACGCCGCGCTCCGGGGTCTTGCGATGTCCTTGGAGCGGGCCGGCGGGCCCGCGCCGGACCCGGCGGACGGCGAGGGTCTGCCGCAGACCGCGCGGCTGGTCGAGCTGGGCGCCGAGTGGCTGGTCCAGGCGGACGAGGCCGACCCGGGCTCCCTGACTCGGTACGGCAACTTGATCGACGCGTGGCAGGAGGCGTACCGGCTCCTGCGACTGGCGGCCGTGGCCGCAGGGGTCGGCGGGCCGCTCCCCCGGGTGGGCGTTCCAGCCGACGCCTGCGCCGTAGACGTCGTGTGGAGCGCCCCACCGCACTGGCGCGGCGCTGAGTCCGTGTTCTTCGATGCGGGGACCTTCGGGCAGGTCGTCCTGGCGCGGGGGGTGCTCGGCGCCATCACAGGAGGCGCACCGAACGGGACGCGCCCCGTGATCAGCCGCGGCTCCGTGGACGACTGGATGCTCTGGAGGAACGTGGTGATGGCGGACGCCGTGATCGCGGCGGCCGCCGCCGATCCCCACGGCCCGCTCGTGGACGCGCGCAGGGAGTGCTCGGGCCCGACGTTCTGGGCCACCGCAGACAAGCGCGCATTCACGCGGCGGGTGTTCGCGCGCGCCCTGTCCGCCGCCCGCTCACAGGGCGAGGTCGACGAGGCGACCCTCGAGGCGGTCGCCGCGATCCTGGGAGACGCGCTGGGCACGACGGGACCGGAGCTCCCTGCCCCCACGGACCCGGGCGACGCCACAGTGGAGGGAGCCGGGCCCGCCGACGCAGAGCCGGGAACGAGCCCGTCGCCGCCCCCGGTGCCCGTTGGGGACGCCGAGCCCGACGAGGCCATGCTCGACACCCTGGCGAAGATGACCCAACGATGGGAGGGATGCGGCTCGGAGCAGCTCGCGACGCTCGCGGGGGTGCTGGCAGGCGTGCTGGCGGCAGAGGGTCAGCGGCGGGAGCGGATCATCGCGCGGGCCGCCCTCGAGATCCAGCGCTCGGTGAGCAAGCTCGGCATCTACGGGTCTGCCGAACAGCGGCGCGAGGTGGTGCGCACCATGGAGGCGGTCCAGGGGTGGATGACCGCAAGGCACGTCGTCGTACAGCCCTTGGACGGCGGGCTCGACGCGTCGCGGGCGGAGGTCGAGGACGGCGCCGACGTCCACTTCACGGAGGGGACCGCCGCGCGCATCGTCGTGCCGGGCCTGACGTTGGCCGACGGGCGGATCCTGCAGGCCCCTCTCGTGCGCAGGCTCGGCCCCGTCACGCCCTACACGGCAGAGGTGCTCTCGGTGCTGCGGCAGGCCCCCCGGGTCCTGGCCATCGCGGCCCGCCCGCTGCGGGACGCGGCGCTGCGCCTCGCGACAGCGATTCTGGAGAGCGTGGAGGCGGGGCGCGGCACGGCACGCCCGAGCCTCCTGGAGTTCCCCCTGTCCTCGCTGTTCAAGCTGCTCCACCAGGTCCGCCACGCCGCATCGGACGGGAGCGTCCACCCCGACGTCATCGCCGAGATCGAGGCGGTCCTCGATGCGCTGTGCCAGACCCTGGAGGCCCACCACGACCTCGTGGCGGACCCCGTCGCCATCGGCGCCCGCTTCCGCCCGGAGCGGGTGGAGCCCGTGGGCTTCGTGGCCCGCAGCTCCGAGCACCAGACCAGCGGCGTCGTCCACGAGGTGGTGTGGCCACCGCTGGTCCGCCGCAGCGACCAGAGCCTGTGCCTCCTCGGTGGAGTGCTGACCGTGCGGTAGCGCCTTGCCGGCTCGTCGGATCGGGGCTAGGCTCGTCGGATGCACGTCTCCCCGATGCACGGGCGCGCCCGCTCGCACCCTCCGGCCTTGTTCCCGCGCCTGACCCCGGCCTGCGCCGCGGCCTTGGTGCTGGGCGCGCTCGCGGCCTCGTGCACGACGCTGCGAGAGACCATCACCATCGACGCCTCGGGAGACACGACGAGCCCCTTCGATCCGGCGGGCGGCGGCTTCCCGGGCCCCCGCGGGGCCGGGAGCGGCGCGGGGGACGTCACCCAGGACGCCGCTGTGGACGGGTCGCTCGACGCGGGCGCCCTCCCCGAGACGGTCGGCGGCCCGGACGGCGCCCCGCAGACCTGCACGCCGGACTGTGAGGGGCGACAGTGCGGCACCAACGGCTGCGGCGGCCTCTGCGGCACCTGCCCCCTCGGCCACCAGTGCCTGCCGACGGGGGCCTGCACGGCGGAGGGGGGGGCGTATGTCAGGCGGACTGCTCCGGCAAAGCCTGCGGGAGCGACGGGTGCGGCGGCCTGTGCGGCGTGTGCCCGGGAGGGCTGGCCTGCCTGCCCGACGCCAAGTGCGGCGACCCGTCCCTGTGCACCCCCTCCTGCCTGGGGAAGCAGTGCGGGCCGGACGGCTGCGACGGCCTGTGCGGCACCTGCGCAGATGGTCTCTTGTGCTCCGCCACGGGGCAGTGCACGGGGGGCACCTGCGCCCCCTCCTGCGCGGGGAAGGCCTGCGGAGACGACGGCTGCGGCGGCCTCTGCGGCACCTGCCCGGCCGGAAAGAGCTGCGCCGGGGGCCAGTGCACCGGCGGCGGGTGCACGGCGAGCTGCGGCGGCAAGGGCTGCGGTGACGACGGCTGTGGCGGACTGTGCGGGGTCTGTCCGGCGGGCTCCAAGTGCGCGGGCGGGGGTCAGTGCATCTGCGTCCCGAGCTGCGATGGCAAGCAGTGCGGTGACGACGGGTGCGCGGGTCTCTGCGGACTGTGCCCGCCCGGCGCGCTGTGCGGGGCAAACGGCGCCTGCGGCTGCGCCCCGGTGCCAGGGGAGAAGTCGGGCCCGAAGTGCGAGACCGCCTGGTTCGTCGGCTCCCTCCCCGACACGGGGACCACGCTGATGCTGGAGGGCGTGATCGCGACGCAGGAGGAGGTCGACTGGATCCGCGTCGAGGCGGTGGACACGCCCGACGACCTGAGCTGCGACCAGTTCCACTTCCGCGTGCGGTTTGCGTCGAACCCTGCCGGCGCTCTGACGCTGAATGTATCTCGGAGCGGCTGCGGGCCCGGCGATCAGCTCTGCACCGGCACCACGAACTTCGAGTGGATGACCGACTTCCTGACCGGGGACACCGGAGAGTGCCCGTGCACGGTGAAGCAGGATCTCACCGACGTGGGGGTCCACGTCTGCACGGACAACTCCGCGTCGTTTCTCATCGGGGTCCGCCACGCGCCCGGAGTCGTTGGCGCGTGCACTCCCTACGCGCTTGAGGTGACCAATGGGGTCTACTGAGCTTCGTGCCCTCCTGCTCATCGGGCTCATGGCCTCGCCGGCTGCCCGAGCGGATTGCCCCGTCGGGAAGAAGACGCTCATCGACAACGGGCAGACCGGCTATGCGGAGACTGGAGACTCCTGGAACACCTGGCCATCCAACCAGCAGTCCATCGGGCCGGACTATCGCTACCTGAGCAAGTACGTGGGGGCTCCTGGCGCCAAGGGCAAGGCGACCTGGACGCCCAAGCTGCCGGCGGCGGGGCTCTACAAGGTGGAGGCCACGTTCCGTGCCACCGAGAACCGGACCAGCGACGCAGACTACTTCGTGCACGCGGGGGACGGGAAGGTCACCCACAAGGTCGTCGACCAGCGGGACGGCACGGACAAGGGGCAGCCCTCCCACGGCCCGGTCTACGCGGATCTCGGCACCCACTGGTTCGCCCCGGGCAAGGGGCACGTGGTGCTGGACGGCACGGACGACTCCCAGTCCGACGAGGCGGACGCCGTCCAGTGGACCCTGGTGTCGTGCACGGACGGCGGGGAGCCGGAGCCACCGAAGGGGTGCTCCGCCAAGAGCCCCGTGGTGGGCTACGCCGTGTCGGTGGGGGCGGCGACCGGGTGGGAGAGCGAGGGCAACGCACAGGGGGCACCCGACGACGTGTTCGCGCTCAATCCCAACCTGGAGTCCGGTGAGACTCTCCAGGCGACCGGCTTCGACACCTGCGACCCCGATGGCAGCGAGACGATCACCAGTGTCACGGTCGGGGTGCGCACCAAGGTGCAGTATGCGAGCGGCAAGTATGCCGTCGTACTGAAGCTGGCGTCGGCGGGTGTCACCAAGACCTTCGCCCACGAGGCCCTCGCCTGGGACGAGGTGGACGTGACGGCCACCAAGGCCGCCTGGACCTGGGCGGACGTCAAGGGCCTCAGCGCCAAGCTGTCTCTCCACGACCACCCGGGCGGGTACATCGACAGCGACGTGTGGGTGGACGCCTTCCGCGTGACGGTCGCCTTCACGAGCTGCGCCCCGCAGGCAGCGAAGGCCTGCATGGACGGGCAGATCCGCTGGATTGACTCCTGTGGGGCCGTCGGCGGAGTCGCCGACGGGTGCGACGACGGGGATCCTTGCACTGGGGACGGCTGCCTGGGCGAGAGCTGCACCCACGTTCCGGCTGGAACGCCGGACTGCGGTCCTGGTTGCACTCCGAGGGCGACCAAGGGCTGCCACGGGAACGCGGTGGTGTGGCTGGACTCCTGCGGCACGCCTACCGAAGTGGTCGCACCCTGCGCCGACGAGGACCCCTGCACGGAGGACCTCTGTGACCCGGGGACGGGCACCTGCACGCACTCCCCGATCCCGTCCCCGGAGTGCTCCGCGTGCCCGCCGGGGGTCTCTACCCGGTGCGAAGGAGGCCACGTGCGGTGGGTGGACGGATGCGGCGCCACAGGCGCGGTCGCCGTCGACTGCGACGACGGGGACCCCTGCACCATCGACGGGTGCGTGGACCAGCTCTGCACCCACACCCACTCCTCAGATTGCGGAGAGGCCCCCGCCTGCACACAGACGCCGGCGGTGGTCTGTCAGGGCGGCGCGCTGGTATCCCTGGACGCCTGCGGCAAGGTGGTGGGCGTCTCGAAGGCGTGTGACGACGGAGACCCCTGCACCCTGGACGCCTGCGTGGAGGGCGCCCCGGAGAGCTGCGCCCATGCCCCACTGGAGCCGGAGCACTGCGCCAGCGGCGGGACCCTCGGCGAGCCGGCGAGCCTGGGCGGCGCCGGGAGCGGTGGCGCAGACGCGGCCGGCGGCTTCTCCAGCGCCCTGGACGCAGGTCATCAGGAGGTGCAGACGCGAACCTGGACGGAGGGCTGCGGGAGCGGGCGGGGTGGAGGCCCGGTCTCCCTCTCGGTACTCCTGCTGGGGCTCTGGCTCACCCGACGGCGGCGACCCGCCTCGGCCTGAGGTCAGGCGCCGTTGCAAGACAACCGGTGCCATTCGGCCCCCGCTGCATCCCCTCTGGCAGCCTGGCGAGACCTTGGAAGGACAAGGCCCTGCCTGCGGTCTCACCAGACTGCCAGCGGGGCGCATCGGGGCCCTCTATGGATCCGGTTGTTTTGCAGCGGCGCCTTACAGCGGCGGCGTCCCGAGGACCTCGTAGGGATCCAGGATCTCCGCCACGCCGGTCTCGATCCACGTCTGCAGGAAGTGGGTCTCCTGCAACAGTCCCTCCTCACTCTTCGCCACATTGTCGTGCTCCGCCGCCACCGGCGCCGCCCCGACCGACTTGGTCACCCTGTCGAATTGAAACAGGCCCGCGGTCACGTCCGGAGCCATGTTGCCCGAGAACGGAGTCGGTGGCGACACCCCGACGACGCCCACCTCCTGGAGCACGGGCTCCACGACCGGCACCCCGAGGGCCCGAGCCAGCGACCGGGTACACACGTTGGGCACGGTCTTGTCCCCCACGGCCATGTTGAGCAGGAGCTGCGGCACGGGCCCAGCGCCCGGGAGCCGATCAGAGAGCACGTAAGGGGCGTAGTTGGAGGCGTCACCCCGCTCGATGAGGGTCTGGAGCACGGGGAAGAAGCGCACGACGTCCGACTTCGTGGCCCCGGCTGGCGTGAGGCCGAACAGGATCGGCGCAAAGGTCTCGCTGTCGCTCATGATGGAGGTGACGCGCCCACCGGGGACGGACAGGATCGCCGCCCCGACCCCCGGACTGAGCGCCAGCAGCTCGGCGCCCATGATCCCCCCGAGGCTCACCCCGAGGTAGCTGATGTGCTCGCTGTCGAGCTCGGGCGCGCCGTCTCCGTCCAGGTCCGGCGCGTCCGTCAGCAGGCGCACGAGCTGGAGCTTGTCGTAGGTGGACTGGCGCCAGTTGTCGCGGAGTACGAGCCCGTCCAGCTCCAGGGTCTCCAGCGAGATCCCGAAGAATGCCGCCACCGAGACCGCTGTGGTCGGCTTGGCCGGGGCGCTCGGGTGCTGGCCGTGGGCCACCGCGTCGATGGCGACGGTGGCGATGCCCATGGGCGCGGCCACCTCGGCGAGGGCCTTGGCCTGCCCTCGGTCCGAGCCAAGGCCATGCCCGAAGATCACCACCGGCCACGGGGGTTCCGCCGAGAGCGGCAGCCAGAGGCGCACGAGCAGCTCGTACGGGGCCTGTGGGGCGCCGTCCTGGACGACGCCGGCGGGGTCGCGATAGTCCCAGGCCGCAAAGGCGCCGTCGCACTCGCGCCAGCCGGCCTTGTCGGCGCAGGCGGGGGGCGCGGCCCACGAATAGGAGCGCCCCGCCACGTCCGACGCGGCGGCCACCGACGTGTCCACGATGGTCTGGGCAGTGAAGACCGTGGCGGCGCTCACGTCGCCGGGCGCCACGCCGGTCTTGGCGAGCAGCTCCTCGTAGCGGGGAAGCAAACGCACCAGGCGCGGGTCGGCGGCCGTGCCCCCGAGCAGCTTGCGCAAGGTGGGGCTCGGGGAGATGCAGCCACCGTCCGCGGCGGGAAGGTCCCGCGTGATCACGACCCCATGGCGGTGCCCCGGTACCAGCGGGACCATGGGCCAGAGGATCAGCGTGCTCTCCTCGTCGGCGGTCTGCACCTCGAAGGGGATCTGCACGGCCTCCGGACCGCTCAGATCCACGAGCCGGATGGCGCTCGTGCTCGCCGTCGCCTCACCGCTCGGCACGTCGAGCACCGGGCCCGTGAACCGCAGCAACACCCCAGCCGTGGTCCCGAACCCGTCCAGCTCCTGGAGCTGCACGAAGACCTCGTCGTACCCACCGGGGATGGTGGACAACCACGGCGCCAGCTCGTCGTCGAAGCGCACCCGCAGCCCGGTGGCGCTCTTCGGGTCCTCCACGGTGTAGTAGTCGTCGGGGAAGGTCTCGACGGCGAGCCCTGCGGTGGGCGCATAGGCGAACGCGGTCTCCCCCTCGCACCACCCGAGGGGGGCGATCACGCCGCCCGAGTCCTCCTCCAGGTCACCGCCGGCGTCACCGCCGGCGTCACCACCGCCCCCACCATCGCCCCCACCACCGCCACCACCCCCAACGTCCTCGGTCCCCACCACGTCGCCGACGTCGCCCCCCGCAGTGTCTGGTCCGCTGGTGTCCCCCAGGGTTCCCCCGCCGTCCTCGCCGGTGGCATCTCCGCCGCCGAGGTCTCCGCCCGCGTCCCCGGCGGGCAGCGCCGCGTCTCCAGGGCCGTCGGAGGCGCCGCACGCAGGCAGCGCGAGGAGCAGGCACAGCACGGCGAGTCTCATGGGTCCTCCGTGGGCGACGTTCGAGAGAGCCCGACCAGTATAGGGCCCTCATGGTCCCAGCGCGACACCGCGGCGACGGGCGAGCCCGGACCTGGTACAGTCGCGGATCCCGGACGGGAGGTGTCAGGATGGGTGGGCTGATCGAGGGGCTGTACGAGGAGCTGCTGACGACCGTACGCCTCGCGGCCCTGGAGCAGCAGCGCCAGCAAGGGTGGGTCGCAGAGGTGGCGGACCTCGACGGGGCTGCCGCCCACACGGTGATCGCCCGCGCCCTGGCTCAGCGCATCGAGCGGGCCCTGCGCGCGGTCCCACACGACGAGCACCGACTGGAGTCACAGATCGCGCTCGCGAACCGTGTGCTCGCCCTCCTGGGCGAGGGCGGCGAAGCGCTGACCCCCAAGGAGCTGCACGCCCTGGTCCGGCCCACCAGCGATCTGTCTCCGCGGTGCAGCCCCCCTCGCCCCGGGATCCCGCTGTCCGACCTGGGGCTCATCGTCAACGGCAAGGACTGGCGCATCGGGGCAGAGGTCTCCCGCGAGCTCCAGTCCGCCGACGAGGTGGATCTGGTCTGCTCCTTCATCCTGATGTCAGGGGTTCGCACCCTCCTGGACGGCGTCGAGCGGCTCCGGGAGCGGGGTGGGCGCCTCCGCGTCCTGACGACGACCTACACCGGGGCGACGCAGCTCCGCGCGCTGGATGCCCTGGCGGCCCGCGGCGCTGAGATCCGCGTCTCCTACGACGGGAGCCGCACCAGGCTCCACGCCAAGGCGTGGATGTTCTGGCGGCGGACCGGCTGGCACACGGCCTACGTGGGGTCCTCCAACCTGTCCTCGTCTGCGCTCGTCGACGGGCTGGAGTGGAACGTGCGCCTGGCCGCGCGCGCCGCCCCTCAGGTCCTGGAGAAGCTCCGGGCGACCTTCGAGAACTACTGGAGCGACGGTGAGTTCGAGCCCCTTGATCGGGACCGCTTCTGTCGGGCCGTCCAGGTCGAGCGGCGCTCGCGGGAGGAGCCGTTCTCGACGCTGGAGCTCCGCCCGTACCCGTTCCAGGCCGAGATCCTGGAGCGGCTGCGCGTCGAGAGGGAGCTCCACGACCGCTGGGCCTCGCTCGTGGTCGCGGCCACGGGGACCGGCAAGACCGTCATCGCCGCCCTCGACTACAAGGGCCTGGTCGAGCGCCTGGGACCGCTCCGGCTGCTGTTCATCGCCCACCGCCGAGAGATCCTGCAGGCGAGCCGCGCGACCTTCAGGCACGCCCTGGGCGACGGCTCCTTCGGCGAGCTGCTGGTGGACGGAGAGCGCCCGGCCGACGGGCGGCACGTCTTCGCGTCCATCCAGTCCCTCGCGCTGCTCGACCTCGCTGCCCTCTCTCCGACCGCCTACGACGTCGTCGTCGTGGACGAGGTGCACCACGCCGCCGCAGCCACCTACGAGGCGCTCCTCGCGCACCTGCGCCCGCAAGTGCTCCTCGGGCTGACCGCGACGCCCGAGCGCGCAGACGGGCAGAGCATCCTCGGCTGGTTCGGCGGGCGCATCGCCGCAGAGCTCCGCCTCTGGGACGCCATCGACCGCGGCCTGCTCGTGCCCTTCCACTACTTCGGCCTGGCCGACGAGGTGGACCTGTCACGGGTCACCTGGAGCCGCGGCCGCTACGCCCCCGCGGAGCTGGACAACGTCTACACGGGCCACGACGCCCGGGCGCGCCTCGTGCTGCGGGCGGTCCGCGACACCGTGGACGACGTGCGCTCCATGCGAGCCCTGGGCTTCTGCGTCAGCGTGCGCCACGCCCGCTTCATGGCCAGCAGGTTCGACGAGGCCGGGATTCCGGCGCTCGCGCTCAGCGCGGAGACCGACCGGGAGACGCGCGCCGACGCCATGCGCAGGCTGCGGGACCGCGAGGTCAACGTGCTGTTCACCGTCGACCTCTTCAACGAGGGGGTCGACATGCCCTGGCTCGACACGGTGCTGTTCCTGCGCCCCACCGAGAGCGTGACCGTGTTCCTGCAGCAGCTCGGCCGCGGCCTGCGGACCGCGCCCGGCAAGCCCCTGCTGACCGCCCTCGACTTCGTGGGGCAGGCCCACCGCAGCTTCCGCTTCGACCTGCGGTGGCGAGCGCTGACGGGGGGCTCGCGCCGGGAAGTGCTGGAGCAGGTCGAGCAGGGCTTCCCGCTGCTCCCGGCCGGGTGCTCCGTCCACCTGGACCGGGTCTCCCGCCAGGTCGTGCTGGAGAACATCCGCCAGGCGGTGGGGACGAGCGCCCGCTCCCTGCGGGACGAGCTGCGCCGCCTGGGCGACGTCGACCTCGCCACCTTCCTGCGGGAGGCGGCCGTCGAGCCCGAGGAGCTCTACCGGGGGCGCAGCTTCACCGACCTGCGGCGCGACGTCGACCTCCCTACCGCCCCGCCCGGGCCGGACGAGACGCTGCTGCTGCGCCGCCTCCGTGGGCTCCTCCACCTGGACGACCCCGCGCGCATCGCTTCCGCCCGCGCCCTCCTCGCAGGGTCCGACCCGATCACCGAGCAGGAACGCCGCCTCGCGCAAATGCTGCTCGTGTCGCTCCTGGGCCTGGACGCGACGGACCTGGAGGCCGGGCTCGCCCGCCTGCGCCGCCACGACGCCGTCTGTCAGGAGCTGCGGTCCCTCCTCGACGTCCTCGACGAGCGGGTGGCGCACATCCCCATCGACCTTGGCGTCCCCGACGTCCCGCTCCGCGTCCACTGCCGCTACAGCCTCGACGAGGTGATGGCGGCCTTTGGTGACGTGCGCAACGGCGCCGTGTACCGCCCGCGAGGCCAAGGAGTCCACTTCGACAGGCCGACGGCCTGCCACCTGCTCTTCGTGACGCTCTGCAAGTCGGAGCGGGACTACTCCCCATCCACCATGTACGACGACTACGCCATCTCCGAGCGGGCCTTCCACTGGCAGTCCCAGAGCACGACCGCTGCGGGCAGCCTCGACGGGCGGCGCCACCAGCAGCACGCTGCCCTCGGGGTGACACCGCTGCTCTTCGTGCGGGAGCGAAAGAAGGACGACCGGGGGCAGACCCTGCCCTACACGCTCCTCGGCCCCGTCACCTACGTCTCCCACGAGGGGGAGCGCCCCATGAGCATCGTGTGGGAGCTGCGAGATCCCATCCCCTGGGAGGTCCTGCGCCATGCCAGGGTCGCGGCCTGAGAACCTCGGCACCAGGGATACGCACGCCAACGCCACAAGCGCAACACATGCGTAGAATTACCACAGCGTCTTTACGACCCGAGGCGCCCATTGGCCGCGACGGGGCGCCACGAGACGACGTCATGCACGGGTGGCACAGCCCTTGCTGTTGAGTTCGACTCACGGAGGTACTCATGAAGATCAAGAATTTCACACCGCGTAGGGGGCTCGTCGCCGCAGGCCTCGCCCTGGCAGCGCTCCTCGGCGCCTGCGAGACGACCACCGACTCCCAGAGCACCGACTCCCAGAGCACGGACACTGCGGGCGACGCCCAAGGCGGCGACGTGGGGATCACCTGCACCGTAGGCGACAAGACCTATGCCCAGGGCGACAGCTTCCCATCGAGCGACGGCTGCAACACCTGCACGTGCGGAGCCGACGGGCAGGTCGCCTGCACGCTGATGGCCTGCCAGGTGACCTGTGACTACGGCGGCACGACCTACCCGGCCGGGGACTCGTTCCCGTCCACCGACGGCTGCAATACGTGCTCGTGCGAAGATGACGGCCAGGTCTCCTGCACGCTGATGGCCTGCGTCGCCGAGTGCGTCGTGGGAGGCACGACCTACCAGCCGGGCGAGACCTGGGCTGCCGACTGCAACACCTGCACGTGCGAAGAGGACGGGAGCGTCTCGTGCACGGAGATGCTCTGCCCGATGCCCTGCGTCCACGAGGGCGTGACCTACGCTCCCGGCGACGTCGTCCCCTGGGGCGACGGGTGCAGCGCCTGCACCTGCCAGGAGTCGGGAACCATCGCGTGCGACCAGAGCGCCTGCGGGACGTGCACCCACGAGGGCCAGACCTACGGAGTCGGCGACTCCTTCCCGGCCGGCGACGGTTGCAACACCTGTACGTGCCAGGAGGACGGCTCGGTCGCCTGCACGCTGATCGCCTGCGCCGCGGTCTGCGACCACAACGGCCGGGAGCTGGTGGCAGGACAGGTCATCGGGGCGGGCGACGGGTGCGGCAAGTGTGAGTGCGAGGCCGACGGCACCGTGGACTGCGCCTGGCCGGTCACATGCACCTGCGAGCCGGTCGATGGAGGCGGCCTGGACTACATCGGCGAGACCGTGGACATCTGCGCCGTCATCGACTTCGCCTGTCCGGACGGGACCACCCACTTCCAGAACGAGTGCGGCTGCGGCTGTGAGCAGAGCCCGGCCTGCCCGGACGAGGTGGACTGCGCGACCGGGGCTGCACAATGCAGCGACCCGAGCTTCGCGGCGGGCTGCCCATACACGACCCTCCTGAACGCACCACCGCCGGCCTGCTGCGGCGCGGACGCCGACTGCGGTCCCGGGTGGGTCTGCGGCGGGGGAGCTGGCGGTATGGGCGTCTGCAAGCTGCCCGCGGAGGGCGACGCCTGCTGGTCCGACGGGGAGTGCGCGGAGGGCAGCTCCTGCGTGGGCGGCTTCACCTGCCCCTGCAACGCCGACTGCGATGGCTGGGACGAGCCCGGGACCTGCACGTCCGAAGAGAACGAGTGCACGAAGGATGCGGACTGCCCGAGCGGGCAGTGCATCGCCGGGCCCCTCTGCCTCGACTGGTGCCTGGCGGGCGACCCGGCCTGCTGCTACGGCAACACCTGCGCCCCCTCCGCCTGCGGCCCGCTCCCGCCCAAGGGCTGCTCCAGTGACGGCCAGTGCACCGGGGGCGCCAAGTGCGTCATCGACGGGGGGTGCCACGCCTCGGTGTGCGGGTGCAACCCCGAGGAGGGCCTGATCATGTGTACGGCCGACTGCCAGCCCGGCTCCTGCAAGGCGCCCTGACCATCCCCAGCTCGCCCCTCGAAAAAAAGTCCGCAACGCCTCTGGTGCTCGCACGAAGTGGGTCGCGTTCAACGGCGCAACCCACGGAGGAGTACCCATGAGCGAGGTCGTGTCCATCCGCGAGGCAACCCTTCCCGGTCTCCCCACCGTCATCCATGCCCGCCAGCTCCGCGACCGCCGCCTGGTCGACAACCTGGCCACCGCGCTCGGCCTCTCCTCCGAGGAGGCCACCGCCGTCCACGTCCTCGCCCTGCTCGCCCACGACCCCGCCGTCGAGGCCCTGGCCTCCCCCTACCGGGTGGACCCTGACGCGCCATCGCTCAACGTCCGCGACCTGCTGGACTTCTCCCTGACCGCCGGCGCCCCCCTGGACCTGGCCGCCGTCACCCACCTGGAGCGCCAGGGGGTCCTGCTGGTCGACCGGCGCGACCCGTTCCTGTCCGAAGCTCGCCGCCCCATCGCCCTCCCCGCGCCCGTCGCCGCCTGCCTCCTGTCCACCCTGTCGCCCGAGGACTCCCTGCCGCCCTGCGCCACCCTGCTGGTCGGCGACCCGGCCACCGTGGTCCCCGGCGTCAAGGGCGCCGCCCTCGGGCGTCTGGGCGCCATCGCCGGGGCCGTCGCCGGGGACGCTGCGCTGCTCGTCGCCGTCCTGGCCCAGGGGGGCGAGGGCGCGAGCCGGGTGGCGCGGCGCATCGCTGGCGTCGCGCGGCGCCACGTGCTCCGCATCGAGGCGGCGCTGCTCCCCGGTCGCGCCGACGACGCCCTGGCCATGCTCCACTCCCTCGCCGTCGCCGCCCGCTGCCAGGGCTGGGTGCTGCTCGTCGAGGGCCCCGACGCCGTCACGTTCCCCGCCGCCACCTGGAGCGCCGCGCTGGACCGAATGGCCGGCCTCGTGCTCGCCAGCACCACCAGCATCGACTCCCTGCCCGCCCCGCTCCGGGCCCGCCTCGCCGACCTGCTCGCCGTCAACGGCCAGGGCTCCACCACCCCCATGGACCTCATCTCCGAGCTCGGTGAGGGGCGCCTCGGCGACGACTGGGACGACCCCACCCTACCCCACACGTCCCCTGCGGCGCTGGAGCAGGCCCTCCGCCGCGCCCGCGCCCTCGGGGGCGACATCTCCCGCGCCGAGGTCACCCACTCCCTGCGCCGCGTCTCGTCCAGCGCCCCCGAGGGCGGCGCGTGGCTGCTGTCACCCAAGGCCCGCCTCGCGGACATGGTCCTGGAGCCAGGCATCGCCCGCGAGCTCAACGACGTCGCCGCCGCCTGCCGCGTCCAGGCGGACGTGCTCGACGGCTGGGGCTTCCGGGGCGTGCGCGCCTCGGGCCACGGCGTCGGCGTGCTGCTCGACGGCCCCCCCGGCACCGGCAAGACCATGGCCGCCCATGCCTTGGCCCACGCGCTGGGGCGCCCCGTCCTCCAGGTGGACGTCCCCTCCGTGCTCAGCCGCTGGCTCGGCGAGACCGAGCAGCGCCTGGCCGAGCTGTTCCGCCGCGCCCGCGCGGTGGACGCGGTGCTGCTCTTCGACGAGGCCGACTCCTTCTTCGCGCGCCGCACCACGGACGTGAAGGGCGCCAACGACCGCTACGCCAACGTGGAGGTCAACACGGTGCTCCAGCTCCTGGAGCAGCACGAGGGGGTCATCGTCCTGACCACCAACCTGGCCGAGGCGCTGGACCCGGCGGTCCGCCGCCGCCTCCGCTACCGCCTCACCTTCGCGGCCCCGGGCGTCGACGAGCGCGAGAGCCTGTGGCGCCGCAACCTGCCGCCCGCCGCCCCGGTCGCGGCCGACGTGGACCCCCTCGAGCTCGCCGAGTGCTATGAGCTGACCGGCGCCCACGTGGCCAACGCGGCGCTGCGGGCCGCCGCACGGGCCGCCAGCGAGGGATCCCCCATCACCCAGGTACACCTGAAGGACGCCGCCCGCGCCGAGTGCCGCGCCCTCGGCATGCTGTGTCGCGACTGACCCTCTCACCCGTCCACCACAGGCCCCCCGTCTCTCAGCTCCCGGTGTCCTCCGGGTTGCATTCGCCCCTCCCGTCGGGGACAATCGCCCGTCATGAGCGGCGAAGGACGAGACGAGCGGCACCGCCTGGGGCGCCGGACGTTCCTGGTGGGCGCGTCGGTGGGCGCCGTGGCGCTTGCGGGCGCCATCCCCATGGTGCGCGGGCGACGCGTCCCGGCCTTCACGGTGCAGGCGGCCGCCTTCGAGCAGGAGGTGGGCGT
Organism: Myxococcales bacterium; assembly: GCA_045863395.1. Classification (GTDB taxonomy): domain Bacteria; phylum Myxococcota_A; class UBA9042; order JABWCM01; family BTVJ01; genus BTVJ01. Next base: position 55,795 of record BTVJ01000001.1, read on the forward strand.
GCGGATCCCCAACGACCTGGCCCCCCCAGCCGAGCTGGCCCTGGTGCTCAGGTGCCAGGGCACCGAGCGGGTGCTCTCGTGGCACGAGGCGCCCCCTGGCGAGGAGGTCCGCGTCCGCCTCGCCTACCCGTTCGGCTCGCTGGTCCCGGGGGAGTACACCTACGTGGCCCGCGTCACCGACGCCCGCGGCGCCGCGGCGGCCAGCGAGCCGCTGACGGTCACCCTCAGCCGGTACCGCTTCGGATGCTGAGCCGCCTCGTGAGCCTGGTGGTCGTGCTCCTCGCGACGACCGCCCAAGGCGCCGTCCTCTGGCGCTCGCCCCAGATCAAGATCGACCGGGTGGACGCCTCCAACCCTCCCGCGCTCCGCATCTGGGCGACGTTCCTCGACCGGACGCAGCGACCCGTGCCCATCGACCAGGTGGAGAAGCTGGTCCTGACGGCGAAGCGGGACCGGCAGCGGGCCGAGCCGTTCGTCACGTTCCTGACGGGCAAGACCAATGAGACGAAGGCGGAGCTCAAGCCGCGGCTCAAGGCGGAGCGCCCCATGGGGCTGCTCGTGGTCATGCCGGCGACCCTCAGCGGGGCCCTCGACCTGACGACCCTCGGGGAGTCGGTGCGCAACGCGGTCTCGGAGCTGTTCCGGCGCGCGATCGGCGGGAGCGACCGGGCCAACCTCATCTGGTACGCGGACGACCTGTTCACGTACATCCCGACCGCGGGCAAGACCACCGAGCTGTCGAACCTGACCCACCGCCACCGGGAGTGCATCCGCGCGAGGGAGGACCTGGCGGAGAGGCCCGCGCCGGAGGACCCCGAGGCGGAGAAGCCCGAGGCAGGCAAGAAGCTGGTGGACCTGGGCTCGGAGGCGTGCGGCCTCGTCTCGAAGCACGGCGCCATCGCGGACATCGTCAAGGGCCTCGGCCTCCCCCGGGCCTTCTACCCCAACCTGTTCGGGCTCGGCGACGCGCTGGAGATGTGCCTGAAGCCCGAGCACGAGCGGCTGCGGCCGCCAGTCTCGCTGGACAGCGGGACCGGACCGGGGTCCGCCGTCACGGAGGCCCTGGAGATGCTCGTGCGGTCCGGCGAGGGCCTCGACGGCCTGGAGCTGGTGCTGGTGACCGACGGCCGCGACGGCTACCTCTTCCGGCGGGACGACTGTCGGACGGTGTTCCAGGACGAGCGGTGCCCGCGAACGGTGGCGCCGCAGCCCGCGGCGACCGGGAAGCCGGGGAAGGCGGGAAAGCCGACCAGGCTGTCCGACGAGCAGGTGACCGCCGTGCGCACCTGCGTGAGCGCCAACATGCACGCGCTGCTCAAGAAGGAGCAGGAGGCCTTCGTCGACAGGGCGCGGGCCTGGCTGACGCTGGCGCGGGCGTCCGGCATCCGCATCCACGCCGTCGGGGTGCGCACGGGCCTGGAGGGGGAGAACGAGCTGGAGCTGGACCGGCTCCGGGTGCTCTCCCAGCAGACGGGCGGAACGTGGCGGCTGGCGGAGGACGCCAACGAGGTCTACGAGCAGGTCACGAACCTCGCCGACGAGCTGGCGGGGCAGTACGTCATCGACGTCGAGGACGCGGGCATCGCGCCTGGGGAGACCGTGGAGCTCGGCATCACCGCGACGGTCCTCGACGGGCCGACCGTCGACGCCGCGGACGGGTTCGTGATCACGGCGGCGGTCGTGGAGACCGGCGCCCAGGGGCTCGCGAAGCGGACCTTCGAGCGGTTGGTCGACAAGGTTGGCTGGACCTGGGCGGTGGTCATCGCCATCGCGGTGGCAGTGATCGTCCTGCTCATCGTGCTGCTGATCTTCTACAAGACGATCAAGGCCATCGTGGGCAAGCTCGCGAAGAAGGCGAAGGCGGCCGCGGGCGATGCGGCCAAGAAGGCCGTCGGAGGCAAGAAGTGACGCCGCCGGTCATCGATCCCACCGAGCGCTTCCTGCTCATCGGCGGCCAGCCCTACGAGGTCCCGGGCGGGATCCGCATCGTCAACTACAAGCACCCGAACGCGTCGGTGCGCATGAGCTTCTACGACGCCCAGGGGCCGGACGGCGCCTTCGGAAGCAGCTTCGTCCACCCTCGGAGGAACAAGGGGCTCGACGTCAAGACGCTGGACGAGCTCAAAGAGGTCGTCCACATGATCGTGGTCCATACGGACTGCTGCTACAACTCCGCGCAGTGCTTCATGGTGCTCAAGGCGCGCCAGCTCTCGACCCACCTGATGATCGACTGGGACGGGACGGTGTACCAGGCCACGGACATCATGGATCAGGCGATCCACGCGGTGGGGGTGAACAAGCAGTCCGTCGGCATCGACATGAACAACGTGCTGCCCAACATGGCGCGCGATCCGGTCAAGCGCTCCTACGCACAGATCCTGGGCGGGAAGTACGCGGAGCAGGTGGCGGACCCCGCGTACAAGCGGCAGCTCTCCGAGCCGACCATCATCCAGGGGGGGCGCGTGCAGAGCTACGGCTACACCGACGCCCAGTACCGGGCGCTGGCGGGTGTGGTGGAGGTGCTGTCCACGGTGCTGCCGCGCATCAAGAAGCAGCACCCCATGGACGCTTCGGGGCGCGTCATCCCGCAGGTGGTGGAGGGGGGCACTGCGTTCGAGGGCATCATCGCCCACTGGCACACCGAGGTGAACCGCTGGGACCCGGGCCCAGGCTTCGACTGGGACCGCCTCTACCACGCCCTGCGCGGCGAGGAGAACGTCTACCCCATCAAGCTGAACGAGGCGCAGGACGAGAAGGCGCTGTTCAACGAGTCCGCCATGGCGGAGGTCTCCGACCAGTTCTACCGCAACAACGAGCAGGGGCGCGGCGGCTACTACCCGCTCGGGATCAACCAGCAGTGGCACGGGGGGATCCACCTGCACGTCCCGAAGGGCACCCCGGTGCGGGCCATGCTCTCGGGGACGGTGGTGGCGGCCCACTTCGGGCCTCCCGTGGAGCTGGGGAGCAACAACTTCGTGGTGCTGCGCCACGAGGTCCCCATGCCCAGGGCGAACGACACGGAGGAGAACCCCACCAAACTCGTGGTGTACTCGCTGATGATGCACCTGGACGCGGTGGATCTGGAGGGCAAGGACCCGTCACGCACCCCCGAGTGGCTGCGCGCCGTGGTGCAGGCAGGGGCCGCCGAGGAGGACGTGGAGAAGGAGCGCTTGAAGGCGCAGCGGGAGGAGGAGGACGAGGACCGCACGGGGCTCGGGGGGGCCCGCAAGGCGGACGCCCCCTACCTGCGGATGGGCAAGGGGGGCATCGGCGCTCTGCGGCGCGGAGAGGTGGCGATCTTCGACTGGAAGGGGGCGGGGGCCATCCGGGTGGGGACGGGCGCCGTGGTCGGCTGGTCGGGGGAGTTCGGCGACGGCTACGAGACCGAGCCCCTGCTGCACGTGGAGCTCTTCGCCGACGGGAGCTGGCGGCGTGCCATCGACCTCGGCATCCACGCCCGCCACTGGGTGGAGATGCAGGAGGACGTCACAGCGAGTCTGCACGCGAACGCGGCAGATCTGCTGACGCTCGTGGGCGCGAGGCGCCCGAAGCTCGGTGATGGGGGGATGCTCCTGCCCAGGAAGCAGCTCCGCCCCCTGGACGTGGAGACCTTCTACCAGTCGGACAGCACCGAGGTGGAGAAGACCTACCTGCGCCGGGCCATCACCCGGCACGTCAGCGAATGGTCCGACGAGGTGGACTGGGTGCGCGCGCTCAGCGATGCGCAGGACTGGCGGGACCGGACCATCGACATCGACGCGCTGCTGCGCGGGGCCGGGGAGCGCTACCGGGACGGCATCTTCAGCCGGGAGATCCGCAAGATCCTCCCCTTCGTGTGGCTGACGAAGGAGGTGGCCGAGGGCATCGGCCTCGACGTCGCCGAGTGGAACGGGGTCTTGTACCACTTCCACCCCATCTGGTTCCTCCAGTGGCTCAAGTTCCACACGTCGACCCGGGTGCGGGTCATCTCCAAGGGCAAGTCCAGGAAAGAGCTGCAGAAGATGCTCGCCGAAGAGAAGGCCAAGGCAGACAAGGCCCGGGCCAAGCAGGCCGCCGGCGAGGCGCTCGGGGAGAACGAGGCCGAGCTCCTGGAGGGCCACGGAGCGTTCGTCGCCGAGGACATGGTCACCGAGGACACGAACCCGCGCGAGGTGCTCGACGACCTGCGCAGCATGCGGGGGCAGGGGCAGTGGCGCGACGTGTGGGAAGAGTAGCGGGGCCGGGCGCCTTCGAGGGACCGGGCCCCGAGGGGCTGAGGTCCGGGGCGCTGGTGGTTGGTGGCCTGCCCGTGGCGCTGGTGTCGCGAGGGCCGGTGGAGGGCCAGGCGCCTAGTCGAGGGGAATTCTAGCGGCGTTCTCCGCAAGCCACTGGTCGAAGCTCTGGAGCGCCGGGTTGAGATCCCGGGCGATGGCGGGGTCGCGGACGCCGGCGAAGTGGTCCTCGAAGTCCACCTTGAACTGGAACATGTTGCCCAGGTCGTCGGCGCCGGGGAACCCGAAGGAGCGGTAGACGGCCGGGGTCACCGCGTTGAACCGGACCTCCTGGCCGAAGGCGCGCCCGAGGGCGGCGGCCATCTCCTCACCGGTCAGCCGGTCTCCCGCGATGGCGACGGTCTGCCCGTGCAGCGCGGCGCCCTTCCGGAAGACGCCCAGAGCGCACCGCCCGATGTCCTCGGCGGCGATGCCGGGGAGCTTGGCGTTGCCCGTGGGCAGCGTCAGCGCCAGCACGCCGTCCGGGCCTCGCTTGGGGCCCATGCCAAAGGCGATGAAGTTGTCCCAGTAGAAGGAGGTGAGCAGGAAGGTCGTGGGCACGCCGGCGGCGGTGAAGGCGGCGTCGGCCTCGCCCTTGGCGTCGAAGTGCGGGACCTTGTACTTGCCCATGAGGGTGGGCATGCGGTCATCGTCGAGGGACATGAAGCGGCGCGTGTCCTCCAGGGTCGACCAGACGGCGTGGGCGACGCCTGCCGCCGCCGCGGCGCGCGCCTGGTTGGTCGCCTGGGCCAGCTCCTTCTCCGGCGAGAAGTGCTCCCAGAAGTTGGTGATGCAGAAGGCGCCGTGGGCACCCGCGAAGGCCCGCTCCAGGCTCGCCTGGTCGTCCAGGTCGGCAGCCACGACCTCGGCGCCCGCCGCCGCGAGGGCCTGGGCCTTGGGCGAGGCCGGGTTGCGGGTAATGGCGCGGACGGCGAAGGCGCCGCTCGTGTCCGCGAGGATGGCGCGCACCAGGCCGCCGCCCTGTGCGCCGGTCGCGCCGACCACCGCGATGATCTTCCTGTCGCTCATGATGGACCTCCGAGATGTGGGTATGTGGGGTGTCGGGGGGACAGTCGCGCTCGCCACCGCGCGGGTCAAGGGCGAGCAGCGTGGGCGCAAGCAGCGGCGCGGGCCCGCGGGGAGCAGGACCCTGGAGCGGCTCTCTGGGCGGGGACCGCCTCGCTGGGGACCGGGGGTGTGAGGGCCGCGCTGAACGTGCCGCGCCGCCTGGAATGGACCCGGCAGTGCGGCGCTGCTAGGCTCGCCGCGCAACGATCGAGGTGCTCATGCCCGTCACCTCCCCGCGGTGGAGGACCCTGTGGTTGGCGCTCGCCGGCGCCCTGGTGCTGGCCACCCCCATGCACTACCGGGCGGAGGTGCACCCTGCCAACGAGGCGGCCCGGGTCTACGCGGCCCTCGCCCTGGTCCAGCACGGCACCGTGGCCCTCGACCCCGTGTTCGACCGGTACTTCCCGGGGTGGCGCGCCGGGACGCGGCCGCCCAACGTGGACGTGTCGTGGGGCCAGGGGCGCTACGTCCTCGACAAGGCGCCGGGGGTGACGCTGCTGGCCGTGCCCGTGGTGGGGCTCCTCCACGCCGCGGGGATGGACCCGGGGGACCCGGCAGCGTTCCCCTGGGTGCTCTGGCTTCTGACGCTGGTGGTGGTGGGGCTGCCGTCTGCGCTCACCGCGGCGCACCTTGGCGCGGCCCTTGCGGCGCGTCCCGTCGCGGTCGCTGCCCTGCTCGCGACCCCGTGGCTGGCCTACGGGGGGCTCCTGTTCGGCCACGGCCTCGCAGCGGCGTTGGTCGGGTCCGGGACCCTGCTCTCCCTCGGGGTGCCGGGCGGCGAGGCGTCCTCGATCCGGCGGACGGCGTTCGGGGGGCTGCTCCTCGGGCTGGCCGTACTCACCGAATACCCGGTCGCCGTCCTCGCCCTCGCGGTCGTGGTCGCCATGCTGGCTGACTCCACGCGGCGTCGCCGCCTGCCGTGGCTGCTCCTCGGGGCGCTGGGGCCGGCGGCCTCGCTCGCCGCCTGGAACTTCGCGTGCTTCGGTGACCCCACGTCGCTCTCGTACAGCCACAAGACGAACCCGGAGTTCGCGGCGGTGATCGCGCAGGGCACCTTCGGGGTCTCGGCGCCTTCGCTCGAGCGCCTCGCCGAGCTGCTCGCCGGTCCGTCCCGCGGCCTCCTGCACCTGGCGCCCTGGCTCGTGGCGGGTCTCATTGGTGCCGTGGCGGCCGCGAGGGACCGGAGCCTCGCCGTCGCCTGGCGGGTGATGCTCCCCCTGGCCTGCCTCGGCTTCCCGGTGGTGATCAGCGGCTTCGTCGACTGGCGGGCCGGGGACTCCATGGGGCCGCGCCACCTGGTCCCCGTGATCCCGCTGCTGGGGCTGGCCGCCGCCCTCGTGCTGCGCGACAGACCCCGCCTGGCGGCGACGACCTGGGCCCTCGTCGCATCGTCGGCGGCGCTGTGCGTCGTCGGCGCGTGGGCCTACCCGTACTTCCCGGCGAGCGTCAAGAACCCGCTGTTCGAGGTCGTGGTCCCGGTGCTGCTCGACGGCGGGGCGCCTCCGGCGGCCATGGACGCGCTGCTGCCGCCCCCGCTGGGGCTCGCCTGCGGGCTCCTCGCCCTCGTGGCGCTGCTGGGACCGCCGGCCGTGCGGTCCCTGCGCGCCCTGCCCCATGTGGCGGTCGTCCTGGTGCTCGGCCTGGCGTTCGCGGTGGCCCACATCGCTGCCGCGATGCTCCCCGAGACCGGGGGGCCAGAGGGCGAGCGGGCGGTGCTCCAGGCCCGCGCTGCGGCCCTGGACGTGCTGGGGCACGAGGCCCAGGCGCGCGAGATCCGGAAGACGCTGCGTTCGCGCCCACCGGCGGGGCCGTGATAGGCTGGCGGGCGGACCTGCACCCTGGAGGCGCCCATGTCCTGGAGAGCCATCGCCATCCTCACCGTTCTCGCTGGCTGCGACTCCGAGCCGACGCCCTACCCCACCGCGAAGGACACGGCGGGTGGGGCAGACACGACGGGAGATGACGCGACCGACCCCGCAGTGGACGCCGGTGGGGACGCCGTCGCGGACAGCGGCGCCCCGGACGCGGGCCCCACGGAGCTGACCTGCGAGGAGCTCTCCGTCCGGTTCGTGGAGGAGCTATCCAAGCACGCAGGGGCGTGGGACTCCTGCACGAAGGACTCACAGTGCTCGGTGCTGGTGAAGCCGAAGCTGGAGTGCAAGACCGTTGGGACGACCGTCACGGAGTGCGCGTGGGCGGTCAGCGACCCGTTGGCCTTCGCGACGCAGAAGGTGGCCATCGAGGACCTCCTGTGCCCCACGGCGCCCGCCGGTTGCAGCGCGACCCCGAGCTGTGCGCCCACCGCAGACAAGGGAGTCTGCGAGGGCGGCCACTGCACGACCAAGCTGGTCGAGTAGCCGGGGCGAGAGGTCTGCGCGAGATCCAATGGGCGCGGGAGGGGCCAACGACGCCCTACCCAGCCCACCCCGCGCTCCTCTCACCGGGGCAGGTACACCGCCACCTGGACGCGCTCCCACGGTGGGGCATCGACGTCGACCGCCGTGACCCTCGCCACGAGGTGCCCACCCTGTAACAGGATGGCGCTCATCGCCCGGTTCAGATGCCGCGGCACGTAGCCGAGCATCGCGTCGCCCCAGAGGAGCCGGACTGCCTGGGGGTCCCAGCGGTTGGTGGGCTCCGCCTCCAGCAGGACGGCGTCGCCGGGCAGGACCAGGGGCGCCACTCGCACCCCGTCGTGGTAGCGCAGGCCGGCCACGAAGAAGCGCTCCAGCAGGATGTCCGAAGCCCGCGGCGGCGCAGCGAGCGCCGGCAACGCCGGTCGGAGCAGCGCGCCCAGCCCGGGGACCAGGGACAGGAACGTGAGGAAGGTGCGCCGTGACGTGCCGCGGAGATCCATGGTGTCGTGTCTCGTCATCGGTGGGGTGGGGCCACCATCGCCCATCCTGGCACGAGCGGGCGGTCGGGGCAAGCAGCCACGACTCAGCGGGCCAGGTCCACGGGCTCATGCCCCATTGCGGCGGTCGCCATCCGGTCTAACGTGCATGAGCGGCCTGCAGGAGGCCGCAGCGGCAGCGATCACCACTCAAACAGCGGAAGGAGGCAGACATGGCGACGAAGGCGGAGATCTATCGTGAGATTGAGGCCGCGCTCGGATCGGTGCCGAGCTTCTTCAAGCTCGTGCCCGAGGCGACGCTGCAGGAGGAGTGGACCCTGTTCCGGAAGATCCAGATGGAGGACGGGCCCATCCCGCACAAGTACCGGGAGCTGATCGGGATCGGGATCTCGGCGACCACGAAGTGCCGCTACTGCAGCTACTTCCACACCGAGATGGCGCGGCTCTTCGGGGCCACGGACGCCGAGATCGAGGCGGCCGTCCACTACGCGAAGAGCAGCGCCGGCTGGAGCGCCTACATCAACGGGTTGCAGGTCGACTTCGACACGTTCAAGAGCGAGGTGGCGCAGGCGTGCGACCACGTGCGACGCAATACCTGAGCCCCACACCGCGCAATACTCACCGTATGGAGGGCTTGTGGGGAGGGGCGTGACCGTTCGGCGACGTGGCTCTCAGCACACATCTCCCTGGCGGTTCCCGGACGAAGGGGGTGCCCTCCGCGAGGCACCGCTCCGGCGGAGACAGGCGGAGGCTGGACTGTCTGGGGGCCCGCCCTCGATGGACGCGCCCGCTCAGTGCGTCGCGAGGCTGAGCGGCGCGCACGTCGCCTTCATCGCCACGCGCACCGATCGGCCGGCGCCCGTCCAGGGGTCGACCTCCACCACGGTGAGGCCGAGGACGTCGCTCATGGGCGCGAAGGGCAGCGCCGCGTCGCCCTCGGCGGCGGCCGTCACCCAGAGCGTGGCGCCCTTGTCCGGCTGGGGCGGGTCGGCGCACGCCGGCCCGAGGCGCTGGAGCGTATAGCCCGCGCCCTCGGACCAGGCGGCGAGCACCAGGCGGCCGTCCACGTCCGCCGCCAGGTGGTGGTGGGCGAAGTCGGTGGCGCCCTCCCAGGCGAGGGCGACCGGCCCGCCGTCCGCGTCCATGGTGTAGAGCCGCGCGCCGCCGCTCACCTCCAGCCACGCGACCGTGTCGGTGGCGTAGGCGTAGGTGGCGGCCACCACCGTCCCACCGGGGACCGCCGCCCGGAGACTCCAGGCGCCCGTCGCCAGGTCCAGGGACCAGACCTGGGTCTCCCTGCCAGATGCCGACCGCCCCACCGCGAAGACGCGCCCCCGGGAGCGGGCGTAGGCGGCCTCGAAGCTCGCCAGGGGCACCGCGTCCGAGCTCACGGACTCCCGGAGGTCCGCCGACTCCAGGAGCCGCGAACCGACGCTGGTCAGCGCTCCGGCGAGCCGGCCGTCCGCCCCGAACGCGAGCGCGGAGGGGGCCGCCGGGTCCTTCCCCATGGCGAGGGAGGCCTCCGACGCCGCGACCCACGTGAGCCCCGGCTGGTCGAGCAGCGCCCGCGCGCCCCTGCCGAGGCGGTCGTCGACGAGCTCCGCGAGGCCGCTCCCCAGCAGCGCCCCGTAGGCGCGCCCGCTCGCCCCCTGGACGATCACGGACGCCTCCACCTTCGACGCCGCGTCGAAGCGCGCCACCAGGTCCCAGGGGTTGATGAACATGTCGGGCTTCCAGGGGAGCGCGAGGCAGCTCGCGGGGTCGATGAGGCACTTCGAGAACACGGGGATCTCGAACCACGGGTTCGGCTTGCACTCCGCGGTCACGAGGTCCGTGTAGCTACTCGACAGGTCGTCGCCGTGAAGGCTCGGGACCGGGAAGGCCTTGCTGCCCTGGGGCGTCTGGGCGTGCAGCCAGAGCCGCCCTCGCATGGACAGGGTCCCAGAGAGCGGCTGGCCCTCCACCGCGTCCGCGCTGATCAGCCCCGTGTTGAGCCACCGCTGCGCGTCAGACTCCCAGCTCCAGTGGAGCGGGACCGGTGCGCCATTGCCGAGGTCCACATAGTCGAGGCTCACGCGGTGGTCGGTGGACTCCACCAGGTCGACCCGGTGGAACCAGTCCTTGGCCGTCTCCGGGTCGTTGTTGTTGCCCGGGAAGCAGTTGGCGCTACCGGGATAGGACGGGGCGCACGAGGACGTGTACATCCAGTCCTCGTCGATGGAGGCGTCACCGAAGCAGTCGGCCACGCCGGACGGGTCGTCTGCACAGAACCAGGCCGAGGTCTTCACGCCGTAGATCTTCCAGTCCGGCGGCAGCACCGGGTCCGCCCCCAGATCGACGGGCTGCGGCACGAGCGGCTGCACGTCCACGCGCGACAGGGCCTTGCACTGGTAGAGCTCCACGCTCTGGTGGTCGTAGACGAGGCTGACCCGGGGGCACGGGACGGGGTCGCAGGCGTCGCCCAGCACGTCATAGCCGTAGACCCGCTCGGCGTCCGCGTTGCAGTTGGACTGGTCGGGATTGAAGACGCCGGGGCAGTTGTCCCGGTCTCCACAGACGCCGTCGCCGTCGCCGCCCGCCCCGAGCTGGTCGCTCGTGCTGTAGGGGTCGTCCGGGCAGTCGTCGCAGGCGTCCACCACGCCGTCGTCATCGGAGTCCAAGTGGACCTGGGTGTTGCACGTCGGAGCAGGGTCGACGGCGGTCGGGATGCCGTCGCCGTCCATGTCCGGGTCGAACAGGAACCGGATGGTGGTGGTCGCGCCGTCGCAGGCGGGGAGGAGCGCCGCCCCGGCGCCGTCGCAGGGAGCGTAGTCCGTCTCCGTCTCGATGCCGGTCACGGGGAGCCAGCCCTGCCCGTAGGGCTGGCCGTAGGGGCCGAAGGGCGAGGCAAACCACTGCCACTTCTGATAGGTCATGGAGGCGGACACCCAGCCCGCGATGTCAGTGGCCTCCGGGAGCCCCTCCTCCTCGTAGCTCAGGAGGTCGCCTGCAAGCCCCTCCACCGTGCGGTGCACGCCGCCGATGGCCACCCGAAGCTCCTCCTCGACCATGGGGTAGACGTAGCCCTGGGCGGCGAAGAAGATGCCGTCACACACGAGCTGCTGCCAGTCGTCGGCCAGGAGCTCCAGCTTGACGGAGACGTCCGCGCTGCTTGACAGGCTCCCGAGCTGGAGCGTCGGCGTCCCAGCGACGACGGGGACGACCTGGAACATATCCTCCAGGTGGAAGTCCTTGGCGCCCGGGAACAGACCGGACGTCCACGCTCCGCCGCCGGGGGCTGGCAGGGCGGGGATGAGCCCCAGCCGGAGCGGGAGCCTCTCCAGGCGCAGCGACAGGCGCACCGTGCTGCACCCGACCTCCGTCAGCGCGTCGTTCACGGCCCCCGGGATGGCCCCCAGGAACTGGGCGCAGACGGGGTCCGAAGCCTCGGGGGAGCCCAGGACGCAGGTGATCTGCCGCTCGATGGGCGTCTCGGGCACGATGCGCGCGTGGAACCAGAGCCCGGCCGCGTTGACGGCCCCTTGCCCGCAATCGAGCGCCGCACAGACCTCGGGAGACGGTGTGCCGAGGGTCGTGTAGCGGGCGATGGTCGGCAGCATCTCCTTCTCGAGGCGCAGCGGGGGAAACTCACCGAGGAGATCGCTCGGCAGGTTCAGATCGACCGGCGTGCTGGCGCAGCCGACGTCGGGAGCCCCGATGACGCTCAGCAGGTTGAAGTTGACCGACGGCGCCGGCGCGGGGAGGTTCTCGGGACCCTGCCCCCCATCGCCCGGCGTGCGATCCCAGTACAGGGTCATGCAGCTCGCCTCGGGGGCGTCGTTGCAGGCCGCTGAGCCAAAGCAGAGGGGCTCGACGGGCGACCAGCCCTCGCAGCCGGGGTGACGGCAGAGTCCGTCGCTGCACTCCACGGGGCGGGCACAGTCGGCGTTGGTGGTGCAGCGGAAGTTGCTGTCTCCGCACCGACCCGCGTCCGTGCATGTCGGCGGGATGACGCAGTCCGCATCGGTGGAGCAGGGGACGGTGGAGAAGCACCCCGCCTCGATGTGCCCGAGGGAGTTCCAGGCGAGGTCGGGGTGCTCGGGCAGCGTCAGCTCGTGGAAGAGCTGCTTGAGCGGCTTGATGCGCGCATCGGTCACGGTGAGCTTGCCGTTTGCCGCGAGCGAAGGCTCCAGAGGGCCGCCGAAGGGCTGCCCGCCCGCGGACTCGCCCGCCAGGTTCGTCTGGGCGGTGTGCGGCTCGCGGCAGCCGGCGGACGCCAGCAGCGCGAAGAGGAGAGAGGCTCCCAGGGGAGCGCAGCGAATCGGTCTCATCGAAGACCTCCTGGAGGTGGTGCGTGTCGAGCAGGAGGCACTGCCTGTGCCCCATGACCCCAGGATGGCCGGCGCGCGTCGCCATGGTCAGTGTGAAGTTTGGCAGGGGAGGCACTGCGCGATGGTGGTCGGTGGGACCCTCCACGAAAGTGTAGGCGGCGAGCTACACCGTCGGCTCCGTTGCGGCATGGACGCAACTGCACTGCGCGCGACCGTGCGGCCCCTGTAGGGTCTGAGGCGTCCACGAGCTTGCCAGCGGGGACCGGGTCCAGTAAGGATCGCCACCCCACACGCGAGCGCCGACCGGGAGGTCTCCCAGATGAAGTTCTCGACGCTCGTCGAACGCATGGTGCCGCTGGTCGCGGAGCTGTTCGCGACCCTGAAGTCCAACGATCCGCTCCGCATGGACTTCGCCGAGATCGGGCAGAAGACCCTGCTCGACATCGTCGGCGTGCTCCGGCAGGAGGGGCTGACCAACGACGAGATCGCCGCGACCCTCGACCTGTCCATCGCCGGCTTCTACAAGCGGGTCCGCGAGCTGCGCGACACCTACTCGCCCGGGCGCGGGCGGGGACGCAAGACGCTGTGGGAGAAGGTCTACGAGCACATCCTGGAGCGCTCGGGCAACTCCCCGCGGAAGGCCGTGCGCTACGCCCAGGTGCAGTCCGCCTTCCCGTCGGTGGCGGACGAGCGGCTGCGCTCCACCTTGCGGTTCCTGGTGCGCTACGGTCTCCTGACCATCACCGGGCCCTCCCAGCAGCCCGAGTACCGCATCGTGCCCCGGGACGAGGAGCCCGGCGGCAGCTACCACGCGGTGGTCGTGACCCTCTACAGGGAGGGGCCCCTGTCGCTCGCCGAGCTTGCCGGGCGCCTGGAGGCCCCCGAGGCGGAGTGCGCCGCCCACGTCGAGCGCCTGCGAGCGGCCGGGAAGCTGCTGGAGCTGGCCGGGGCCCCGGGGGAGCCGGCGCGCTACCGCGCCACGGGCTACCACATCGAGCCCGAGAGCGAGGAGGGCTTCCAGGCGGCGCTGTGGGACCACTTCCACACGGTGGTCCGCGCGATCTGCAAGAAGGTCCGCATGCGCCGGCACCTCGCCCAGCTCCACGATGTCAACGGCGGGACGACGTTCAGCTTCGACGTCCCCCTGGACCACCCGCTGTATGCCGAGGTGTCCGGCTTCCTGGCGGAGACCCGCGTCCGCATGGAGAGCTGGCTGGAGCAGGTCCGGGCCCTCGACGAGGGGCATGAGGGGGCGCGCGCGCGGATCACCATCTACACGGGGCAGATGGTGGAGGAGCTGGTCGACGGCGTGCCGGTGCGCACCGAGCGCGACGAGGGGGAGGAGTGATGGCTTGCAGGCGCCTGCCGTGGCTCGTGGCGGCCTTGATCGGGGGGTGCGCGGGCGGGAGCGATCCCGCTCCACATGAGGACGCCGCGCCCACCACATCGACGGACACGGAGTCGCCGGGCGCCGATGCATCGAGCCAAGACACCGGGGCTGTTCCCGCCTCCCTCCCGCCGGAGGATCCGACAGCCACGACGGGAACGCCCGTGCTGCTGGGCGACTCGGTGATCCTTGCCACCCAGGATGGGGTGTCCGAGCCGGGCGCGCAGCTCGGCTTTGGGGGTGCCTCGGTGATCGAGGCCCTCGCAGCCGCGGACTCCGAGGGCGCCTCGCTGTTCGCCGTGGTGCGCGACGGGCAGCGGGGCCGGCTGCGGGGGCTCACGCTCGATGGGCTCGCCTGGGAGCTCCCGGCGGCCGACACGGTGCGGCGCCCCGGGGTCCACGGGGACCGGCTGCTGGTGGTGTCCCGCGACGGAGAGGCGTGGCGGGCCGAGTGGGTGGATCGCTTGTCGGGGGCCGTCCTGGCGACGCACCCGTTCACGCAGGGGCCGGTGACCGCCCCTGCGCGGCTCCGCAGCGCGTCGACCGACTGGCTCGTGGGTGCCGGGCACCGCCTGGTAGTGCTCCGAGCGACGGAGGGAGGCGTCGCGAGCCTCGGGTCCATCGCAGAGACCGACACGGAGCTGGCCCGGGTGACCTCGGTGGTGACGTCAGGGGGGTGGGTCGTCGCCGCCACGGGGTGGCTCGACGAGGCGCAGGACCCCGGGCTCGGTGACGCGCTGTCGTTTCACGGCATCGGCGGCGCCGACGACGCGCCGGAGCCCTTCTTCATCGCCCACCCCGCGCCCGCGCCGGGGCCCATCCTGGCGCCCCCGGTGCTCGCCATGGTCGATGTGTGCCAGGGCGGGTGCAGCAAGAAGGCCGTGGTGTCGAGCGGCGGCAGCCACTGGTTCGGCGGGTGGGACGCCGAGTCGGGCAAGGTCCTGTGGCTCCGCGATGACCTGCCCGAGCGGGTGACGAGCCTGTCGCTCGGCGGCGGGCGCATCTACTCGGGAGGCAGCCACTGGCACCCGGGCGACGCTCCGCCGAAGCCCGGCTACACGCTGCGGGGCTGGACGGTGGTGCCGCCGGAGTCGGGTGGCTGGAGCATCGTGGAGCACCTGGGCGTCCAGGGCGCGCCCGACGCGCTGATCGTCGGGGTCCCGAGCGCGCTGGTGCGCGCCGGCGCCGTGACCGTGGTCGCCCTGCCCTACGAGGGCCCGGCCCTGCTGAGCAACATCGCAGACCCCCTGGCCTCTCCCCCGGCCTGCGGGTGGCCCCGGTCCTTCGGAGACGACCTGAACGCCGGCACGCACGTGACCTCGGACCCGACCTGCTTCGGTCCCTGATCGCCCGCGTGACACGGGAGGCGCTGACCTCCGATCACCGCCGCGCCATGCGCGCCTTGATCTCTGCCTGGGTCATGATCCCGTCGGGGTGGGCGACCGTCACGCGGTCCAGGTCTGCGAGATCCATGCCCCACTCCCGCAGCGCGGCGTCCATGTACGCCACGGTGAGCTGGTTCGGGCGGCTCGGCGCGCGCTGGCCCACGGCCCGCGCCTCGCGCTCCGCCAGGGTGAGGCGCGCGTCCGCCGCGCGGAGCTGGCGGATGCCGGCGATGGCGATCTGCTCCTGGAACCGCACCGCCAGAGGGCTCGCCGCGGCCACCAGGCGCTCGAAGGCGTCGCGGTGCAGCTCCAGCGCGATGACCTCGCCGGAGGTGCGCACCGTGGCCGAGCGCGGGCTGGAGTCGACGAGCGCCATCTGGCCGACCATGGCGCCGGCCTCCAGCACGCCGAGCAGCCGCTCCTGCTGGCCGACGGCCTTCAGTACGTGGACCTGCCCCCACGCCAGCACGAAACAGGACGCCCCGCGCGCGCCCTCGCGGCAGAGCACCTGGCCGTCGGGGAAGCGGCGGGGCGGCGCGACGGTGACGAGGGCCGACAGCTCCCGCTCGGCGTACCCCCGAAACGTCGGCAGCGCCCGCAGGTCCACGCCGCGGGGGGCCTCGGACACGGCGGGGGCCTGCGGCTCGGCGGCGTCGGCCCGCTGACCGAAGCCCTGCCACAGGCGGTCGATGAGGGCGTTGGTGTCGCGGATGCGCCGCGTGACCGTGTGGATGATCTCGCGGGTCATGCACAGGGCCACCGCCGGGAGCGCCCGCTGCAGGGCGAGGAGCGTGCCGCGGTCGACCTCGACGACCACGGAGTCGCGGGTGGCGCGAACGCTGGCGGATCGGGGCGCCGGGTCGACGCAGGACATCTCGCCCACCACCTCGCCCGGACCGAGGGTCGCGACCGTGGCGCCGCCCTCCGTGGTCACCGCCAGGGAGCCGTCCACGACAAGCGCCATGGAGTCGCCCGGCGCGCCCTGCCGAAACAGCGTCTCGCCCGCCTCGACCTTCCGCCCGCGCACCATGGTCGCGAGCTGCTCCAGGTCCTCCCCCCGCGCCCCGGCGAGCAGGCGCGAGCGACCGAGCACCTGGGCGATCTTTCGCGTATCCGCCATGTGACCCTCCTGATCGCGACAAGGAGGCACCAGACGGCGCACGGCGTCAAGGGAACTCCGGCGCCGAGACCCGATCTGGGCGCGAGAGCACGCGTGCGGTAGCCTGGGAGTGATGGAGGCACCATGACCCCCCTGACCGACGCCGTCCGCCGCCAGTACGAGCGGTTCCCCTACCCCCCCGTTCCGGTGCTGGCGGCGCCCGCGCGCGGCCAGGGGGAGCGCCTGCGGTGGGAGACGGGCAGAGCGCTGGCTGCCACGGCGACCATGGACCACGGCCTGCCGGAGCGCCACGACGGCATGCGCATCCTGGTCGCGGGGGCCGGGACGCTGGAGGCGCTGGTCGTCGCGGGCGCCCACCCGCGCGCGAGGGAGGTGGTCGCGGTCGACCTGAGCGCCGCCTCCCTCCGCGCCCTTGGCCGGCGGGTCGCCCTCGCGCGGACGGCCAACGCGGTGCGCCTGGGGCCACTCCTGGGACGGCGCCTGCCGCCGGTGCGCCGCGTCTGCGCCGACCTGCACACCTGGTCTGGAGGCACCTTCGACTTCATCCTGGCCAACAACGTGCTCCAGCACGTGCCGGACCCGGCCGCGCTGCTCGCCCGTCTGGCCGGTTGGCTCTCGCCCGGCGGCATGGTGCGGGTCGTAACCTACCCCTCCATGGGCCGCTGCTGGATCCGCTGGACCCGCCGGTGGCTGGAGCTGCATGGGGTGCGCGCGGAACCTGGAGCGCGGGGCAGGGCGGCTGCCGCAGCGATGGCGCTCCCGCCGGGACACCCGCTGCGGAGCTGCTGGGATGGCCACCTGGAGACGGGGACGGACGCGGGCGTGGTCGACGGGTTCCTTCACGCCCTGGAGCGCCCCCTGCCCCCGCTGGCGTGGGCGCAGGCCCTCAGTACCTGCGGCCTGCGCCTCGTCGCCGAGGCCAACGAGTCATCCGGTGAGGCGCTCGTGGAGCTGCTGCCAGAGACCGCCGCCCTGGGCCCCTGGGAGCGGATGCAGGTGCTCGACGACCTGCTGGAGACCTCCGACAACCACGTCTGGTGGCTGCGGCACGGAGAGACGGAGGCGCCAGGGACCGCCGGCGACTCTCCCCCCCCCGGCAGCGCCACGGACCTGTCGCCAGAGACTCCCGTGGAGAGCGTCCTCACGTCGCCCACGTGGAGCCTCCCGTCTGCCATCTATGCCGAGCTTGGGGCGTCGCTCCGGCGAGCGGCGTCCCTGCTCCACGGGGCGGGCGTGACCCTGGACGAGGCGGTGGACACCCTGCGCCGCGAGGTTGGCCCCCACGTCCACGCACGAAGCGGCGCTGAGCTCGCCCGGCTGTCCATTGGCGAGCACGACCTGGCCGCCATTCTCGGGACCCCTCCACCCTGGGACGACTCCACCTGGGAGGCGGCCGCGGCTGCGGGCGTGACACACCTGATCCACGACGGCGCGCGGGTGCCCGGGCAGACCCTGGCAGAGCAAGCGGCGTGGCTCCACTGTCTCCACGGGGCCATGCGGTCCCGGATCCCGATTCAGGTGGCAATGACCGGGGGCGCTGGGAGTCCCTGACCGGGTCGTCAAGGCCCCGGCGCGACGATGCTCTTGACGGAGACCCCCGCCGCATAGCCGTAGGACACGTACCGATCATACCCGTACACCATCACGCCGATGGGCTGATCGGACACCAGGGAGTGGGCGCCGTCGCTCAGCCGGGAGCGCAGCAGCATGAAGTCTCCCTTCCCCACGGGCTGCGCGGCGCTCGTGTCCACCGTCGCGCCATCCGCGAGCAGGCTCGCCCCCGCAGGCAGGATCACGCTCACGTGGTCCTCCGCATACTTGTCGGGGGTCAGGAAGCGATAGTCCTTGCGAAACGCCGAGACAGGGGTGAGCAGCAGGAAGGAGGGGTCCCCCGTGGCGGCGTCGTAGCCGTACCCCGCAGCCTCGCACTGCTTCGGCCCCCCACAGGTCAGGAGACAATCGTGGTGGGACTTGCACTCCACGTCCGTCCCCTGGCAGACACCGGCTCCGCCCGCAGTGACGCAGGCCGAGTGGTTCGGGATCGGCGCGTCCTGGCTGGCCAGGAACTGGCCGACGACGACCGGCTTGTTCGCCACGATCTCGAACGACTGTTGGGACCCGAAGTCGAAGAGCTCCCCGCGCGCCAATGCTGGGATGCTGGCGACGGCGGGGAACGTCTCCACCGTGGTGCCGTCGTGCAGCGCCAGGATCCGCCAGTAGTCCGGCTCACCATGACGGGGAGCGCTCCTGGGAGCGATATACCGCTTGTCGTAGGCTCCGACCGGGAAGAGCTGCTCCTCCAGGTGGTCACAGCAGCAGACGGACGGGCAGTCCGCGTCGCTGCCGCATGGCAGCGAGGTCTCATCGCACTTCCCCTGGAGACACCGGGTAACCGACGGGACTGACGCACACTCGTTGCCGCCAAACACGGCGACGGGCTTGTCGGAGGTGACGGTGGCCCCCGTCAGGTCGTCGCCCATCCCAAGAGTCTGCAACGTGAGCACGTCATACTGCTCCAGCTCGAACAGGCCCTCCTTGCCGGGAGACAGACCCGTGAACTTGCGCGCCCCTCCGGCACTCCCCGTAGTCTGACACCGAGTCTCAACGAGGACCTTCGTCGTCCCCTTCTGCGTCGCGACGATGGAGACGAACCCGCGATTCTGCTCCCCCTGGTGCTCGCGCGACATCACCAGATAGTCAGTCCCGAGCAGCGACACCGGCAGGAGCAGCGACGCGTCGTTGGAGAACACGTCCACGTTGGAGAGCGGGTTGAACTGGTACGCGATGAGCGGCATGTCGCTCTCGATACGCCACGCGAGGGGCTCAAGGGCGGAGCCATCCACGTTCCGGGGAGGAAGATTGGCGACCTCGACCGCACCGGGCTTCACCTCCAGGGTGGTGAACTCCTCGTCCTGCGTCGAGATGCGGACCTTGGCGGGGATCGTCGCGCTGACGTTGCTCAGCACGACGGCGAAGGGGGCGTTGGCGGCGTCCTGCGTCGGGTCCGTCGGATCGAGGAAGTTGTCGAGGTCCACCGCCCAATACTCGCAGCCCACGTTCGAGGCGTCCTTGATGCTGACCGCGCACGGAGACACGCAGAGCCCGAGGTGGCAGACCGTCTTGGTGACGAGCGGATCGCAGTCACCGATGGGGACCATGCCCGACCCGTCGTCTGCACACCGCCCGACGGTGCTGTCATCGAGGCAGACCGTGGTCCCGGGGTGGCAGGAGACGCAGCCGCCGTCACGGCAGACTCCTGGCTCGCAGGACTCCTGGTAGAATCCATCTCCCTCAGCGTTGCAGATCTTCCGGACGTTCGCCTCGCAGGTCGCCATGTCCGGAAGGCAGCCGCCCTCGCAGAACCCGTCCTTGCACGACGTCCCCGCGGGGCAGGGATACTCCTTCGCAGGCTCGCCGCCCCCCTGACACAGGAGCACGGTGTCTCCACTGCACGAGGTGGTCCCAGCGACGCAGGGCGGAGGGCCCGCGTCCACGACCGCGGGGGACGGATCGTCCGTGCTCGCGCAGCCGGCAGCAAGCAGGGCGCCGAGCACGGAGACCGCGAGGAGATGCGAAGCAAGGTCAGAGACACGCGCCGACATGGTCCTCTCCTACGAGCTTGCTGCACGTGTCACCCGGGGGGCAGCCAGGGGCACCCAGCTTGCACGCCATGCGACAGAATCCGTCCACACAGAAGGAGTCGGCGCTGCACTCATCCTGGTTCGAGCACGAGCGGCCGATGGGGGTCTCGCCCCCTACCTTGCACACGCCATCGTAAGGGGCGAACTTCTTGGGGTCGGCGAGGGCCTGACAGATGGCGCCCGTTCCACAGAGCACGAGGCCGGTCTTGCACAAGGCGTGGCAGGTCCCAGCCGACGCCGTGGTGGCCACACATGCGGCCCCTTCGGCGCAGCGGTGCTCGGGATCGGTGCAGCCGGGCTCTCCGGGGTCGAGGACCTGCGTGCAGAGGCGATCCCCCGACTCCCACTCCACACAGACCCGCCCCCCGCTGCACGACGGGCTCCCGCCGCACACGCAGGCGGGCTGGAAGTCCAGAAGCTCGCAGGACTCGCCGAGGCCGCAGCAGGTGCCGCCGCAGAGGTCGCACGCCGGGCTCGCCGGCACATCCGCGGGCGCGACCTCTCCCGCCCCGAGCGTGTCGAGTCCACCAGTAGCTGGCGCGTCCTGGCAACCCGCTACACCCGAGAGAGCTGCCAGCGTCGCCCACCAAAGCGCCCGAATGCACGAAGTCATCGCGTGGCCCATCCTCGGCTTGGTTCCCTCCCCGGAGACACCACCTGGAGCGACACCGGGCACGGCTCGGGGGAAACATCGCCCACGGCCGGCGAGCCGTCAATGGGTCAACTGAGCCAGGCGAGCACGCCGAAGGCGAGAAGCCCCAGCAGCGCCGAGGCGGCCGCCAGCTTGCGGTAGGGCCGGGCCATGACGGCGATGGCTCCCCCCGAGACGAAGAGCCCGACCAGGCCGAGGGCCCACACCGCGGCGAGGAACCGAAACGCCACGCCTCCCTTGGCCTTGTGGAGCTGCACGAAGTACCGGTGGGGGGACGCCTCCAGGATCTTCAGCGTGGCTCGGGTAGGGTCCGCGGTCGGGTGGATCTGGACGTCCCGCGAGCTCCCCGTCCACTCGAAGTACTGGGAGGTGCCGCCCTTGCGAAGTCCCGCTCCGCCCGTGGGCACATCGAGTCCCCGGGCCTTGAGCTCCGCCTCTGCGAGCGCCACCAGCGCCGAGAGCTCCACGGGCAGGGGATCCCCGAGGTCGAGGGTCACCTCCATCGCCTTGTGCTCCCCTTTGACGCCCCAGGTGTAGAGGCCGCCGGTGACGGCGTACATCAGGCCCATGGGCAACAGGAAGGCCGCCAGGATCGTGTGGATCTTCGTCAGTGTCACGCGCACGCTCGCCACTCCTCGGGACAGCCGCGACCGATGCTCGGGTCCCTCGCCCCGCGCGCTCAGGGGTCGACGTAGATCGGGTTGGCCTCCGCCCACCGGTAGGGCCGCGCCGCTGCCTCGTCGAGCGGCGCCATGGCCCCTGCCAGGTGGAGAGGCGTGATCCAGAGCTCGAGCTGGTAGCCGCCTGCGTCCGTCAAGGGCAGCGCTGTGACGGCGCCCCACTCGTCCGTCTCCCAGGCAGCGACGGGGGCCTGGTCGGGCAGGAGGCGCCAGAGAACGGTGTGCAGCTCCGCTCCCCCGACGTCCAGGTCGGCCCACCGGTTCTGCGCCCCGGGAATCGGAGCGGCCGGCAGGCGCACCCAGAGCACCGGCGCGTCTGCGAGGCTCACCCGACCGCCCACCTCCGTGGGCCCGGCGGCGGTCATCGCGACGACGTCGAGGCCCTCCGGCTCGCCGAACAAGTTCCACACGGTGATGTTCCGCCCCGCCAGGAGGGCCTCGGTCTCGGCGCCGGGAGACACGCCGGTCACCAGCAGCCGGTTGTGCAGCCAACCGAAGATGCGATCAT
The DNA here is from genome assembly GCA_045863395.1 of Myxococcales bacterium. Lineage (GTDB taxonomy): Bacteria > Myxococcota_A > UBA9042 > JABWCM01 > BTVJ01 > BTVJ01. Next base: position 77,650 of record BTVJ01000001.1, read on the forward strand.
AGGAGTCGAGGCGGTCGCCGTCCTCCATGATCACGGGCCCTCCCTTCTTCAGGGTCGCGACCAGGTTGGGGAACGCGGCCTCCAGCAGACCGCACAGGCTCTCGTACTCTCCGCCGGGATCACAGTACCCGCTGAGATCCACGTTCTCGTGGACGTCGTGGCCGACGACGCCCGCGATGGGGCGCTGCGCCGCTACGGCCCGCCACTTGGCCATCCCTGGCTCCGGGAACACGTCGAGCATGACCAACCCGACCAGGTCCGGGTCTGGCCCCCCGGGGGCCGGGTCCACGAACGCCTCGAGCTCGAAGAGGCGCTCCGGCGCATCCGAGAGCACCGCGTTGAAGTTCGCGTGGAAGTTGTACATCTCCATGCCGTCGAGCGGCAGCGCCGCGATGGTCTCCGCCGAGAGCTCGTCCTCTTCGCTGTGGGCGATGAGGGCGACGCCCCCTGCCTGGTGGATGGCATCGACGACGGCGGCGCGCTGCTCCTCGGGCGTCTCGTCCTTCAGCGGCACCTTCTCGAGGGCCGCGGGGTCCAGGTGGCGCTGGAGGGCCACCGGCATGGTGTGCGTGCCCTCGAACCCGACCCGCAGCACGGCCGGGCGGGTCCCTGCCCCGTCGGGGCAGGCCAGCACGTTGGCGATGGGCGTCCCGTCGTCGCCGAGCACCAGCGCGTCGCCGGACTCCGGGTGCTCGTGGAGCAGCTCCACGAACGGGTAGTCGCTCATGTGCGCCGGGTGGTCCGTCAGCAGCATGAAGTCGAAGCCCGTCGCACAGACGGCCGCCCGGAGCCGGGCGACGCACGCGGCGTCCATCACGCCTCCCTCGATGCCGTGCCCATCGCACGCGTCGTGGCTGAACGCCGAGTGGACGTGGATGGCGGTGCGCGCGGCAACCAAGCCCCGCTCGGCGAGGAGCGGCGGAGCGGGGCCGAGGTCGACCGTGTCCGCGGCGTCAACGCCGTCAGCGCCGTCGCTCCCATCAGGGCCGCCGGCGCCGTCCACCGCTCCGGAGCCGTCTGCCGGTACCGTCCCGTCGCTCACCCCATCGGTCGCGACCTCGTCCGGGGTCGGGGTGTCGCCGGCCGGGGCCCCGGTGTCCGCGGACACCTCCGCTGCGTGCAGGTCTGTAGCCCCCACCGGGCCGCCGTTGGACCCGGCGCAAGCCGCCACCCCTCCCCACGCCACGACCACCCAGCCGAACTTCATGGTTCACCGCCATACGCAGGGTCGCCACTCTGCCACGGCGAGTGGAGGCGCGCAAACACGGGATCCCCACAGGTCGAGGCCGGCACGACGAGCTTCCGGGGAGCGACCACCTGTCGCGTCTCACCCAGGTGGTGTACCCTCCCGCGACGGAGGCCCAACCCGTGAACCGTCTGTTCCCGCTCGTCGCGCTCACCCTGCTGTCCGGCTGCCCGTCGCCGGCCATGAACCTCACCCGCGCCCGATCCGCCGGACCGGGCGCCATCGAGGTGCTGCCCTTCGTCGCGGTGGTCGCCGGAAAGGCGGAGCGGGCTGACCGGGAGGGCGTCATCGAGGGGTTCGGCCTGGACGGTGGCGTCGGGGCACGGTTCGGGCTCACGGAGTGGCTGGAGCTCGGACTCATGGCCAGCGCCGCCGAGGCCGGCTACGTCCGCTTCGACACCAAGCTGACCTTCGTCGACACCCCGGACTTCGCCATGGCGGTAGCCCCCGGCGTGGCGAGCCACATCCAGCTCTCGCTGGACGGGGACCCGGCCGTCGAGCTGCGCGCGCCGCTCCTCGTGGACGTGGAGCTGGGCCGAGGGATCGCCCTTGTGCTGGGTCCGTCCTACCTCGCCAACCTGTACGTGGCCCCGAACGGAGACACGACGTGGGAGCACTGGGTGGGCGCGAGCATCGGCGTCGACATCCCCTTCGGCAAGGGCGTGCGCCTGCTGCCCGAGGTGTCCATGCCGTTCCCCCTGGACTCCCGGTGGGACGCCATCGCGGTCACCATCGCCTTCGCGCCGGTCATCGAGCTGTAGTCAGGGCGCGGCGTAGGTGCCCTCGGGGTAGATCAGGTGCTTCGCCCGCTTCTGCCCGAAGGCGGTCAGCTCGTCCTGCCAGCTCGCCTCGATCTTCTTCCAGGAGCGCCCCTTCCGAAGCATGGCCAGGATGTCGTCGTTGCCCCACACCCGCCCGAACAGCTTCTCGTTCTTGACCTCGAAGTCCTTGGGGTACATGCGCTGGATGGTCGTCAACAGCACGAGCGCCGTGCGCAGCGGGCGGAACTTTCGCGGGTCGATCAGCATGAGCTGCACCCCGTGCAGGAGCTGCCCCGTCCGCTTCCCGTACCGCGGCCTGTACGTCATGGGCCGGAAGAAGACGCCGTCGAGTCCCTCGGCGTTGAGCGCGGCCGCCAGCTTCTTCGGCTCGAAGAAGGGGGCCCCCATCAGCTCGAAGGGCTGCGAGTTGCCTCCGCCCTCGTTGATGTTGGTGCCGGCGCCGCCCACCATGCCCGTGGCCACATACATATAGGCATTGAGCGTATGGGGGATGCCGGGCGAGGTCGGCACCCACTGGAGCCCGGTATCCTCCCAGCGCATCCACCGCTGCCAGCCCTCCATCTCCACCACCGTCAGGTCGCACTTCAGGCCCATCTCTTCATTATAGAAGCGCGCCAGCTCCCCCATGGTCATGCCGTGGGTCACGGGGATGGGCGCCCACCCGATGAGGCTCTTGTACTTGGGGGCGCGAATGGCCCCCTCGAACACGAGCCCCCCGTGCGGGTTCGGGCGATCGAGCACGATGACGGGCACCTTGGCGCGCCCCGCCGCGGTCATGACCTTGCCGAGCGTCGTGATGTAGGTGTAGGTGCGAGACCCGATGTCCTGGATGTCGAAGAGCACCACGTCCACGCGCTTGAGGGCCTCGGCGCTCGGCTCGCTGCGCTTGCCGAAGAGCCCCTCGACGGGCACCCGCGTGTCCGGGTCCACGTAGTCGCCGCCCCCATCCCCGTTCGCCAGCGCCCCCCGCAGCCCGTGCTCCGGCGCGAAGATCTGCACGAGCTTTACCCGCTTGTCGCTGGCGATGCGGTCCACCGTCGGCGTCAGCGCCCCGTCCACGCCCGAGGCGTTGGTGACGAGCCCCACCCGCTTTCCGGCCACCAGCTCGATGCGGCTGTCGAGCAGCACGTCGATGCCGAGCTTCACCCGAGCGTGGGCCGTGGTGCCGGCGAGGACGCCACCGATGGCAACGGTGGCGAGGAGGAGGGGCAGCGCCCCAGAGCGACGAGGTGGTGTCTTCATGGGAGGGAAGTGTGGGGGGCGGGAGGGGCTACGTCAACTCCGGGACAGTCCCCAACAGCCTACTTGCACGCGTCCGGGCACCCATCCCCGTCGGTGTCGATGGGCGTGCCAATCAAGCACGCGAAGGCGTCGCAGAAGGCCTTGCAGCTATCGGGGCAGCCGTCGTTGTTCGTGTCGACGGCCTTGTAGCCCGGGGCGCAGTCGATGGCGAGCATGCAGTAGCACTTGTCGGGGCAGCCGTCGCCGTTGGTGTCGGTGGCCCACTGCTCCTTGGAGCAGAACAGCTCCTTGCACGCCGGCTTGCAGGCGTCGTCGCAGCCGTCGCCGTCCGAGTCGACGGGGTAGTAGCCCGGGGCGCAGTCGATGATCATGCCACACACGCAGCTCTCCAGGCAGCCGTCGCCATCCAGGTCCACGGGCAGCTTGGGCGGCTTGCAGAGCACGTTGTGGCAGGACTTCTGGCACGAGTCCGCGCAGCCGTCGCCGTTGGTGTCCACGGGGAAGTAGCCGGGCAGACAGTCGATGGCGTACTGGCACTGGCACAGGTCGTCGCAGCCGTCACCGTCCGCGTCCACGGGGACCGTCTCTTTCGAGCACTCGAGGGGCTTGCAGGCGCAACCCTCGTAGGCCTTCTTGCACGCCCCGAGATCCATGAACCCCGCGCCGCAGTCGGCCCCGGAACAAGAGCAGCCGCTCTGGCCGACGCACTCCTTGCCGTTCCAGAACCAGCCGAGGAACATGTCGCAGGCCCCGACGCCGTAGGCGTCCTGGGGCGCGCACGGGCTGACCTTGCACTCCCCGTCGTGGGCCTTCTGGGCGCCGGCGGCGAGCCGCTCGCAGTCGTTTGGCCACGTGGTGCCCTTGCAGTCACAGACCGGCGCCCACAGCTTCGGGCAGACCTCGGGCTTCGGGACGCAGGTGCCCATGTTGTCCACGATGTCGCACGTGCCCGCCGGCATGTCGCAGAGGAGGCCCTCGGGACACACGAACCCCGCGATGCCGCCACAGAACTGCGGCTTGCACTCGCCCTTGTAGGCGACGTTCACGCCGTTGCCCGCGGCCTCGCAACCGTTGCCGTAGGTCTTGCCGTCGCAGCCGCACACGGGGTCAAAGATCGCGATGCACGCCTCGGGGCGCGGCTGGCACTTGCCGCTGCCCTTGCAGCCATCCTTCGCGCAGTAGTCGCCCTCGGCGCAGTCCGCGTTGGACTCGCACGTGACCTCCATGCACTGCCAGGCGTCGGGCGGGATGAAGCCGCACTGCTCTTCGCAGAGGCCCAGATCGCTGCAGGTCCAGAAGTTGCCGCAGTTCATGCACTTGAGGAAGCAGCCGTTCTCGAACTCCAGGCCCGCGTCGTAGCAGTCGCAGCGCTCCTTGCAGCTCTTCTTGCAGGTGTCGTTGCAGCCGTCACCGTCCGAGTCCCAGGCGACGAAGCCAGCCGCGCACTTGATGGCGATGTCGCAGCAGGCCCCGTCGTGGTTCATGGACACCCCGGCCGCCTTCATGTCGCACTCGTTCGAGTAGGTCTTGCCGTCGCAGCCGCACACAGGGTCCCACACGTCGGGGCAGGCCTGGGGAGGCTTGACGCAGGTGCCCTGCATGTCGGCCCAGGAGCAGGTGCCCGGCGGATAGAGACAGAACGAGCCTCTGGGGCAGCCGACGCCAGCGATGCCGCCGCACTTGGGCACGCACTTGCCATCGTGGTTCTTGCCGACCCCCGCCTTCAGGCGCTGGCAGTCATTGGCGTAGGTCTTGCCGTCGCAGCCGCAGACGGGCGCGCTCACGCGCGGGCACTCCGTCGGGGGCGTGACGCACTTGCCCCACCCACCCGGATTGCCGCATTGACCCGCGTGCCGCTCGCAGAGGCTCCCCTTCGGGCACTGCAGCTCCTTGGGTCCGCCGCAGAGCAGCGTCGCCTCCCCCTCCACCGTGGCGAGCTCGTTCGATCCCCCGAGCGTTCCCCGGCCGTCGCTCGGTGCGCCCACCTCGGCGCACGCGGCCAGCGCAAGCGCCGCGACAAACAGCGGCGCCCACAGCGGGTGCATCCTGATCATGATCCTTCCTCCTTGCGATTGCGGGTCTCAGCCACCCCGTCCCTTCCGCACGCGGCTCCACCTCGTCGAGGGATCTCTCCATCACCGGGGAATTTTCGCGCGCCGATGCCACCGTACTCCCGACCGGCGCGGCGCACAACGGGGAGCCAGCCGGACTACAGCGTGAACACCAAGTAGTACAGGATCTTGAGCATGACGCTGTCCGCCTGCTCGTCGTTGTGGAAGGTCGTGTAGACGAGGCGCCCCGCCCCGGGCTGGGGCTGGTGGGAGAGCACCACGGGCTGGATCAGCGTGAAGTAGTCCTTGAAGGGCGCGGGGTCCTCGAACTTCACCGCCGCGGACACATGCACCGCGCTGCCGGGCCCCGGAGCCTCCACGGCGATGAGCGGACCCGGGCCGTACTTGGCGGTGAACGTCCCGACCCCGACGTACTCGGACAGCTTCGGGTCGAGGATCGTGCACGGGATCGAGACGTTGGACGCCGCCTGCTGCGGTCCGTCGTTCGCCATGGGCGTCTTTGGCAGGTCCACCGAGCCGTAGAAGTCGAAGGCGTCGGGGAAGGCCGCCTCCAGGTAGGCCCACGCCAGGTCCGACGCATACAGGGAGCCCCCGCCAAGCACGAACTCCCGCAGGTTGTCCGCGATCTCCGGGTAGGAGTGCACGTACTTCAGCGGGGCGCTGCCACAGTTGAAGAACAGGACCTTGTACTGCGCCAGCAGCGCCGGGTCACGCAGCACCTGGACCGCCTCGATGTCGTCCGGGTCGACGTCGTTGAAGTACTCCCACTCGAACTCATAGTACGTGAAGTCGAACCCGAGCTGGTCGAGCAGCTCGTGCTGGTGGTCCCACTGGCCCCAGAACACCGCGATGGGTACGGCGTTGGCCTTGAAGCACTGCTTCTTGCCGACCCCCGAGAGGTCCGTCGTCTTCCCCGTCTTCACGTCGATGGTGTACTGGTTGGTGAAGGATCCCGCACTTACGTACACCTTGTGGAGGCCACAGGGCACCTCGGGGAACCAGTAGCTCCCGTCGGGCCCGGACCAGGTCTCCAAGGTTGCGGGCAGGCCGTCGCAGCCGATGACGCTGACCGTCACGTGGGCGTTCCCCACGTAGACCTGCTCACTCGGCGCGCAGATGATGCCCTTGACCGAGCCGGTGCCACAGGGAGTGCAGGACTCCGAGTGGCCGGTGTCGGGCGCTGCATCCTGCGTGTCCGCCGACGTCCCCGCGTCCAAGGCAGCGTCGTGGCTCGCTCCATCTGGTTGAGCGTCTGCCGCGGCGGCGTCAATGGTGGTGCTGCTCCCGGAGTTGGACGAGCCAGCGCCGTCGGCTGCCTCGAACCCGGGCGTGCACGGCCCGCAGTCGGCCCACCCGGAGCCGTCCTCGTTGCAGGTCTGAGTGCCCACTTGCCCGCCGGCGCAGGGACAGCTCACCACCCTCCCCGCCTCGCAGACCGCCCCCCCGGAGTCTGCACCGGAACTGCAGCTCGCTGCCAGAAGGCCGCAGACCAGCGCTCCAAGAGCCCCATTGGATGTCCTCCGCATCGGGCGAGGCTAACTGTCCGAGGCCCTGTCCGTCAACGTCGCAGAACGCCTTGACACGCATGGGGCGCGGGAACAGGATGTCGGCCGCCGCCCCCGGAACGGCCCACGGCCAGGGGTCCGGCCCAGGAGCCGCATGGCCACCAGAGACCCAGAAGACCCGCACGAACCCATCGAGGCGCTGGTCGATCACCTGGCTCACCTGCTCCCCGGCCAGGGCCCGATCTCCGTGTTCGTCCACCACAACACGCTGCACGCCTTCGAGGACCGCCCGTTCGAGCGCGCGGTCGTGGAGGCGGGCGCGCTGTTCGGCTGCGAGCCCTGGCTGACCACGGGCGCCTACCGGGATGCCATCACCGAGGGGCGAATCACCGACGCGGACCTGGAGGCCGTCCTCGACGCAGAGGCGCAAGCGGACGCCCCCGTCGGTGGCGTGACGACGCGGCGCGCCATCCGCCTGCTGGTGCTGCGCCACGGGCTCCCCGAGGCGAGCGGCCAGGACCTGCGCTGGCTGCTCAGCGAGACCGACGCTCTGAGCAGCCTGCGCGCCGACGCCCCGGCGGCGGCGCGGATACGGCTCCACGGCGATCCGCCGACGTCCGAGGCAGCGGCCGCCCAAGCGCTGTGGGACGCGTGCCTGTCTGCCGTGAGCCCTCTGGCTCCGCCGCCTTCCCCCGCTCCCGCCAGGATGCCGCGCCACAGAGACCTCCTGCTGGCCGCGACTGGGGTGGACACGGACAGCATCGTCCATCCCGTGCTGATCCGCCTCTGCGCGGCCTGGCTCGACCAGGGACTCGCCTACTGGCCCATGCCGGATCGGGACCGCGGCCTCTGGGGGAGCGTCTGCTCGGTCTACGGGGGCGCCCGCTTCGTGGAGCCCTGGCTCACGGCGGCGGCCGCCGAGCTGTCCGGCGCTGGCGAGCCTGCCGCCGTGGTCACCCGCTCCCTTGCCGATCTCGGGGTGGAGCCGGGCGAGCGGCGGGCCTTCCTGACGCCCACCCTGCTGGCCTTGCGCGGCTTCGGGGGCATGGTCCGGCAGCTCGAGGAGCGCCCCGACCGCGCCCCCACGAACCCGCTCCCGGCTCGGGTCTTGGACCTGCTCGCGCTGCGCCTGGTGCTCGAGCGCCACGCCCTGGCGCACGTCGCGCGGGAGACGCTGGGCTTCAGCGGCCCCCTGGCGTCGCTGCGCGCCCACCTGCGCGCCCAGCTCCCGCCACCCGTGGCCCCCACGGCGCAGGAGCGCGCGTGGCTCCTGTTCCAGCTCGCCCAGCTCCTCGGCCTGCCGGCAGCGCGGGTCCAGGGCCTGAGCGCAGACGACACGGCAGCGCTCCTCGCAGAGCTGGACGCCCTGCCCTCCCTCGAGAGGCGGCGCCTGCTCCACCTGGCCTACGAACGGAGCCACGCGACCATGGTCCTCGATGGGCTCGCGGTCCACACGGCCCACCCCCCGCACCCGCCGCCACCGGCCGAGTTCCAGGTGATCGCGTGCATCGACGACCGGGAGGAGTCCCTGCGCCGCCACCTGGAGGAGCTCGCCCCGTCCTGCGAGACCTTCGGCGTCGCAGGGTTCTTCGGGGTCGCCATGTACTTCCGCGGCGCGGCCGACGCGCGCCCTCGCCCGCTCTGCCCGATCACCGTGCGTCCGGATCACCAGATCGGCGAGGAGGTGGACGAGGGTCTCACCGTACGGGCCGGCCGCCGCGAGCGAGCCCGACGCCTGATCGGCGGCGCCGCCATCTCGCTGCGCGTGTCGAGCCGGACCCTGGCCCGAGGGTCCGTGCTGACGGCGGCCCTGGGCCTCGCGGCCGCCGTCCCGCTGGTCCTGCGCGTCCTCTTTCCGCGGCTCGTCAGCGCCGCCAACGCCGCCGTCGCGTGGGTCCTGCGCCCGGCGTCCCGCTCGCGCCTCGCGCTGGACCGGCAACCCGCCGCAGCGCCCGTCCTCGGTACCTACGTGGGCTTCACCGTCGAGGAGATGGCCGGCATGGTACGCCGCCTCCTGGAGGACATCGGCCTGACCCGCCGCCTCTCCCGCCTGGTGCTGGTCCTCGGACACGGATCGTCCAGCGTCAACAACCCCCACCTGTCCGCCTACGAGTGCGGCGCCTGCGGAGGGAACGGTGGCGGCCCAAACGCACGAGCATTCGCACAGATGGCGAATGACGGTCGCGTTCGCGCCATGCTCTCGACGCAAGGGATCGTCATACCGCCGGAGACACACTTTCTTGGTGCGTTTCACGACACGTGTCGCGACGCCATCTCCATCTACGACGAAGAGCGCATCCCCGCGACGCACCGGGAGGCGGTCGCCCAGGTCCATCGGGTCCTGGACCAGGCGCGGGCCCGCAACGCCCACGAGCGGTCCCGCCGCTTCGAGTCCGCCCCCTCGTGGTTCCCCCCGGGCCTGGCCCTGGCCCACGTGGAAGGGCGCGCCAGCGATCTGGCCCAACCCCGCCCCGAGTACGGGCACTCCACCAACGCGGTCGCCATCATCGGGCGCCGCGAGCGTACGCGAGCCCTGTTCCTGGACCGCCGCGCCTTCCTCGTCTCCTACGACCCGACCACGGACCCGGACCGCTCGATCCTGGCTCGCGTCCTGGCGGCGGTTGTCCCCGTGGGCGTGGGGATCAACCTGGAGTACTGGTTCAGCCGGGTGGACCCGACCGGGTACGGGTGCGGGACCAAGCTGCCGCACAACCTGACCGGCATGGTCGGGGTCATGGACGGCCACTCCAGCGACCTGCGCACGGGCCTGACGTGGCAGATGGTGGAGATCCACGAGCCCGTGCGCCTGCTCGTCATCGTGGAGGCCCCCCCCGAGGACCTGCTGCGGGTCGTGGCCGCCAATCCGAGCATCGAGCGCCTCGTCCGCAACCGGTGGATTCGCGTGGCCACTCTGGCGCCCGACGGGGCGCAGCTCCACGTGCTGGGCCCCCATGGTGGCTTCGAGCCCTACGCGCCGTCATCGCGCCGGCTCCCCATCGTGCCCGCGTCGGCGGACTGGTACCGCGGCCACCGAGACCACCTTCGCTGTGCCCGCACGGGCCCCCTGGAGGTGAGCCTGTGAGCCCGGAGCTGTTGGCGACGACCCTCGCGTTGTCGTCCGCGTTTGCCCCCGCGGCCCTCTTCGCCACCCTCGGCGTCGCGTCCCTCGCGGGGCGCCCTCTCCCCGAGGGGGTCACGGGGACGCTGGTCCGCTTCACGTTCACGCTGGCGGTCCTCTGCAACCTTGCGCTGATCGGCGTGATGGCCTCGGCGGGCCTCGACCGGCTCGTCATTCCTCTCGGCGCCTGGTTCTCGGTCGGCCACTACTCCTTCCACGTGGGCCTGCTCATCGACCGGCTCTCGGCCCCCTTCGCCTTGCTCACCGTGGTCCTCTGCGGCGTCGTCGGCTCCTTCGCGCACCGCTACCTGCACCGGGAGCCAGGCTACAACCGCTTCTTCGTCCTGCACGCGCTGTTCGCCACCGGCATGACCCTGACTGTGCTCGGGGCCTCCATCGAGACGATCTTCTTCGGCTGGGAGCTCGTGGGCCTTGCCTCCGCGCTGCTCATCGCCTTTTACCACGAGCGCCCCGAGCCGGTCCGAAACGGCCTGCGCACCCTGGCCATCTACCGCCTCACCGACATCGGCCTGCTCGGCGCCGCGGTCCTGCTGCACCACCTGGTCGGCACGGGTCAGCTCCTGCACGTCCTTGGAGACGCCCCCTGGCCACACGGCGCGACCGCCATCGACGCGGGACCGGCGACCGCCGCCGCGCTCCTGCTCATGATCGCGGCCATCGGCAAGTCCGCGCAGTTGCCGCTCTGCGGGTGGCTCCCGCGCGCCATGGAGGGGCCCACCCCGTCGAGCGCCATCTTCTATGGGGCCCTCTCCGTGCACGCCGGGGCGTACCTGCTGCTGCGGGCGGCCCCCCTGCTCGACCGCTCGCCCGCTGCGGCCGCCGCGGTCACCGTTATCGGCGCCCTGACCGCCCTGCACGCCACCTTCGTCGGGCGCGTCCAGTCCGACGTCAAGTCGGCGCTGGCCTATGCGTCGCTCACCCAGGTGGGCGTGATCATCGCCGAGGTGGGCCTCGGGTTCCGCTGGCTCCCGGTGGCCCACGCCGTGGGCCACGCCTGCGTCCGCACGCTCCAGCTCCTGCGGGCCCCGTCGGCGCTGCACGACTTCACCACCACCGCCAACGCGGTCGGCGGAGTGGTGCCGCGGACGGGCGGCCACCTGGAGCGCCTGGTCCCGCCCTCCTGGCAGCGCCACCTCTATCGCTGGAGCCTGGAGCGCGGCCACCTGGACCCCTGGCTCGACCGCTGGGTCGTCGCGCCGGTGCTGCGCGCCCTCCGGGTCCTCGACCGCGCCGAGCGTCGCTGGACCGACCGGCTCGGGGGTGGACGTCGTGGCTGAGCTCTCCTTCCCGTGGCTGACCCTCGTTGTCGCCCTCCCGACGCTGGCCTCGGCGATCACCTGGCTGCGCCTCCGCCCGGAGACGGTCCGCCGCGTCTCCCTCGCAGGTGTGGGGCTCACCCTCGGGGTCGCGATCGCCGTCGCGTGGGTCTCCGCTGGGCAGGGTCCCCTGCGGGACCCCCTGCTCGGCGCCATCGCGGGCCGCCCCCTGCTCGGCGTGGACGAGCTGTCAGCCCTGCTCCTGCCCTTCGGCGCGCTGGTCTTCGCGCTCGTGGTGCTCGTGATGCCCCTCACCCGGCTGGGCACCCACGAGGAGCCGCGCACACTGGCAGCCGAGGCCATCGTGCTCGCTACGTTCTGTGCCCAGGATCCCGTGGTGCTCGCCGTGCTGTGGGCCTTCGCAATCATCCCACCACTGCTCGCCCTGAGGGCGCGCGGCGAGGCGACGGCGGGGACCCTGCGTGTCTTCGCCGTCTACATGGGCGTCGCGGTGGTCACGTTCGTGGCCGGCGCCGTCCTCCTCGCAGTGGGGGGCGACGCCGCGCTGGTCGGCTCGGCGCTGGTGACCGCGGCCGTGCTGGTGCGCAAGGGCATCGTCCCCATGCACTCCTGGCTTCCCCCCCTCATGGAGCGCGGCCCCATGAGCCTTGCGACGCTGTTCTCGGTGCCACAGCTCGGCGCCTACGCCTTCGTCCGCCTCGTGTTGCCGACCGCCCCGGACGACCTCCTCAGCATCGTCGGCGAGCTGTCCCTGCTGACCGCCGTGTATGGCGCCGCCCTGGCCCTGGTCCAGACCGAGGCCCGGCGCGCCTTCGGGTTCCTCTTCCTGAGTGAGTCGGCGCTGGTCCTCGCGGGCCTGGAGGGCGCCTCCGAGGTCGGCCTGACCGGCGCCCTGGTCGTGTGGCTGTCCGCCGGCCTCGCGCTGACGGGCTTCGGCATGACCTTGCGTGTGTTGGAGGCGCGCCGAGGCGACCTCTCGCTGCTCCACTTCCACGGGGGCTACCGCAGGACGCCGCTGCTCGCTGCGTGCTTCCTGCTCCTGGGCCTGGCGAGCGCCGGCTTCCCCGGCACCCTCGGCTTCATCGGCGGCGAGCTCCTCATCGACGGCGCGGTCGCCGCCCACCCCCAGGTGGGCTTCGCCGTGGTGCTCGCGGCGGCGCTGAACGGCATCACCGTCATTCGCATGTACGGCGTGCTCTTCGCGGGAGCCCGGCGCCACGCCCCGTATTCCCAGCGCCTTCGACGCCGGGAGGCCCTCGGCTTCCTCACCCTGGTCGCGTTGCTTCTGGCCGCGGGACTGGCACCACGCGCGCTGGTCTCCTCTCGAGCCCGGGCCGCCGCAGAGTCCCTGGAGTCTCGCACGTCTCGTGCCAGCGCCCCGAGCGCCGAGCTTGATCCAGATCAATCCCAGGATTGAGCAAGATCAATGCGCGAGCCACGAGACAGGGAGTATGGTTCCCGTCGTTGCCCCGACAGACGAACCAGAGAGGCAGGAGATAGCACCTCTGGACCACCATGGAGGTCACGGGCCACAGACCAGAGAGAATTTCGGAGTGGGTGTGGCGTCGGTGGCCCGGCGTCGGCCGGCTGGGTGGCCGGTCAGACATTTCGTCACGGGATCAACGGGTTTCGGGGTTCGAGAGCGCGAAGACGTCGCCGGGAGTCGAACCCCGAGGGTAGACTGGAGGAAGTCATGTTCGTTCGCAAGCTCGTCACATTCATCTCGACCGCAGCTCTCACCACCGTCCTGGGAGTCGGCCTCGCGTCCGCAGATGGCAAGGACATCTTCACCAAGAACGGCTGCACCAAGTGCCACTCGGTCAAGAGCGCCGGCGTGATGAAGGAGGGCGGCGAGGAGGCGAAGGGCACCAAGGAGCTGTCCACGGTCGGCTCCCGGGAGGGCGTCACGGAGGACGCGCTGAGCGGCTTCCTCAAGAAGACGTCCGAGCTCCACGGAAAGAAGCACGCGAAAGAGTTCAAGGGGAGCGACGCAGACCTCAAGGCGCTCGTCGGCTGGCTCGCCAGCCTGAAGTAGCGTCCACCACTCAGAGCAGGGCTCCGCGGCCACCGCGTACCACGAAGACCCCCGTACCGACGGCGACCCGAGCAGGTCGCGTGCTACGACGCCTCACCAACGAGACAACCAGCTACTCACTGACTGCTACGGGCCGCGGAGCTCTGCGCTCGACTCGCACGGCGGACAGCCGCGCTGTCAGGGGAGAGTCTCTGGAGCGCGCGTCCGGAATCGGCCATCGATTTCGCCTATCAGGTCGACGACGCTGTCCATGTAGCGCAGGTCGTCTCGCTCCTCCGCCCACCGGTTGGCGAGCAGGTTCAGGTAGAGGCTGCCGTCGTGGCACTCCATGACGAGCTGGGAGCTGGGAATCGACCGCTCCTCGCAGGATTCGTGGGGACCTGTGCAGGCTGGGTCCATGCACAGGCGCGTCCCGCTCGGCCCCTTGCGGCATGCGCACTCCCGCTGCCCGGTCACCTGGTCCACCCAGCAGCACGACCCGTCCGGAATGACGACGAGCACCCGCGCGAGCTGCCCATCGATCATGAAGGGAGCCAGGGCGACGCTGGCTGGCGCCAGGTCGACGGGCTCCTGCCCGTGCCCGTGCAGCATGAAGATCACGGGATAGCGCTGGTCCGCGAAGGCGGGGTCGTTGTAGCCAGGCGGCAGGATGGCGGTGTAGTTGCGGCGCGCCTTCATGGAGGGGCTGTAGAAGGTCAGGTTCTGGCTGAGATCCGACGTCAGGCCACCTCCCTTGCGGATGTCCGGGTCCGGCATGCGGCGGACCGCGAACGCGAGGAAGCCCACGAGCCGGTTGAGGGCCTGACCGATGTTCCCGACGTGCTTGCCGTCGCCCTTGTCGATCTGCGCCTGGGTCGCGTCCGGGCTCCCGTACTCCACCAGGACGTGCTTGCCGATGCCCTTCGCCGAGATGTCCGCCGACTGGATGGCGCCGATGAAGGCGTCCTCCTGGGAGTCGGGGAGCAGCGCGTCGGGGGCGCCTGCAAAGTTGTGATAGACCCGGATGTCCTCGCCCCGCGCCCGCAACGCCCCCACCACCTGCCGAGTGGCGACGAGCGAGTGCAACGTATCGCGGATGCCGCCATCGAACCAGAAGTCCAGGTTCTCGAGGTCTTCGGCCGGGAGATTCCGGATCTGCGTGAGCGCGTCCACGGCGCGCATGCGGTCAAACGCCGCGGTATAGTCGTAGACCCCGTTGCCCTCCCCATGGTCGGCGAACCCGCTCAGTCCCGCAGGGACCCCGTCGACTCCGAGGTCATCAAAGGGCTCCCCGAACTCGTAGGACTCGTTGCCCTCCGTCCCCTCCGGCTTGTCCCACCAGTGGTAGTCATCGCCGTTGGGGTCTCCGTCGGCGGCGATGGCCTCCGAGGGGAGACACCCGCCCAACCCATCCTCTCGGGAGCTGGGGCAGCCGTCGGCGCCGACGTCGCTCCACCGCTCGGCGGGGTTCACGAGGATGGGCTCCCCCAGGTCGCGGCGCCCGTTGCCGTTGATGTCCACGGCCAGGAGCACGTCGACGGGGCGATCGTGCGCCACGGCCGGGTCGAACTCGTTCTTCGCCAGGCCAGGGGTCACTTGCTTGTCGGAGTCGCAAAACGGGATCACGGGCCAGGCTCCCGCCGGGTTGTACTCGGCGTTGAAGGATGCCTCGGCCGGTACGGGCAGGGGGGCGGCGCAGCGGTCTTTCGGACTGGTGGAACTCCACCACTCCCACGACACGCCCGCCGGCAGGTAGGCGCTCTTTCCTTGGGCCGTCGAGAAGTTGCCGAAGGCCATCATGAACGACTGGAGGATGTCGGCGTAGAACTCGCGGTCGAAGGTCTTGCCGTCGTTGTCGAAGTGAAGGTGGTTCCAGTCCTGGGCGAACTCGTACTCGAAGGTGGGCTGCACCGGTCCACACGTCACAGGGGGAACGGCGACAGCATCGTTCAGGTCTGGAGCCGCCTCGAGCTGCTCCAGCGGGCAGAAGCCGCCGAGGTGGAGCCGCCTCCCCGCGGGCACGAAGTACGAGAAGTTGATGTAGCCGCCCATGGCGCCTACCACGTCGAACTTCTCTGGGTTCTGCAGCGCGATGAAGGCCGCCGCGGCGCCCATGGACACGCCACCGATGGCCCGGAAGTTCCATGTGCGCGGGGGGCCGGGTGGGTCGTCGGGCCCCGCGTCGGACTCGGCGTCTGGGTGCGCGTCCGGCGCAGCGTCCGGCGCGTCGGGCCCGGCGGCGTCCGGTGATCCGCCGACGTCATGCAGGGGGACATCGACGGTCGCGTCCGTGGCCGCCGTGTCCTCGACGTGGGCCTCGTCGACGGCGGCGTCTTTGGCGGTGGCGATGTCGAGCCCCCCTGTGGCGGCATCCGCAGCGCTCGGCCCATCGCCGCCGCACCGGGACGCGGCGGTCACCATGAGCAAGGAGGCGAGCGTCCAGCGAACCGCCATCCAACGTGGGACAGTCTGGCGGAGGGGACCAGGGGGCCGTGTCAGAGGAGCCATGTGATGATGATGCCCTTGATCAGGTCCGCGACGAGGCTCTGCGCGATGCCGTCCGTGGCCACCGACACGTCGAGGTCCACCGAGGCGGGCGCGCCCTCGTCGATGTCGGCGGCGAGGACGAAGCGCACGGTCAGGAACACGGGGTTGCCAACGACCTCACCTTGCTCGTCCAGCCAGGCCGTGGAGAGAGGCGAGGTGGGGTCACCGGCGTTGACGATGATCACGCCACCGAAGCCGCTCCAGTCTGCGATCTTCGTCGGGGCGATGCTGACCGAGTGTCCCGACTGGAGCGAGGTGGAGCCGGCGCCGGTGGCGGGTACATCGAAGCAGTTGGGACCGAAGCACCAGCGGGAGTAGAAGTTGTCCAGAGTCAGGGCCGCCGTATCGTACGAGAGGGTGAACTCCAAACCCGTCGGGACTGGCTCCGCCTCGGAGGCACGGGCGATGCGAAGTGAGCAGTCCACCGTCGCCCCCTTCACTCCGAACACCGTGCAGAAGGTCGTGGAGCACGATGGATTGAGCGTCCCACCCGCGCACTGTCCTGCCTCGCACGAGTCGTCGAGCGTGCACTCGTCGCCGTCGTCGCAGGGCACCCCCGACGAGGGCGCGTGGGAGCAGCCAGCCACCTCGGCGCAGGAGTCCACCGTACAGGGGTTCCCATCGTCGCACGCCGCGTTCTGCGGCGCATGCAGGCACTGGCCCCCAATGCCGCAGGAGTCCAGTGTGCATGGGATGCCGTCGTCGCACGCCTTGGGACCGCCGGGCTTGCACGCGGTGCCGTTGCACCCGTCCCCCTCGGTGCAGGGGTTACCGTCGTCACAGGGCGTCCCGCCCGCAGCCGCCGTGGACACGCAGCCGCTCAGAGTGCTGCACGTGTTCGCGGTGCATGGGTTCCCGTCCTCGCAGACGCCATGGTCGGCCACATGCTTGCACCCAAAGCCCTGCACACACGAGTCGGCCGTGCAGAGGATGCCGTCATTGCAGGCGGCGTCTGTGGGCGAGAAGACGCAGCCGCTCACCGGATCGCACGTGTCGAGCGTACAGGCGATGCCGTCGGTGCACGACGCGTTGTTTGGAGTGAACGTGCACCCGGTCTGCGGGTTGCACCCGTCCTGTGTGCAAGGGATGCCGTCGCTGCAGACCAGCGGCGTCCCCTTCGCGCAGGCCCCTGCGTTGCACTTCTCCGTTCCCGTGCAGACGCTCAGATCGTCGCAGTCGCCATCCACGGTGCACTCCGCAGACTCCTCCTTGCAGTCCGCGTCACAGCCGTCGAGCGGGTCCTTGTTCCCGTCATCGCACTCCTCCCCCGGGTCCAGGAAGTCGTTGCCGCAGGACTCGTCGGAGGTGCAGTCCGCACTGCAGCCGTCGCCGCCATCCTGGTTGTCGTCATCGCAGACCTCGCCGCAGGCCCAGTCGGTGGTGCCGTCGCCGCAGTAGGGAGCAGGGCCGTCCAGCTCGCAGCCCCCGCTCGCGATGTTGCACACCTCGACGCCGTTGCAGGGGTCGCCATCGTCGCAGACCAGCGGCGCTCCAGGGGTGCACGTCCCGCCAGCGCACTTGTCGTTGGCCGTACACGGGTCCCCGTCGTCGCAGGGAGCGCTGTTGAAGCTGTGCCCGCACCCACCGCCGGTGCAGAAGTCCGTCGTGCAGGGGTTGGCGTCCTCACAGTCCTTGAGGCTCCCGGGGACGCACGCGCCGGAGTCGCAGGAGTCACCCTCGGTGCAGCCGTCGCCGTCACTGCACGGTCCCTCGACGGGCTGGTTGATGCACGTGCCGGTCAGGGCGTTGCACAGGTCGCTGGTGCAGGGGTTCTTGTCATCGCAGGTGTTGACGCCCTTTGGGAGACAGGCGCCGTCCTTGCAGGCATCCCCCGTCGTGCACGAGTCCCCATCGTCGCAGGGGAGGGTGTTCGGGGTGTGCTTGCACCCCGTCGCGGGGGCGCAGGTGTCGGTGGTACAGACGTCTCCGTCGTCACACGCTTTGGTGGTCCCAACGCACGCCCCACCCGCGCAGGAGTCGTTCTCGGTGCAGGCGTTGCCATCGTCGCAGGCGCCGGCTGTCGGCTCGTTGAGGCAGGACCCACCCGCGCATGAGTCCACGGTGCAGGGGTCGCCGTCGCCGCAGTTGATCAGGGTCCCTTTGCACGCCCCGGCGGCGCAGACATCATTGTATGTACAAGCGTCTGCGTCATCACACGCGCCAGCGTTGGGCTCGTGCTTGCAGCCCCCCGGGGAGCCGGTGTCGCACGTGTCCTTGGTACAGACATTTCCGTCGTCGCAGTTGACGGCGATCGGAGTGTTGAGGCAGCCGCCGGTCTTCGGGTCGCACGCGTCGGTCGTGCATGGGTCGCCGTCGTTGCAGTCGATGGCGACCGGTGTATAGAGGCACCCTCCGGTGAGGGGGTCGCAGGACACGTCCGTGCACCCGTCGCCGTCGTTGCAGAACAGCGGCTTGAGCGCCGAGGTGCACTCACCGGTCAGCGGATCGCAGCCGTCGTTCGTGCACAGGCTCCCGTCGTCGCAGTCGAGGGCTACCGGGGTGAACGCACAGCTCCCCGTCTCTGGATCGCAGGCGTCATCCGTACAGAGGTTCCCGTCGAAGCAGTTGCCTGCGGCTGGGACGTGGGCACAGGTCCCGTCGTCAGGGTTGCAGGCGTCGTCGGTGCACTCGTTGTCGTCATCGCAGTCCAGCACCGCGGGCAGGGACACGCAGCCTCCGCTCCCGGGATCGCACGCGTCCGTCGTGCAGGCGTCGCCATCGTCGCAGCCAAGCAGACCCTGCCCCTTGCAGGCACCTTGCGAACACACGTCCCCGAGGGTACAGGGGTCGCCGTCGTCGCACGCCTTCGTGTTGGGGTTGTTTCGGCAGCCCTTCTTCTTGTCACACGTGTCCGTTGTGCAGGGGTTGTCGTCTTCGCAGTCGTCCTGCACCCCTTGGCAGCCGCCCCCGTCGCACTCGTCTTCGATGGTGCAAGGATCGCCGTCGTCGCACGCCAGCCCATCCTTCATGGCTCCGGTCTGGCACGCGCCGTCCTCGCAGCTCGCGGTCTGACAGGAGATGCCCTCCACCAGATAGGCACAGTCGTCATCCTTGGAGCACTCGCTGGCGCCGGCGTCGAGGTCACCCCCCGTGTCGCCCTGAATGACCGTAACCTTGATGGACGCCCGCCCGGCGGTCCCACCGACGGCCTCACCGGCGTCGTCCACCACCTCGACTGCGATGGTGTGCGCCCCGAGGGGCACCGCAGTGAAGGTGAACCCGTCCCCCTCGAAGATGCGGCCCTTCTCCTTGCCGTCCAGCGTCATGGTGAGAACGTTGCCGAACTCCGACAGCTCGATGCCTTCCACCTCCACCTTGACGACGATGTCGGCGTCGAAGCCCGGAGTCTCGATGACCGCGCCATCGGTGGGCGACGCGATGGTGAGGCGTAGCTCGGTGCCGCCAGCGTCCTTGGCTCCACCGAACCCGGAGAAGGGCGGGAGCTTGGATGCCTCCACGCACCCCAAGGCGAGGGGCACGAGCGCGGCCAGGAGCCACTGAACCGAGCGGGTCACCGTCATTCCATGCCTCCGCTACCCCCTCGGGGAAGTCAGCCTCTGCGAGCGCCGGCTCGTGAGCATCCGGACGTTCTCCCCCGTCCAGGAACCCGACCGTGTGTGGGATCCACGCCCGGGTTTGGTAGCGTGCAAGGGCCCCTGGCGTCAACCGCCCACGGTTACCGGGGGATCGATCCAGCCGGACTTCAGGCTGGTCGCCGAACGCGGGACCGGAGACATCCTCGTGGACGCAAGCTCGCGCCCCCGTCCTGGACGCCCGATGTTCCCTAGGGCTCACCGCTCACGATGATCCCGCCGGTCACGGTCACAGGGAGGGAGAATGCGTCCGCGTCGGCCGCGGCGACGCCGTCCAATGTAACCAGAACGGGGGCCGACGCGGGAGCGGGGGAGAGGAGCTCGAAGCGCGCACGGAAGACGACTGGATCGCCGACCAGCGCGCCCGCCTCGTTGTACCAGGCCTCGGTGAGGGGCGTGTGGGGAGCCCCGGGGTGCACGATGATGGCCGCGCCGCTGCCAGACCACCCCTCGAAGGTCGTCGGAGCAATGCTCACCTGGTGACCCGTGGAGAGGGGAAGGGCCCCCTGCCCCGCGACCACCTGGTCGAAGCAGCCCACTCCCTCGAAGCACAGCTCGTCGAAGAACCCGATGATGCGGGCGCGCTCCTTCGGGTAGTCCATCACCAGCTCCAGCGCGGTGGCGGGAGGGGCGCCCGAGCTGACGGCCGCGAGGCGCACGGGGCAATCGATCTGATCGAGTGCATCCCCTGTCATGGCGCACGCGGCAGCGGCGATGGAGGTCGCGGCATCACCGACCACGATCTTCTGCTCGGAGACCACGGCCGGGATCGACTCGGCCGCCGCGTTGGCCACCACCACGTTGGAGAGGGTCACCGGGTCCGTACCATCGACCTTCCGCTTGAAGACGGCCTGTACGAATTGCGGGTCTCCCTGGATGGTCCCCTCGGGATCCAAGTACGCATCGGAGATGGGCGCCGTGGGGTCCGAGATGTTGGCGATCACCACCGAGCCCTTGCCCGCCCAGGCGGCGGCGTCGCCCGGCGACAAGCTCACCGAGTGTCCCGATGGCCACAGAGGAACAGGGGGCGTGGACATGAGCTGGCAGGGGCCCCCGATGCAGGACTCGTCCTCGAACCGAACGAACGCGATGCGGTTCGCGTCGTACAGCACGGTCATCTGGAGCGCGGCCGGTAGAGCGACGGATTGGCCGATTCGGACCAGGCGGAAGGGGCAGACGACCTCCGCGTCTGCCGCGCCCGTGACCAGACAGATGGGCTCGCCGAGCGGGGGAACACACTCCGGGTCGGGTGTGCCGGAGCAGACCCCCTGCGAGCACACGTCTCCGAGGGAGCACGGGTCTCCGTCGTCGCACGGAGCCGTATTGGGAGTACCGACGCAGCCGCCGTCCACGCAGGCGTCATCCGTACATGGGTCATTGTCGTTGCAGGCCAGCGCGGGGCCAGGGGTGCAGATGGTGCCGGCGCAGGTCCCGCTGCCCGTGCAAGGGTTGCCGTCGTCACAAGGCTGCTCGTCCCGAACGACCAGCTCACAGGCGTCGCCGTTGCACGCCTCCAACTGGCACGGGCCAAGAACCGCGGGCGACACAAGCTTCCCGGTGCAGTCGGAGTCGGTCTTGCAGAGCAGGATGTTCTTCTGCTCGCACCGGTTGTTGGCGCACACCTCACCGTCTCCACACTCGGCGGCAGTGAGGCAGCAGCCTGCCACCGCCTCGTAGCTGCACAGCCCCTCCTCGCAGGCCTCTGTGCTGCACGGGTTCTTGTCCGCGCACTCCCCATCGGTGGTGCAGGCGGACACGACGGAGAACGTCACGGAGTCCTTGGAGCCGGAGCCCTCGTAGGCGCTCCCATCCCCCTTGACCGCCTGGGCCCCAAGGACGTGCAGCCCGGGCTCGGTGACAATGACGGTCCCCGTCAACGCGCGAAGGGTCATCGCGGAGGCACCGTCGAGGGACAGGGCGACGCCGTCGCCCCCGGCCGCAAGGGAGATGCCCTGGACCTCCAAGACCACCGGGACGCCAGCGGCGGCGACCGACAGCTCGAAGGCCTCGTCGTCCATCGGTCGGACGAAGGAGACGACCACCGAGCTGGCGCTCGTGGCGTCCCCCGCGTCGGCCGAATCGGAGACCGTTGCGTCAGAGCAGCCGGTCAGGGCGACGCACCCGAAAAGTATGGCGACCAGGTGTCGCCGCCCGGACCAAAGCGGGTCGCGCATCACGGCGAGGTCTTGATCACAAGGTTGAGGATCTCCACCGGCAGACCGGTCGCAGACGCGTCGGAGGCGACCACGTTGTCCATCGTCACCTCGACCGGCGTTGACGCGGACACGGCCTCCGCCAGGGTGAACACCGCGGTGAACACGATGTCGTCGTCCACGACGACCCCGTTGTCGAAGTACCCCGTGGCCAGCGGTGCCGTCGGATCGCTGGAGTTGGAGAGAACCACCGACCCGCCGGTCACCCAGCTCCCGAGGGCGGGGCTCAGCGACACCGCGTGACCCGACTGGAGCGAGGAGAAGTTGGTCGGGATGTCCCACGGAACGCAGACGGTCGGGACGAAGCACTTCTCTCCGTCATTGAAGTGGCTGATGACCGCCTTCGTGCCGTCGTAGTGCATGTTGAACTGGAGCGCCGTCGGGACGGGGGCACCAATCGACGAGCGGGCCAGGCGAATCGGGCACTCCACGGTCTCGCCCTGGTCGCCGGAGAGCAGGCACGTCAGTCCGGCCTGGGGATCCGTACAGGCCTCGTAGGTCGGGCCAGAGCACACCCCGCCCGTGCACGCGTCGGGTACCGTGCACTGCTCACCGTCGTCGCACGGAGCCCCGTCGGCGGCCGCGACGCCGCACAGGCCCGTCGCCGGGTTGCATGCGTCCACCGTGCAGGGATCACCGTCGTCGGCGCATGTGGTGGTCGTCCCACCGCCGCAGGTGCCGCCAACGCACGTCGTGCCGGTCGTACAGGGGTTGCCGTCGTCGCAGGCTCCGCCGTCAGCCGTCGGAAGCCCGCAGGAACCGGTGAGCGGGTTGCAGACGTCCTGGGTGCAAGCGCTGCCATCGTCCGCGCATGTCACCGCGCTGCCCACGCAGGCGCCGCCAGAGCAGGCATCACCCGTCGTGCAGAGGTCGCCGTCGTCGCAGCTCGTCCCCGAGGCGTTGGCTGCGACGCACGCTCCGGCAAAGCACACGTCACCCGTCGTGCATGCGTCACCATCGTCGCAGAGGGTGCCATCGGGCGCCAGAACGCCGCACAGCCCAGTGACCGCGTCGCACAGGTCGAGGACGCACGGGTTGCCCTGGGGCTCGCAGGTGGCCCCAGCTCCGGTGCAGACACCGTTGAGACAGGCGTCACCCGAGGTGCAGGCCTCCCCGTCCGTGCAGGGATTCCCGTTCGCGGCGTTGAGGCCGCACGCTCCAGACACGGGATTGCACACGTCGACCGTGCAGGTGTTGTCGTCGGTCCCGCACGTGACGAGGCTCCCCGAGCAAACGCCGGCCGTGCAGGTCGTCAGGTTGGTGCACGGGCTCCCGTCCTCGCAGAGGGTCCCATCGACGAGGGCGACGCCGCATGCCCCGGTCTGCGGGTTGCAGACGTCGGTCGTGCAGGGGTTGCCATCGCTGCCACAGGACTTGGGAGTCCCACCGCACACCCCGCCCGTGCACATGTCGGCTGTGGTGCAGAGATCCCCGTCGCTGCAGGCGGTCCCATTGGCGACGGCCGAGCCCGAGCAGGTGCCCATCGAGCAGGTGTCACCGGCGGTGCAGGCGTTCTCGTCGTCACACGGCGAGCCGTTGGGGACCGCCAGGCCAGTGCATACGCCCTGCATGCACAGGTCGTTGCCGGAGCAGCCGTTCCCGTCGTCGCAGACTGTGCCGTCGGAGACCGTCTCCGACACGCACACGCCGTCGAGGCAGGAGTCGGTCGTGCACGGGTTCCCGTCATCACAGGCGGAGCCGTTGGCTGCGGGCACGCCGCACTGACCCTGCTCGTTGCAGGAGTCCAGGGTGCAGGGGTTGTCGTCGTCCGGACAGATCACGGGCGCCGCCGAGCAGGTACCGCCGATGCACTGATCGGCGATGGTGCATGAGTCACCATCGCTGCACGCGGTCCCGTCGGTGACGGGCACGCCACACACACCCGTACCCGCGTCGCAGGTATCGGCCGTACAGGGATTGCCGTCATCGGCGCAGCCCACCACGGCGCCAGCGCAGACCCCGGCGACGCAGACGTCACCGGTCGAGCAGGCCGCGGCATCGTCGCAGGACGAACCGTCCTCCGCGAGCACGCCGCAGCCGCCCGTCGCAGGGTTGCAGACGTCGCTGGTGCACGGGTTGCCGTCGCTGGCACAGGTCTTCTCCAGGCCCACGCAGGTGCCGGCGGAGCAGGCGTCCGCGATGGTGCAGGAGTCCTCGTCGTCGCAGGCGGTCCCGTCGGCGAGCGCCGTGGCCTCGCACGTACCGCTGGCGCAGGAGCCGACACTGGACGTGCACGGGTTCCCATCGTCGCAGGTGGAGCCATCAGCGAGCGGGGTCCCCGCGCACAGGCCACCGGAGCACGTGTCGCCCGTGGTGCACGCCTCCTCGTCGTCGCACGAGGCGCCATCCTGGTTGCCCGTGACGGTGCAGGAACCTGCCTGGCACGCCTCGATGACGCACGGGCCACCCTCGTCGCAGGGCGTCCCGTTGACAACTGCTACGCCACACGCGCCACTCGATGGGTCGCAGGCATCCGTGGTGCACGGGTTCCCGTCATCGGCGCAGGTCTTGGGCGTGCCGCCACAGACGCCGCCCGAGCAGGTGTCGAGCACCGTACACACATCGCCGTCGTCGCAGGCGATGCCGTCGGCGGCGGGAGCGCCGCAGACCCCCGTCCCCGGGTTGCAGACGTCAGACGTGCACGGGTCGCCGTCGTCGGCGCACGCGACGGGCGTGCCCTGGCAGGCGCCGGCCGCGCAGGCATCGCCGGTGGTGCAGGGGTTGCCGTCATCGCAGGCCGTGCCGTTTGCGGCGGGCAGCCCGCAGGCGCCGCTGCCGGTGTTGCAGGCCTCGACGGTACAAGGGTTGCTGTCGTCGGGGCACTCGGTCGCCGTACCGGCGCACTCCGCGGACACACAGGCGTCATTGACGGTGCACGCCGCCCCATCCGAGCAGACCGCCCCGTCCTCCACCGCGATGCCGCAGAGGCCAGACGCGGGATTGCAGGTGTCCGTCGTGCAGGCGTTCCCGTCACTGGAGCACGTCACCGCCACGGCCCCGCAGGCGCCACCCAGACAGACGTCGCTCACCGTGCACAGGTCACCGTCGCTGCACCCCGAGCCGTCGGGGAGACCCACTCCGCAGGTTCCGTTCGCCGGGTTGCACTGGTCGGTCGTGCATGGATTTGCGTCGTCGTCGCAGGTGACGGACGTGCCGGCGCAGGTCCCCCCGGAGCACGCGTCCAGGTAGGTGCAGGTGCTCCCGTCTGAGCATGGGCTACCGTTGGTGACAGCCACCCCGCAGGCTCCGGTCGCCCCATTGCAGACATCGTCCGTGCATGGGTTGCCGTCGTTGGCGCAGGACTTGAGCGTCCCGGTGCAGGCCCCTGCCACGCACGCATCGGCGACGGTACACAGGTCCCCGTCGTCGCAGCTCGTGCCGTTGGGAACCGCCTGGCCGACGCAGGCTCCACCCACGCACGCATCGTTGAGGGTGCACGTGTCGCCGTCATCACACCCGCCTGCGTAGAGCGGGGTGCCGAGGCAGGACCCGCCAAGGCATTGATCGCCGCTGGTGCAGGCGTTGTCGTCGTCGCAGCCCGCACCATCGGGCCCTGGGGCCTCGAAAGCGCAGATGCCGGCAGAGCAGGACCACGTGGAGCAGGAGTCACCCCCGGCGCAGGGGGTCAGCTCTGCTACGGGGACCCCGCAGGTGCCGGTGGCGGGGTTGCAGGCGTCGGTCGTGCACTCGTTGCCGTCGTCGCCGCACACGACCGCGACGCCATTGCAGGTGCCAGCGACGCAGGCGTCGCCGCTCGTGCATGCATTGGAGTCGTTGCACGACGTACCGTTGGGCCTCGCCACGCCGCACGCGCCCGTCGCCGCGTCGCAGACGTCGTCTGTGCAGGGGTTGCCGTCATTGGCGCAGCTCTTGGGCGCGCCGCCGCACGTGCCCGCAACGCACAGATCGCCTACCGTGCACAGATCTCCGTCATCGCACGCCGTGCCGTCTTCCACCGCGACACCGCACAGGCCGGTCACCGAGTCGCACACGTCCGTCGTGCATGCGTTGCCGTCGTCGCCGCAGGTCTTGGGAGCGCCCGAGCAAGTGCCGGAGGAGCATGTGTCTCCCAACGTGCAGGCGTCTCCGTCACTACACACGGTGCCGTTGGGGACCACCGTGCCGGCGCAGGCACCCGCGACGCAGGTGTCGTTGATGGTGCAGGGGTTGCCGTCATCGCACGAGCCCAGGATGGGCGCGCCGGGCTGGCAGGCGCCGCCCTGGCACGTGTCACCGCCCGTGCAGGCGTCCCCGTCGCTGCAGGGAGCGCCATTCGCGAGCGGCGCGCCGACGCACACCCCCGCCTGGCAAGCGTCCGTCGTGCAGGTGTTGCCGTCGTCACAGCTCGTACCGTTCGGCAGCGCCACGCCGCACGCCCCCGTCGCGGGGTTGCACGCGTCCTGGGTGCAGGAGTTTCCGTCGTCGCCGCAGGTCTTCAGCGTCCCGGAGCAGACCCCGGCCTGGCACAGGTCATTCAGGGTGCACGGGTTCCCGTCATCGCAGGCCGTCCCGTTCGAGCCGGGCGCAGTGCAGTCCCCCGGCACACACGACGCCGTACACTCGGCCGAGCAACCCGCTTCGGCGCCGCCACAGGACCCCGAGCTGCACGCATCCAGGTACGTGCAGATCTCGCCGTCGTCACAGGCCGTCCCGTCGGCGGCCGCAACGCCGCAGGCGCCGGTCATCGGGTTGCAGGCGTCCACGGTGCAGCCGTTGCCATCGTCTGCGCAGGTCTTGGGCGTGCCGAGGCAGGCGCCGCCCAAGCACTGGTCGCCAGTCGTGCACAGGTCTCCGTCGGTGCAGGACGTCCCGTTGGACACCACGGTACCGGCGCAGGCGCCGCCCGAGCACACGTCACCCGCGGTGCAAGGGTTGCCGTCGTCGCAGGGGTTACCGTTGCCAACGCCCGTACCGATGCACGCGCCCCCGGCGCACATGTCGCCCGTCGTGCAGGCGTCGCCGTCATCGCAGGACGTCCCGTTCGCCAGGGGCGTGCTGATGCAGACACCACCGACGCACGCATCTGCCGTGCACGGGTTGCCGTCGTCACAAGGACCGCCGTTCGGCACCGGGAGCCCACAGGTCCCTCCCTGGCAGGTCTGGGACGTGCACGCGTCGCCGTCGTCAGGACAGATCACCGCCAGGCCGCCGCAGGTGCCGCCGGTGCAGGCGTCGCTGGACGTACACAGATCCCCATCGTCGCAGGTCGTGCCGTTGGGAGCCGGGGCCCCGCAGGAGCCGCTGACGCAGGCGTCAACCGTGCACGGGTCGCCATCGGGGGCACAGAAGACCGAGCCACCCTGACACGCTCCGCTGAGGCACACGTCGCCCGTGGTGCACGCGTCCCCATCGCTGCAAGATGAGCCATCCCCGGCCCACTGCCCGCATGACCCGGTCGACGCATTGCAGACATCTACTGTGCATGGGTTGCCGTCGTCTGCGCAGGTGAGGATCACGCCGCCACAGCTCCCGCCTTGGCACTGGTCGCTGTGAGTGCAAGCGTCCCCGTCGTTGCAGGACGCGCCATTGGGCAGAGTTGCGCCGCCCCCACAGGTGCCGCCAGTGCAGAGCTCGCCCACGGTGCAGGAGTTGGAGTCGTCGCAGGGGGAGCCGTCGGGGACACCCGAGCCACCGCCACAGACGCCCGCCGTGCAGGTCTCTCCCGTGGTACACAGGTTGTCGTCGTCACACGGAGATCCGTTGGCGACGGGTGCGCCGACGCACACGCCGTTGGAGCAGGAGTCCGCGGTGCATGCGTCGCCATCGTCGCAGGCCGTGCCGTTGGCAGCCGGCGGGTAGCACTCTCCGGTCGCCGGATCGCACTCGTCTGCCGTGCACTCGTGCCCGTCGTCGGCGCAGGTCTTCGGGGCACCACCACACACCCCGGCGGTGCACACGTCCGCGACGGTGCACTGGTCGCCGTCGTCACAGGCGGTACCGTTCGGCACCGCCACGCCGCACGCTCCCGTGGCGAGGTCGCACACGTCCACGGTGCAGGGATCGCCGTCGCTGGCACAGGTCACTGCGGTCCCGGCGCACACGCCTGCGGAGCAGGTGTCTCCAGACGTACAGACATTGCCGTCGTCGCACGCCGCACCCTCCGCAGCCGGCGCCCCACAGGTACCGGTCGCCCCGTTGCAGATGTCGCTCGTGCAAGGGTTACCGTCGTCACCGCAGGTGACAGGGGTCCCGGCGCAAGCGCCGGCGCTGCACGCATCCCCCGTGGTGCAGAGGTTGGCGTCGCTGCATACGGTCCCGTTCGGAAGCGCGAGTCCGCAGCCGCCTGTCGCGGGATCACAGACGTCGCTGGTGCAGGGGTTGCCGTCGTCCGCGCACGCCTTGGGGGCACCATGGCAGGCGCCAGCCTGACACACGTCGGACACGGTGCAGACATCACCGTCGCTGCACGCCGTGCCGTTGGCAACGGCTGTGCCAGCGCAGGATCCGCCGGTGCAGGCGTCTCCTGCGGTGCAGGGGTTGCCGTCGTCGCAAGCGCCGCCCTCACCGACCCCAGCACCCGCACACACGCCGGCCGTGCAGGCGTCGTTCGCCGTGCAGGCATCACCGTCGTTGCAGGTGGAGCCATTCGGGAGCGCCGTGCCAGCGCACACGCCAGCGCCGCACACGTCGAGGGCCGTGCAGGAGTTGCCGTCGTCACAGGAGGTCCCGTTGGGCGCCGGCACACCACAGGCGCCCGTGGCCGGATTGCACAGGTCGAGGGTGCACGGATCGCCGTCAGACCCGCAGCCGAGAGCAACGCCCTGGCACACCCCAGCGTTGCACACGTCATTGACCGTGCAGAGGTTCCCGTCGTCGCAGAGGGCCCCGTTCAGGGCCGTGACGCCACATGCGCCGGTCTGCGCGTCGCAGGCGTCCGCGGTGCAGGGGTTGCCGTCATCGCCGCACGTCGCCGGGATGCCCTGGCACGCGCCTCCGATGCACACGTCTCCCGAGGTACAGGCGTCCGCGTCCGTGCAGGTCGTCCCGTCCCCGGCCGCTACACCGCAGGCTCCGGTGTCCGGGTTGCACACGTCAGTGGTGCAGGCGTTGCCGTCGCTGGGGCAGGACTTTGCGGTACCGGCGCAAGCTCCAGCGGTGCACAGGTCGAGGACGGTGCAGAGGTCTCCGTCGTCGCAGGCCGTGCCGTTGACCACGGGCGAGCCAGCACAGAGGCCGGACTGGCACACGTCCCCCTGCGTGCACCCGTTGTCGTCGTCGCACGGAGTCCCGTTGGGGTTCACCCCACCGCCACTGCACGTGCCAGCCTGGCAGGTGTCGGTGGTCGTGCACGAGTTGCCGTCGTCGCAGGACGTCCCGTTCGCCACCGGCGCACCCGCGCACCCCCCGGCGCCGCACGCGTCGCTGGCAGTGCACGGGTTGTCGTCATCGCAGAGCGTCCCCGGCGCGGCGGCCCCCCCGCACGCGCCGGTCACGGCGTCGCAGGCGTCAACTGTGCACGGATCCCCATCGTCCGGGCAGGACTTCGGAACACCGGCGCACGCGCCCGCAGTGCAGGAGGTGAGCAGCGTACAGGGGTCACCGTCGTCGCACGCAGTGCCGTCCGCAGCTACCGAATTGCAGGCGCCCGTCGCCGGGTTGCACGTGTCCTGGGTGCAGGGGTCACCGTCATCGGAGCAGGTGGTCAGGGCGCCCACACACGCGCCGACCTGGCAGGTGTCGCCCGTGGTGCAGAGGTCCCCATCGTCACAGCCGGTCCCATTCGCAAACGGGAAGCCGCACGTACCACTGGCGGGGTTGCACGCATCCAAGGTGCAGGGGTTCCCGTCGTCAGCGCACTGGACCTCGACGGCCTGACAGGTTCCGCCGACGCAGGTGTCCCCGGTCGTGCAGGTGTCGCCATCGTCGCAGGTCGCGCCCGACAGAGAGACCCACCCGGTGGGGTTGGTCCCCGGCACACACTTCTCGCAGGTGTTCGTTGGGTTCAGCGCATCAGCCGCGACGCAGTCGCCACCGATGGCGCAGCCGCCAGGACACGAGCAGGCGTTGATGGCGGTCGGGAAGGACAAGGGATCCAGCGGATCGGTCCCATTGGCGATCTCGCAGGTGTCCGGGTAGGTGTCCCCGTCATCGTCCTCGTCGCAGCCGTTGTGGAGGTCGTCCCGGTCCGGGTCCGCGACCGCGATGAGCCCGTTGATCCCCTCATCTGAGCTCAGCTTGTAGAGGCGCAGCAGGATGATGCGCTGGACGTCCGTGACGTCCAGCTTGCCGTCGCACTGAAGATCCGCGTCCGCGTCGCTCACCGCCTGGCAGACGGGATTGGGATCCCCCTGGGCCTGCGTCAGAACAGCGCCGATGTAGCAGTTGATGTCGGCGACGTTGACCAGCTCGTCGAGGTTGATGTCTCCCGAGTGGAGAGGGAGCGGGGCCGCAGAAGCCGTCCCTACGCCGAGGGTCCCCGCCAGGATCGCCGCCGCGGCGAGTGCCCTCCCCCACGTTGAACACCCACCGTCGGAGCTCATCGGGCGCCTCCCGTCACGATGACGCCAGCCTCGGTCCTCGCCGGGACTGCCGCCGCGTCCTGATCCGCCGCCACCAGCGCCGTCGCCGTCACGACGACGGGGGAGGACGCCGGCGCCTCACCGGAGAGCCGGAACCGTGCGGTGGCCACGACCGCGTCACCCTCGACCGCGCCGCTCCGAAGGACGGCCTGCGTGATCGGCGTCGTCGGGCTCGTGAAGTGGGCGATGACCAGCGACCCCTTGCCAGCCCAGGCCTCCGGCTGGTCCGGGCTCTGGAGCACGCTGTGCCCCGTGCGCGCGACGACCGGCTCCTCGGCAGTCAAACGACGCTCGGCGGCTCCGGCATCGAACAGCCCGATGAAGGTGGCGCGGGCGCTGTCATACCCGAGCGTGAGCTGGAGCGCGCGAGCGGCGACCGTGTCCGGCACCGCGGCGAGGCGCACCGGGCAGGACACCACGGCGCCGGCCGCACCGGAGAGCTGACAGATGGCGGCGCCGGACAGGGGCGCCACAGCCGCAGGGCTCGTAGGAACGACGGCCTCCGTGGCCGTCGCCTCCGTGGGCTTCTCAGGCGCCTTGGTGGTCTGCTGGGTCCCCTCGCAGCCCACGATGGTGACGCCGAACACGAGAGACAGTGCGATGAGCTTCTTCATGGGGGTCCTCCCGACGGTGGTTCGACGCCTACTGCGCCCAGGTGACGATGATTGCGTTGATGATCTCGGAGACCAGGGTGGCTGCCTGCCCGTCCGCGCTTACCAGGTTGGTCAGCTCCACCTGGGCCGGGTTGCCGGCCGCGACGTCGCTGAGGAGCTTGAACTTGACGCGCACCATCTCGGGTTCGCCCTCGATGGCGCCCGCCTCGATGTACGCGTTGCTCAACGGCACGGTGGGATCTGACGTGTTGACGATGACCACCGCTCCGGATCCCTTCCAGTCCGCTACCTTCGTTGGCGCGATGGACACGGAGTGCCCCGTCGAGAGCGGCGTCGAGCCAGGCCCGGTGACGGGTGTCTCGAAGCACCCGAAGCCCGGGAAGCACAGCTCGTCATAGAAGTTGTCGAGCTGAAGGACGGTCTCGTCGTAGTCCACCGCGAACTCGATGCCCGTCGCGGGCGGATCCGCCTCGGTCTCGCGCGCAACGCGAACCGAGCAGGTGACGATCTCGCCCGTCGATCCTGACAGGTCGCAGACGAAGCCCGGCGGGGCCCCGCACCCGGGGTGGGGACCACCCGCAACGCAGACGCCGTCCTGGCACTGGTCGTCTTGGGTGCAGGGGTTGCCGTCGCTGCACGGGAGCGCGCTCAGCGGGATGTGGTAGCACCCGTCCAAGGCATCACAGGCATCTGCGGTGCACGCATTGCCATCGTCACAGAGCTGGTTCTCTGCCAGGTTGACGCACGTCCCCTGTGCCGTGCAGGAGTCGACGGTGCAGGCGATGCCGTCGTCACAGTTCACCAGTGGCCCTGCGGTGCATTTGACCCCGGCGCACGTGTCGTTGGTGGTGCAGGGGTTCCCGTCGTCGCACGCAGCGCCCGGCGCCTTCACATACTGCTGGCAGCCCGCCACCAGGTCGCAGATGTCGTCGGTGCAGGAGTTCCCGTCGCTGCACGCCAGATCGTCCGGCACGAACACGCACCCAAGGACCGGGTCGCAGGTGTTGAGCGTGCAGGCGACCCCATCTGCGCAGTTCAACGACGTCCCGGGCTTGCAGCCGCCCGCCACGCACTTCTCGATGCCGGTGCAGACGCTGCCGTCGTCGCAGTCCGCGTCGGTGGTGCAGTCGAGGCTCTCGACCAGGCACTCGGGGCTGCACCCATCGTTGGGCAGCTCGTTGCCGTCATCGCAGTCCTCCCCGGGATCGGTGAAGCCGTTGCCGCACTCCTCGTTGGACGTGCACGACGCGTTGCACCCGTCGTCGGAGAGCTCGTTGCCGTCGTCGCAGGCCTCACCGGGGTCCACAAAGCCGTTGCCACACTCCTCGTTGGAGGTACACGACGCGTTGCAGCCGTCGCCGGAGTCGTTGTTGCCGTCGTCGCACACCTCGCCGCACGCGAGGTCCTCGGTGCCGTCGCCGCAGTAGGGCGCGTCACCGGCCTGACAATAGAGACTGCCGGCGTCGCAGGTCTCCGCCCCATTGCAGGGGTCCCCGTCATCGCAGAGGGCCGCGGCCGCCGGGATGCACCGATCCGTGGGCGCTGACACGATGAGGCCGTCCTGTACCCAAGTGTGCAGCTCCGCGCCCGCCGTGCTCCAGGACGTGACGTTGTGCAGGTAGACGAACACGGGCGCCTCGACCGGGATGTCGATCTTCGTCGACATATGGAGGGTGAGGATCTCCGGGTCGCCCTGGACGGCGCCACCGGCGAGCCACGCCTCCGTCAGTGGCGACGCGGGGTCGCTGACGTTGGCCAGATGCACGTCCACGTTGCCGAGCCAGTTCGCGGGGCTCGCGGGCGTCAAGCTCGCGGTGTGCCCGCTCGGAGAGAGCTTGTTCGGCGGAACCGCCGCAGCGACGCAGCTCGCCCCGAAGCACACGGTGTCGGTCATGCCCTGCATCTTGAGGCTGGCCGACTCGAACTGGAGCACGAAGTGGAGGGTGCCGGGCAGTGGCGTCCCATCATCGAAGCGGGCGTGCTTGATCGGACAGGTGATCGACGTGCCCGTCGGCCCCGCCACGGCGCACAGGGCCGCTGCGTCCAACGCACAGCTCGGGAGGAGGGCGCCGGGGGTACAGGCGCCAGCCGCGCACACGTCGCCCTGGGTGCAGGGGTCCTTGTCGTCGCAGGGCGCAGTGTTGAACGCGGTCGTGCACGCGCCGGTGACCGCGTCGCATGCGTCGTCGGTGCAGGGATCCCCGTCGTTGCAGACCTTGGCGACGCCGCCACACGCCCCGTCCTTGCACGTGTCCTGGGAGGTGCACGCGTTGCCGTCGTTGCAGGGGGCGGTGTTGGGCGTGTAGATGCATGCGCCGTTCGTCGGGTTGCATGCGTCGTTCGTGCAGGGGTTGCCGTCGTCGCAGGCGGTCGAGGTCCCGGGCGTGCACTCCCCTGCGGAGCAGACGTCGTCGGTCGTGCAGGGGTCGTGGTCATCGCAGGGGGCCGTGTTGGGCGCCGTGGTGCACCCCCCGGTCGCAGGATCGCAGGAGTCGTCCGTACACGGATCGTCGTCGTCGCACACCACGAGGGGCACCCCGAAGCACGCACCCGTTGCAGGGTCGCAGGCCTCATCGGTGCAGGCGTCGCCGTCGTCGCAGAGGACCGCCGCGAGGTGGGCGCACGCCCCGGTCGCAGGATCGCAGGCGTCCGTGGTGCACAGGTTGCCGTCGTCGCAGTTCAGGGTGATGGGCGTGTTGGAGCAGTTGCCCGTCGCCGGGTTGCACGAATCGGTGGTGCAGAGGCTTCCGTCGTCGCAGTCCTTCTCGGGACCGGCCGTGCAGACGCCGGCCTGGCACGCGTCCCCCACGGTGCAGCCGTCCCCGTCGTCGCAGGCCAGGCCCGCGGCCGCATCGCTGAGCACGCACTGCCCGCTCGACGGGTTGCACGCCACGGTCTTGCAGGCGGGCGGCGCCGCGCAGTCGACGATGGTCGCCGTGTCGAGCACGCAGGAGCCATCCTGGCACTTCAGGGTCCCGTTGCAGAGGTTGCCGTCCTCCTTCGAGGCGCAGTCGGCCGTCGTGTTGCACTCCCCGCAGATATCGGGGCCCGCCTTGCAGGCGCCCCCCTGGCACTGGTCGGGCCCCGTGCAGGCGTCGCCGTCGTCGCAGGCCGCCACGTTGTTCGTGTAGACGCACCCCAGGTCCGGGTTGCAGGCGTCGTCAGTGCAGCCATTGTCGTCGTTGCAGGCCTTGGGTTTGCCAGCGACGCACGCGCCGGCGTCGCAGTGGTCGTCCTCGGTGCAGGCGTCGCCGTCGTCGCACACCGTGGTGGTGGGCTCGTTCACGACCCGGCAGGTGCCCTCGTCCTTGTCACAAGACGCGGTCTGGCAGGGCCCCGACGCCTTGCTCGCACAGTCCGCGTCGGTGGTGCACTCCGGCGCATCTGCCTTCTTCTTGACGACGACGGTCACCTCGTCGACGTAGTCGGCGCCGTCAAAGGGCACGCCCTCACTGCGCAGGGCCTGCACCCCAAGAGTGTGGGATCCGAGCGGGACGGCGGCGAAGGTGTAGGTGTGGCCCGTCGCCAGCGTGGCCACCTCGACGCCGTCAAGGGACAGCGACAGCAGGGGCCCTCCGTCGGCCAGCTCCAGCCCGAGCACCTGGAGCTCGGCGACGATGTCGACGGTGTCGGTGGTGGTCTCGAAGACCTCCCCCGCCGAGGGAGAGAGGAAGGAGACGGAGACGGTGCCACCGCCTGCGTCGGCGTCACTCGTGGTCTGCACCACCGAGTCGTCCGAACAGGCGGCGAGCGCCAGCAGCGCGCTCGCCCAAGCCGACATCCATGTCATCCTCGCCCGACCGATCATGCGGTTCCTCCCGTTGGTGGCCAGCCACTGGCCGTTGCAGAGCCCCTGATCGACCACCAACGGCCGCCCTGGTGCTCTGCGCCCGACGCGACACACCAGCAAGCCGGACCCGGGACAACCCTCGCGGGACTGCCGGTCCTGGTCGTCGGGCGAACGGACGCTCAATGCCGATCCCTAGCTCTGTTCGACCCTCCCAGTCAACGCCAAACATCCACGCGGCCATCGGGGGGGGAGGACGCTGTCACCCGTCCGAGGGCATCGATGGCGCTCCGGACCGCGGCCCAAGCGCACTTCAGCGTCAGGGGAATCCGTTGAGGCCCCCCCTGGTTTGTGCTACGGTCCGCGACCCTGGGCGGGAGCAACGGAAGTGATCGAGGGTTCATGACGGAGCAAATCCCACCGCGAGGCCTCGTGACCCAGACGGCGCTGGTCGTCGTCCTCGGGGCGTTGGTCGGCCTGGGTGCCCACGCCGCCAGCGCTCCGGACTTCGACGCGGCCCTGGCGCCTCCGGCCCAGGCAGACTCCTCAGAGATCGCCCGCCTGCGCGAGGAGACCCCACAGGCACCCACCAGCGACGCGGACGTGGCGCCGGAGCGTCCCCGAGTCGTCATCCCCAAGCGCGTCTCGTTCATCGACCTCAGGTCGCAGCTCTACGCCCAGCCAGGCGTGTCGATCATCGACGCCCGCGACCGATCATCCTACGAGGGCGGCCACATCCCCGGGTCGCTGCACCTGGACCTCGACGACCTGGAGCGCGACCCCAACGCCGGCGGCCCCGTGCTTGCCCAGGTACCCCGCACCGACGTCGTCGTGGTCTACTGCTCGGGCGGCGACTGCGACATCAGCATGCGCCTCGCACGGAAGCTGATCGCCCGGGGCTACGACAAGGTCCTCGTGTACGAGGGCGGCTGGACGGAGTGGCTGCAGGAGGACGGGACCCGCGCGACCGGCGCTGAGCCGGGCACTCCGGACGGAGGCTGACCATGGCGTGGCTTCGTCACCCGGCGCTGCTCTGGGCGAGCAGGCTCCTGCTCGGCGCCGTCTTCCTCTACGCGGCCTGGTACAAGATCACCGACCTGCCGGGGTTCGCCGCCAACATCAACAACTACGGCATGGTGCCCATCGGGCTGCTCCCCCTGTTCGCCACGGTGCTCGCGGGCGTGGAGGTCGTGACCGGCCTCGCCCTCGTGACGGGGGTGTGGCGCAAGGGGGCGGCGCTCGTCGTGTCGGCGATGCTCCTGATGTTCATCGTCGCCATCGGCGTCGCTTACGCTCGCGGCAAGAGCATCGACTGCGGCTGCTTCACGGCCGAGATGAGCGCAGAGAAGGCCGGAGAGGTGCGCGCACACATGCTGCGCCGCATCGTGGAGGATGTCGGCATGCTCGCGCTGGGCCTCAACCTGTTCGTTCAGGACCTCACCTCCCCTCGGGTCCCGGAGCCATCCCTTGTCTGACGACACCCTGCTCGAGCTGCTGGTCACCCCACACACCCACGAGCGCCTCCGCCCGGGCACCCCCGCGGAGCTGCGCCAGGCCCAAGGGATGTGGGCAGAGCGCTCCCCGGAGCCCCTCCCGGCCATCCTCGTCACTGCGGATGGGTCCCGGGCCTGGCCGATCCTCGACGGCATCCCGGACCTCCTCTCCGAGCACGCCCTCACCCTGCGCTGAGTCCGCCCCAATGAACAGCCCGGCCGACCTCGGAGGGGGGATCCGCATCCGCGGCGCCCGCCAGCACAACCTGCGCGACGTGGACGTGGACATCCCGCTCGGCCGAATCACCGTCGTGACGGGCCCGAGCGGGTCCGGGAAGTCGTCGCTGGCCTTCGACACGCTCTACGCGGAGGGGCAGCGGCGCTACGTGGAGTCGTTCAGCGCCTACGCGCGCCAGTTCATGGATCGTATGGACCGCCCCGACGTGGACGCCGTCGACGGGGTGCTGCCGGCGGTGGCCATCGACCAGACCAACGCGATTCGGTCGTCCCGGTCCACCGTGGGCACCGTCACCGAGATCGCCGACCACGTGAAGGGGCTCTACGCCAGGGCCGGGCAGCTCCACTGCGGGACTTGTGGCCTGCCCGTTCGCAGCGAGGACCCGCCGGCGGTGCTCGCGGATCTGTTGGCCAGGGCCGAGGGGCGGCGCGCCGTGGTCACGTTCCCGCTCGACGTCAGCGGCAAGGCGGCAGGCGCGGCGGCGGAGTGGCTCGTCGCGGAGGGGTTCGGGCGCCTGTGGGACGGGCGGGTGGTCGAGGTGGCCGACGCGGGGCTCCACAAGCGCAAGAAGGGCGCGCCGCCCATCGAGGTGCTGGTGGACCGGGTGGTGCTCCGGGCGGACGACGAGGCGCGGGCCCGCATCGCGGACAGCATCGAGACCGCCATGTCCCGTGGCCGGGGGCGCGTCATCGTACACGTGGAGCAGGGCGAGGGCTTCGAGGCGCGGGCCTACAGCCGCGGGCGCCACTGTGCCCGCTGCGACGTCGCCTGGCCGGACCCGGTGGAGAACCACTTCTCGTTCAACTCGCCGCTCGGCGCCTGCCCGGCGTGCAACGGCTTCGGGCGCATCATCGCCCTCGACCTGGACCTGGCCATCCCCGACCACGGCCAGACGCTGGCCGGCGGCGCGATCCGGCCCTGGACCACCGACTCCACCGAGGCCGAGCGGCGCGCGCTGGCGCGCTTCTGCGAAAAGGTCGGCATCCCCCTGGACGTGCCGTGGCGGGACCTGGACGACGACCAGCGGCGCCTGGTGGTCGACGGATCGAGGCCGCATCGGTTCCCCGGAGTGCGAGGCTGGTTCAAGTGGCTCGAGGGCAAAACCTACAAGATGCACGTGCGGGTGTTCCTGGCGCGTTATCGGGCGTATGTTCCCTGCGGGACCTGCTCAGGCGCGCGTTTTCAGCCCCATGCGCTCCTCTATCGCCTCGGAGGGCTCACCCTCGCGCAGCTCTACGCCCTCGATCTGGAGCACGCGCGGGCCTTCTTCGACGCCCTCGAGCTGACACGGGAGCAGGCAGAGGCGGTGGCCGGCCTGCTCCGGGAGGTGCGCTCGCGGCTCCGCTACTTGGTGGAGGTGGGCCTCGGGTACCTGACCCTCGACCGGCAGTCGCGCACGCTGTCCGGCGGCGAGGTGCAGCGGGTCAACCTGACGACGGCGATCGGGAGCCACCTGGTCAACACCCTCTACGTCCTCGACGAGCCCTCCATCGGGCTGCACCCGCGGGACAACGACCGGCTGATGGGGATCCTGGAGCGCCTGCGGGCCAACCGGAACACCATCGTGGTCGTCGAGCACGACGAGGCGATCATCATGCGGGCCGACCACGTCATCGACATGGGGCCCGGAGCGGGAGACGGCGGGGGACGCGTGGTCTACGAGGGGTCGCCGGCGGGCCTGCTCGGCGCCAGCTCTCTGACGGCCCGCTTCCTGAGCGACGGCGGACGGTCAGCGCCCCGAGCGCCCCGCCCCGGCACCGGGCACATCCGCATCCGGGGCGCCCGAGAGAACAACCTGCGCTCGCTGGACGTGGACATCCCGCTTGGGGCGCTGACGGTCGTGGCCGGGGTCAGCGGCTCGGGCAAGAGCACGCTCGTCGAGGACGTGCTCCACCGGGGCCTGCTCCGGCAGCGGGGGGAGCCCGTCGAGGCGCCAGGTGCCCACGACGCGATCACGGGGGCCGACGGGCTCACCGCGGTGGTGCTCGTCGACCAGCGCCCCGTGGGCACGACGCCGCGGGCCAACCCGGCGACCTACGTCAAGGCGTGGAGCGCCATCCGGGAGCTGTTCGCCGCGCTGCCGGAGTCCGCGCGCCTCGGCTTCACGGGCGGGACGTTCTCGTTCAACACGGCCGGGGGGCGCTGCGACGGCTGCGAGGGCACGGGCTTCGAGCGCATCGAGATGCAGTTCCTCTCCGACGTGTTCGTGACCTGCGAGCAGTGCGGCGGGCGCCGCTTCAAAGAAGAGGTCCTCTCGGTGCGGCTCCGGGGGCGCTCCGTCGCCGACGTGCTCGACCTGACCGTCTCGGAGGCAGTGCAGTTCTTCCGGACCGAGGTCGCCGCGCGCCGCCCCCTGGAGGTGCTGGCCCAGGTCGGCCTCGACTACCTCCGCCTCGGGCAGCCTCTCAGCACGCTCTCCGGCGGGGAGGCGCAGCGCCTGAAGCTGGCCGGGCACCTCGGGGCTCGCGGCAGCACCGGGGCGCTGGTGCTGCTGGACGAGCCGACCACGGGCCTCCACGTGTCCGACGTGCGGGTGCTCATCGACAACCTCCACCGCCTGGTCGACCAGGGCAACACGGTGGTGGTCATCGAGCACCACCTGGACGTCATCGCAGCGGCGGACCACGTCATCGATCTCGGACCGGAAGGGGGGACCAGTGGGGGCGGCCTGGTGGTCGCCGGACCTCCCGAGGTGATCGCGGCCCATGAGGGGAGCCACACAGCGCGGTTCCTGCGCGCGCACCTGGGGCGGGCGGGGCTCCCCCTCGGGGTGGCGGAGGCGCCGACCGCATCGCTGCTCGCCCCGGACGACATCGAGATCCGGGGCGCCCGCGTCCACAACCTCAAGAACCTCTCCCTCCGCATACCCCGGGACCGGCTGGTGGTGATCACGGGCCCCAGCGGCTCCGGCAAGTCGTCGCTGGCCTTCGACCTGCTCTTCGCCGAGGGCCAGCGGCGGTTCGTGGACTGCCTCTCCCCATATGCGCGCCAGTACGTGCAGCAGCTCGCGCGGCCCGACCTGGACGAGCTCCTCGGCGTGCCGCCCACGGTCAGCATTGCCCAGCGCACGACCCAGTCCGGCCGCCGCTCGACGGTGGCGACCATCACCGAGATCTGGCACTACCTCCGGCTGCTCTGGGCGCGCCTCGGCGTGCAGCACTGCCACCGCTGCGGTGCCAAGGCGTCGGGGCTCGGCGCCGACGAGGTCCTTGCGCGCGTGATGGCCCGGCACGAGGGCAAGGATGTACGGCTGCTCGCCCCGGTGGTGCGGGGACGCAAGGGTTTCCACAAGGACGTCATGGAGCGGGCGCGAGCGCAGGGCTTCCAGGAGCTGCGCATCGACGGCCGCCTGGTGGCCATCGGGGACGCGAAGCCCCTGGAGCGGTTCAAGGAGCACGACGTGGAGGTGGTGGTGGCCCGCTGGACCGTCGGGGCGCGACCCGCGGCTCGGGACTTCGTGGCACAGGCCCTGGAGCTGGGCAACGGCACCATCGCGGTGATGGAGGTCGAGACGAAGCGTCCTCGCACGTACAGTCGCGAGAGGTGGTGCGAAAGCTGCGAGATCGGCTTCGATCCGCCAGATCCCCGTACATTCAGCTTCAACACATCCGAGGGCGCCTGCCCCGCCTGCGACGGCACCGGAGAGGAGGGCTCCCCGGACGACGACGCCCCCCCCGGCCTCCCCTGCGCGGAGTGCGGGGGCGCGCGCCTCAAGCCCACAGCCCGGGCCGTGCGCTTCGCAGGCCGCGGCATCGCTGAAGTGGCCGCGTTGACCCCCGGGGGCCTCCTCGAGCTGCTGTCGGACTTGACGCTCACGGACCGGGAGCAGGCCATCGCCGGCCCGGCCCTGGCGGAGGTCGCCTCCCGGTGCCTGTTCCTGGAGCGGGTCGGCCTCACCTACCTGACGCTGGATCGGGGCGGGCATACGCTTTCCGGG
Source organism: Myxococcales bacterium (assembly GCA_045863395.1). Lineage (GTDB taxonomy): Bacteria > Myxococcota_A > UBA9042 > JABWCM01 > BTVJ01 > BTVJ01. The sequence goes on from BTVJ01000001.1 coordinate 117,868, forward strand.
GGCGAGGCGCAGCGGATCCGCCTTGCGAGCCAGCTCGGGGCCCAGCTCTCCGGGGTGCTCTACATCCTCGACGAGCCGACCATCGGCCTCCACCCGAGCGACAACGATCTGCTGCTCGACGCGCTGGCCGACCTGCAGCGGCGGGGCAACGGGGTCGTGATCGTCGAGCACGACGAGGCGACCATCCGCCGGGCGGCGCACATCATCGACATGGGGCCCGGGGGCGGGCTGCTGGGCGGGCACGTCACGGCCCAAGGGACGCTCGCCGACATCCTCGCCAGCGAGGCGTCCGTCACAGGGCGGTCCTTGCGCCTCGGGGCGGCGCGCTCGGTCAGGGTCCCGCGCCCTTGTCCATCCGACGGCGCGCGCATCGGCGTCAGGGGCTTCAGCCACCACAACCTCGGGAGCGTGGACGCAGACTTCCCGCTCGGGCGCCTCACGGTCGTCACGGGAGTGAGCGGCTCGGGCAAGTCGAGCCTGGTGCGCGACGGGCTCGCGCGGTCGGTGGCCGCCGCCCTGCGAGGGGAGGAGCCGCCTGCGCGGTTGAGCGGGATCGAGGCCATCGCTGCGCTGCGCGAGATTGATCAAGCGCCCATCGGAAAGACGCCGCGCAGCATCCCCGCGACCTACGTCGGGTTCTATACCGCGATCCGGGAGCTCTTCGCGGGGCTGCCCGAGGCGCGGATGCGCGGCTTCACCGCGGCCCGCTTCAGCTTCAACACCAAGGGCGGGCGCTGCGAGCACTGCGCGGGCCAGGGCCAGGTGAAGCACGAGATGAGCTTCCTGCCGGACGTCTGGGTCACCTGCGAGGTGTGTGGTGGGCGGCGCTTCGACGAGGAGACCCTGCGCGTGCGCTACCGCGACCGCACGATCCACGACGTGCTCGCCATGACCGTCGATGAGGCGGCTGCGCTCTTCGAGCCCGTGCGGCGGGTGCGCGCCCCCTTGGCCCTGCTCTCGGACGTGGGCCTCGGATACCTGCACCTGGGGCAGGCGAGCAATGCGCTGTCCGGTGGCGAGGCACAGCGGGTGAAGCTCGTCGAGGAGCTCGCCCGGCGGGGCACGGGGAGCACCCTCTACGTCATGGACGAGCCGAGCACGGGCCTGCACCTGGACGACCTCGGGAGGCTCCTGACGGTGCTGCACCGGCTGGTGGACCGGGGGGACACGGTCGTGGTCATCGAGCACGACCTGGACGTCATCGCGGCCGCCGACTGGGTGATCGACCTGGGGCCGGGAGGAGGCGCCGACGGAGGGCGTGTCGTGTTCCAGGGGCCCCGGGAGGAGCTCGTCCGGTGCGGCGCGAGCAGGACGGCGCCGTATCTGCGCGCACACCTGCTGTCGGGCGCAGCGTAACCGTCGCCCGAACCGCCCGGAATAACGCGCCTTGCTGCGCATGTCTTGACTTTTCCGGCCACTGGGCGACCATTCGCGTTCTGTGCCTCGCTCTGGACTTCCTGCCAGACGTCAGGCGGGGGTCGCAGCCATCAACCCGACATCGGAGGTGTCGCCATCGCTCGTCATCCCGGTCCGCCGCCCCAAGTGGCCGAGACCCATCGAATCAATGAGAGAATCCGGTTTCCGCAGATCCGTGTCATCGCGGCAGACGGGGAGCAGCTCGGGATCATGTCGCCGGAAGAGGCGCGATCCATTGCATACGAGCAGGGACTCGACCTGGTCGAGGTCGCCCCGGACGCACGCCCGCCGGTCTGCAAGATCATGGACTACGGCAGGCACAAGTACGACGCATCGAAGCGCAAGTCGGCGTCCAAGAGCAAAGAGATCAAGATCAAGACGATCAAGCTGCGCCCGGCCACGGACGAGCACGATCTCGACTTCAAGCTCAAGAACGCCCGCGCGTTTCTACAAGAGGGGAACAAGGTCAAGTTCATGATGCGGCTCCGCGGGCGCGAGAACGCGGTAACGGAGCGGTGGGTCACCAAGCTGGTCGAGGTGCTCGCGGAGCTCAACGACGTCGGTGTGCCCATCGGCCGGCCCCAAGGGGAGGGGCGCATGATCGTGATGATGTACGAGCCGAAGTAGTCCACGGGCCCCGACGCTCCAGCCGGGGCGCTCGGTGCATCACTCGGAGGACTGCTGCACCGCCTTCAGGTATCCCTCCGTCGCTGCTGCGGCCTGCTTGACCTTCCAGTTCCTGCTGACGACCAGGACGGAGACCAGGACGCCGACGAGCACGAGGCCCAGCACCGCGTGGACGATCTTGTACCTGGCGCCGCCCTCCTTGCGGGGCTCGTCGCGGAGCGAGCCCATGAACCGCTGCATGACGAGCTGGGCCGCGATGCCGACGACGACGAGCGTCAGCTTCATGTGGAAGCCAGGGTTCTTCAGGAGCGCGGGGTCGTCGATCAGCATCCATGTGCCCGTCCCGAGCGCGAGCACGAGCCCCGGCAGCAGCGCGCCGAAGTAGAGGCGCCGCTCGATGGCGGAGAGGCGCGTCTGGACCGCCAGCTCCTCCTTGACGTGGTAGCCGAGCATGCGAGAGAGGATCAGCAGGCTGCCCATCCAGAAGATGACGCCGAGCAGGTGGACGACGAGGAGCCAGTTCATGGGTTCTCCGGGGTTCGACGGGGTCAAGCGGCCCGCGGGGGCGCCGGTCAGCGAGGGTCGGACTATATGCCAGGCCACCCCGTCGCGCCAATGTACCGTCCGGCCTGGATGATCGGCGCGGCGGGAGCTACCCTGGCGCTCGGAGCCACACGGAGGGATCATGAGAGGACTTCGACTCCTTGGCTGCGTCACGGTGGCCGCGCTGGTCGGTTCGGCGCAGGCCGCTCGGGGCGACGCGAGGGCGCTCAAGAAGGACCTGGATGCCCTTGGAGCATGCGCCGAGGCGACCATCGAGGCCTGCCCCGCCCTCGCCCGGCTGGTCGAGGCAGGCGACGTGGCCGTCCCCGCACTGGCCGGGCGCCTCGTCGTGGGCGACGACGCGGCGCGGGTCAGCGCGGTCAAGGCGCTCGGATTCATCGGGAGCGAGGCGGCGACAGATGCGCTCCTCGCAGCTCTCCGGGAGCGCAGGGTCAGCACGGACGTGCTCGTCATCGTCGCGGAGACCCTCGGGAGGTCAGGAGCCGCGTCGGCCGTCGAGCCGCTCGTGGCGCTCCTGGCCTCGGACGAGCCGCGTGACAAGCTGGCGGCCATCACCGCAATGTTGATGCTGCGGGCGGCGGCGACCGTGGAGCCTCTGATCCATACCCTGTCCCACCACAACCCGAACGTACAGGTGTCAGCGGCGACCGCCCTCGGGGTCATCGGTGACCCGACCGCCGCGGCCCCGCTCACAGAGCTGCTGGGCGCTCCCACGGTGTGGCCGGTCCGGGTGGCCGTGGTGGAGGCGCTCGGCCGCATCGGAGAGCCGTGGACCGCCGGGGCCGTCGAGCCGATGCTCGCACACCCCCGCCCCGAGGTTCGCCGAGCCGCGGCACTTGGGCTCGGGGAACTCGGAGCCACGTGGGCAGGTCCAGCCCTCGTTCGGGCAGTGTCGGACCCGGACACCGTAGGAGAGGCAGCCATAGCGGTCGGCAAGCTGGGGGTCCGGGAGGCGGTACCGATGCTGGTGCGAGCGGCGCGCGAGCCGCTGACCGACGAGGCGCAGGCGCAGGTGATGGCTGCCATTGGTGGCCTCGGGAGCGCGGAGGTGCTGCCCGACCTGGAGCCGCTCATCCAGAGCCGCCACGAGCGGCTGGTCGTCCTGACGGCAGAGGCGATGGGCCGCATCGGGCACCCGGACGCCGCCGACGCCCTGGTCTCGCTGCTGGACTCGCGGGAGAAGGGCACCCGGGAGATCGCCGTCTGGGCGCTGGAGCAGGTCACCGGAGAGCTCCTCGGGCAGGACGCCGCCGCGTGGAGACGCTGGCTCGCCGAGCGTGACGCGCGCCGCGAGGGCACCCCGTGATCGGGAGGCTGCTGATCTGCGCGACCTTGCTGCTCATGACACAGGTCGGGTGCAGAGACGACGGAGCTCCCGGCGCGTGCCGTCAGGTCATCGACGCCTGGTGCGGGCGCTTTGCGTCGTGCTTCGAAGAGGCGGACAGGGAGGGGTGCAACACGATGGCGGCCGCCAGCATGGGCGAGCACGGGTGCGCGGCAGCCAGCGCCGTGCGCGATCCGGGGGAGGTCGCGGAGTGCCGCGCCGCCGTGGAGGCCTTGACGTGCGACTCCCTGCGCTCGATGCCGTCCGTGTGCGGCGGGTTGTTCCTCCACTGACGTCGCCCAGGTGGTGAGCACCCTGCCCGGCGTGCAGACACAACGGCCTGACTTTGGGGGTTTACGGGCCGGGCGCTTTCTGATAAGTAGAGCGGGCTCGGCGCCGCTGGCGCGGAGCGGGCGAACTTTTGCCAACGATTTCATCAACTTACCCACCCGAGAGACAGGCTCATGGATGTGATCCTCGGCGCGGCGGTGCTCGTCTTTGCGGCGGCAACGCTGTACCTGTGGTTTCGTGCGGCGGAGCGTGGCCAGGAGCTGGACAAGCTCCGGGCGGCGGAGAGCGAGGCGCGGCGGGAGCTGACCACCGCGCAGAAGAAGCTCGACGACCAGCAGAAGAAGTACGGTCAGGCCGCCGACGAGCTGGCCAAGGCGCAGCAGCAGTACAAGGAGACCAAGCAACAGCTTCACCAGTCCAAGGAGGAGCTGCAGAAGCGCAAGCCTGCCGAGAAGGAGGCCAAGAAGCGCCGAAGTCCGGGCGTTGAGGCAGACGCCCTGCACGACCGTGAGGAGCTGCGGCGCGCCCACGGCGAGCTGGAGGAGCTCGCGCGGGAGCTGGATCTCACCAGGAAAGAGCTGCGAGAGGCGAGAGCCGAGGCGGAAGAAGCGGAGCGGCGGGCGGACGAGGCCCAGCGCACGGCGACGGCCCCTGAGACGATCATCGCGCAGGCAGCCGACGGCTCGGGCGTCTCTGAGGAGCAGGTCCGCGAGGCCGTGGCCCGGGCGCGCCGGGAGGCGACGGACGCCGTCCGCGAGCGTATGCAGGGCGACATCGAGAACCTGAAGAGCCGCATCGAGCGCCTGAAGCGGGAGGTCGTGGACCGGGAGATGGAGCTCCGCCGCCTGCGCCGCAAGTCCGAGCTGACGGAGCGGGCCTACGGCATCACCGAGGGCCAGCTCGAGATGGCCCATGACCGCATCTTCTTCCTTGAGAAGGGGCGCCACCGCCGCCCGCATCGCGCGGAGGCCATGGCCGCTGCCGAGCTCCCAATGACCGGCAACGAGGACGAGACGTCTCCCATCGCGCCCGCTCAGCTCGACCAGTGGGAGCGCGAGGCCGAGGCCGAGGCCGAGGCGCGCGAGGCGCAGGCGCGCGCCGAGACAGAGGCGGCGGTGCGCGCTGCGGACGAGAGGGCGGCACACCAGGCCAAGAAGGAGACGCGGCGAAAGGCGACAGAGAAGCCGTCACCGGCCGTCGCAGCGATGAGAGACGAGCACGCAGAGGAGCTGCGCGAGTCGGCCGAGCGTGCCGCCGAAGAGGATGCGGCGACGGCTCAGGCGCCGCTCGAGACGACAGCCGACCAGGTCGCGCCTGAGCCTTACCGTGCGACACAGGACGACACTGCGGCAGGCATCGAGCTCGTCCGCGAGGCCGAGGCAGAGGAGCTGGCCCACGCCGGAGCCATCGCCGCGGAGGAGCTCGCGGGCGGAACGGACCAGGGAGCAGAGGAACCACCAGCGGCAGTGTCAGTGACGCCGTTCACCGGCGAACCCACGGACGAGGCGACGGCGCCGAGTGCGCTGGAGCCATCCGCGGGCGAGGCCCAGGTGTCTGCGGAAGACCTGGCTCGGGAGGCGGAGGCGGAAGAGCTCGCCGCGTTCGAGGCTATCGCCTCCGAGGAAGGCGCCGCAGGAACCGAGCCCGTGGCGGCGCAGGCCCTGGAGGCGGAGGAGGCCGCGCAGCGCGAGGCCGAGGAGGCCGCACAGCGCGAGGCCGAGGAGGCCGCACAGCGCGAGGCCGAGGAGGCCGCGCAGCGCGAGGCCGAGCAGGCTGCGCAGCGCGAGGCCGAGCAGGCTGCGCAGCGCGAGGCCGAGGAGGCTGCACAGCGCGAGGCCGAGCAGGCTGCGCAGCGCGAGGCCGAGCAGGCTGCGCAGCGCGAGGCCGAGGAGGCTGCACAGCGCGAGGCCGAGCAGGCCGCGCAGCGCGAGGCCGAGCAGGCCGCGCAGCGCGAAGCCGAGCAAGCCGCGCAGCGCGAGGCCGCAGCAAGCGAGGCCGCAGAAGCCGCAGCACGCGAGGCCGCAGAGCGCCAGGCCGCAGAGCGCCAGGCCGCAGAGCGCCAGGCCGCAGAGCGCGAGGCCGCAGAGCGCCAGGCCGCGGCACGCGAGGCCGCAGAGCGCGAGGCCGCAGAGCGCCAGGCCGCAGAGCGCGAGGCCGCGGAGCGCCAGGCCGCAGAGCGCCAGGCCGCAGAGCGCCAGGCCGCAGAGCGCGAGGCGGCACAGACCGCGGCCCGCGAAGCCTCGGAGCGCAGGGCGGCCGAAGAGCGAGCCAAGCGTGAGGCCGCAGACGCAGCGCGGGCTGCGTCCGTCGCAGCGAGTACACCTCCGCCCGCGAGCCCCGCAGCAGCACTGACCGATGACGAGCAGCGCGCCCGGCGCGAGGCACTACGGCGCAAACTGTTTGGCCTTGGCGGTGACCAGAAGTGATCGACAGCGGGCACCCGGTGCCCCCCCTCCCTCCTCTCGGTCACCGCGCCCACCCGCACTCCCCGTGCCCCCCGGAAGCACACCTGACGACGCCCGAAGTCTGGCGCCTTGACAACCGACTGACGAGTCGGTACTTTCGCGAACAGTGGAGGATGCATGGCAAGGAGACTCCCCGAAGATGAGCGCCGCGCCCAGATCCTGGCGGCCGCGAAGAAGTGCTTCGTGGAGAAGGGCTTCGCCGCAACCCGCATGGACGACGTAGCCACCACTGCCCACCTGTCGAAGGGGGGGCTCTACTTCCACTTCAAGTCCAAAGAAGAGCTCATGGTCGCCGTGGTCCGCCAGGTGAACGTGACGGTTGAGACCTTCCTCAACGCGGCGCGCGAGTGGAGAGACCCGATCCCAAAGCAGATCCAGCGCCTGCTGACCCTGTACTTCGGGTACCTGACAATCCATGAGGACGAAGCGCGGCTCAACCAGTGCGTGCTGGACGAGGCCCTTCGAAACGAGGTGGTCCGCGACGTATTGCACAGCGGCGAGGACCTGTTCCTCTCGCACCTACGATCCCTGCTGGCGCGCGCCCAGGCCGCGGGCGAGCTGGGCGCTCACGTGGATCTGGACCTGGCGATCCGCTCCTGCATGATCGTCTTCGAGGGGGTCAAGACCAAGTGGCTTCACTTCAGGGACTGGCCGTGGACCAAGATCCTAATGCAGACGCAGCGGTTGATCATCGAGAGCATCCTGGAGCTCGAGCTCCCGGACTGACTGTGCCCCTGCCTCGATGTGCGCGCCGCTTTCTCCGAGCGGCGGTCCCCGCGATCAAGCCACGGTGGGACGACTTCGATCCCCCGGTGGAGGGGCTGCTCATCGACAAGATCGAGAGCGATCTGAGCCAGTTCTCCCGCCAACATCGCCTCGCCGTCTTCGCCCTGTTCTTCCTGTTCCAGTGGTCGGGCCCCCTGTTCCTGCGCGGCGTCCGCCCGTTCTCGATGCTCTCCCCCGAGCAGCGGCATCGCAGACTCCACACCTTCACCGAGAGCCGCTCCCCGCTGCTTCGCAACCTGGCGAAGGCGCTGATCACGCTGGTGATCGTCAACTACTACACGCTCCCGGAGGTGCAAGCCTACATCGGAGTGGACCGCCAGGGGTGGCGAGCAGACCGCATCGCGCTTCAGCGACGTCTGCTGTCGGCGCACCCCCCCGGCCCGGATGCCCCCCGATCACCAGCGCCCCTCGGATCCCGAGGGGTCGTCGCGCCCGAGTCCTACCTGACTCCGGGAGCCTCCGCCCCGCGAACCTCGGAGGAGCGTTGAGCGGCATACTCCAGTACGAAGACACTCATGGCGCCGTGCGGCTGGGATGTGACGCCGTGGTCGTCGGCTCGGGGGCTGGAGGCGCAACCGTCGCCGCAGAGCTCGCGGAGGGGGGCATCTCCGTCATCGTGCTCGAAGAGGGGCCTCTGCTCCGCACCCAGGACTATGGAGAAGACACCTCCGGCGTCATCACCCGCATGATGCGCGACGCCGGCGTCACGGCCATCCTGGGTCGCTCGCCGATCCAGTACATCGAGGGTCGGTGTGTGGGCGGCAGCACCGTGATCAACGGTGGCATGTGCTGGCGGACCCCGGAGCGAATCTTGCGACGCTGGGCCATGGAGCACGGCCTGGTTGACCATACCTCCGAGCGCCTGGCGCCCATCTTCCAGCATGTGGAGGAGCGCATCAACGCGCGCCTCCAGGACCCGGGCAGCGAGGGAAAGAACAGCGGGGTCTTCAAACGTGGCTGTGACGCGCTCGGCTACCGGGTCGTCGAGAACCGGCGGTCCCAGGTGCACTGCGTCGGCACAGCCGACTGCGTGACGGGCTGCCCCACCGGCGCCAAGCAGTCCACTCTCCAGAGCCACGTCCCGCTGCTCCTGCGCAACGGAGGACAGCTCCTGACGGACGCGCGCGTCGAGCGGATCACCGTCAAGGGCGGCAAAGCGACCGGCGTCGCGGGGCGCCTCCAGAACCCCGTGACCCGCAAGCTCGACCGCAGCTTCGAGGTGAGCGCGAAGCTGGTCTTCATCGCGGGAGGGGCCATCCAGACGCCGCTCCTCCTCCAACGCAACAAGATCTGCAACGGCAGCAAGCAGCTCGGGCGCAACTTCACGATCCACCCCAACGTCAAGATGATGGCCCTTTTCGACGAGGACATCGACGCCAGCTACGGGGCCCACCAGGCCTTCCAGTGCGTGGAGTTCCACGAGGAGGGCATCTTGCTCGCCCCCGGCGGAGTAGCCCCGGCGATCACCGCCATGGGCGTCTCGGGCTTCGGCCGCGAGCACATGGCGCTCATGCGCAACTACCGCAAGCTGGCCACCGGCGGCATCCTGGTCGACGACCATGCCTCCGGCTCGGTGCGGGCACTCCCCGGAGGGCTCCCTCTGGTCCGCTACGACGTCACCGACGTAGACCAGCAGAAGTTTCTGCGGGCCGCCGCGCTGTGGAGCGAGGTGTACTTCGCCGCGGGGGCCAAGGCCATCCTGCCCGCCTTTCACGGGATCGGGGTGCTGCGATCCATGGACGACGTGCGAGAGCGCCTGTTCCGGCGCCCGCCCCGCGTCGAGGATACGGAGTACTTCACGGCCCACCTCATGGGCACGTGCCGCATGGACGCCGACCCGCGCTTCGGCGTCGTCGACCCCAATGGGGAGAGCCACGACGTGCCGCGCCTCTTCGTCACGGACGCGAGCGTGCTCCCGACGCCCATCGGCGTGAACCCGCAGGAGACGATCATGGCGCTGGCGACGCGCACCGCCTGGCACGTGCTGCAGAACCGCAGCCGCTACTTCTCTTGAGAGGGCCTCAGGTGATCGAGCCCGCGCTGCCGATCCATGGCGGCGAGCTCGGTGAACCCGCCGATGAGGTCCATCTGTGCGGGATCCTCACCCGCGAGGATGACGGGGACGGTGCGCCAGTGGTACTTGCGAACGAGCTCCATGCGCGCGTCGTGATCGTCGCTGATGTCGAGCTCGACGAAGGGGACGCCGCGCTCGGTCAGCAGGCGCTTGGCGGCCCGGCAGTAGCCGCAGGTGCGAGTGACGTAGACGTGGACCATCGGACGCGCTGGTGATTGGACCATGGGCTCCTTCCGTGAGACAGAGGGGCGGCAGGATAGCGGCGCTCCGGAGGTCAGGCAAGCCGTGCGCTTCCCGGATCCCCTGGTGCGAGGGCGCCTGGTGCGACGATACAAGCGCTTCCTTGCTGACATCGAGCTGGACGACGGGCGCGCCGTGACGGCCCACTGCGTCAACACCGGCAGCATGGCTGGGTGTGCCCCCACCGGCGCACCAGTGTGGGTCTCGCCAGCGAGGAATACGGCCCGCAAGCTCCCCTGGACCTGGGAGATCGTCGATGTGGGGACCTCCCTCGTCGGCGTCCACACGGCCCGGGCAAACGACCTCGCCGAGCTGGCGGTCCGCACGGGGCAGATCCCGGGCCTCTCGGGTTACACGACAGTGCGACGAGAGATGCGCTACGGGGAGTCGAGCCGCTGTGACCTCTGCTTGCTCGACGACACACGCCCGCCGTGTTGGGTGGAGGTCAAGAACGTCACCCTCGTCGAAGGGCGCACCGCGCTGTTTCCCGACGCCGTGACCGCGCGCGGCACCCGCCACCTCGGCGAGCTCACTGCGCAGGTGGCTGCCGGCTGCCGAGCCGCGATGCTCTACGTCGTCCAGCGGACGGACGCGGAGGCCGTCGCGCCGGCGGACCGGGTGGACCCCGCCTATGGCCACGCGCTGAGGAGCGCGGCGGCTGGCGGTGTCGAGCTGTACGCCATCCAGGTTCGCCCGACACCCGAGGGTCTGGTCATCGAGCGGTGTCTTCCCGTGACAACTCCGCTGTTGAAACATGGGACCGATGCGTGAGATAGATCAGGCGATTCAGGGGGCTCCTGACATCAGAAGGCCGCCCAGTTGGGCGACAGGTGAAAAATTGACGAACTCGACCAGGATTGCCACGCCAGATTCCCTGACCCGACTCACTGCCGCGGCAGTCGACGCCTTCGAGGCGCGTCGCAACGCTCTGCTTGCGGACGCCGCGCGGCGGATGATGGAGCGGGACGACATCGCCGCCCTCTCTGGCGACGCTCCAGCCCGCGCCCTGCTCGACAGCCACCGTCAACACGCCGCACTGCTGCGAAGCACGCTGGCCGGCGGGGACGCGGATCTGCTGGCGCGCGTGCTGCCCTGGGCCTACAGGGCGCTGCACGCCAAGGGGCTGTCCTATGACTTCCTCGGGGAGCAGCTCGCATGCTGGCAGCAGACGGTCCAGCAACAGATGGTCGCGGAGCACGCGGCGCCAATCCTCTCGCTGTACACCTGGCTGCGCGCCATCCACCCCCAGGTGGCGGCCGCCGCCGAGAAGCTGCCAGCGCCACGCCGGTCAGACTCCACGACGGACGGGGCGCGCGCCAAGCTCTTCGCCGGGCTGCTGGAGGGGCGCGCCGACCGCTGTCTGGCCGTGGGTGAGCAGTTCACCGCCACCGCCGCGGACCTGACCACGTTTCTGACCCATGTGGTTCAGCCGACCATCGTCGACGTAGGGAAGCTCGCCGAGCACGGTCAGCTCACCGCCGCGCGTGAGAGACGCGCGGCGAACATCCTGTCCCAGACCCTCTCGGTCCTCTATACGCGCGTGGTCGTGCCCGACGGCCGCGTGGGCCTCGCCATCGTGGCAACCGCGGTGCGCGACGCGCGTGATCGGCCCGACTGGATGATGGCGACGTTCCTCGAGGCCGACGGCTGGCGGGTCACGTGTGTCGATGGCGGCTCGCCGGCAGACACTCTCAGCATGACGGTGCGGGACCTCCGCCCGCACCTGCTGACCATCCCGATGACCGGACCCCACGAGGTGGCTGCCGTCGCGAAGGCCATCAAATCCGTGCGCTCCCACAACAAGGCGCGCGCTCCTCAGATCCTGGTCGGCGGCATGGGCATGCACGTGCCTCAGGGCGATCTGGACAGCCTGGGCGCCGACGCCATCTCGACGGACTACCAGGACGCCGTCCTGACCGCTCGCCGCCTGCTGAATATCGCCGCCTGATCCCCCGGCCGAGGGGCCGGCGGTCGTCACGCCCTCTCTGAGAAGTGCGCCTCCAGGACCGCCCGCGCCGTCTCGACGCCGTCGATCGCGCTGGACACGATGCCGCCCGCCCAGCCCGCCCCCTCGCCGGTCGGGTAGAGGCCCGGCAAGGACGTCGACTGGCGGTCCGGACCACGCAGGATCCGCACGGGCGTCGATGTCGTGGTCTCGACTCCCACCAGCACTGCCTCGTTGGTCAGGAACCCGCGCAGCGAGCGGTCGAGCTGGCGGGCGCCCGCGCGCAGTGCCTCGACGACGGGCCCGGGCAGCGTCCCGCCGAGGTCCGCCGGAGTCAGCCCGGGCCGATAGCTCACACGCCGCGGCAGGTCGGCGCTCGGCCGCCCCGCCACGAAGTCGGCCAGTCGCTGTGCGGGCGCCCGGTAGCCCCCCCCTCCGAGGCGGTACGCCCGCGCCTCCCACTCGCGCTGGAACGCGATGCCTGCCAAGGCCCCGTGGGCTGCCAGATCCCCGGGAGCCTCAATCCAGAAGTCCGCAGGCTCCACGGTGACCACCAGCGCCGCGTTGGCCCAGGGGGAGCCCCGGTTCGAGTTGCTCATGCCGTTGACGTTCAGGTGATCGAGCTCGGTGGGGGTCGGGATGATGTAGCCGCCCGGGCACATGCAGAAGCTGTAGACGCCGCGGTCGCCGACCCGGCACGACAGGAAGTACTCCGCGGCCTCGACCCCGGGGGCGCGCCGCACTGGGCCGAGCTGCACCTCGTCGATGAGCGCCTGGGGGTGCTCGACCCGGGCGCCGATGGCGAAGGGCTTGGGCAGGAGCGCCACCCCCTGCGCCGCGAGCTCCCGGTAGGTCTCCCGCGCGCTGTGGCCCATGGCGAGGATCACCGGCGCCCCGCGCAGCTCCTCGCCGCCCGCGAGGACCACCCCACAGGCAGCTCCGTGCTCCAGCAGCAGCCGGTCGACCCGCGCCTGGAAGCGGACCTCCACGCCCCGGTCGATGAGCCAGGCCCGCAGGGCCTCGAGGATGGCGTAGAGGCGGTTGGTCCCGATGTGCGGGTGCGCAGCGGTCAGGATGTCGCGGGTCCCGCCGAAGGCGACGAGGCGCTCGTAGACGTGGCGCACGAGCGGGTGGTGCTTGCGTGTGTAGAGCTTGCCGTCCGAGTAGGTGCCCGCGCCGCCCTCCCCGAAGCAGAGGTTGGACTCGGGGTCCAGCTCGCCCTTGCGGCGGAACCGGCGCACGTCCAGGTGGCGCTCCGAGAGCTGCTTGCCGCGGTCCAGCAGGATGGACGGGACGCCCCGCTCTGCCAGCGTGAGGGCGGCGAAGAGCCCCGCGGGCCCCGTGCCGACGATGATCGGGCGCTCCCCGCGGTGCGGCGCCCGAACGAGCGGTGGCGCGGTCCCGAAGTCCGGCAGCAGGCGCGCCTCGGCGTCCGCCAGGGCGGCAGCGCGGGCGGCCTCCTCCCCGACCCGCCACACGGTCGCCGAGCACACCCACCGGGGCTGGTGACGCTTGCGCGCATCCAGGGAGCGCCGCGTCAGGTCCGCACCGAGGAGCGCCGCCGCCCGCACTCCGAGGCGCGCCGCCGCCGCTCGCAGCAGCGCCTCGTCCAGGTCCTCGAACCCGAGAGGGATCTCCAGGCCGTTCAGGTGCTCAGGCATCCACACTCCCCGCCTCTGCGGGCGTCGACTGGTCCACGGCGACGGCCAGCGCCTTACGGGTCATGGACGCGACGCCAAGCCCGGTGAGCTCCCCCGCGGTCACCCACCGGTGCGCAACCCAAGGCGACGCCACCTGCGGCTCGCCGCCGAGGGTAGCGCCGTGGACCGCGATTCGCAGGCGCCGGTGGGAGAGCACGTGCTCGAAGGCGCCCACCCGACCGCCGAGTTCCACCGGCGCCCCGAGCCCCGCGGCGAGGGCGACCGCCACCGGAACCTGCTCCGGCGTGCGCTCGAGGCGTGGCGGGTGCTGGGGGAGCTGCCACAGCCCTCCGAAGAGACCCGCCCCGTCGTTCTGGACGAGCAGCACCCGCCCAGCCCGCCGAAAGAACGCCGCGACCACATCGACTACCACCGGCGGCGCGGCCCGCCCTTTGACGGGGCGCTCCATGACGGTCCCCCGCGCCAAGGCGAGACAGCGCGCCGCGACGGGGCAGGTAACGCAGCCAGGCGAGCTCGGCGTACACACCAGCGCCCCCAACTCCATGAGCCCCTCATTGAGGGCCCTGGGCTCCGCGGGCGGCACCAGCGCCCCCGAGAGCGCCCAGAGATGGCGCCGCACTGGTGCCCTGCCCACGTCCCCTTCCACGTCGAACAGCCGGGACAGCACGCGGATCACGTTGCCGTCGAGCAGCGGCACGGGCACCCCCCACGCGATGGACGCGATGGCCGCCGCCGTGTACTCGCCGACGCCCGGCAGCGCCAGGAGCTCTCGCGGGTCCCGGGGGACGACCCCGCCGTGGCGCTCGACCACGAGCCGCGCGCCCGCGTGCAGGTTGCGCGCCCGGGCGTAGTACCCGAGGCCCGACCAGTGCGCCAGGACGTCGTCGAGGGGGGCCTCCGCGAGGGCCTGCACGGACGGGAAGCGCGCGACGAAGCGCTCGAAGTAGGGAAGCACCACGTCGAGGCGGGTCTGCTGGGCCATGATCTCTGAGACCCAGACCCGGTACGGGGATGGGTCCTCGCGCCAGGGGAACGAGCGCCGGGAGGCGAGAAACCACGCGACGATGGCGTCGCGGAGCGCGCGTCTCGTGTCAGGGTCGGGCAGCGGGTACGCAATGGGGGCCATGGGCGGAGGACCATATCACAGGCGCTGGCCGCGAGCACACGCCCTCGACCCACCGTTGCATGGCCGCCGGAGGGCGGGCAGGATGGGCCCATGCGCGCTCTGCTCTCAGCACTGCTATTGGTCGGAGCCTGCCGCTCGGAGCCGCACCCTGCGGACCGCGCGACGACCCCGGAGCACTTGACGCCACGACCATCGCCGACCTCGGCTCCACCGTCGGGCACGGGCGACACCCTCGACGGAGCAGAGCCGAGGACACCCACCCCACCAGTCGAGGTGCCACGCGACGAGGCCCCCGGCTGCACCATGGAGCGCATCCGCGCCGTCGTCGCACCACGGCTCAGCGCCGTGAAGGCCTGCTACCGCGCCGCCGCTCAGGCGGATCCATCGGTGCGGGGGCGCCTGTCCGTAGAGCTGGGAATCGAGCGGGACGGCCGCCTCCTGAACCGCAGCGTCCACCAAAGTGAGCTGCCCCTCGAGGTGAACGCGTGCGTCATCGCGGCGCTGGAGGGGCTGCGCTTCCCTGGGCGCTTCGACACGCCCTGCGTCGTGGTCTACCCGTTCGTGTTCTCCGCGGGCCCGGCCGCCCGCTGACCGATCAGCGCCCGTCACTGCGAGGCGTCCACGTCTCCGACCACGTCCCCGGAGCCAGCAGCGTCCGTGGCGGGGCTCCAGCTCGTCACCGTGCGCTCGTCTGCCCCCGGATCGCATGCCCCGACCAAGAGCGCGAGGCCGAGCGCCCGCCACAGCCCGATCACGCCCTCCTCCTGCGCCTGAGCCCCAGGAGCGCGATCCACAGGGCGCCTGCCCCGCCGCCGGTGGAGCCGCAGCCGCCATCCCCATCGCTGCCCGGGTCCACGGGCGTGGGGACCTCGCCCACATCCTCCCCGCCCGCGTCCTCACCACCCGCCCCTGCGTCCGGGGCCTCCGCCTGGCAGCTCAGCCCCTCGTCGACGATGCCGTCGCAGTCGTCGTCGAGCCCGTTGCAGGTCTCCTGGTTGCCCGGGTAGAGGTCCTTGTCGAGTGGCGCACAGTCCCCGATGTCGGGCACCGGGTCGCCATCCTTGTTGGCGTCGCACACGTCGCCGAGACCGTCGCCGTCCGTGTCCAGCTGTTCGGGGTTGTAGTTGTTCGGGCAGTTGTCCACGACGTCCTTCACGCCGTCCTTGTCCTTGTCGTCCGTGACGCCGCTGGTCTCGTCGCACACGTCCCCGATGCCATCGCTGTCCGTGTCCTTCTGGTCGAGGTTCGAGTGCTCGGGGCAGTTGTCGCGCAGGTCGGGCACCGTGTCCTTGTCCCCGTCCAGCACCGGATCCACCCCGTCCGGCCCGCCGTAGGGACCCATGTCGCTGCGGGTCTTGTCCTTGTCCTTCAGGGTCGGGTCCCCGGCGTCCACCATGGGGCTCTTCGGGGAGTGCTCGTAGGCCCCGGGAGCACACGAGTCGCTCGCGACGAGCAGCGGGTCGGCCCCGAGAATCACTCCGGTGCCCTCCGGGTCGGGCAGAGCGGCGCCGTCACCGTCGACGACGTGCGCGGGGCCATTTCCGTGGAACAGGCTGTACGTGACGGTCATCGTGCCCCCCGCAAGGGAGACGGCCCCACCGTCAACCCCGTCGAAGACCGCGTTGCGGACTGCGACGTTGGTGGAAGGCCCGACCACGATGCCACCGCCACTCCCGCTCGTGATGCCGATGTTCTGCAACGCCACCGGTCCGCCCGCTCCGGCGACGCTGGAGAGCCACATGGCCCCACCGGCCGGCGCAGTGCCATCGACGAAGAGGCTGGCAACCACATCGAGCGTGCTCTGCTCCACCGCCATCCCCCCGCCGGCCTCGCTGGCCGACCCACCACAGAAGAAGGCCCGCTTGACGCTCACCTCGGCCGTCTCGGCGTAGATCGCGGCGCCCTTGGCTGCCCCGTTGTCCAGGAACCGGTCCCCGTCGACCAGGAGCTTGCCCGTCTCCACGTAGACCGCCCCGCCGTCCGCCGCGTGATTGCTCGCGAAGGTGTTGCCGAGGAGCGTGATCTGCGACTGGGCCGCCGCCCAGAGCGCGCCCCCCTGGATGGGCTGCTCCGTGGTGCCGTTGCTCTCGAAGCGGTTGCCCTCCAAGGTCACGATGGCGTTGGTGACGCGCACCGCCCCCGCCGCGGCCCCAGAGAACCGGAACCCCCGGATCAGCGTCCCCGCCGCGCCCGGCGACGAGATGGTCAGGATGGTGGGCGGCCCCGTGACCGTCGTCTTGTCCGGCCCCTCCAGCGCAATGAGCTTGACGATCTTCTTGTCGAGCTTCAGCTCCTCTTCATAGACGCCGGGCCGCACCTCGATGGTGTCACCATTGGCCGCCGACGCGATCGCCGACGTGATCGACGTGAAGTCGGCCCCGGCCTCGTTCTTCTGGTCGACGACCCAGGTCTTCGCCGTCGCGACGGACGACAGACAGAGGCCAACTCCGAGCAGCGGAAGCCACGTTCGCATACGATCCTCCTTGGATGACACGCGCCAGGGGGGCATTGTAGGGTCGCGGGCCGCCGATTCAACTGTCGCCGGCGTCCTCCCCCGAGCCGTCGAGCTGCCGGAACCGCACCCTCCCTCCATCGGGGGTCAGCGCCTCCCACCGGCCGCCCCCGCCCTCGAGCACCCGCAGGCACCCCTCGATGCCGACCCAGTCGGGGGCCCCCTCCTCGGCCAGCACCCTCCGCACCGCCGGCAGCACCGTCCGCAAGAGCCGGCTGCCGAGCCACACCTTGCCCCGGTAGCCGGGCACGCCGCGGGCGTAGGGGCAGTCCTGGGCGAGCAGGCCCGCTGCGAGCGCCTCGTCGGAGGTGTGGCACCAGGGCGCCACCTCCAGCCGCTGCTCGTAGACCCCGCACCGGAACGTCGCGCCGGACCTGAGCAGGTGCTTGCAGTGGAGGCCAGGCACCGCCACCGCCAACCCGTTGATCGGCACGGCGGCGTGGCAGCTCGTGCCGCACCGCCTGCACAGCGCCTCGTGCACCGGGTCCGTGGTCCCTCGCGACATGCGCCCTACCCTACGCCAAAGGGCGCATCCTGTGCTAGACTCGCCCGCTGGCGGGCGGATGAAACCCCACCGGCTTGACGGTTGAACTCCCGCGCGCAGTCCTGCGGACACGCGCTGCATGGGCCAACCCTGCGGCCACCGGACGCAGGAGCCCCGCGGGCAGGGGTCCCACGCCGTCCATTCGACGAAAGGCAGGCGATGTCCGACTCCGAGAACCCGAACGTCGAGCGCGGCCTCGCGACCAAGGATCGCCCCGAGGTCAAGAAGCCGCGCATGTACAAGGTGTTGCTGCACAATGACGACTACACCACCATGGAGTTCGTCGTGCACGTCCTGATGCAGTTCTTTCGGAAGAGCGAGACCGAGGCCACGCAGATCATGCTGACCGTCCACCACAAGGGCGTCGGCGTGGCGGGCGTCTACACGCGGGACACCGCGTCCACCAAGGCGACCCAGGTCATCGAGTACGCGCGCGAGAACCAGATGCCCCTGATCTGCACCGTGGAGCCAGAATGAGCATCATCAGCCCCGAGCTGCGCGTGTCCGTGAGCGTCGCCCTGACGGAGGCCGCGCGCAGGAGCCACGAGTTTGCCGGCCTCGAGCACCTGCTCTATGCGCTGCTTCACGACGCCGAGACGTCCAACGTGCTGCGCCACTGCGGCGCGGACCTCGCGGACCTGAAGAAGACCATCGAGGCATGGCTCGACGAGACGGTGGAGGCGGCCGGCAGCGCCGAGCGCCCCCCACGCCCGTCCATCGCGTTCCAGCACGCGATCCAGCGCGCAGCGCGCCACGCGGAGGGGGCTGGCAAGGACCGGGTCGCGGGCCCGGACGTGCTGGTCGCCATGTTCGCCGAGCCGGACAACTTCGCCGTCTACTTCCTTGAGAAGCAGGGGGTCACGCGCCTGGACATCGTGAGCTACCTGTCTCACGGGGTCTCCAAGCTGGGTGAGGACGAGACCAAGCCGGTCGGCCCCGTTGGGCCGGCCTACGAAGAGGGCGAGGAGGACGATCCGAAGGCGGAGCCGTCGAAGAGCCCGCTCGACGCCTGGTGCACGAACCTCAACGAGCTCGCGGCCAAGGGTGGCGTAGACCCGCTGATCGGCCGTGCGCGGGAGATCGAGCGCACGCTGCACATCCTCCTGCGGCGCCGCAAGAACAACCCCCTCTTCGTGGGCGACTCCGGCGTCGGCAAGACCGCCATGGCCGAGGGCCTCGCCCAGAAGATCGTTGCGGGCGAGGTGCCAGGCCCTCTGAAGGACGCCGTGATCTGGTCCCTGGACATGGGCGCGCTGCTGGCCGGGACCAAGTACCGGGGCGACTTCGAGAGCCGCGTCAAGGCGGTGCTCAAGGCGCTCAAGGCCATCCCGAACGCGATCCTGTTCATCGACGAGATCCACACCATCGTCGGGGCGGGCGCCGTGAGCGGCGGCTCCATGGACGCCTCGAACCTCCTGAAGCCGGCGCTGGCCAGCGGGACCCTGCGCTGCATCGGGTCGACCACCTACGAGGAGTTCCGCAGCCACTTCGAGCGGGACCGGGCGCTGGTCCGGCGCTTCCAGCGCATCGACATCGGCGAGCCGAGCGTCGACGACACGATCAAGATCCTGGAGGGGCTGGTCCCCAAGTACGAGGCATTTCACGGCGTTCGGTACACGGGCACGGCCATCAAGGCGGCGGCCGAGCTGTCGTTCCGTCACCTCCAGGACCGCCGCCTCCCCGACAAGGCCATCGACCTGATCGACGAGGCCGGCGCCGCGGTGCGCCTGAAGGGGGGCGAGCGCACGCGGGTCGGCGCCGGCGACATCGAGGACGTCGTGGCGCGCATGGCGCAGATCCCGCCAAAGTCGGTGTCCCGCAACGACCGGGACCGCCTCCAGACCCTCGGCGGCGACCTGAAGGGCGCCATCTTCGGCCAGGACGACGCCATCGACACGCTGGTCTCCGCCATCAAGCTCAGCCGCGCCGGCCTCAAGCACCCGGACAAGCCAGTGGGCAGCTTCCTGCTGACGGGCCCGACGGGCGTCGGCAAGACGGAGGTCGCCAAGCAGCTCGCAGCGCAGCTCGGCAACGCGTTCCTTCGCTTCGACATGAGCGAGTACATGGAGCGCCACACGGTCAGCCGCCTCATCGGTGCGCCGCCGGGCTACGTGGGCTTCGACCAGGGGGGCCTGCTGACGGACGCGGTGCGCAAGACGCCCTACGCGGTGCTGCTGCTCGACGAGATCGAGAAGGCGCACCCGGACGTGTTCAACATCCTGCTGCAGGTGATGGACCACGGCACGCTGACGGACAACAACGGCAAGAAGGCGGACTTCCGCAACGTGATCCTGCTGATGACCAGCAACGTGGGCGCCCGGGACCTGGCCCAGCGCCGGGTGGGATTCGGCGGCGAGACGAACCTCGGCGACGAGGAGAAGGCCTACAAGAACATGTTCAGCCCGGAGTTCAGGAACCGGCTGGACGCGCGCATCCGCTTCGCTCCGCTCAGCCGCGACATCATGGTGCAGATCGTCCGCAAGTTCGTCGGGGAGCTCCAGGCCCAGCTCACCCCGCGGAAGGTCACGCTGACGCTGACGGACGAGGTGACCGCCTGGCTCGCCGACAAGGGCTACGACCCGGCCTTCGGCGCCCGCCCCTTGGGGCGCGTCATCCAGGAGCACCTGAAGCACCCCCTCAGCGACCTGCTGTTGTTCGGAGCCCTCGCCAAAGGCGGCAAGGTCGAGGCGCGGCTCGTTGGCGGCAAGGTCGAGCTCGTCTGCGCGTGATCCTGGCCGCTGCCCCCCGAAGCGAGCGGAGCCCGTTGTTTTGACACTGGAACCCCGGGGTGGCATCATCGCTCGGCATCCGGACGTGCCACCGCCCCGCTGCAGCTCGCGATGCGCTCGGCGGTGGCTGCGATGTGTTAGAGTGTGTGCGGCTCCTGCGTCATCTTCCCAGTGGCGCGCATCCAGAGGAGGCGCGCTCCCATTGAAGGCGACCTGACCGCCACAGAAGGGCGATCCGCATGGCGAGTGGCAAGAACGCGATCGGGCTGGACATCGGGTCTTCGTCCATCAAGATCATCCAGCTCAAGGAGACGTCCAAGGGCGTCCACCTGCTGAGCTTCGACATGGCGCTCCTCCCGCCTGACGCGGTGGTCGACGGGGCCCTGATGAACTTCACTGCCATCGTCGAGAAGATCCGCGAGCTGTGCGCGGTGAACAAGATCCGCAACAAGGAGGTGGCCCTGTCGGTCAGCGGCCACAGCGTGATCATACGCAAGATCAGCCTGCCCGAGATGACGCCCGACGAGCTGGACGAGCAGATCCAGTGGGAGGCCGAGCAGTACATCCCCTTCGACATCAAGGACGTGAACGTCGACGTCCAGATCCTGAACCCCAAGGCGGGCCAGGGCCAGATGGACGTGCTGCTGGTCGCCGCCAAGAAGGACGTGATCAACGACTACGTCAACGTGGCCAGCGAGGCGGGCCTGCGCTCCGTGATCATGGACGTGGACACGTTCACCATCCAGAACATGTTCGAGCTCAACTACGGCTTCCCGCCCAACGAGACCATCGCGCTCATCAACATCGGGGCGTCGGTGATCAACATCAACGTCATCGCCAACGGCATGACCACCTTCACGCGCGACATCTCCATGGGCGGGCAGATGCTGACCGAGGAGATCCAGAAGCACCTGAACGTCGGCTATGAGGAGGCGGAGCACTACAAGACGGGCGGCGAGGGCACGATCAGCTCCTCGTCCATCTATCGCGAGGTGCAGAAGCTGGCGGAGCGGGTCAGCGAGACCCTGGTCACCGAGATCCAGCGCTCCTTGGATTTCTTCGCGGCGACGACCATCAACGCCGACATCTCCAAGATCTACCTCTCGGGCGGCTCGTCCCAGATCCCCGCCCTGATCCGCTCCCTGGAGCGCCGGCTGGAGGTCCCGGTGGAGCTGGTCAACCCGTTCAAGAACATCATCATCGATCCGAAGAAGTTTGACCTGGACCTGCTCCAGCGCATGGCGCCGGCCGCCGCGGTCGCCGTTGGCCTTGGGCTTCGGAGGCATGACGACAAATGATCGGGATGGTCGGGATGCTGGCGATGATCAAGATCAACCTGCTCGCGGCGAAGACGCGGAAGCCGGTGACGGGCGGCCGCAGCGTCCTCGCGCTGTTCCTCCTGCTGCTGCTGGCGGAGGGCGCCGGGCTCTATGTCTGGTACGACGCGGTCGACGAGCGCGTCAAGGCGGAGAACGCCAAGATCAAGGACCTGGAGGAGAAGGTCGCCGAGCTCAACAAGGTCAAGGCGAAGATGGAGGAGCGCGAGCAGAACAAGGCCACGCTCGCGAAGCAGAACATCGTCTTCGAGGAGCTCAAGTACGACAAGGCGGGCCCCGCCAACATGCTCCTGTTCCTGACCTACGTGGTCACGAAGAAGGAGGACAACGTCTACAACCAGGAAGAGATCAAGGCCCAGGAGGACGCCGGCTGGGACATGTCCTGGGACCCGGACCGGCTCTGGATCACCTCCTTCGACGAGAAGGACAAGGAGGTGAGCATCAAGGGCCGCGCGATCTCCCACGAGGACGTCGCCCAGTTCTACTCACGCCTGTCGTCGTCGGTCTACTTCTACGACGTGCAGCCACAGGTCCAGGAGCGAAAGTTCAACACCGATCTGGACGTGAAGTTCGTCGAGTTCGCTGTGGACGCGAAGGCCAACTATGACACCGAGGGCGTCCCGCAGGTGGCGGCGGCTGCGCCGAAATAGCGGCCCGGTCAGCGGACCCGCGCCACCGAGACGCGCAAGGGGCCGCCAGGAGAGAGCATGGATCGGTTTGACGCACTGCCGCTGCAACAGAAGCTGCTCCTGCTGACGGGGATCCTCCTCATGGTCGCGGGCGCCGCCTGGTTCTTTGGCATCTCCCCTCTCGAGGCGAAGGTCGGCGGTGCGAAGGGCAAGCAGAAGAAGCTCTCGCAGGACCACCAGGCGCTCGCGCAGTACCGCCAGAAGGAGAAGCTGGCAAAGCTGGACGAGGAGGAGCAGAACGAGATCGCGAAGATCGAGGAGAACAAGAAGCAGCTCCCCACCGAGGACCAGCTCCCCGAGTTCATCCAGTCCATCAAGTCCGACGCAGACGTGGCGGGTCTCGAGATCATGAAGTTCGATGTCGGCAATCGGGAGCTGGAGGACTACTACGCGAGGGTCCCCGTCAGCATCCGTGTCATCGGGACGTCGCAGCAGCTCATCACCTTCCTCAAGACCCTGGCCGAGCCGAACCGGCGCATCGTCAATGTGGCGAACCTGCGCATCAGCCGCATCTCGTCGAACAACACCAAGCTCCAGACCCTCATCGGCGAGACCGACGAGATGCGGGCGCTGCGAAACCTGGCAAAGACCCGGGCGCTGACGCCCCAGGAGTCGCGGGCGCTGAAGATCGTCGAATACGAGGCCAACAGCAAGCTGGCGCTCATCCAGGCGGATTTCACGGCGTACGCGTTCAGCTACACGGGCGAGCCCGCGCCCGCCGACTCCAAGAAAAAGAAGAAGGCGAGGAAGGCAAAGTGAGGCTGCCACTGATTGTGCGCTCCATGCGCCAGGTGATGGTGATCGCCCCGCTCGCCCTGGGGATCACCGTGGTGCTCGCCGGGTGTGGCGACGACTCCGGCCCCAAGATGACCGGATCCGGTCCCCCGCAGCGGCCTGGTGGCCCTCCCAAGCGGGACGCCGGCGCCGGAGCGGCGCCCGCGGCGACGGCCGTGGTGAAGGTCCCGAACCCTCGGTGGGAGACGCTCAAGCCCTACTTCGACAAGTTCATCAACCAGCCGCTCCAGACCCACAAGGACACGTTCCGAGACAACCTGGTCAAGCACGTCCCCAAGGTGGACCTCCCGGCCCTGCAGGCGCCTCCCGAGGAGCTCCCCGCCGTCGAGGAGGTCGCGCCGGCGGTGGACGAGGTCACGGCGGGACCCCTGGAGCGGTACGGCACCACCGAGTACCAGCTCGTCATGATCCTGAGCGGCACGGTGGTGCCCAAGGCCGTGGTCATCGACCCCATCGGGAACGCGTGGGTGGTGAACAAGGACAATCGGTTCGGCAACAAGAACGGCATCGTCCAGAACATCACGCAGTACGCCATGATCATCCAGGAACCGGAGCGGGACGCGCCCATCGAGAAGACCATCAAGCCCGCCATCTTCGACGTGGCCGTCGACATCATGACCAGCGGCGACGGGGACCAGCGGCTCACGGCGGCCCCCATCGTCCGCTGACGCCGCCTACGGCGCCTGCGCGGGCTGGAGCTCCTGCTTGCGCAGCTCCTGCTGGCGGGGCTGCACGGCCGCCCACTTCCACCCAGACGGGGGCTCCGTCTCGTAGCCGCGGGGGCAGGCGTCGAAGCCCGGGTCGTCCGCCATCAGCACCACGTCGCCGCCGTCACCCTCGCGCCAGCACAGGCGGGACGTGCGGTACGCGAACACCGCGGCAGGGCTGACGGTGAAGCTGTTGGTCTCGCCGAGCCGCGTGGTCAGCGTGATGTTGCCCGACTCGGAGAGCAGGCCCGTGACGTCCAGGTTCGCCGTCGTGTTGCGGAGCACCTCGTAGTCGACCACCACGGCCGCCCCCGTGACGAGGCGGGTCAGGCCGCGGTTCTTCTCGATGTACTTCTGACACTTGGGGGACATTCCCTGGCGGAGCCGCTCCGTGAGCTCCACGGGGTTCACGGAGAAGATCAGGAGGGACATCTTCTCCAGCTCCTCCCGGGTGTAGCCGAGCGCGGCGCCGATGCTCGACAGGGTCGCCTTGTCGCCGAAGGCCGTCAGGACCGCCTTGATCTGTGGCATCCGGGCGTCGACGCTCGCGTCCACCTCTCGGACACCGCACTCCGACAGGAAGGCCCCCCGCTGGAACGCGTAGTCTGAGGTGTCGCCCTTGATGCCCACGTTGCCGAGCTGCGCCTGCATGGCAGCGTTCTTGCGGAAGGGCACGTTCTGATAGGCGAACCACGGGCCGCCGCAGCCGGCCGTCGCTGCGATCAGGGCCGCCAGGATGGCGATTCGTCCGCTCACGTGTCACTCCGGCGCGTTGTGGGTCGCGGCGTGTCGACGCCTTCGACCGGGAGGCCCGCATTGGGGAGCCGCTATGCTATAACAAAGCGCCGGCTCCGGAAACCACCGCCAGGAGGCCCCGCTCATGAGCTCCGCGCGCCGCCTGGCGGTCGCCCTGCTGTCCCTGCTCGTCGCGACGGAGGCATCGGCCGCCTCGCTGGGCACCGTGCTGGACGCCGCGCCCTGGTCCCGGGCGCGCGCCCTGTCCGTCTCGGTGCTCGTGGAGGGGCGGGAGCCCCACGGAGAAGGAGACGCCGCGCTGGTCGCCCAGGCTCGCGCGGAGCTGCTCACGGCGGCGCGACCGCGGCGAGTGCGCCTGGATCTCCTTGGACACACCGCTCCCCGGGCCCGCTTCTCCCGACTGCTGGAGCTGAACCTGGTGCCCGTGGGGGGAGGCGCCCGCTTCGTCGTGGACGCGACGTACTACGACCTGGTACCACGCCCCGAGGGTGGCTACCACGCGACTGGCCGCACCATTCGCCCCGCAGCCGGCGGCGCGATGACGACGCGTGTGGAGATGGCCTTGTCGCCACCTCCTCCCTCGGACCGGGCCGCAGCGCTGGCCACGCACGAGCAAGCGCTGCGGGACCGGGCGGCGTCCAGAGCCCACAGGACGCGGGCCCTCGTCGTCAACGGCGAGTTCTCGGAGGCGCCGGGTGATCGTCGTGGCGTCGCCGGCCTCCCTACCACGCGAGAGAGCCTGGAGGGCTTGGTTCTACGAGCGTTCGACGACGAACTGGCTCCATTTGCCCTCATCTACGCGGAGAGCGCCTACAACGTCCGAAATCGCTTCGTCGAGACCGTGGATCGCATCTCCGAGGCTGCCGATGGTGCCCTGCCCGAGTGGTGGGACGGACGCCCCCCAGAGGGGGTGCGGCGGCTCCGGGCCACCGACGAGACCATCGAGGAGCGCCCCTGGTACGCGACGGACGGCCCGCGCTGGGCCCCCTACTGGGAGCGCGTCGGGCCCCGCCGGGAGGCGGTGGTCGCCGCCATGGAGGAGTTCGTCGACGGGGGAGGGCTGCTCGTCATGGAGGACGAGCACTGCGGAGAGGAGCCGCTCGCCGGCATCGTCCCCCTGCGCTGTGTGGAGCAGGAGGAGCCGGCGCGCATCGATCTCCGCCCCGCTGACGGCAGCGCCCGCCCCGAGCGGGTGAGCGTCCGGTCGGCGCTCTGGAGCCGCATCTCCTCCCAGGAGCCCGACGCGACGTGCCAGCCGCTGGTCGTGGCCGAGGACCGGCGCCGCTGGCCAGAGCCGCTGGCGGTGCGCTGCGACCGCCCCGAGGGAGGCATCGCCCTGTTCACGTCCTTCCACGCCGACGATCTGGCGCGGGACGGCGCTCTGGCCCAGGCACTGTATGGGGGCGGCGCGACCCCCTCCGCGCTCGAGGCCGCGCTCATCGACGCCCCGCTCTCGGGGCCCGCGCTCCAGGCGGTCCGGCCGGACGGCAGCCTCGTGACGCCCGTGGTCGTGGACCGAGCTGCGGTGCGCCTGGGCGAGAACGCGACGGCGGCCGAAGGCGAGCCCGCGCTGGACCAGCGTGCCTCCCTCGGCATCTACGTGGACGCCGGGGAGCTCGGCTACGCGCAGGTGGGCTTCCGCAACGGCCCGCTGCGCGCCGAGCTGCGCGCGCCCAACGGGGCCGTGGTCGCGGCGCGCGAGGCCAGCACGGGGCCCCTGCTGCTGGACCTGCACGGCCGCCCGAGAGGGCTCTACGAGCTCCGCCTTGCCGGGACGGGCTCCGTCACGGTACAGCACCTGTCGACGGTCCCGCGGCAACGCTGGACGGGCGCCACCGTGGCGGCGTGGGGCGCGCAGCGAACCGACGCGGTGGTCATCGACGGGTTCGCGCGGGGCGCCGCGGGCCTGCCACCCGGTGCGCTCGGGCGCCTCCCCACCGAGGCGGCGACCCTGGCGCGCCTTGCCATGCCCACAGAGGGGGCGGTGCTGGTCATCGAGGGGCACACTTCGGAGGACGGGAGCGCCCGCGCCAACGCCAGGCTCTCCCTCCGCCGTGCTGCGTGGGCCGCCGGGGTGCTGGCGAGCGCGCTGGAGGCGGCGACGGGGACCGCCTGCACCGTAGACGGCCGGACGTGTGCCTCGTGGGCCAGGAGCCTCACTCGCGAGGACGCGGAGACCGACGCGGTGCTCCGCCTCGGCAACGCCCCACTCCGCGTCTCCCTCCGCCCCCTCGGAGCCGCAGCCCCCCGGGACGTCTGCGGGCCCCGGGACGAGCCCTGCCTCCAGCGGAGCCGGCGCGTGGTGGTGTGGCTCTCCCGCCAGTGAACCGGCTACACGTACTTCTGCATGACGCCGGCGAGAGCGGGCACCGACTCCTCCACCTGCGCCTTGGCGCTCGGGCGGAGCTTCTCGTAGAGCTTCTTTGCGGTGGTGTGCTTCGTGCGGGAGGCGCGGGCGTCGGTCACCTCGAGGAGGGCCTCGGCGACGGGGCCCCGCTGGCGCGACAGGTGGGCCTCGAACGTGCCAGCCGCCGCCCATGAGGCGTAGAAGGGCTCGAGCTTGGCGATCCACTCGTCGAGGAGCGCGTCGACCACGCCCGCGATGAAGCCCGGCTTCAGGGCCTTGACCGTCTTGTAGGCGCCCTTGATGGCGAGGCCGCTCAGGCCGCCCTTCTTCGCCACCTCGGAGTCGATGAGCGCCACGCAGTCGTCAATCACGCGGGCGCGCTCGGGTTGCTTCGTCACCTTGTCTGCCAGGGTAGCCATGTGTGCGCTCCTTTCCATGTCTCGGTGGCGCGGGAGGGTAGCAGAGGCGGCGCGAGCCCGCCAGGGCGACGGGCCGTCACGGTGTCAGGGCGTGTGGACCACGTCCACCGCAGCCTCCAGCGCCACACCGCCGGCCGTCAGCGGAGTGGCCCCGCCGACGAGGATGGCCGTGTCCTCGCTCATTCCGATGCTCCGGTGGCCGAAGCGGGCTGGGAAGAGGGCCACGCCTGCCTGGGCGCTTACCTGTCCGCCCGTCTTGCCGATGACCTCCGTCTTCGACACCGCGAGGCCCATGGCGTCGAGGCCGCCGCTGACCAGCACGCGCCCGCCGACGAGCGTCGCTGCCTGGTGGTACGCGCGCGCGCTGTCCAGGCGGAAGTTGGCCGTCGGCGGGGCGAGCCCGGTGCCCGTCTCGGTGCTGATCACCTCGATGCGCGGCTCCAGGGCCGTCCGGGCCTTGTTGGTGTAGCCCCCGGTCACGTACACGACCCGCGTGACGGGATCGTAGGCCAGGGCGTGCCCCACCCGCCCGCCAAGCGCCAGGCTCTGGGGGATCTTGCCGTTGGGGAGGAACGCGCCCGTCTCCCTGTCGAAGACGTCGATGGCGCCCACGGTGGAGTCCTCGTCTTCGCCTCCCACCAGGAAGGTGTAGTAGCCCTCCACGTTGACGGCCCGGTGGTTCCAGCGGGGGCCGACGGCGATCGAGCCGACGCGCTTGACCCCCGCAGGGCTCCAGACCTCGTAGCTGACCCGCGCGTCGCCCTCCCCTCCAGCCACCAGCGCGAAGACTTCGCCCTTGCCATCGGCGTTCCGGTAATCGAGCAGCGACGCGGTGTGACCGACCCGCGGGCGGCTGAGCCCAGGCATGGAGCCCACCGCCTGGAAGTCGCTCTGGGCGATGCGGAACACCTCCACTGCGCTCGACACGGAGGTGACCCCGGAGACCTGGGTGTAGCCGCCGAACACCGCGATACGGTCCGCGTCCGGGAACAACAGCGCCTCGTGGCCTGTGCGCGGGTAGTACAGCGTCTGGGGGCTCGCCGGGTCGCTCGCCAGAGCCGTGACCTGGCCCGTCGCGGGATCGTAGATCTCGACGGTGTCGAGGATGGTCTCCATCGCCTCGGGTCGGCCCTCCGCGACCGCGCGCGCGTCGGCGTCCTTCTTCGGGATGAACCCCCCGATGATCACGATGCGCCCGTCACCGAGGACCGTCGCCGTCGCCCCCACGCGGCCCTGGGTCATCACCCCCTTGACGGAGGCCGAGCCCGGGCCCACCTCCACCCCCGGATCGCCGGGGACCGGCGGCGAGTCCGGCGACACGGCATCCCCCTCACACCCGGCCACCACGAGGGCCAGCCCCAACCAATACAGACATCGCGCGCTCGGCATGCACCGCCTCCGTGACGAACACACTTCTACCAGCACTTCCGGGCGCGGGCCACTCGGCGCATTGATTTTGGGACGCCCTGGGGGTATGACCGCGCGACCGGAGGTGCGGATCATGGAGTTGAAGGACAAGGTCGTTCTGATGACCGGGGCGTCCAGCGGCATCGGCCGCGCGGTCGCCGTGCAGTTGGGGGTGGAGGGCGCCAAGGTCGCCTTGGTGGCCCGCCGCGAGGACCAGCTCGACGAGGTGGCGCGGGCGGTGCGGGCCGCGGGGGGTGAGACGCTGGTGCTCCCCGCGGACGTGTCGGACCGGGAGGCGGCGGCGCAGGTGGTGGACGCTGCGCAGCGAGAGTGGGGGCACATCGACACGGTGATCGCCAACGCGGGCGTGGGCGTGACCCGGCCCGCGCACAAGCTGCGCATCGACGACGTGGAGGCCATGATCCGCGTCAACTACCTCGGGGCGGTCTACGTCGTGCTCTCCGCGCTCCCGCAGATGGTCGAGCGGAAGAGCGGCCACCTGGTCGGGGTGTCCAGCCTCGCGGCCTACCGCGGGCTCCCCGGCTCGGCGGGCTACTCCGCGAGCAAGGCGGCGCTCAGCGCCTTCTTCGAGAGCCTGCGCGTCGATCTGCGCCCCCACGGCATCCTCGTGACCACGGTCCACCCGGGCTTCGTGCGGACGCCGATGACGGACAAGAACAAGTTCCCCATGCCCTTCCTCATGGACGTGGACACCGCCGCGCGGATCATGGTGCAGGGCATCAAGGCCGGACGCAGCGAGGTCAACTTCCCGTGGCAGCTTGCGGGAATCATGACGGCCGTGCGGCGCTTCCCGAATCTGCTCTTCGACCGTGCCTTTCCGAAGAGTTAGCCGCTCGATTCGGATCACCGGCCGTTGACCCCCGGCCGGACCCCTGCTACACCCGAGGCATGAGCCGCAACGCGCGAGTCGTGCTCTTCATCGCCCTCCTGGCCGCAGGGCTGCCCGGCCTGCTCGCACCCGCGACGGCGGAGCCCGAGGCGCCACTACCACGCCGCGGCCTCGACGACCCGACGAGGGCGGAGGCCGGGCGCCTTCCGCGGAGAGACACTGCCGCGGACCCGGCGCCAGCGTTCGGCCCCAGCACCCGCGAGATCCCGTTCACGGGTGGCGCGGGCAAGGTCGTGCTCCACATCCGCATCGACGGCACCATCGACCTCGGCCTCGCGCCCTTCGTGCAGCGCGTGGTCGAGGCGGCGGGCAAGCGCCCCGAGGTCCTCGCCATCGTGACGGAGATGGACACCCCCGGCGGACGCGTGGACGCGGCCGTGCGCATCAAGGACGCGCTGCTCGAGTCCAAGAAGCCGACGGTCGTGTTCATCCACAGCCAGGCGATCAGCGCCGGCGCCCTCATCGCCTACGCCCACGACTTCATCGTGGTGTCGCAGGGCGCGACCATGGGCGCGGCGACCCCCATCCAGCTCGGGCAGGGGGGCGAGGCCCAGCCGGTGGGCGAGAAGGTCGTCTCCTACATGCGCGGGGTCATGCGCTCCACGGCGGAGGCCAAGGGACGCAACGGGGACGTCGCCGAGGCCATGGTGGACGCGACCCTCGAGGTGCCGGGGGTCAGCGCCAAGGACAAGCTCCTGACCCTCGACCGGACCAAGGCGCTGGCCATCGGCGTGGCCGATCTGCACGCCGAGTCGCTGGAGGAGGTGCTCTCGGCGATGCGCCTCGACGGCGCGACGGTCGAGGAGCTCACGCCCAACTGGGCGGAGAACGTGGCTCGAGTGCTGACCGACCCCGTGATCTCCGGCATGCTGATGACCTTCGGCTTCCTGGGGCTGCTCATCGAGCTCTACACCCCGGGCTTCGGCATCGCGGGCATCATCGGGCTCACGGGGCTCGTCCTGTTCTTCCTCGGGCACTACATCGTGATGCTCGCCGGCCTGGAGGAGCTTCTCCTGCTGTTGGCGGGCCTGATCCTGCTCGCCCTGGAGATGTTCGTCATCCCGGGCTTCGGCATCGCGGGCATCCTCGGCATCGCCGCCGTCGGTGTCGCGCTCGTGCTCATGCTGACAGGGCTCCCCGTCGAGGTGAGCTGGGAGGCCGGAATGCTCACGGAGGCCATCGTCACGGTGCTGGTGTCTTTCGTCGCCACCGTGGTGCTGCTCGTGCTGTTCACGCGCTTCTTCCCGCGCACGCGGGCGTCCAGGCGGCTCGTGCTGGGCACGACCATGGCGCAGTCGGACGGCTACCAGTCCTTCGACGACGCGTCGGCGAGCCGCCTGCTCGGGCAGAGCGGGCTGGCGCTCACGATCCTGCGCCCGTCTGGTCGCGGGGACTTCGGCGGACAGCAGCTCGACGTGGTCACCCGCGGCGAGTTCGTGAGCCCGGGCACCCCCATCGAGGTCATCAAGGTCGAGGGCGCCAACGTCATCGTGCGCGCCTGCCAACCCCACAGCGGGGAGCAGCCCCCAAAGGAGACCACCCCATGACACCCCTCCTCGCGCAGGCCATGACCCCGGAGGCCAGCATCAGCGTCGCGCTGATCGCCGGGCTCGTCTTGATCGGGCTCATCTTCTTCTTCTACTTCGTGCCCGTGCGCCTCTGGATCGCCGCATGGAGCTCCGGGGCGCCCGTCGGCATCATCACGCTCATCGCCATGCGGCTTCGGCGCGTGTCGCCCGCCGCCATCGTCAACCCGTTGATCAACGCCACCAAGGCGGGGCTCGGACTGTCCACGGACCAGCTCGAGAGCCACTACCTGGCCGGCGGTCGGGTCAACGAGGTGGTCATGGCGCTGATCAGCGCCAACAAGGCCAACATCCAGCTCGACTTCAACAAGGCCGCGGCCATCGACCTCGCCGGGCGCAACGTGCACGAGGCCGTCCAGATGAGCGTGAACCCGAAGGTGGTCACGACGCCGCGGGTCTCGGCGGTCGCCAAGGACGGCATCCAGCTCGTGGTCATGGCGCGGGTGACCCTGCGGGCGAACATCGACAAGCTGGTGGGCGGCGCCGGGGAGGAGACCATCGTCGCCCGCGTGGGCGAGGGCATCGTGTCGACCATCGGCTCTGCCGAGAGCTACGAGAAGGTGCTGGAGAACCCGGACATCATCTCCAAGACCGTGCTCTCCAAGGGCCTGGACGTGGGCACAGCCTACCAGATCCTCTCCATCGACATCGCGGACGTGGACGTCGGTGAGAACGTGGGCGCCAAGCTCCAGACGGAGCAGGCCGACGCGGACAAGCGCATCGCCCAGGCCCGCGCGGAGGGGCGCCGCGCCATGGCCGTGGCGGAGGAGCAGGAGATGGCGGCCCGCGTCAAGGAGATGCGGGCCCGCGTCATCGAGGCGGAGAGCAAGATCCCGCTGGCCATCGCGGAGGCCTTCCGCAGCGGCAACCTCGGCGTCATGGACTACTACAACCTGAAGAACATCCAGGCGGACACCCAGATGCGGAGCGCCATCGGCACCCCGGAGAGCGGCCGGAAGGACAACCAGGATGAGCAGGCCTGAGCCGAAGCCCGTTGAGGCGGACGTGCGGGACCTGCGGCGGCGTCTGGTCCTTGCCGTGGTGCTCGGGCCCCCGCGCGCCCTGGCGCCGGTGCTTGGGCGCCCGCTCCCGGCGGCGCCACGGCCGGGTGGGCCCCGATGAGTCCCCTCGGCAGCGAGCCGGCCCTGGTGCTGGCTGGGTTTGACGTCGATGACCTGATCACCATCGCGATCCTCCTCCTCTATGTGCTGCCCAACATCATCAGCGCCATCCGCAAGCGCCTGGCCCCAGAGACGGAGGCGCCACGCGAGGAGGTCCCGGAGGAACAGGCTGACCCGCTCGAGGCGCTGCGCCGGCGCATAGAGGAGCTGACCCGGGGCATCGAGGCCCGGCAGGCGCCGCCGGTCCAGGCGGTCGAGGCGGTCGAGGCGCCGCCTCCCCCGCGCTCCGAGCGGGTCCGTGAAGAAATGCCGCCTCCCCCCGTCGTTGGCCGCCGCTCGCGCCCCGGTCACGCCGAGGCGCTCACCGCGGCCGACGTCCGAGCCGCCGTGATCACACGGACGGCGCTGCTGCCGCCGCCCTCCGTGAGAGCAGCCCCCTGGCGACGTCACATCTGACTGCACCGGGCGCGACGCGCCCTTGAGAGGACCCCATGACTCGGCGCACCCTGGCCCTCCTGACCCTCGCGCTGCCCGCGCTGCTCACGATAGCACCTGCGCACGCGGCCCCGCTCAACGACCTCTTCGACCGCCTCCCGACCGGCGCCCGCACGGCCATCGCCATCGACGTGGCGGCCTTGCGGGCCTCCAAGCACTTCAACCAGGTCATCGCGGTGCTGGAGTCGGTCGACGAGGTGCGCTCCGTGCGCCTCGGGCCCGACTCGGGCCTGAGCCCTGCCACAGACCTCGACGCCATCGCCATGGTCGTCATGCTGGACGGCCGCGGCGTGGCCGCGGTGCGAGGAAAGAAGCTCGACGCCAAGAAGGCCCGCACCTACCTGACGAAGCGGGGCAAGGGCAAGCTGGACGAGCGCAAGGTAGACGGCGGCGTCATCCTCCAGAGCGCGGGCGGGCCGTCCGTCGCCTTCCTCGGCGACCAGATGGCGTTGGTCGGCCCGAGCGACCTGGTGGGGAAGGCCCTGGGAGTGAAGCCCGGCAAGCGGGAGCCGGTGCTCCGCGCCGGCAGCCTGGCGTACCTGCACAAGGCGGCGCCCAAGGACGCGCCCTTCTGGGCCATCGGCGCCACCCAGGTCGCGGACCGGGAGCGGCTCAAGAAGGCGGGCCGAACCATCGTCGCGGGCGTGGCCAACTACTCCGTGCGCGGCGACCTCGGGTCGGACCTGACGGTGACCACCACCGCAACCTGCACATCAGAGAAGGCCTGCACGACCCTCGGCGAGTCCATCGAGGGCAAGCTGAACGAGCTCAAGTCGGCCATGACGCTCAAGCTGCTGGGCGTGGCCGCGTACCTGGACAAGGTCTCCCTCGCCCAGAGCGCGGACAAGCTGACGCTCAAGGTGGACCTCGACGACTCGTCGCTCGGCGTGCTCCTCGCCGTGGGGCCGCGGCTCTACAAGGCGTTTCGCTGACCGCTTCCTGTCGCGCTAGAGAGCGGGCACGGAGGGCTCCTCACCAGGGACCTTCGACGTCTTGGAGTCGTCGCCCACGGCTGGAACCGAGAAGGTCCCGGAGCCGACGACCGGGACCTCGGTCTCCCGTCGAGGGGGCAGGCCGGGCTCGCGCTGTTCGCTCGGTTGCGGCTGTGCGTCACTTGCAGGCGGCGCCGGAGCCACCATCGACGGGCCACCCTGCCGACCCCTGCCAGACCGCCGCCCTTGCAGCGCTGACTCCGACAAGGGCCCAGCAGCCTTCGCCGCCGACGCCGAGCCCTGCGTCGGAGCGTCGTCCGTAAACACCGGCGACAGGTCGATGGTCAACCGCGCCTCCTGCGCCCCGTCCGCCACGCGCAACGGCATTGGGGCGGTGACGGTCGTGCCAAGGCGGA
The DNA here is from genome assembly GCA_045863395.1 of Myxococcales bacterium. Taxonomy (GTDB): domain Bacteria; phylum Myxococcota_A; class UBA9042; order JABWCM01; family BTVJ01; genus BTVJ01. The sequence continues at coordinate 152,089 of BTVJ01000001.1, forward strand.
AGCGGACGCTATAGGGCAGCGCCGCGGCAGGCACGTTGAGGACCAGCGGCGTGAGCCCCATGGACGGGCCGTCGTCGCGGGCGTCGGCGGCGAGCACGTCGAGCTGGGTCGGCACCGTGTGGAGGTCGATGTGCACCAGGGCCACCGCCGCAGGCTGGGGCGCTGGCGGAGGATCGACGAGTGGAGCAGCAGCCGGCTCCGCAGACGGCACCACTTGAGGCGCGATGTCCGGGCCGGCCGGCGCGGCGGCGGGCGCCCCGCGCGTCTCTGGCGCGGTCGACGCCTTGATCGTGATGGCCTCGCCGCTGGGAGCACCGCCGGGTCCTGTCTCGGGACGCGGAGCCCCCGACAAGGCGGCGCCAGACTCCGGAGGGGCGGGACCGGCAGCCTGCTCGCGCCCGAGCCCGTACCAGAGGGCCGCGCCGGCAAGGAGCGCGGCGAGGCCTCCCAGGGCAACTGCCGCCGGCTTCATCCGCCGCGGAGTCGCGACCAGTGGCTCCTCCCGCGTCCGGCCCGTCAGGTCCAGGCTCCTGGCCACGCGGTCCAGATCGGCCGCCATGGCCTCGGCGCTCTGGTAGCGGTCATCCGGCGCCTTGGCCATGGCCTTGCGCAGCACCGGCCAGAGCGCCTTGGGGCACACGTCGCGGCCGAGCTGCGGTGGCGCCTCGTTGACGTGCTTGTAGAGGACCGCCATGGGGTCGGCGCCGAGGAAGGGGTACTTCATGGCGAGCAGGCGGTAGAAGATCACGCCGAGGGAGTAGATGTCGGCGCGGTGGTCGACCCGCTCCCCGGCGATCTGCTCGGGCGGCATCGTCTTCGGGCTGCCCAGGATGAGGCCCGTCCGCGTGAAGCGCTCCTCCTCGCCCAGCTCGTCCTCGGCCAGGATCTTCGCGATCCCGAAGTCGAGCACCTTCACGATGTCCCGTGAGAGTCCGCGCGAGACCAGCATGAGGTTCTCGGTCTTGAGGTCGCGGTGGACGATCTTGTGGGCGTGGGCGAGCGCCAGGGCGTCGAGGGTCTGACGCACGATGGAGACGGCCTCGGCCGCCGAGAACGCGCCCGCCTCCTTCAGGCGGGCCGACAGGGTGCTGCCCTCGACGTACTCCATCACCATGTACGGGATGCCCTCGTGGGTGCCGTACTCGTACATGTCGACGATGTTGGGGTGGCGGAGGCTCGCTACGAGCCGCGCCTCCTGCTCGAAGCGCTGGACGACGGCCGGCGTCAGGCGGTCGCCCACGTTGAGGAACTTGATCGCCACCTCGCGGTTCAGCGTCGTCTGACGAGCGGCATGGACGGTGCCCATGCCCCCGCGGCCGATGCGGCGCCCTACCACGTACCTCCCACCGACGAGCGCGCCCTCCAGAGACCCGGGCTCCTTCGGAACAGGTGGGGGCTTCATCTCGTGGCTCATCGGGCCTCCGCGGGCTCGAATCAGAAGGAGCCCTGCGCGGCGACGCCGAACCAGTCTGCGCCCCCTGTGGGCAGCGCGGCCACCGGCTCGCCGTCGCCGAGCGCGAAGAACAGGACCGTGCCGGTGACCACGCTCGCCAAGCCGACTCCCAGCGTGATGTCCGTGACCAGGGCGTAGGTGCGGACGCTGTCCTGGTGGCTCTCCTGGTCGCTGCGCGCCGTGGCCTTGCCGAACTTGTCGTACTCGTCGAGCGCCAGACCCCCGAAGACACCGGCGGTCACCAAGGCCGCCCCGCCGATGCCGATGAGCGTCCATTCGAGGGCGCGGCTGCGGCTGGCAGAGGGTTGGCGCGCCGAGATGCCAGGGTCGGGCGCGTCGTCGGCGACCGGCACGCGGACCGGCGAGCGCCCGGGATCCTGCGCGGCACGCAGCGCCATCTCGTCGCGCAGCGCCTGGAGGTGCTTGAGCGCCCGCGTCCGCTCGCTCGCCTCGCTCCCGGGGAGCGCCAGGAACCGCTCGAAGGCCGTGATCGCCTCCTCGTTCCGGCCGAGCTTCTCAAGGCACCGCGCGACGTTGAACACGAGGTTTGGGACCTCGCGAATCGCACGGGCCGCCTGGAATGCCTCCAGCGCCTCGGCGAAACGCTCCGCCGTGAACGCCTCGATCCCCACCCCGACGTGGCGCTTGAACGCCTCCTCCCTGGCGTCCTCGGGCCCAGAAGGAGCTTGGGCCGAGGCCATGGGCGCAGTCGCCACCACGAGCCCAAGGACGCATGCGCGCATCAACCCGTGCATGTCACACTGCCTCCTTGTCCGGCGAAGTGCGCTCCACCGAAGCCGCTCACCGGGGGAGCCGACCCGGCGAAATGGGGCGACGACTCCGGCCCCTCGCCCGGACGCATCGGAGCCCGCCGGTCACGGGGGCTCACTTGTCCCCCGGGCAACTGCCGGGCACGACACCAGGGGTCGGCTTGCCATCGACGTCGTCGCCGACCACGCCCTGCACGAACCAGCACATGCGGAGCAGCTCGGCGTCGGTGAACTGCTTGCCGGCGCCGAGCCGCTCCTTCCCCGCCGTGTCCTTGATGGGGCCCGGGAAGGGGAGCTGCTGTCCCTTCACACCGGGCTCCGCCAGCTTGGGGATGAGGCCCTCGATCTCCAGCCGCGTGGCGGTGGGGACGATGTCCGTGTTCATCTCCGAGAGGTAGACGATGCTCTCCTTCGGATCGCTCTTCATCTGCTCCCAGATGGGGTCCGTCGAGTCCCAGGTGCCGTCGACCATCTGCCCCAGAATGCGGGCGAGGAGGGGCCCCCAGTTCCAGTACGCCGACGCCATGCAGGTCTTGGGGGCAAATTTGCAGCTATCGGGGTTGTCGTAACCGATGGAGTACACCGGACCGCCGTCGCTCGCCTTCAGGGTCGACGACACCTCCAAGGGGACGGTGGTGTCGGTCGAGCCCAGGATGATGTCGGCGCCCGCGTCGACCAGCGCCTTGGTCGCAGCGGCCTCCTCGTCGGGCGCGAACCACGCGTTGACCCACCGCACGTGCACGACGGCGTCCGGGTTGACGGCGCGCACGCCCATGGTGAAGGCGTTGATGTGCCGCACGGTCTCGGGGATGACGACCGGGCCCACGATGCCGATGCGGTTGGTGCGCGTCATGCGACCGGCGAGCTGCCCGGCCATCCACTTCACCTGGTACATGCGCCCGAAGTACGAGCCCAGGTTCGGCGACGTGACGAAGCCCGAGCAGATGAGAAATTGCGCTCCCGGGTTGTTGGCGGCCTTGCTCTGCACGGGGACCAGGAAGTCGTAGCTTGTCCCGACGATGACGTTGTGTCCCTGCTCCAGCAGGTCGTCGATCACGGCCGGGGCGTCCACCGCGCTGACGGAGGGCGCAAAGCTGGTCTCGATGCCCGGGACCTTCGACTCCAGGTACTTGCGGCTCAGATCGTGGGTGAGCGTCCACCCGTGGTCACCCACCGGGCCCACGTACACGAAGCCCACCTTGGGCGGGCCGGAGAGCTTGCCGGTCCCAGCCGCGTCGCTGGAACCAGCGGCGGTGTCGACCTGGGCCTTCGTGTCCTGGTCGCTGTGGATGGTGGGGTCGAGCAGCAGAGAGCAGCGGACGGTCGACAGCGCCAAGCAACAGAGCAGGATCCCTCTAGACGTTGCCATTCTGCTTGCTCCGGTCCCGATCTGGCGGCTCACTATCGCACACGACGGAGTCCCCGACAACGACCCAGTGAGGGGTTCGGCACATCGGGACCCGCACTCCGCGCCCCTGGCCGATGGCGTCACCCCGGCGCCACCGGGTCGCTGGTGCGGCATCAGGTGGCACACGGTGGAACTAGCCCTTCTGTGCCACGACCACCACGTCCCACGACCAGGGTGCCAAGGCCGCGACATGCACGACCGGGCGGCGCCGCAGCAGGCGCTTGATGCCTGGGGCGTGGAGGTGGCAGTCGAGGTGCGTGCGCCACAGGCCGGCGGCAGCGAGGGCCGCGTCGACGGGAGCGAGGGTCCGCAGGGCGTGCGCGTGGAAGCTGGTTCGCGGTGGGGGAAGCCGAAGGCGGACCACGGCGCCGGCGACCCTGGAGACATCGAGGGCGTAGCGGCCAAACGTGTGGAAGGCGAGGCGACCGCCAGGCGCCAGGACCCGCGCCGCCTCGGCGATGGCCGCGCGGGGCTCCAGGTGGGCGAAGACCCCGAAGCCCGCCACCACCGCGTCGAAGGCGCCGGCGCGGAACGGGAGGGCGAGGGCGTCCGCCCGCAGGACGGTGTGGCCGCGCCCGGCAGCCACCGCGAGAGATCGGGCAGAGAGGTCCACCCCCACCAGGCGCTCGACCCGCGGCGCGAGCAGGTCGAGCAGCCGCCCGAAGCCGCAGCCCAGCTCCAGGGTCGTCGGGCCCGCAGCCTCCAGCAACGGCGCGTCGATGGCCTCGAAGCGCCGCGGATCGCGCGCGGCCTTCCAGAGAGCGCCATCGAGGAGCCCATCATACTCCGCGCCGAGGCCCGCCTGCACCGGGTCGGGGCGAGCCTGCCCGCAAGGGCACGGCGCCTCTCCGTTCCACGGCGCGCGGCAGGCGGAGCAGACGAGCAGCGCGCGGAGCCAGTCGGGGTGGGCCATGTCCGAATCGTAGTGTAACCCGAACCGACGATGCACGTTTTTGTGACGCACCGCGCAACCGATTACCATGCTCGGGCCGCGCACCCTGCGGCTCCAGTACCCCGCCCGGAGGCCCCGTGGGAATCACCATCGTCCAGAAGAGCGACCTCTCCCGCCCGAAGAAGCGCAACGCGCGCGTCGCGCTCGTCCTCGCAGGCGGTGCCATCAGCGGCGGCGCGTTCAAGCTGGGCGGGCTGATGGCGCTCAGCCACTTCCTCCAGAACCGCCGCGTCACGGACTTCGACATCTACGTCGGGCTCTCCGCGGGCGCGTTCCTGGCCGCCCCCCTCTCCGCGGGCATCCCGCCCGAGGAGCTGATGCGCAGCCTCACCGGCGAGAGCGAGAAGATCACCCAGTTCCGCCCATGGGACTTCTACGTGCCCAACTACAAGGAGTTCGTGGGGAAGCCGGCCAAGCTGCTCAAGGACGCCGTCGCCTTCGGGCCGCAGGCCGCCGGGGTCATCTGGCGCTACGTGGCCCGCCACTCGCGCGAGCTGCGCGCGCTGGGGCGCCGCTTCGCCGAGGCGCCCACCACGCTGAACCTGGAGCGCCTGCTGACGCCCGTCATCCGGGAGGTCCTGCGCTCGAGCGACCTGCCCCACGGCTTCAGCTACCTGCCCGCGGGGCTGTTCGATAACGCGCGCATCGAGAAGTTCATCCGCAAGAACCTGGAGCGAAACGGCCTGCCCAACAACTTCCGCCTGCTCCACCTCGACCGAGGGAGCTCCCTCTACATCAGCGCCACGAACCTGAACACGGCCCAGGGGGTGGTCTTCGGCCACGACGAGGACACGTCGGCGACCATCAGCGAGGCCGTTCAGGCGTCCACCGCCATCCCCGGCTTCTTCAAGCCGGCGCGCATCAACGGCGTGGACTACCTGGACGCTGGCGTGCGCAAGACCGCCAACATCTCGACCGCCGTGCGAAAAGGGGCGGACCTGGTCATCGCCTACAACCCCTTCCGGCCCTTCGCGAACTTCTATGCGGAGGGGCTCTTGGGTGGGTTCCGGAGCATCGGCGACATGGGCATGGTCACGGTGCTCAACCAGGCCTTCCGCATGCTGCTCCACTCCCGCCTGCGCCTCGGCATCGAGAAGCTGCGCCTCGACAACAACTTCCGGGGGGACGTGATCCTCATCGAGCCGACCGAGACCGACTCCAAGTTCTTCGAGATCAACCCGCTCGACTTCTGGAAGCGCGCCGACGCGGCCGAGCACGGCTTCATGAGCACCAAGGAGAGCCTGGAGCGGCACTACCCGCAGCTCGTCCGAATCTTCCGCGCCTACGACCTGGACGTGAGCCTGGACAGCATGCGGGAGGCCGCGGCGGCCATCCGCACGACGGAGCCCGACGACGACGCGCTGCTCACGCTGCTCGAGCCCCGCCCCGTGCCCAACCAGCCGCTGCGCGTGGTCCGGTAGTCAGCCCAGGCGCTTCGGCGCGTCCCCCATGGTCGGCATGACGAACTCGGCGCCCGCGCGGATCCCCGTTGGCCAGCGCCCCGTCACGGTCTTGAGCCGGGTGTAGAAGCCGACGCCCTCGGCGCCGTAGACGTTGCGGTCGCCGAAGAGGGAGCGCTTCCAGCCGCCGAAGGAGTGGAAGGCCATGGGGACGGGGATGGGCACGTTCACCCCGACCATGCCCACCTGGACGCCGTTCACGAAGGCGCGGGCGGCGTCCCCGTCCCGGGTGAAGATGGCACCGCCGTTGCCGTACTCGTGGTCGTTGACCAGCCGCAGCGCCGACTCGAAGTCCGGGGCACGGACCACGCAGAGCACGGGCCCGAAGATCTCTTCCTTGTAGATGCGCATGGTCGGCGCGACGTGGTCGAAGAGGCACCCGCCCAGGAAGAACCCCTCCTCGCAGCCCTCGACGCGGATGCCCCGGCCATCCACCAGCAGAGAGGCGCCCTCCGCGACTCCCGTGTCCAGGTACGAGCGCACCTTCGCCAGGTGCTCGCGAGTGACCAGAGGGCCCATCTCGGCGCCCGGCTCCGTACCGGTGGCGACCTTGAGCGAGCGCACCCGGGGGATCAGGCGCTCGACGAGCACGTCACCGATGGGCCCCACCGCGACGGCCACTGAGATCGCCATGCAGCGCTCCCCCGCCGAGCCGTAGGCGGCGCCGATGAGCGCGTCCACCGCCTGGTCCAGATCCGCGTCCGGCATGACGATCATGTGGTTCTTGGCGCCGCACAGCGCCTGGACCCGCTTCCCGTGCGCGGTCCCCGTCCGGTAGATGTGCTCGCCGACCGCGGTGGAGCCCACGAAGCTGATGGCGGCGACGTCCGGGTGGGTCAGCAGGCCGTCGACGGCCACCCGGTCCCCGTTGAGCACGTTGAGCACGCCGGGGGGGGCGCCCGCCTCGTGCAGCAGCTCGGCGACGCGCATGGGGCACGACGGGTCCTTCTCGCTGGGCTTGAGAACGAAAGTGTTGCCGCAGGCGATGGCCAGGGGGAACATCCAGAGGGGCACCATGGCGGGGAAGTTGAACGGGGTGATGCCCGCGCACACGCCGACCGGCTGGCGGATGGACCAGGAGTCGATGCCGCGCCCGACCCCCTCGGTGAAGTCCCCGCGCAGCAGGTGTGGGATGCCGCAGGCGAACTCGACCACCTCGATGCCGCGGGTGACCGAGCCCCGGGCGTCGTCCACGGTCTTGCCGTGCTCGGCGGTCACGAGGTGCGCCAGCTCGTCCCGGTGCTGCTCCAGCAGCTCGCGGAAGCGGAACATCACCCGCGCGCGCTGGAGCGGCGGGGTCGCAGCCCAGCCCGGGAGCGCCTCCCGCGCCGCGGCGACGGCGGCGTCGATGTCCGCCTGGTCGGCGAAGGCCACCTGCGCCGCGCGGCGGCCGGTGGCTGGGTCGTAGACGTCCCCGCGACGGGCACTTTCTGCGACGGTGCGGCCACCGATCAGGTGACCGATCATGCGCTCACTCATGGGTCCTCCTCCAAATCGGCCGCACAAGGGGCGACCGCGGTGAGCGTGCCCCAAGGGCGGCAGGATCTCAAGAGGAGGAGCGCGCGGATCAGCCTGCGAGCAGCACCGGCGTCGTGCAGAGGTGCAGCACGCGGCTCGTCGTGCTCCCGAAGATGCGCTCGCGGAGCCAGCTCCGGCCAAAGGCCCCCATCACGATGAGGTCGGTGTCCTTGCCCTCGGTCTCCATCCACCCAAGGATGACGTCGCTCGGCTTGCCCGGCGTCCAGTAGTGGCCGACGGCAACGCCGCGCTCTCTGGCCATGCCCTCGATCTCGGTGAACAGGCGGTCCGCCATGTTCTCGTCGGAGGTCACGGTCATGACCGTCGCCTCCCGGAAGAGCGCAGGCGCCAGGTTCCGCAGAGCCCAGCTCGCCGCCGCCCGGGACTGGGGGCTGCCGTTGTAGGCGATCAGCGGGCGGGCGAGCTCCGTGACGGACTCGGTCACCACCAGGGTCGGGCAGCTCACGTTGCGGACGACGTCCATGGTCGTCGCGCTGACCGCCACCCGGGTGTCGCGGGTCGCCACCTTCGTGTGGTTGCGCAGCAGCACCAGGTCGGCATTCTGCGCGGCCTTGACGATGCCCTGGACCACGCCACCCTCCAGCCTGTGGATGGTCGCGGCGATGCCCGCATCGCCCAGGCGCGCGCGCGCCTCGTTGATGCGCGCCTCGGCGAGCAGCTCGCTGCTGCTCTCGCGGACGTGGACGAGCTCCACGTCGCAGCCCGCCCGCGCCCCCACGTGGCAGGCCATGTCGACGGCCATGAGGCTCGCCGGCTCATGGTTGATCGGGACGATGATGCGCTTCATGTGATGCCTCCACCGTGGGTGCACATACATCAACAGCGTAGGCGGGAGCAGGCTGGCGGCAACAGGCGGGGGCTACAGGTTGCGATGGGCCATCCGGATGCGGACGAGATCGGCCGCCATGCGAGCGCTGTCCCGGATGGCGTTCACGCGGGTGGCGGGGTCGTCGATCCACACGACGGGGACCTCGGCGATGGTATAGCCGAGGCGCCGTGCGACGTAGAGGGCCTCCACGTCAAAGCCGAAGCCGGGCGTCGTCACGCGGGCGAACACGTCGCGCGCCACCTCGCGACGGAACAGCTTGAAGCCGCACTGGGTGTCGACGATGCCCGGCAGCACGATGGCCTGGACCATGCGGTTGAAGACCTTGCCCATCCACTCGCGGTAGATCGGCTGGTGGCGCAGGATGCGGGCGCCCTGTGTGGCGCGCGAGCCGATGACCACGTCGTGGGTCGAGATGTGCGGCGCCAGGTGGTGGAGCTCCTCCATGGGTGTAGACAGGTCCGCGTCCGTCATGAGCAGGTGGTCGCCCTCCCCGTCCAACATGCCGCGGCGCACACTCCACCCCTTGCCCCGGTTGCCGGGGTTGCGCACAATCCGCACCTGGTGGGTGTGCTGCATGCGGCGCGCGACCACATCTGTGGTGCTGTCGGTCGAGCCGTCATCCACTACGAGGATCTCATAGTCCCGGATGTTCTCCGCGAGCCACGCGATGATCCGGTCGAGGGTTGGGCCGATGCGCTCGGCCTCATTGTAGGCCGGGATGACGACCGTCAGCTTGCGGATGGAGCGAATCATCGGAGCACGGGTACCCCAAGGCGTGGTCACTGTCAACACGACCCCACGAGAGGCGCAGATGAGTGAGTCCAGCCGGGATCACACGGAGGTGGAGCTCAAGCTACGGCTCAACGAGGAGGCCGACTACGAGCGGCTGCGAGCCTGCCTGGGGCCTCCGGTGGAGACGGTGGAGCAGGTCAACCACTACTTCGAGGCGGCGGGCGACGGCCTGCGGGCGGCGGGGGCGATGCTGCGGGTCCGCGAGGGGGACGGACCACCGACGGTGACCCTCAAGGTGCGCGCCCGGCTGGCGGAGGGGGTCCTGGAGGCGCGGGAGGTGGAGGCGTCCCTCGACGCCGGGACGTGGGAGGAGATCCGTCTGGGCGCGCGGGGCATGGAGAGCCTCGACGTGGCCCCGGTGCGGGTCGCGGTCGACTTGCTGGGGTCACCGGCGCGCTTGGAGGTGCAGGGGACCATGCGGAACCGGCGCGAGCGCCATACGATGGGCGGGCGCGTGCTGGAGCTGGACCGGACGGAGCTCCCGGACGGTACGCGGGACTTCGAGGTGGAGGTGGAGACCGACGATCCGGCAGATACGCGACAGGCAGTGGAGGCGCTCCTCCGGTCCTGCGGCGCGGGCTGGACGGAGCAGACCCAGTCCAAGTACCAGCGGTTTCTGGAGCACCTGCCGGTTGGGGGGGGGCGGGACCTGTAACCACTGCCTGCGGGGGCCCCGCTTCGCCCTGGGAAGCCGGAGAGCGCACGTCGTAGAGTGCTCCTCCGGGAGACGACCATGAGACGAAGACACATCGAGGACCAGAGGTCGCAGGGGAGGCGCGCGCTGGCCGTGCTGCCCGTCCACTACCCGAAGGAGCTCCTCACGGCGCTGGACATCCTCGCCGTGGAGCTCTGGGGGCCCCCGGGCCCGCCGCGGGGACCGGGCGCGGGGCGGGTCCAGGCCTATGTGTGCCCGGTCGTCCGCAACGCCACGGCTTTCATCGAGGCGGGGCACGCGGACGGGGTGGACGGGCTGCTGTTCCCGCACACCTGCGACTCCGTCCAGGGGCTGGCGACGCTGGCGGCGGACTTCGGCCTCACGCGCAAGCCCTGCTTCACGTTCATCCACCCGAAGGGCGAGGACCGGCCCGCGCTCCGCACCTTCCTGCGGCGGGAGCTGCGGGCCTTCGCGGACCGCCTCGGCGCCTGGGTGGGGCGGCGGGTGGACGCCGACTCGCTGCGGCGGGCGATCGGGCTGCACCGGCGCATCGACGCGCTGCGGGCTCGGTTGCTCGACGAGAGGCGCACCGTGGGGCTGACCGACGCAGAGCTCTATGGCGTACTGCGGCGGGGCGAGTGGCAGTGGCCCGAGGCTCACCTGCAGGAGCTGGAGGCCGCGGTTGGGACGATCCGCGATGAGACGACACAGCGCGGGGTCCCCCTCTTCGTGACGGGCTATGTCCCCGAGCCCGCGGGGCTCCTCTCACACCTGGAGGACGCGGGTGCCTTCGTAGCCGCCGACGACTGGGCGGCGGTGGGGCGGCGGGTGGTCCGGTGGGGGGAGCGCCCGCTCCCCGAGGATCCCTGGGACGCCCTCGTGGAGCTGCGGCTGGCGTCGCCGCCGTGCTCGACCCAGGGGGCGGACCAGGCGCGGCGCATAGACCACCTGGAGCGGCTGTATCTCGGCTCCGGCGCTCGCGGGGCAATCCTTCACATGATGAAGTTCTGCGAGCCCGAGCTGTTCGACCTGCCGGCGATTCGGCGCCGTTTCGAGCGCATGGGTGCCCCGGTGCTCGTGCTGGAGACCGAGCTGGAGGGTGAGCTCAGCGGGCAGGCGCTGACCCGGCTCGAGGCCTTCGTCGAGATGGTGGGCCGAAGGAGGGCGGCATGATCCGCAGACTCCAGTTCGAGGCGGTGGGGAGAGTGGTCGGGCCCGCGCTCATGGAGATCGAGCACTGGCAGTCGGTGCTGCGGCGCAAGAGGCGGGGGCGCTCCCCGGCGGGGAGCAAGCTGTTCGGGCCTCCGATGGAGTCCCTGCGCATGCTGAAGGACCTGATGACCCGGCACTACCTCCAGGGGCGCTACGCGGACGGCGCGGTCCCGGTCGCCTGGGTCACGAGCGGCTTCCCCGTGGAGATCCTGCGCCCCCTCGGGTTCTATACCATCTACCCCGAGAATCACGCCGCGCTGTGCTCGGTGAAGCGCATGGTCCCGGAGCTGTCGGATCGCGTCGAGAGCATGGGATATTCGAGAGACCTGTGCGGCTATGCGCGGGCCGATCTCGGGTCCGTGATGTCCGGCGAGACTCCCGTCGGGCGCCTGCCCAAGCCGGACCTGCTCTGCTGCTGCACGAACATCTGCCAGACCGTGCTCGGGTGGTATCGGAACCTGGCGTCTCACTTCGGCGTCCCCCTGGTGCTCATCGACACTCCCTTCGTCTACGGGTCGTCCCCCGAGCACGCCCAGCAGTATGTGCGCGACCAGGTCGCCGAGGCCGTGAGAGTCGCCGAGGGAATCGCGCGCAAGCGGACGGGCCACGACGACTATGCGACGTCCCTGGAGCTCGCCCGCGAGGGGACCCTGCTCTGGAAGGAGTGCCTGCTGACGTCACAGGCGCGCCCGGCGCCGTGGACGGGCTTCGACCAGTTCTTCCACATCGCGCCCATCGTGACCATGCGCGGCACCAAGGAGTGCAACGCCTACTACCGGCACCTCCTCGACGAGCTGAGAGACCGGGTGAGCCGGGGAGTCGGGGGGATCACCGACGAGCGGCACCGGCTCTTGTGGGACAACCTGCCCATCTGGTTCGGGGTGAAGGATCTGGCGACGACGTTTGCGGAGCGCGGCTTCAACTTCGTCTGCACCACCTACACCAACGCGTGGGCTGAGGCCGGCGAGCGCATCGACCCGAGCGACCCGGACGGCTCCGTGGCCGCGTCCTACACCTACATCATCCTGAATCAGGATCTGGCGAACCGCCTGTCCCTGATGACGCGCCTCGCCGCGACCTACGGGGTGGACGGCGCGGTGCTCCACTCCGACCGCTCCTGCAAGCCCTACTCGATCGGTCAGATCGACCTGAAGGACAGGCTGGCGCGAGCCGCCGGCATTCGGGTGCTCATCCTCGAAGCCGACCACGCGGACCCGCGGGCCTGGGCGCCGGAGCAGTCCGAGAATCGCCTGACCGCCTTCATGGAGACCTATCAGTGAGCGCGGTGGCCATCGGCGTCGACGTGGGCAGCACCACCTTCAAGGCGGTGGCCGTCGACCGGGACGGCCGCGTACTGTCGCGCATCGTGGAGCCCACGGACCCGCGCATCGAGCGGCAGGCGGAGCGGGTGATTCCAGCGCTGCGGGAGCAGGCCGGGGCGTCCGCCGCGTGCCCGGTGGGCGCAACAGGGTACGGTCGAAAGCGGATCGCGGCGTCGCGCCGCGTGACGGAGATCACCTGCCATGCGCTCGGCGCCTGGCACGTGATCAGGCGCCCCTCGCTGCTCATCGACATGGGCGGTCAGGACACCAAGGTCATCCGCATCGGCGACGGCGGCGAGGTGCTCGACTTCGCCATGAACGACAAGTGCGCGGCCGGCACGGGGAGATTTCTCGAGGTGATCCTGGGGCGCCTGCTGGTCCCCTACGCCGAGGTCGCCGCGCAGGTGCAGTCTGCAGGGCGGACAATCCCCGTGTCGAGCACCTGCACGGTGTTCGCGGAGAGCGAGGTGGTCTCCCTGGTGGCGCAGGGCGAGCCCGTCGAGGGCATCCTCAAGGGACTCCACGTCGCGCTCGCCTCCCGGGTCGTCTCGCTGGCCGGCCGCATGGTGGGCGAGCTCCCGGTGCTCATGAGCGGCGGAGTCGCCCTGAATGGGGCGATGGTCGCCATCCTGTCCGAGTCTCTCGGGCGCCGCGTGGACGTGGTGGCAGACCCGCAGGTCGTCGGGGCGCTGGGGGCGGCGCTGTCCGTGGTGTGAGCGTTCGGCGCAGTGAGCACCACTGCTCCCGTGCCGGCAGGCGCGCCGAGTCATGGAAGCCACCCAACGACACGCGAGATTGCCGGAACGCGGCCCCAGCGCAGTGACGCCGCCGATGGAATCGGTCCCGGGCCGACGCGCCGAGCTACTGATACAGGTGGTTGCTCTGCTCGGCGGTGGGGAGCATGTGCATGCCGAGGTAGGTGAAGACGATGGCGAGGAAGCCGACGACCGTGATGATCGCGCCGGTGCGGTCGCTGAAGCCGCGGGTGTAGCGCAGGTGCAGGTAGGCCGCGTAGACGAGCCAGCTCACGAGCGCCCAGTTCTCCTTCGGATCCCACACCCAGTAGTCTCCCCACGCTGCCTTCGCCCAAATGGCTCCGATCACCAGTCCGACCGTCAGCAGCACGAACCCCAACTGGATTGCCCGGTGCATGAAGCCGGCGAAGTTGGTCTCCGTGTCGGAGCCCGACGCGGTGCGCATCTTCAGGAGCGCGTTCGGCTTGAAGAGGTGGAGCACGGCCGCGATGAACGCGAAGAAGAGCGCCGCGTAGCCCACGAAGTAGACCATGACGTGGGGGATGAACCACGGGCTCTGGAGCGCGGCTGGCAGATTGACTATCTCTGCGTCGGATTTGTAGACGGCGTAGCCGTAGATCAGCCAGACGAATCCAGCCGTCAGGAATCCAAACCAAGCGATTCGGTAGTATCTCTCGACCAGGACATACAGCAGCGCCGTACACCACGAGAACAGCAGCAGCGACTCGTACAGGGTCTTGAAGGGCGGCCGGTCCGCCTCGATCCAGCGAACGACGATCAGCGCCGTCGCCATGATGAACGCGAGGGAGAAGAGGATTGAGCCGAGCTTGCGGAGCGCCTCGCCTCCCTTCTTCAGCACGACCAGGCCGTAGGTGCCGGCGACCAGGGGGAAGAGCCCGAAGGTGGCCAGGAACAGGGCACTCTGGTGCCCGAGACTCTCGAAGAACGCGGTCATGCCGTCACCTCCACCTCGCGCACCTGGGCGCGCGCCACTGCACTCCTCTCCCACCACGGCTTCCAGTTGCGCAGCGCGATGGTGTGGACCACACCCGCGATCAGCGCCCACAGGCCGAAGGTCACGATGGCCAGGCCCGGGTCCTTGACCACCTCGATGCCGCTATAGCTGGGGTTCTTCGGGTCGAAGTTCGACTGATAGAAGGCGTAGCCCTCGAAGTACATCGGGTGATTCACCCGAATCTCCTCCGTCTGGACCTCGGTGCCGTTCCGAACCACGGTCAGCGTGCTGCGGTAGTTCTTGATCATCTCCGGCTTCTCCCGGTAGACCAGCACCCGCCCGCCGCCCAGGTCGATGGGCTTTGGATTGGCCGCAACCAGCAGCGCCGTGTCGACCTTGCCGGACGGCCAGCGCACCTCGACCTCCGCGGCCGGGTTGAGCCCCTCGCCGTCTCCCTCGGCAAGCTCCGTGGGCCCAGGCGTCATGGCGTACTTGAGGCCGGCGGTGTTTCCGTGGGCCACGTCCCGCAGCTCCTTGCGGCCGAACAGATAGGCCGTGGACTCCTTTCCATCGGGCTCGGTCACGACCACGGCTACGGCCGGGTTGTTGGGCTGGTCCGAGCGGCTGTAGACCCGGCGCGACTCCATGTCGATGACGAAGTCCGGGAAGTAGTCCTCGATCAGCGCCTTGCGCCCGTCGGGCAGAATCACCGTCTCGCCGAGGGCGACCTCGCGGTCCACTCCGTCGGGCATGGTCAGGATGTGCCTGTCCGGGGCCGTGTTGCGCCGGACCAGGTTCTTGTAGAGCTTCGTGACGGTGACGGACGTGCTGCTCTTGCCGCGCGCAGCGCCCACCGTTGCGCCCACCTCGGGCTCCTGGGCGATGACCACCTTCCACCCGTCCGTGTTCGGAACCTCCTCGTAGGTGTAGAACTTGTACTCGGGGTCGTAGTGGTCGAGCTCGAAGCGGTCGAGGCGCACCCGGAAGTCCATCTGCACGAGCTCCGATGGCTTGTCGCCCTTCTCGTTGGTCATGTACGAGTCCGCCGACTGCCCGACCACCAGGTGCATCATGCCGCGCTTGCCGGTCAGCGACCCGATGAGGCCGCCGCCCAGAATCAGGAGCACGCTGATGTGCGATACCAGGAGCCCCATGTGCCTCCACTTCTTGAAGGACACGCGGCGCCGCCACACGGTGATGCCAGACGCCAGAGCCAGCAGGAAGAGGATGAACGCGAAGGGCAGGCTGTGGAAGACATCGTCCAGGTGCAGCGCCAGCAGGACCGGCGCCGCCGCGCCGTAGCGCTCCCGGATCACCGCCTCGCCGACCTCCTGAAGCACCACCGTCCCGAGGACGGTCATAAGCATCAGCGCGACGAGGACCACCACCGCGGCGTCCGCGGAGGCCAGGTAACGGTAGATGCGCTTCCAGGACAGGAACACGAAGGAGCCCACGACCACCGTGGCGCCCAGCGCGATGAGCAGGAGCTCGAAGAGGGAGGCGCCGGCGCCTCGCCCCGTCTCGAGCAGCGTCTGGGTCCCGGCCGCTGCGAGCAGCAGGAGCCCGAGGCCCGCGGAGATCACGCCGTAGGAGGCCTTCTTCTTCGGCCTGGCGTGGTCCTCTGACTTGACCGTGTTTCGTGTGTTTGCCATGTCGTCCCTCGCTCTCCGGCGGCCCATCCCGGCCGCGCTCGTCGAGGCCCCGCGGGCCCCAGGCCCCCCTCCCATCTCCCTGGGGGGGGCTCGCGGGCATTCTTGCCCATGCGGACATGCACATCCAGAACTAGCGGACGACCTCCACCGTTTACGGTTACGTTAACGTTGACGCTCGGTGAACGGTCGCTCCGGCTCAGCCGAGGCCGTACTCGCGGAGCTTGTCGTAGAGGGTGCGGAGCCCGATCCCGAGCCGCTCGGCTGCTCGCCGGCGGTGCCCCCCCGTAGCCGCCAGGGCCTGGCGGATGGCCTCCCGCTCCAGTTCTCGCAAGGATCCCGCAGCCGGCCCTGCCGGCGTCACGGAGGCCCCGAGCGACAGGTCGGCGACCCCGATGCGCGGCGTCAGGGCCACGATTGCCCCGCGCTCCAGCGCGTTGGCCAGCTCCCGCACGTTGCCGGGCCACGGGTGGGCCAGCAGCGCCGCCTTGGCCGCGTCGTCCAGCACAAGGCCAGGGCGCCCGAGGCGCGCCGCGATGCGCCCGAGGAGGTGGGCGGCGAGCGGGAGGATGTCGCCGGGCCGCTCTCGCAGCGCGGGCAAGCGCACCGGGAACACGGAGATGCGGTGATACAGGTCCTCGCGGAAGCGGCCCTCCCGGAGCTCCAGCGCCAGATCCTTGTTCGTGGCCGCCACGAGGCGGATGTCCACCACCAGCGTGCGCGTCCCCCCGACGCGCTCGAAGCGGCGCTCCTGCAGTACGCGCAGCAGCTTGGCCTGCAGGTGGGGCGCGATCTCGGCCACCTCGTCGAGGAACAGTGTCCCGCCATCCGCCAGCTCGAAGCGTCCGCGACGCTGAGCCGTTGCGCCAGTGAACGCCCCCTTCTCGTGCCCGAACAGCTCGCTCTCGAGCAGGCTCTCGGACAACGCGGCGCAGTTGACGGCCACGAAGGGGCCACCGCGGCGCGGGCTCGACCGGTGCACGGCGCGCGCTGCGACCTCCTTGCCCGTGCCGCTCTCGCCGACCAGCAGCACCGTGGCATCCGTCGCCGCGACCCGGTCGAGCTGCGCCGTAACGGCCACCATGGACGGGTCCCAGGCCATGAGCCGGTCCGGCTCCCCGTCCCGCCGCTCCTGGTGCGCATCTGCCAGCCGTCGTCGCTCCACGCCCCGCGCCACCGTCAGCCGCAGCTCGTCCGGGCCGCTGAGAGGCTTTGTCAGGTAGTCGAAGGCTCCGAGCTTCATGGCCTCCACGGCGGTCGCGACCGTCCCGTGGGCCGTGAGGACGACAATCTCCATCTCGGGCCAGGACGCCCGCGCCCTGCGGACTACGTCCATGCCGTCCATCCGCGGCATCTTGAGGTCCACCACCATGAGGTGGAAGCTCTCCGCCTCCAGGCGGTCGATGGCCTCGCGCCCGTCCGCCGCCTCGACGACCGCGTACCCCACGTCGCTCAGGGCCTCGGCGAGGAAGCTGCGGATGCCGTCCTCGTCGTCCACCACCAGGATGCGCTCCATGGGGTCACTCCGCGGGGACGACGACGCGCATCACGGCGCCGCCGTCCGGGTGGTTGAGCGCCTCCACACGGCCACCGTGACTCTCCACGATGCGCCGCGCCACCGCCAGACCGAGGCCCGTGCCGTGGACCCGCGTCGTGTGGAAGGGCTCGAAGATCTGCGCCACCTCGGCGGGGTCGATGCCGGGACCGCGGTCGCGCACCTCGAAGGCGACCCCTCGCCCCTCCTGGCGCACGATCAGATCGACGGCCCCATCCACCGCAGACGCCTGGGCCGCGTTGCGCAGCAGGTTCACGAGCACCTGCTCCATGCGCACGTGATCGAGCGCGATCACCGCCACCGGCTCCTGCGCAACCAACCGCACACGGGGGTCGTCCACCTCGGCGATGGCGGCGCGGGCCACCTCCACGGGATCGACCGGCCGCCGATCCACGCTCCCCGACCGCGCGAAGGACAGGATGTGCCCGCTGAGCTCCTCCAGGCGGACGGCTTCACGGACGATGAGCTCCGCCTTCCGCCGGCCCGGCTGCTCCGGCTCGAGCTTCTCCAGGAGGAGCTGCGCGTGCCCCTTCAGTGACGCAAGCGGGTTGCGGATCTCGTGCCCCAGGACCGCGGACATCTCCCCGAGTACGGCGAGCTGGCGCTCCCGGGCCAGATCGGCCTCGAGACGGTCCGCACGACGCCCGAGGCGCCACAGCACGAGAGAGGACGCGAGCAGCGCCAGGGCCACGACGGCAGAGACCACCAGCGCGGTGGCCGCCCGTTGTCCGATGGCGCGCGCCTCGGGGGGGTCGAGCTCGATGACGAGCGCGGGGCGGGCAGCGCCTCTTGGCCCGCGCCAGGGG
Organism: Myxococcales bacterium; assembly: GCA_045863395.1. Taxonomy (GTDB): domain Bacteria; phylum Myxococcota_A; class UBA9042; order JABWCM01; family BTVJ01; genus BTVJ01. The sequence continues at coordinate 170,201 of BTVJ01000001.1, forward strand.
CGACCGAACGGACCCCGCGGGGGCGGCTTTACGACGAAGCGATAGCGCCCCCCTCCCAGAGCCACGGGGTCGGCCAGCTCCTCCTCATCCCCACGCAGGGCGGGCAGCGGCCCCCCAAGTGCCTGCCCGCCCTCCGCGAGGACGCGCCCACCCGGGCGAACCACGGCGACGTACCGCAACCCCCGATCTGCGAGCTCCTCGACGAGGCCCCCCAGGGTCTCGCTCGAGGGGGGCCCCCCGGCCAGCTCCCGCCGGATGGAGTCGGCCAGGTCGAGGGCGCGCCCCCGGACGAGGGCGAGAGAGGCGTCGCTGGACGCCACCCACCCGGCGATGGCCGTCCAGAGGAGCCCCACCCCGAGGAGCACCGCTACGACGAGCAGGCCCCAGCGGGGGAGCGAGCGGGAGGCGGCAGCCATCGGTGTGGCCTACTCCTGGGCGTCGGCACCGCCCGGCGCGAACGGACAGTCCGGGTTGCCGGGGCCCGGGCCGAAGCCTCCCGGGCCACCGAAGCCCGGGCCGAAGCCGCGACCGCCCCGACCGAAGCCCTTGCGGTCCATGCGCTCCGCCGCCTTCGCGCGCTGCTCGGGGGTGAGGATCGCGTGCACGGCGAGCCGGTGGTCGATGTGGGCCACCTGGAGCTTGGCACGCACGGCGTCGATCTCCGCGTGCAGCCGCAAGATGGCGGCCCGGTCCGGCGCGTCCACCTTCCACAGCTCCAGCATCTGCTCGTGGAGCGCCTTCAGGTCGTCGTGGAGCGGCTTGGTCGCAGTCTTCATCTGCTGCTTCAGCGTCGACACCTGCTCCAGCTGGGCCGCCGAGAGGCCCAGGTCCTTCAACATGCGCTCGCCCATGCGCCCGGGCCCGCGGGCGATGGCCGCCGAGGCGAACAGGAGCGCGACGATGGCGAGCAGGCCCGCGATGACGTGTGATCTCTTCATGGTCTTTCCTCCGCTTGGTTGTCGAACCTCGAACACGCCCCAACGGAGTCGCAAGGCCCGTGCCACCGCACGCGCCCGCGCCTGACCACGAGAATCTATCCTGGATTCAGTGAGTTGGAAAGCCGGAGAGTCAACGGAGGGGGCGACGAAGGGTCATGGCGCGTGCGGTTGTGGCACCGGGAGTGCGAGATCCGCACTCCCCCGGGGCTACTGGCCCGTCTTGAAGACCAGGGACTTGAGGTTGTCGGAGAGCTCGTCCAGGACGACCTCCTCCGCCAGGAACTCGTGGCACATATCGCAGTCCTGGCTGAGCGTCTTGCCCTCCTTGGTGGCGTGCTCATCGTCGTGGCAGCGGAAGCAGCCACGCATGTCGCCGTCGCCGCCGCGATGCCCGAGGTGGGTCGGGTAGGTGTCCCAGCCGATCTTCATCTTGGGCCAGATGTTGCGCCGATAGAGCTCCGCCATCCCCGCGGCGGCCTTGTCCAGCTTCGCGGCGTCGGGCTTGGCGTCGGGGTACTGCGCGTCATAGGCCGCGGCGAGCTCCTTCCGGTACTCCGCCTCGACGGTGTCCCGGTCCCGGTCCTCGCGCAGGAGGATGGGCTCCGCGAGAGCGCGCAGCCACGGGGTCCCCGCGTCGAGGAGGCCGCTCTCGAACGCGAAGTTCAGCGCATAGGCCGGGGCGCCATCGTAGTTGTGCGTCGGGCGGTTGTGGCAGTCGATGCAGTCCATGGTCCGCGACTCCTTCGCGGCGCCGCCCTTCCCCTCCGGCGGCAGGTACTCGGCGACCACCTCGCCCCCCTTGAGGACGGTGACCTTGCCGATCTGCTCCCGCTTGTCGTCCAGCGCCTCGTAGCGGACCTCGATGTCCGAGCGCACGTGCCAGTGGATGCCCTCCAGCTCTCCCGTCTTCGGGTTGCGCCCGCCCACCTTCAATACGAACAGGTTGACCTCCGCCGTGTTTGCCTCGTCCGCCTTGTAGTGCATGCGGTGGGTGACGCGGTTGCCGTGGAACTTCTCGGTCCAGTGGCACTCCTCGCAGGTGTCCCGCGCCGGGCGCAGGGTGTGGACCGGGGCCGGGATCGGGCGACTGAAGTCGTTGGTCATCACCCCCCACACCTGGCGCAGGCCGTCGATCTTCGCCTTGACCGCCCAGGACGCGCCCTCGCCGATGTGGCACTCCACGCACGCGACGCGGGAGTGGGGCGAGCGCAGGTAGGCCTCGTACTCGGGCGCCATCACCTCGTGGCACACCGTCCCGCAGAACTTGGGGCTGTCCATGAACTGCGCAGCCTGCTGCCCGGCGCCGCCGAGGATGACGATGTTGACCACCGTCAGCACCCCGACGAACAGGGCGCGCCGCCGCAGCGTCCTGCTGCCGACGACGGTGCCCATGGCGGCGAGCAGGGAGTCGCCCCCCGGCTCCTGAGCGGCGATGCGCTTGCGGTAGACGAAGAGGCCGAGGGGGATGAGCCCGAGACCGAGCAGGAACCCGAAGGGGAGCACCAGCAGGATGAACGCCAGCGCATAGGTGTTGGTCGTCGGGGCCACGAACTGCTGCGCCAGGGCGAACAGCAGCACGCAGCCGATGACCGTGGTGATCACGACGCCAAGGAGGCTGATCCAGTTGCTCCACAGCCGTGGGAGCCAGTTCGCGATACGTCCCATCTGTTCCATCCCTGATGCGCGAGCGCGCCTTGCTCTGACGGGCACCTCCCCGGTGCCGGCCCGGGTCCCGCCCGAGGTGCGCCATGGATTAGCACAACCGGATGCGGAAGTGTCGTGCCATGACGCACCGGGTCATGCTTTGGGTTACACGCCGGTCGCACCACGGGAGGCTCCCCCGCGCTTCTACTGCGGGGTGAAGGTCGGATCTACGTACCCGGGCGCGATGTCCCACCCTCCAGCAGATCCGGAGCGCGGCTGGACCACGGGCCCCGGGCCGATGGTTGCGACGCGCCAGAGATCGAGCGACGTGAGCTCCGTCGCCACCTCCAGCGTGAGCTCGCCCTCGACCCACACGCGCACGGTGGCCGTGGACGGCCCGAACCCGTTGTCGTCCCAGTAGTGCACGCCGATCCGGTAGACGGCGCCCGCCTCGAGCTGCTGGAAGCTCAGGCTCTCGGGCCCCGCGCCATCCACGTCGTCGCGCTCCAGCGTCGCCGGCCAGGACGGGGTCGGGTTGAACCAGAAGCAGTCGTAGGGGACGTTGAACCACCCGTCCGGCTCGCCGTCGCCGTCGACGTCCGGGCCCGTCGCCTGCGGGTGGAGCACGTGCAGATCGAGATCCGCCCCCTTCTTGAAGCCCGTGTCGCTCTGGTCCGAGTCCCCCGGTGTGTCCCAGGTGACCTCCACGTAGATCAGGGCGGCTGGCGCCACGACCACCTCCAGCTCAGTGGGGGCGCAGCTCTCCAGGCCCGCGTCGTCGGTGACGGTCAGCGAGAACCGGTAGACCCCGGCCACGTCGACGGTGAAGGTGGGGGCGACCACGTCGGGCGACGGCTTGAACACGCCGTGGCTGCCCGGCGGCTCCACGACGGCCCAGCTCCACCCGAGGATCGCCGCGTCGTGGGGGATGCTCTTCGCGCCCGAGAGCTGGAGCACCGTCTGCGGCTTGACGGCGGTCCCCTCGACCACCGTGATCACGGGCTTCGGGCACTGGCCCTCCAGGTCGCAGGGCTGGCCGTTGGGGCGGTACACGCAGCCGCCGTCGCACGAGTCGTCGGTGCAGGAGAGGCCATCGTCGCACACCACGGGGGGCGCGCCCGCGCACACCCCCGCCGCGCAGGCTCCGTCGCCCGTGCAGAGGTCGCCGTCGTCGCAGCCCTTCCCCTCGTTGGTGGGCACCCGCACACACAGGGAGTCCGCCCCGCACGAGTCCGCCGTGCAGGAGCTGCCGTCGTCGCAGGAGTCAGGGACCGCTGGATCGCACCAGTCGGCGGCAGCGGCGACCAGAATGGCGACCGCCGCCTCGTCCGTCGCCCTTCCATCTGACACGGTGACGCGGGCAAGCAGAGACGTGGCGACCGGGAGCGCCGGCGCCTTGACGCGGATGCGGCTGCCGTCCCCGACGAGATCCTCGACGGCCAGCGTGAGCTCTGCGCCGGTGCCCTCGTCCACGAAGGTCCAGGTGAAGGTGAGGGTGTCCGCCGGGTTCGGGTCCGTCGACGCCTCCGCGGACAGCTCGATCTCGTCGCCCACCTCAGCCTGGGAGATGCTGGCCACGGCGTCGGCTACGGGCGGCTCGTTGACGGAGTTCTGCACGGTCACCTCCATCGTGTCCTCCGACGAGGCGCCGCCCGGCGCGCTCAGCGTGAGGCGGAAGGTCAGCCGCGTGTCCTCCAGCACCGCGGGAGCATCGAACCGCACCGTGCCCGCGACGACGCCGTCGCCCTTGCCGCCGGAGACGGGCTCCAGGACGGCGACGGCACCCTTTGGCACGGAGCCGACCAGCTCCCACGTGAACGTCGGGTCGTCGCCGATGACGAAGCTGCCGTTGGCGCTCAGCGTGACCACGTCTCCCTCGCCCACCTCCAGGTCGTCGCCCGCGTAGGCATAGCCAGGCGGAAGGACCGGCTCGCAGCCGCCCTCGACGCACGCGCGGTCCGACGTGCCCGGCTCACACTCGGTGTGCTGCGCACAGGCCTTCAGGCACACGTTGTCACGGCAGATCTGGCCGCTCGGACAGTCCGAATCCGTGGCGCACGTCGCGGAGCAGAAGCCGCCCACGCACACCTGGCTCGGCGGGCAGTCAGCGTTGCCTTGGCAGAGGCCGCCAACCTTCAGGGGACCGTCCTCGCACCCGACGAGCAGGGCAAGGGCGAGCAGGGTCACGGTACGCATCGGGGGCTCTCCATGGGTGCGAGCGGTGAACAGCACACCGTTACCACGTTCGCGCGCGCGGCTCCACGGGAGAGGGCCTGACGAGCGCGCGAGAGGCGCCCGGACGGCCCGCACCCACCACCGGTGAGGAGATCGAGCGTGGACGGATCAGCGGCGGAGCGCCCACGCCCGCAGCAGGTGATCGGCGATGACCAGGCAGGCCATGGCCTCGACGATGGGCACGGCGCGCGGGAGCACGCACGGGTCGTGGCGCCCCTTCATCTGGAGCACCGTCTCTTGGTGCGGGGCCACCGTCACGGTGCGCTGGGGCTGGAAGTGGGTCGCCACGGGCTTGAAGGCCACGCGCATGGTCACGGGCATGCCGTTGCTGATCCCCCCCTGGATGCCACCGCTGTGGTTGGTCTCGGTGACCACCCGCCCGCTCGCGTCCACCGCGAAGGGGTCGTTGTGGGCGGTGCCGCGCATGCGGGCCCCGGCAAAGCCGCTGCCGCTCTCGAAGCCCTTGGCCGCGGGGATGGACAGCATGGCGCGGGCGAGCTCCGCCTCCAGCTTGTCGAAGACCGGGTCGCCCAGGCCCGCGGGGACCCCGCGCGCAACGCACCCGACCACGCCGCCCACGGTGTCCCGGTCTTTGCGGGCGGCCTCGATGGCCGCGATCATCGCCGCCGCGGCGACGGGATCCGGGCAGCGCACGGGGGTCGCGTCCACGGCGTCGCTGGTCACCCCGAGGGGGTCCACCCGGGCGTCGACGCCGCCAACGGCCTCCACCCACGCGATGACCTCGATCCCTTCAGAGGCGAGCAGCGCCCGCGCGACAGCCCCGGCCGCCACGCGCCCCACGGTCTCCCGGGCGCTCGCCCGCCCGCCGCCGCGCCAGTCGCGCACCCCGTAGCGGGCCTCGGTGGTGAAGTCAGCGTGGCTCGGGCGGTAGGCGGTCCGCAAATCTTCGTATTTGCTGGAGTCCGCATCCTGGTTGCGCACGAGCAGCGCGATGGGGGTGCCGAGGGTCACCCCCTCGAACACGCCGCTGAGGATCTCGACGGCGTCGGCCTCACCACGCGGTGTGACCAGCCGGCTCTGACCCGGGCGCCGGCGGTCCAGGTCCCGCTGGATGAGCGCAGGCGTCACGGGCAGCCCGGGCGGGCACCCGTCCAGGACGCAGCCCACCGCCGGCCCGTGGGACTCCCCGAAGGTCGTGACCCGCAGCAGGCGCCCGAGGCTGCTCCCGCTCACGCCCGCCTCTTCCGCAGGATCACGAGCAGGAAGCCCCCGAACCTGCGGAGCGGCGATGCGCTCGCCGCCCTCTCCACCGCCTCGACGGCCGCCCCAACGACCGGCAGATTGAACAGGGCCGCCAGAGGGGCGATGACCCGAATCCCGCCCACGTCGACGAGCTCCACGTCGGCGGGCAGCAGGGCCCGCAGGTCCCCGAGGGAGTCGTAGCGGGTGTAGACGTGCTCGTCAGTGGTGCCGGCGGCGACCTCCTGCGCGGGCTTGAGGCGCTTGACCAGGTACCGGAGGCTCTGGCGGTTGTAGTACTCCAGCACCAGGTGTCCGCCCGGCTTCACCACGCGGGACAGCTCCGCGAGGGCCGCCCGGGCGTCCTCCACGTGGGCGAGCACCTTGAAGGAGCACACGGTGTCGAAGGTCGCGTCCGGGAAGGGGAGCTCCAGCAGGCTCGCCTGGACGACCTGGTGGCCCCGCTCGCGAGCGCGGCGCAGCATGCCGTGGGACAGGTCCACCCCGACCAGCGAGCGCGCGAGGGGCTTGAGGCGCTCCAGGATGAGCCCGGTGCCGCACCCCGCCTCCAGCACGCTCTTGCCCCGCACGTATGGCTCGACGGTGCGCGTCTCCATCTCGTCGAGGAAGACGTGGTAGCCCTCATGGCGCTGGTCCTCATAGCGCTCGCTGAAGGCGTCGTAGTAGCTCCGCGTGTCGCGTCGGGTCACCTGCGCACCTCGTCGTAGATGTCTTCGTAAGCGGCGGCCATGACCTGAGCGGACCACCGCGCAAATACAGCCTGCCGCCCGGCCTCGCCCATGACGCGCAGGCGTTCGGGCGCATCGAGGAGGCGCCCCAGGGCCGTGGCAAGGGCGACGGGATCCTTGGGCGGGACGGCGACGCCCCAGTCGTCGCGCCCCCCAAGCACCTCGACGAGCGGCTCCACGTCGGCGACGACCAGCGGGACCTGCTGCGCCAGGCACTCCAGGAGCACGAGCGGCAGGTCCATCTTGGCGTAGAGGCTCTCCGCGGGCATCGTCGAGAGGTCGGACGCGGCGATCAGGCCCTCCATGTCGTCGACCTCGTGCAGGAACGTGACGTCCGCCGCAACGCCCGCGGCCCGGATCGCCTCCCGCACGCGGCCCTCGACGATGCGGGAGGCCTCCTGCTTGATGCGGCAGGCGTACACGAAGTGGGCCGCGCGGCCGGCGAGCACCCGCGGGATGGCCTCGGCGAGCACCGTCGCCGCGCTGGAGTACTGGTAGTCCCCGGCGAAGAGGATCACGGGTCGATCCAGCGGCAAGCCGTGGAGCGCCCGGACCTCGGCGCGGTCCTCGCGGAGCGCCGGCACCGGGATGCCAGGAGGCACGTGCACGACGCCGCCCACCCCGGCCCCCTCCAGCATGCGCCGGTTGTAGGCGCTCAGCGCGACGACGCGGTCCCCAAAGCACAGGCGCGCGACCCCCTCGTAGGTGAGCGGCGAGCTGGAGACGGTCTGGACGGTCGGCCGGCGGCGGAGCGCGGTCACGAGGCGAGCCACCGCGGACGTGCGGGGGTTCGGGGCGAAGAAGTAGTGGTGGATGGCCGCGCCGTCCGGCCGCAGCAGGCGCAAGAGGACGCGGAGGTTCTGCGCGACCCCCGGCGAGTAGGACCCCGCGTCCCCGTAGACGGCCTCCGCCACGCAGTCCGTCCCTGGCGGCTCGGCGCCGCGGGTGGTCATCACGTGGTAGGTGTACCGGGAACCGAAGCGGGCCACGTCGCGCACGATGTTCTTGCCGCTGTCGTTCCACGGGGGGACGACGGGCTTCGAGACCAGCAGTACGCGCGGTCCGGTCAATGCTCGGCTCCTGACCCTGTCAGACAGGCTCGACCCTCACGAGAGGTTCCCCCTCGGTGACCGACTGCCCCTCCTCGACCAGGATCTCCACGATGACGCAGTCTTCGGGGGTCTCGATGGGCACCTCGTCGTCCATGGACTCGAGGATGATGATCGGGGTCCCCTCCTCCACCTCGTCGCCCTCCTCCACCTCGATCTTGTAGACGGTTCCGGTAACGCGCGTCGTGATCTCGTCCATCTCCTCGTCCTTCCCTGGTCGTCGAGCGGGCCTTCGGGCCCGCGGCGCCGGCCATCCTGGAGGCTCCAGGCTGCTCCCGGCGTTGCTCGCGGCGCGGCGCAATGCCAATGCCAAATCTCCGCGAGGAAGTCCAGAACGTTCGCGCGACCGGCGTCGCGGGCCCGGACCGTGTGCGCAGCACGGTGGGGCCGCTCTCGCTGGATGAGGCGCCCCGCGCGAGCTAGAATGCGCGGCCGTGTCACCCTACCCCCCGAGCAGCGCGTGGTCCTGGGTCGACGCCGACGCCCCCGGCGTGTGGCGCTACGCGGCGCGCGTCGGCGTGGAGGTGCCAGGCCCGCAGCGCCTCCACCTGGGCGAGGGAGGGACTCCCCTGCGGCCCCTGAGCGACGCGATCCTGGCGCTTCGGGAGGACCTCTCCCCCAACGGCTCCCACAAGGACCGTAGCCTCGTGGTGCAGGTGTCGGCCTGGGCTGCCCGAGGCGCCCGCACGCTGGTGCTCTCTTCGTCGGGGAACGCGGCCATCGCTGCGGCAGCCGCGTGTCGGGTGGCGGGGCTTCGCCTGGTCGCCCTGGTGTCCCCGCTGACGCCGCCGGCGAAGGTCGCCGCAATCGCCCGGTGGGGCGCCGCCATCGTCCGCAGCGACCGCGCGCCTGGCCTGTGCCGCGAGCTGTCCCTCGCCCTCGGGGCGCCGGACATCCGCCCGTCCGTGGACGACCTGGCCCTGGCCGGCTACCGGACGCTGACCTTCGAGCTGGCTGAGCGCCAGGTCCCCTGCGATGCGGTCTTCGTCTACTCCACGTCGGGCAGCACCCTCTGTGGCATGGCGGAGGGCCAGCGCGCATTGCGCGACGCCGGCTTCAAGGGCGTCCTCCCAACCCTTCACGCGGCGCAGGCGGGCGGAGGCGCACGCCTCGCAGCGGCCTTCGGTTACACCCCGCCCGCAGCACCCCAGGATCGCAGCGTAGTGCGGGATCTTGGCGCGAAGCACTCTCGACGCCACGGCGACACCGTCCGCGCGATCCGGGGCTCTGGCGGTGCCGCCTGGCACGCAACGGACGGCGCGATCCTCGCTGCGCGCGAGTGGCTGCTCGACCGGGGCGTCCACGCGGGCCTGGAGAGCGCCTGCGCCGTGGCGTGTGCGCTCCGCGCGGTCGACGCAGGGGCGGTCCGGCACCCGCTGGTCCTCCTCAGCGGCCACTACGGCCATGAGGACAGCGAAGCTCCCGAGGTCATCGCTGCGGACACGGTCGCCGAGGCCCTGCCCGCCCTCGGGCGGGCGGGGGTGCTCCGGTGAGCGCTCGGGAGCTCCTCGCCAGGGCGCTTGCCGGGCGCCGCGTGGCCTGGGTGGCACCCGACGTGGGGCGCACGCTCGGGCTGGCGCGCCTTCTGCCCGATCCGGTGGTCCTCTGCCACGACGCCATGGGCGCCGCGGTGGACATGCCCGTCCACGAGGTCCAGGCCGACCCAGCAGGAGATGATTTCCAAGGATCCCTGTCGATTCTGAACGATCCCTCCGCACAGAGGTTCATCAGACATCACAGGGTGACCGATCTCGTCCTCTTCAAGGTCAACGCGCGCATCATCTCCCTCGCACGCGACCTTGGCCTGCGCGTACTGGCAGGAGATCCCGCAGTCGCGCAGCGCTTCGAGCACAAGCTGCACTTTGCTCGCATGCTTCAGGCGCTCTCCCTCCCGGCTCCGCCCACCCTGCTGTTCGACGGCCCCATGCCCTCGTGGTCGGAGGCGGCGCGAGAGCTCGGCGAGGCCATCGTGGTCCAAGGAGCCCGGGGGCACTCGGGGCAGAGCACCCACCTGGCACGCAGCGAGGTGGACTACGAGCACGCGCGAGCCCGGCTGAGCGGACGAGGCGCCCGCCTGACGACGCTCGTGGAGGGCGTCACGCTGACGATCAACGGCTGCGCGGCCGAGGGCTCAGCCCCCGTCGGGCGCCCATACATCCAGCTCACGGGGATCCCTGGCGCGACCCCCCACGCGCTCGGGGCCTGCGGCAACGCCTTCGAGGGGGATCGGCTCGGCGCGCCCGCCCTGCGCGCCGCGGCGGAGCGCATCGGTGTCGCTCTCAGCAGCGCCGGATATCGCGGCATCTTCGGCGTGGACGCGGTGCTGGACGCCCACGGAGCCATACACGTCATCGAGGTCAACCCGCGCATGATCTCCGGGTCGTCCCTCGAGGCGCTGCTCCAGAGCAGCGCCGGGGTCCCTCCGGCGGCGGCGCATGTGCTCGCGGTCCTTGGCGCGGAGCTGCCCCCGTCTCTGGCGGGTCCACCAGTGACCGGGGGCCAGATCGTCATCTACAGCCCCCACGACGCACCGTGCCGGGTGGTCGCCGCCCCACCTGCGGGCCGCTATCGCCTCGATGGCGCCTCGCTCCACCGGGTGGATGGGCAGGTCGACCCCACCGGCTGCGCCCAGGACGAGGTAGTCCTCCTCGCCCGGTCCCCGGGGAGGGCCGTGCCTCCAACTGGCGAGATCGCCCGGGTCCAGACGACGCGGAGTCTCCTCGATGAGCGGGCCACCGCGGACGCCCTCGTCGAGCGGTTGATCGCCGCGACTACCGCGGCCGTGCGCTTGGGTGGCCCGGGTCAGGCCGCGGGCAGGCGCTTGCGGTAACGTCCCGCGAGGATCTCGAAGTACTCGGGAGACCGCGCAAAGCGCTGAAGGTGGTGGGCCCGCCACACCGCGAAGGGGTGGGTAGCCTGCATGCCCATCCAGAACGACATGGCCTTGCCCACGAAGCTCTGCTCCTCCTCTTCCTCGAGGCGCGCCGCCTGCTCCATGAACGCCTCCACGGACAGGGCGGCGCCATAGCGGCGGCTCCCTCCCGCGAGCTTGAGCAGGGTGCGGATGCTGGTGTCGAGGCTGCCTGTGACCAGCAGCTCGCCCCGGTCCGCGCTCAGCTCGCTCGACCGCGACCACTCGAGGAGGGCCAGGCGCATAGGCGTCAGGATGGCTCGCCCCCCAGGGACGAGCCCCCCGAGCACCGACGCGCCGAGCGCCGCGACCAGGATGGCGGCGGTCCGGTACAGGGCATGGCTGCAGAGCCAGTGCGTCAGCTCATGCCCCATGACGCCGAGCAGCTCGTCCTCCTCCAGCAGGTCCAGGAGGCCTGACGACACGGCCATGACCGGTGCGTCCACGCCGAGCAGGTAGGCCTGGGGGATCGGTGACTGGTAGAGGAACAGGTCGGGGAGGCTCGCGACCCCGAGGCGTGCGCCGGCGCGCTCGTAGAGGCGCAGGAGCTCGGGGAGCTGCCCCTCGCCGATGCGCACGCAGGTGGACAGGTGGAGGATCCGCCCGCGCCGGTCTCCCACCTCGCCGAGGAGGCGCTTGAGCACGCTCTCCACCCCAGGGATGTGCCGCAGGGCAGACAGGGCCTTGCGGTCGAGCGGGTGGACGAACTCGTCCGCGTCGATGTCGGTCAGCGGCTCCTCAGGACCGCGGAACATGCGGCCGCCACAGCCACCGCACCGGACGCGCTCGGGCGCAGCGGACGCCCGGTCCACCTCCACGCGGTTGCGCTTGGCACAGGACGAGCACTCGATCTCGAAGCTCTTCATGGAAGCGGAGAGTACCAGGATTGGAGGGGAGATGCGTAGAGGAGAGTCCAAGGTGTCGAGAGAGGCGGCGACCACCTCCCCATGAACCCCAATCCCGCACCCAGCAGCAAAGGATTGAGGAGAAGCCGCCGTGCACATCCACCTGCCAATGAAAGTCAGGGAGTGTGACCACCGCGCTCTCTCGACACGGGACTGAGAAGAGCAACCACCGTGCCACACCGCCTCGCCTCCGCCTCAGGCGACCACAAGCCAATGAGATCAAAGACAAATACAAGCTCCACCGCCGGACGGTGGGGGCGCCCCCCGCGCCCGCCCACCCAAGCCTGAGCCTGACATCCGTGTCCAACCATGATCTGAATGTCACTGGCCGCGCCGAGTCCTTGTCGGCCTCCAGCCAAGCCCCTATGATGGGACGCAGGACTGGGAGACTACGCGCCTTGACCACCGGCCCCCCCGCGATTGACGGCCACCGGCCCGTCATCCAGGACCAGGAGCAGGAGCTGCGCCGCGCACTGGCGGAGTTCACGCTGCTCCTCGTCCGGACGATGATGCAGGCGTCCTACTACGCCCCCGACCACCCGGCGCACCAGCGCGGCACCGCCCAGGCCTACGATCTCCTGCGGCCGCTGCTCGGGCAATCCAGTGAGATCGTGTTCGTGACGGGCTCCCTCAACGACACCTCCGATGTCCAGGTGGACGGAGTCCTGGCAGAGCCCGTGGGTGTGACCAGCCTCCTCCAGTCAGCCATGGGCGAACACTTCGTCGCCAAGTTCCTGGAGTATTTCGAGCGCAACGAGCTGGTCTCGTTCTCCATCAAGCACCACATCGAGAAGGAGGAGTTCAATCGCTTCATGGGCGCCGTCGTCGAGCGACGGCTGGACATCGGCGAGGACCAGCCCCGCGAGCGGCGGCTGCCCTTCGACGAGATCCTCCAGCAGGTGGGCGTGGTTCACATCGGCGTCATGTGCCGCGACGAGATCGTCGGTGGCAAGCGCCGAATCCCGTGGGCCGTGCGGGTGGCGCTGAGCCGGCTGCGCAAGGACCTGCAGATGGTGCCTCTGTACTGCCGGGCGTCACAGAGGGAGCTGCACGAGGTCAAGTCCATGCTCGTCCAGGACGTCATCCGCCCGCTCAGACGGGTCGATCTCATGCGGGAGCTGCTGCTCAACGCAGACCTCATCTCGCTGGAGATCGCGGAGGGCGCGTCCATCGACGTGGATACAGAGATCGTCCGAAACATGCACATCGACATGGCCGCCACGGTGGCGAGCCGCCTGGCGGAGGAGCTGATCGCGCTGCGTGGAGGGACACCGCCCCTTCATCATAGCTTCGGCTCGGTGGAGCTGCTCGAGCAGCGCCTCGTGTGCTCGGTGTACCAGATCGTCGGGCACTTCTTCCGCACGGGCGCTCGCTACGACATGGCGCTGGTGCGCTCGCTGTTCGACCAGAAGGTCCTGGACATGAAGGAGCTGCCCGCAGAGGCGCGGCGCGCAGTCCAGGTCGAGCGCTGGACGGACCAGTTCCTCCATGACCCGCGGGCTCACCTGGAGCGGCTCGCTGCCATCACCTCCGAGGGGCCTTATGCCGAGCTGCTGACGGTGATGAGGCTGATCTTCGGGCAGCTGGTGCCGCGACGCAAGTGGCGCGACGCGTTGCTGATCGTGCAGGCCCTCGATCGGCAGCACCGGGAACGCCTCCCGCCCTTCCCGGAGCGGACTGCGCTCCTGAAGGCGGCGCTGGACCGCATGTGTGCCGAAGACCAACTCCGGCCCGTGGTCGCGGTGTTCACGTCCACGTCCCGCGAGGACCGGGGAACCGTGCTGCGCATCCTCTCCACGCTCGGTGTCGAGGCCGTCCCGTTCATGCTCGAGGCGCTGCTGCTGTCGGACGACGCCGCGACCCGCAGGGACCTGTGCACGGCCATCGAGCAGATGGGCAAGCCGGCAGGGCGCTATCTGCTCATGGAGGCCGAGTCCTTCAATCACAAGTGGCACTTCTACCGGAACGTGGTGATGCTCCTGGGCCGCCTCCGCTATGAGGAGGCCGCCCCGGCGGTCGCCCGCCAGCTCGCTCACTTCCACCCGCGGGTGCGAGAGGAGGCGGTGATCGCCCTCGCCCGCATCCAGCGACGCAACGCGGAGCCGCTGCTGATCCCGCTGCTCCGAGACCCGGATCCGGCCGTCGTCCGCAGGGTGGTCAGCTCCCTGCGCACCCTTCGCTCGCGGGACCCGGCGCTGCTGGAGTTCCTCCGGGAGACGGTGGTGGCGAGCGGGGTGGCGGGCTCTGACCAGGGGGTGGCGGCCGCGGCCATCCGCGCCCTCCGGGACATGGGCAACATCGCCTTCCCAGAGGGTGAGACCGCTGAGACGCTGCTCCTCGGTCTCCTGGAACCTGGCCGCCGGCGCCTGTTTCGACGCACGGCGCGGGCGCCTGGGGAGCTGCGCGCCGCCGCGGTGGAGACGCTCGGCGCCATCGGAACGACCCTATCGCTCGCCGCGTTGCAGCGGCTGGCGGCCACTGATCCCGACATGAAGTCCCAGGTGAACTCCGCCCTGGATGCCCTCGGCCGGCGCCTCGGCGCGCGGAGCGGCCAGCCCACATGAGCCCACCCGCCCTCGGGGACCGGGACGCCGCCGCCATCGCCGCCGGCCTCACCGCCGTCGCGGTCGCCTTGTCGGGCCCGCTCTCGGGCGACACGCTGTTCGTCGCGGACTTCTCCTACATCCACCACCCGCTGCTCAAGTGGAGCGCCAGTCAGCTCGCGACGGGAGCGCTTCCCGCCTGGAACCCGGACGTGGGCCTCGGGCTCCCGCAGCTCGCCAACCCCATCCTCGGGACGCTGTACCCGCCGTGCTGGCTGCTTGCGTTCCTTCCGGTCACGACGGGCCTCAACCTGCTGCTCGGGGCCCACGTCGCGCTTGCGCTTGTCACGGCGTGGCGCCTCCTCCGCGCCCTCGGCGCCCCCGCGTGGCCCGCGCTGCTCGGCAGCGCGGCCTTTGCCCTCGGGGGCCCGCTGCTGTCCTCCCTCATGTACGGCTACCCGGTGCTCGCCTGGGCGTGGCCGGCACTGGCGGCGGAGGGCGGCGTGCGGCTGGGACGGGAGGCCTGGCAACGGCCCATGGCGCTCATCGCGCTAGGGACCGGCATGTCGCTCCTCGCGGGCGACCCGATGGCCTGCGGCGTCGCAGCCACCCTCGCGCTCCTGCTGGCGGGACCGGCGAGCAGCGACGGGGGAAGGCGGCGGCGAGGTGCGCTCGCGCTCGGGGGAGTAGCGCTCGGCCTCGCGCTGGCCGCGGCTCAGATCGCCCCGACCCTCGCCTTGCTGCCCCACTCGGTCCGTGCAGCCTCGGACGCAGGCGCCGCCGGCACGTGGTCCTTCTCGCCCGAGAGGCTCCTGGGCTTCGTCCAGCCTGCGCACTGGGGACGGCAGTGGCCCGAGCTGTCCTACTGGGGGTGGTATCTCTCGGAGACCCGGCTGAACGACGGCAACTTCTTCTACCCGAGCCACTTCATCGGGGTCGTGCCCCTGCTGCTGGCGCCGCTGGCGGTCGCCGCGCCCGCGACGCGCCGCCTCGCCGTCACGCTGCTGCTGGCGGCCGCCGTGGCGCTCGTGCTGTCGTTTGGCCGAAATCTGCCGCTCCACGGGTGGCTCCTTGAACACCTGCCCGGCTTCGGCGCCTTCCGCTACCCGGAGAAGTGGGTCCTCCCGGCGACCCTCGCCCTCGCGCTGACGGGTGGACTCGGCCTCGCGAAGCTCGGGCGAACCCACGACGGCGGCACGTGGGCCGCAGCAGCGCTCGCTCTCCTGGCCCTCTGCGGCAGCATCGCGGTGCTCGCGGCCGATGACGCTCTGCGCGCCACCATCGGGGCGCGGTCGCCCGTGCCCAACGTGGAAGCTGCGCGCGCGGCGCAGATCACGGGGGCGATCCTGACGGGTGTGGCCGCCGCCACCGTGCTCGCTGCCATGGTGATGAGGCGGGCGCGCCCCTACGCACCGACAGGTCTGGCCCTCGTGGCCCTTGCGGAGGTTGTCGCGGGAAACTGGGGCCTGGCCCCGTCGGCGCCTGCTGACCTGTTCGACGCGCCCGCACGCACGATGGTCCTGCTGAACGGCGCGGGCGGCTCGCCGGCCGACCGCGTGGAGCGCCACGACGGGCTCAACCGGGTGGCCCTCCACAAGGACCTGCAGGGCCTCACCGAGCGCTACAGGAGCCAGCTCGCAACGTTGCGTGCCAACGCTGTGCTGGAGGCGGGGCGCAAGCGCGTCGGCGCCGAGACGCCGGCGCGCCTGGCCCACGCCGTGCAGCCCGAGGACTGGCTGTGGGCTGATCCTGGCCGGGCTGCCCCAATCCTCGGGGCGGAGCTGCTGCTGGTGGCGGGTGAACGGCCGCCGGCGTCCGTGCGGGCTGACCCGTCCCTCGGTCCGCGCGGTGCGATCCCGGAGCTCGGCCTCGTCGCCCTCGCTCCAGCGCGCTCCGTCCTGCCGGACCTGTTCTGCGTGGCGTCCGTCTCGCCCACATCGACCGCGGACGTTCGGGCCCGCCTCCTCACACTGGACCCGTCGCGCTCGGCGGTCGTGGAGCCCTCTCACACCCTTGGACCCGCGGCTTCACTCGACGCCCTGGCCGCCGCCACCCCGTCAGACGCGTGGCCCTGCGCGCGCTGGACCGCGGAGCCCGGAGCCTTCCACATCGACGTCACGCTGGAGCGCCCGGCCCTGCTGGTGGTCCGCGACTCGTGGGCGCCGGGCTGGGAGGCAGATGCCGACGAGGCGCTCCCCATCGTTCGAACCTATGGCAGCCTCAAGGGGATCCCGCTCCCCGCTGGCACCCACCGCGTGGAGCTGCGCTATACAGCGCCCGGTCTGCTGCCCGGGGCGGTGCTCAGCGGCCTGGCGGCGCTGGGCCTCATCGCACTCTGGTGGAAGAAGCGGTAGGGTTCAGAAGCGGTCGTGGACCTCCGAGGCCTTCCGCCGGAGCTCCTCGTCGCCCTCGTTCTTGATGAACTCCCGCAGGGGCTTGACCACGTTGTCCTGTCCGAGCCGTCCGAGCGCCTCGATGGCGAGGAGCTTCAGCTCTCGCGAGTCGGAGAACAGAGCCCGCGCGATCCCCTCCGTGGCGTTGGGGTCCTTGGTCTCCGCGAGGCCGTCGATGGCGGCCTTCTGAATCTCGACATTCGGGTCGATGACCGCGCCGCTCAGGCCCGTGACCACCCGCTGATCCTTGATGGGGCGCATCCCGCGGATGGCGGCCAGCTTGACCTCCGTGTCCTGGTCATAGAGCGCGTTGAGGTAGACCTCCAGCACCTTCTCCTGATCCTCCGGCTGGGCGGCAGCGACGATGGCCCCGATCACGGCGCGCCGCACCTCCGGGCGTCCGTACTGGACATATTGGAGCAGCGCGCCCAGCCCCGCGTGGAGCTTCTGCTGCCCGATGCCCTCGGCCGCCGCCTCCTTGACGCCGCTGTCCGAGTCGCCCATCAGCGCGATGAGCGTCTCTCCGGCCGCCGGGTTCTTGGCCCAGCCCATGGCGGTGGCGACCTGAGCGCGGATCTGGGGATCCGGATCCGCCTTCAAGGCGAGGAGCTCGCTCGCCACGCCCTCGTCCTTGACCCGCGCGAGGGCGAAGGCCGCAGCCTTGCGTGTGGCCGCGTCTTGGGAGCGGAGCTGCTCCTTGAGGGTGATGACCACCGCCGTGTTGCGGCCGTCGTCGGCGAAGCGCGCGAGGGCCCGGATGGCGAGGGGCGCGACGCCCGTCCCGGAGCGGGCCTGGGCGATGACGGCGTCCTGGGTCATCCCCTCCAGGATGGCGACGGCCGCCTTCTCGGCGAGCGCGGCCTCCTCGCCGGAGCGCCCCGCCAGCGCCCCGAGCGGCTCGACGGCCCGCGCGTCACCGATGGCGCCAAGCGCAGTGATCGCTGCCTTGCGCAGCTCCGCCTCCGGGCTGCCGAGCGCCGCGACCAGCGCCTCCACCCCCGCCGCCACCTTGCGCTCGCCCAAGGCGCCCGCGGCTGCGACGGCGTCGGGCGCCTTGCCATTGCCGACCAGCCACGCGAGGCCACGGGCCGCCGCGGCACCCTGCTGCCCGGCGAGCGCCTTGGCGAGCTTCTCCTTCGCGTCCGGCTGCACGTCCTCCCGCGCCAGCCCCTGCTCCATGGCCTCCGCGCTGCCGAGGGTCAGGATTCCGTTGAGGGCCTCCACCCGGATGTCCACCGTGGGGTGTGTCAGCACGGCGACGAGCGCCGGGGCGACCCCAGGGTTCTTCGAGGCAACCAGCTTGCGCAGGGCCCCGATGACCACGCCATCGTCCTTGTCGGAGAGCTTGTCGATCTCAAGAAAGTCCGCGAACTTGCGGTTTCCCGCTGCCACCAGGATCTTGACCGCGGCGGTCTTCACCGCAGGGCCCGCCCCCGACTCCACGACCTTGGCGAGGGCATCTGCGACGCGAGGATCGCTCTTCTGGTCGGCCAGGGCCCCAACTGCGGCCTCTTGGACCGCCGGGTCAGCGTCGGTGAGCAGGGGGAGCGCGATGGCGGCCACGTCGGGCACGCCGAGCGACTTGAGCCCACCGAGGACCCGGACCCTGGCTGCGCCCGGCGCCGACGGGTCGAGGCCCGCGAGCGCCGCGCCCTGGGCCCCCTTGTCACCACGGGCCAGGCGCTCCCTGAACTCCGCGACGGTCACCAGCGTGGCCGCGTCCAGACGCACGGAGGCCCCCTCCCAGGCGCCGGGGGGCAGCGCCTGCCATGCAGAGAGGACGGGGGCGAAGATCGGGAGAGACACCGCATCGCGCCCCACGGGCGCCTCGCCCCGCGCTGGCACCTTCAGAGTGCGGAGCCCGTGAAGCGCCAGAGAGGCCCACACCTCGTCGATGGTCGTCTGCAGGACCCCGTCCTCGAGGCCCGCCACGTCCAGGGTGGCGCCCCCGCCGGTCGCGAAGTCTGCCGCGAGCTGCACGGTGGCCGCGCCATACTGCTGGGGCCGCGCCGCCTTGAGCTGGGCGAACACGGCCATGGCGCGGTCGGCAGGGGTTGCGCCCGCCCCCTCGAACACGCGAGGGACCAGAGCCAGCGTCACGGCGCCACCAGACTGGACGGGCTCTGCCGTGTAGTAGACGAGGGGGTCCGCGGACGCCCCCGTCGCGCATAGGAGCACGAGCGCACACGCCCGAATCGTGGTCTTGATGATTCCGTAATTCATGGAAGTCCTTGTGATCTCACCGATGATGAGGCGGGAGTCTGTCGCTCGGGCGAGGCCGTGTCAAGGCGAGACCGTGACCAGCGGGCGGAGCTGCTCCATGGTCTTCTCGCCAATGCCCTTCACGCTGCGGAGCTGATCCACAGAGGAGAAACGGCCGGCCTGTGCGCGGAACGCGAGGATGGCGCGCGCCTTGGCCGGCCCGATGCCCGGGAGGCTCGTCAGCTCGCTCTCGGTCGCCGTGTTGAGGTCCACGAGCCCGCTGGCGCTGGCCTTGGGCGCCTTGGGCGCGGCGCCCTCCGCCGGGCGGGTCTCT
Source organism: Myxococcales bacterium (assembly GCA_045863395.1). Lineage (GTDB taxonomy): Bacteria > Myxococcota_A > UBA9042 > JABWCM01 > BTVJ01 > BTVJ01. The sequence goes on from BTVJ01000001.1 coordinate 189,364, forward strand.
GCGCCGGGAGCGGCACCGCCGCCGCCTTGCACGCCGCCGCCGATGCTCACCATCGGTCGGATCGCCTCCATGGTCTTGGCGCCGATGCCCTTCACCTTGGTCAGATCGTCGACGGAGCGGAAGGGCCCGTTGGCCGCCCTGTGGGCCACGATGGCCGCGGCCTTGGACTTGCCGATTCCAGGCAGCTTCGTCAGCTCGGACTCCGACGCGGTGTTGATGTCGATGCCCCCACCGTCGGCGACGGGCGGCGATGGCGTGCCAGCGCCGGAGGCCGGCCTGGCCCCCGGATGGGCGGCGACCAGGGACCAGGACTTGCCGTCGGTCTGGAGCACGACCTCCCCGTCCGTATCGGTCCGCAACACCGCGATGCCCGCCTTCTCGAGCTTCCGCAAGGTCGGAGGCGCGGGGTGACCATAGCGGTTGCCTGCGCCGACGCTGATCACGGCGGCCGCAGGATGCACCGCGTCGAGGAACGCTGCGGTCGTGGAGTGCTCGCTGCCGTGGTGCGCGACCTTGAGCACCTCGCACTGGAGCGGGACGTCCTGCGTCCCGAGCACGCGGGCCTCGGTCTCCGCCTCCGCGTCGCCGGTCAGCATCACGTCGACGTCACCAGCGCTCAGCTTGATGACGAAGGAGTTGGCGTTGGGATCGGACCGTGTCCCGGCCAGCAGCGGGTCCTCGGGAGAGAGGAACTGGAGCTCCGCGTGGGCCCCGAGCCGCACCTTGAACCCCCGCCGCGGCTGACGGTAGCGGACCGCCTTCTTCTCGATGGTCTCCAGCAGGGCCGCGTACATGGCCGTAGTGTGGGCAAAGCCCGGGTCGAGCACGAGCTTCACGGGGAAGGTCTCGACCAGCACCTTGGCGCCACCGATGTGGTCCGCGTGTGCGTGGGTCAGGATGAGCGCATCCAGCGCGGTGATCCCCAGCGCGCGCATCCGATCGATCATGGCGCCACGCGCCTCCGGGGGCCCAGCATCGACCATGACGGCCTTGTCGTCGGCCGTGCGGATGAGGAAAGCATCCCCTTGCCCGATGTCGAGGAAGTGGACCGTAACGGTCGGGCTCTTGACCGTCTCGACGCGCGGCGCGAGCGGCGCGGCAAGCCCGAGCCCGGTCAGCATCAGGGTGGTGGCGGCAATCAGGCCCAGGACACGGCTCAGCTTGTGCATCGGCGCTCTCCGCGTAAATGCGGCATCTGCCAGCGCGGAGTCACCGACGCCAGCGTGAGCCGGTTCGCGGCCGCCGCTTGGGCCGCGGCCGGCGTCAGGGTGCGGAGTCGAGCACGAGCCGCGGAGCCCGCGCACGCAGCTCGGGGTGGCTCGGAAACCGGGCGCTCAGCTCCCGAAACAGGGTGGTGGCTTCACCGTCGAACCCCTGCTCGATATAGAAGTCGAGTTCACGCAGCTCCTCGCGAAGATCCGCCCCCTCGACCGCCGCAGCAAGCAGCTCGGCCGACACGCGGGGATCGACCATGGTCGCCTCGTCCTCCGCGGAGCCGATGTCCTGCTCCTGGTCGTCTGCCTCGAAGGGAAGCTCGTGCGGGCGCGCGTCCGCCTCCAAGGTGGCAGACGAGATCACCTCCGCAGGGTCGGCCCCGGACGACGTGCTGTCCTTGCGGATGATGACGGGCGCTCCATGCTCGTCCGCCTCGAAGGGCAGCTCTCCTTCGTCCACTTCGTCGTCGCTCGGTGCTGCTCGACGCGCCTGCGCGGCCAGTGGGCGAACGCCGCTGTCCGGGGGACGGGGCACCAGGCGAAGTCGCGGCGGAACGAGCGGAGGCGGTGCCGCCGCCGTGTCCTCCTCGAGGCCGAAGCCTGGCTCCTCGTCGGGGTCGATCTCCTCGACGTCGACCTCCCCGGACGGCTCGTCACCGGGGAGCTCGTCGAACACGATCTCGGTGTTCGTGCCCGCGCCCCTCGTCGCCCGCAGCGCGGCCTGCGCGTCCCGGTCGTCGGGGTTGAGGTCGAGCACCCGGCCCATCATCTCTTGATACTCGCGGGTCAGCCCGCTCTCCTCGTAGATGTGCGCCAGGTCCTTGAGCACGGCGATGGCCTTGTGCACCTGCCCGAGCGACTCGAACGCCTCCACGAGCATCTCGAGGACCTCGGTGTCGCGCGGGCGGGCCCGGAAGCAGGTGTGCAGCCGCGGCAGGGCCCACTGCGGGAGGTCACGCTTCAGGTAGCCCTGGGCGAGCTCCTTGCAGATGTCGAAGTCGTCCCGACGGTGGTAGAGCAGGCGCTCGCCGACCTTCAGGGCGTCGTCGATCAGGCCGCGCTGCCTCATGGCCGCGAAGACCTGGCGGAACTGGGTCACGGCCTCCTCGATGCGGCCCGCAGCCGAGTACGCCTCCGCGAGCTTGATCCGGTCCACGAGGTTCTCGGGCTCGAGCTCGAGCATCTTCCGGATGACGTGGAGCTTGTCGAGGGTGCGACCTTGCTGATCGAGCAGGATCACCGCCTCGTGATACTGGTTGACCGCGTCGGCCAGGCCCAGGTGCTGGTAGGTCTGGGCCAGGAGCAGGTGCACGTCCGGGAGCTTCGGATCAATCTTGAGGATCTGCTTGTAGACGGCGACCGCCTTCAGTAGGAAGCCCTGCTCCGCGTAGTGCTTGGCAACGGTGACGAACACGTCGCAGGCCTCGCGGGTGAGCCCTGCGCGCTGGTAGGCCTCGCCCACCTTGAGCTGGGTCCGGATGTCGCCCGGCTCGAGCTTCAGCGCCTTCTCGTACTCCGCGATGGCCTTCTTGTGCTGGCCCTTCTCGGCGTACCTCTGGGCGGAGGCGATCAGCTTGGACTTGTTGGCAGCCACAGTGCCCTCGTCCGTCCTTTGTGCGAGCGGCGCAGCGCGCCAAGGCAACACAGGCTACACCGTGAACCCGGATCGGGCAATGCGTCCGCGCTACCAGAGCCTCTGCGCGGGCACAGTCGCGACGCATCCGTCGCCCTGGGAGCGGTCGCCCGGCCGGCGCGCCTGCCGCTAGCGGTTGACCTTCTCCACGTAGGCCCCATCGCGGGTGTCGACCTTGATGGTGTCGCCCTCGTTGATGAAGAGTGGCACGTTGAGCTGATAGCCCGTCTCCAAGGTCACGGGCTTGGTCGCGCCCGACGAGGTGTCGCCCTTCACGCCCGGCTCCGCGAAGGTGACCTTCAGCTCCATGAACGTCGGCATCTCGATGTTCAGGGGGCGGCCATTGTGGAAGAGCACGGAGCACGTCGTGTTCTCCTTCAGGAAGTTGACGACGTCGCCGAGCACGTCGCGCTCGATCACGAACTGCTCGTAGTTCTCCGTGTTCATGAAGGTGAAGTGATCGCCCTCCACATAGAGGTACTGGGCGTCGTGCTCTTCCAGGTCGGGCTTGTCCACCTTCTCGCCCGACTTGAGGGTCTTCTCCAGCACCCGCCCCGACACGAGGCTCTTGATGCGGGTCCGGGTGAACTGGTTCCCCTTGCCCGGCTTGACGTGCTGGAAGTCCGTGATGATGAAGGGCTCACCGTCCATCTCGATCTTGAGGCCCTTCCTGAAATCGCTCGTGTTGTACATGGTGTCTCCGTGGTCGATGCCGAGCCCCAATCGTCGCGGGGCGGTTGTTCTCAGTCGGTTTCAGCCTTCGTCAGTCGTTCTCAGCCGCTCTCGGGTGTCACGACGTCGCGGAGGTGCTCCAACAGCCCCTCCAACGCAATACAGTAGCCGTGGGCACCGAAGCCCATGACACGCCCGACGACCATGTCGGCGAGCAGCGATTGGTGGCGGAAGAGTTCACGCGCGTACACGTTGGTCAGGTGAACCTCGACCGCCGGGAGGGCCGCCGCGAGCAATGCGTCGCGGATGGCCACGCTGGTGTGAGTATAGCCGGCGGGGTTGATCAACACGCCGTCGAAGCTCCCAGGTGCCTGCTGGATCCAGTCGACGAGGACTCCCTCGTGGTTGCTCTGACGGCAGTCGACGACCGCCCCGCTTGCCACCGCCCGGGTGGCCAGGCGGTCGTCGATCTCGGAGAGGGTCACACGCCCGTACCGCTGCGGCTCCCGCTGCCCGAGCAGGTTCAGGTTGGGTCCGTGCAACACCAGCACCCTCAAGACGCCCTCTCCACCAGGCTGTGGACGACCTGCCTCCGCCGAACGACCCGGTCGAGCAGCGCCCGCAGCAGCGCCACCCTCGACCTCCCACCAGCATCCCCTCGCGTCGAGGCGGCGCCGCCGTCGAGCAGGCCGCGGGCCGCCGCGAGACGCTCCCTCAGCTCGGCCCGCTCGGGCGAGCGCTGGACCAGCGCCTCGAGCACCCGCACCGCCTCAGCGTAGTGCCCCTGACGGATGTACAGGTCAGCGAGAGTCGCGGTCACAAGCGGCACGAATCCGCCTCCCGAGCGCAGGGCAGGGGCGATCTCTATCGGAAATCGCGATGGGGGTCAATCGGAGGGCCGCGCACCTCGCGCTGGATCAAGGCAGCGCCGCGGGCCAGTGCCGGCGACTACTTCTTGACGGGCGGGAGGCAGAGGGCCGCCTCCTTCTTGCTGACGGCGAGCTGGTAGCAGGCACGGCAGTCCACCCCTTCATCCTGCCCGGGGAAGCAGGGCAGCGTCACCTCCTCGGTGGGCGGCAGGGTGCAGTCGAGCACGGGGAAGAACACGAGGCACCCATTGCAGACGTTCAGCGGGTAGACGAACTCGTTGGAGTTGACGGTGTCCCCATCCTTCATGACCGCCTCGACGGTCACCCGCACCAGGATCTGGGTCGTGGCATAGCGCTCCGACAGGATCTTCGACAGGCGCAGCGTCTCGCCGACCCTCGGTGGAACCACCTCGAGGACCGCTACGGTGGTCGACCCTGGCTCGATGCTCCCCGACGTGAACACGAACTGGCCCTGGGGCACCTCGACTCCCTGGTTCTCTGCGAGATCCGCCTGGATGTCCTCCGGGATGTCGTAGTAGACGGTGGCCCCCGTGATCTGGACCGTGTTGTTCTCCAGACGCAGGGTCGAAGGTCCCTGGCCCGAGATCTCCGCGCTCGTCGGCATGCCGTTCTCCACGGAGGGGAACAGCAGGTAGCGGTTCGTGATGCCGATGTCCATCCACCCGATGGGGCGGGTGATCTGACCGCCGGCGCGCGCCACGCACGACGAGGCCCGATCCACCGCCTGGTTGAACTGGACGAAGAGCGCCTGCGGGCTCCGGTCGGTGCAGCCCGCGACCCCCACGAGCGCAACCGCGAGGGCGGCGGCCCGCGCCCGGAGTGTCCCTGCGCTGCCCGCCCTGCTCGATGTGTCCCTGCTCTGCCCGTTCACCATGTTCCCTCTCACGTGCGGACCTGGTTCCTCGCACTATCCCAAGAAGGCCTCACCAGCGAGCCGGAGCAGGCTGGCCATCGACAGGCTCACCGTCTCCACCTTCCCGATGGCACGCACGGCGACGAACCGGATGTCGCTGCCGCGCGCCTTCTTGTCGTGGCGCATCGCCGACGCCCAGGGGGCGTCCCTGTAGGGGGCCGGATCCGTCAGGAGCCGGCAGCCCTCCAACGCATCGGTGATCGCGTCCTCGACCTCCGGCCCGCACATCCCGAGCCGCCTCGACACCCTGGCTGCCACCACCATCCCGAGGCCGACGGCCTCGCCGTGGTTGAGCTCCGTGTACCCCGTCGCGGCCTCGATGCCGTGCCCGACGGTGTGGCCGAAGTTCAGGACCTCGCGGACGCCCGCCTCCGTCTCGTCTGCGGCCACGATGCCCGCCTTGACCCGACAGCAGAGGGTCACGATGGGCTCGATGACGTCCGGGCACCTGTCGAGGATCGCCGCCTCGTCCCGGCTGATGGACTCCAGCAGGGAGGGCTCCGCGATCACCCCGTACTTTATCACCTCGGCCAGCCCGCAGCTAAGATCGCGGTCCGCCAGGCTACGCAGGGCGCCGAGGGGCACATGGACCAGCGACGGCTGGTGGAAGGTGCCTATCTGGTTCTTGCCAGCCTCGTGGTTGACGCCGGTCTTCCCACCGACGCTGCTGTCCACCATGGCGAGCAGCGACGTCGGCACCATCACCAGGGGCACGCCCCGCAGGTAGATGCTCGCTACGAAGCCGGCGAGATCTCCCACCACGCCACCGCCCAGGGCCACCACCGGGCGCCTGCGCCCGTGGCCCGTGTCGATGAGCCAGCCGATCAGCTCCTCCGCCTGCGCCATCGACTTCGAGCGCTCTCCAGGCGCGATCACCCGGAGGCGCGGCGACATGCCCAGCTCCCGCAGGCACCTGGTGAGGGGCTCCGCATAGAGGGGAGCCACCGTGCCGTCCGAGATCACCGCCACCGCACCCTCGGCGAAGCGGTCTGCGATGGCCTTTGCGGCCCTCCACGGCCGGCCCCGCTCGATGCGGACTGGGTAGCTCCGCTCCCCAAGGGAGACCTGGACGATCTTCATCGGGCCTCCTCCGCGCCACGGCCCATGCGACGGGCGACCGTCCGGGCCACCTGGTCCGGTGACCGGTCGCCCGCCTCGACACGCACGTGGGCGCGGGAATACCAGGTCCTCCGGCGCTCGCTCAGCTCCATGAGCACGAACTCGGGATCTGCCGCAGCGTCGAGGAGCGGCCGACCAGCGGTGTCCCCGATGCGACGGCGGAGCTCCTGCGCAGGCGCGTCCAACCATACGACCAGCGTCCCTGGCCCCACGAGGCTCCAGGCGACCTCGCTGCACAGTGTGCCTCCACCAGTGGCGACGACGACGCGGACCTGCTTGGACACCTCGCGGAGCGCCGCCTGCTCACGGCGCCGAAAGCCCTCCTCGCCCTCGGCGGCGAAGATGGCCGGGATGTCGCAACCCGCGGCCTGCGCGACCAGAGCGTCCGTGTCGAGCGGCACCCACCCGAGCCGCGCAGCGAGGAGCCCTGCGACCGTCGTCTTGCCCACCCCCATCGGCCCGATGAGCAGCACCCGCTCTGCTTGCTCCATGTCAGAGAGCCTCGCGGAGTCGGCTGACCGCCCCGCCCCGACGCTCACGGCGCCGCCACCGACGCCTGCCGGTTGATGATGCGCGGTGTCAGGAAGATCAGCAGCTCGCTCCGCTGGTCGGTCTCGCTGCGGGTCTTGAACAACCAACCCAGGATGGGGATGTCTCCAAGCAACGGCACCTTGCTGTAGTTGGTGCCTTGGTTACGCGTATAGATTCCCCCGATGACCGTGGTGTCGCCGTCCCGGAGCAGGAGCTCCGTGTGAGCCTCCTTCTTCTGGATGGTCGGGTTGCCGTTGGCACCGGTCCGACCGAAGTCCGGCTCGTTCTTGGAGATGTCGATCTTCATCGCGATGGTGCCGTCCTGGGTGACGTGTGGCGTCACCTCCAATTTGAGCTCCGCGTTGAAGAACTGGGTGTTGACGCCCTGAGCCGACACGACGCTGATCGGGATGGACACGCCCTGACGGATGGTGGCCGCGGCGTTGTCGAGGGTCGAGATCTTCGGACTCGACACGATCTTGACGAAGCCCTCCTCCTCCGCCGCGGACAGCCGCAGGTTGATGTTCGCCGACTGGCTCAGATTGCCGAGGGTGAAGCCGATGGCGCCGCCTGAGCCTTGGCCTGCGGGAGCGGGCAGGTTGACCGCGAAGCCTGGCTGGTTCGTGTAGAGGCCGTCCGTCAGCGCCTGGCGGCCCGTGGCGCCGCCCGAGATGCCGACGATGCTCGGGAAGGAGAGGCCCGTCTCGTTGCCAAAGGCTGGCGACATGGCGAAGTTGCCGCCCCACTGGATGCCGACGTCCCGCGTGAAGCTCGACGACGCCTCGACGATGCGGGCCTCGATGAGCACCTGCGGCGTCTGGGTATCCAGCCGCCGGACCAGGTCCTCGGCAGCGATGATGTGGTCCTCGATGTCCTTGATGATCAGGGTGTTGGTGCGGTCATCGGTGCTGACGGAGCCCTTGGGACTCCGGATCTTGTCCACCTGCTCCGCAAGCGCGCTCGCCTTGCCGTAGTTGACGGGAATCAGGCGTACGTAGAGGGGCTTCAGGTCCACCTTCTTCTTGCGCTTCTCGATCTCGTCGTCGATCTCCTTCTTGATGGTGTCGATGGGCGCCACCCGGTAGATGCCCTCCTCCTTGACGTAATCGAGGCCCTTGGTGCGCAGGATCATGTCGAGCGCCAGGTCCCAGGGGATGTCCTCCAGGTGGAAGGTCACGCGGCCGCTGACATCCTCGCCGGCGATGATGTTCACCCTGCCCTCCTTGGCCAGGAAGGTGAGCACATGCTGGATGTCGGCGTCCTTGATGGTCAGGTTGATGCGCTTGCCCGTGTAACGCTTCTTCTTCTTGCGCTTGTCGAAGGTCGGATTGATCGGCGTGTACGAGACGTCCGCAGCCGGAGCGGCCGCCGCCTGGCTGACCACGTTCGGGTAGTACCGCACCCCCGAGGTGGGCGGCGCGGGTGGCGGGACCGAGGCCGGAGAACGCGTCCCCGCGACCGGCGGGGGCGTCACCGCCGTTGAGCGATCGAACTCCCAGACCAGCGTGTCCTTCTCGCGCCGCAGGCGGTTCGAGACAGGGTTGCGCAGGTTGACCACGACGCGCACGGCCCCCTGCTCCGACGGCTCCGTGGACTCGAAGGAGCTGACCATGGTGACCGACCCGTGGAAGTCCGAGACGTCAAGGCTCCGGCGCAGCTCCGAGGGCAGCGCCACATCACGGAGCAGGAGCACCGCCTGGCTACCGCTCTGGTCGATGACCTCGTACCGGGTGTCCGGCGTGACACCAATCTCTACCTGGGACCGCCCCGCGTCCTCGCGGAAGTCGATGCGGGCCACCGGGACCGTCGCCGCGCTCACCCTGGCGCCGGCCTGCGAGCGCGCTGCTGCGAGCATCCGGTCTGCCTCGGCTCGGGCCAGGCGGGCCGCCTCTGCATCCCTCTCGGCCTGGTCGCGCGCCGCCCGAGCTGCCGCCGTGTCGAGACCGGCCAGGCGCGCTGCCTCGTGGCGCGCCGCCCGCGCAGCCTCCGCCTCGCGGGCGGCCTGCTCACGCGCCATGCGCGCGGCCTCCGACTCCCGCCCGGCGACACGGGCAGCCTCCTCGCGCGCGGCGCGAGCCGCCTCCGCGTCCCGCTCCGCTTGCTCGCGGGCCACGCGCGCCGCCGCGGTGTCGAGCTCTGCCTGCCTGGCAGCGGTCACCTTCGCGGTGCGCGCCGCCTCCGCGTCGCGCTCCGCCTGCTCTCGCGCGTGCCGCGCCGCCTCCGTGTCCTGGCCGGCAAGCCGCGCCGCCTCCTCGCGCGCCTGACGCGCCGCCTCCGCGTCCCGCTCCGCCTGCTCCCGCGCCTGCCGCGCCGCCTCCGTGTCCTTGCCGGCAAGCCGCGCCGCCTCCTCGCGCGCCAGCCGCGCCGCCTCCGCGTCCCGCTCCGCCTGCTCCCGCGCCTGCCGCGCCGCCTCCATCTCCGCCGCGGCCTTCCGCGACGCGGCCTCCTGCTCCGCGCGCGCCTCCTGTGCCTTCCGGAGCGCCTCCTCCTGTGCCGCGCGCATCTTTCCGATCTTCGTGTCGGACGCGCCAAGGGCCGCCTCGGACGCGTCGATGCGTGCGCGCAGACGCGAGATCTCCTCCTGGTAGGAGCGCTCGACCGACGCCCGATCTCCGCGCTGGGCCTCCGCCAACGACAGGCGCTGCTCCAGGTCGGCCAGCCGGGCGGCGACCGCCTTCTCCGCCGCGCGGGCCCGCTCCTCGCCCGCCTGCCGCTCGTCGCGGAGCTGCCGCTCGAGGTCCTTGACGGCGGGCCCGGCCGCCCCAGCACGGGCCTTCTCCTGCGCGAGCCTCGCCTCCAGCGCCGCGACCTTGGCGGCCAGCGCCCGTGAGTCGCTCAGCGCGTCCTTGCGCGCCTGGTCCTCGATGCGAGCGCGCTCCGCATCGAGCTTCGCCAGCTTCGACGCCTGCTCACCGAGGGAACTCTCCAGCTCGACGATGCGCGCGTCCCGGGCCTTGACCGCCGCGTCGAGTTCTGCTCGGGCTCGCGCCGCGTCATCGCTCGCCTTGCGCGCCACGCCGAGCTCCTGCTCCAGGCGCCCGGCGGCCGCCTTCGCGTCGCTCGCCGCCTTGAGCGCCGCCGTCAGCCGTGCCTTGGCATCCTTGCCGGCCTTGCCGCTGACCTGACGCGTGGCCGCGAGCTCCGCCTGAAGCGCGTCGCTGGCGCGCTGCGCCTCCGCCGACGCGCTGCGCGCCGCCTCCAGCTCGCCTTCGAGGCGAGAGATGGCTTGCTCCTTCTGGACGATCTCCTTCTGGCCGCTCTGCTTCGTCTCCTGAAGCTCGCCTTGAAGCCGGTGCACCTCGGCCTCGGCCACCCGCGCGCGGTCCAGGGCGTCCGCAAGCCGCGCCACCTCCTGCTCCTTCTGCGCCAGCACTCCCTCCAGTCTGGCCACCTCTGCCTGCCGCGCGCCCTCGTCCGTTCGCTGGGTGCGCGCCGCCTCCGCTCGCGCCTTCTCCGCGGCGACGAGATCCTCGCGAACTCGAGCCAGCTCCCCCCGCCCCGCGTCCAGCTCCTGGCGCAGCGAGGCGACCTTGGCCTCCTCCTTTTGGCGCGCGGCCGTCACCTCGGAGAGCCTTCGCTGCTCCTTGTCCAGATCGTCGCGGAGCGCGCGCACGCGGGCCTCCTGGATGCCCACATCCGACTGGAGCTCCTCGTTCTCGCGCTTCTTGGCCTGCCAGGCGCCCTCGAGCTCAACCAGGGCCCGCTCCTTCGCCCGAAGCGAAGCGCTGAGGGTCGCCTCGCGCTCCAGCACGCGCGCCCTCTGCGCCTCGATCTCCTGCGCGAGCTGCGCGAGACGAGCCTCTTCTGCCTTCCGCGTGGCCTCCTGCTCGGGGAGCGCCTCGCTCAGGGAGCGCTGAACCCGCTCCTGCTCGGCGACCGTGCGCGCCAGGGAGTCCCGCTCGGCCCGGAGCGCGTCCACCGACGCCTGCTCGGACGCCCGGGCGCCCTCTGCGGACGCGCGCGCGGCCTCCATCTGCTCACGCAGGGCCTCCTCGGCGCGCCGCTGCTCTGCCGCCTTCGTCCGGAGCTGCTCCTCCTTGAGGCGCTCCAGCTTCAGCTTCTGCAGGAGGTCTCGCTCCCGGTCCACCGCCGCACGCACCCGCTCGTGCTCGGCGCGCAAGGCGCCTGTGTCGGGTCCAGTGCCAGCGGCGCGGCCCGCCCCATCGACGACCACACGGATGCTGGACCCGTCGGCATCCACCCGGTAGGTCGCGTCCTTGGTGAGGCCGATGATCACGCGCCCGATGGGCGTGCCGTCGTTGCGGAACTGCAGGGTCCCGATCTGGCCCACGACACCATTGTCCACGTCGATGGTGGAGTCCGCCCCGGACACGTCGCCGTTGGCGACGTCCACGAACAGGCGCACCGGGTCTGCGAGCTTGAAGACGTTGAAGGTCGGGTGGGCCGAACCCCGGACGACGATCACCGTGCTGTCCGCGGTCTCCTCGACCACGATCCCCCGGATCGCGTTGACCTCCGCGCGCGGCGCCTGTGCGCGGGCCGGCGGGGCCGCGGTCGTCACGACTGCGACCATGACCGAAGCCACGAGGCAGAATCTCATTCGGGATCCTCCAGAGCGTGCCGGACGGACCAGGGGGCACGGCACGCCTCGCCCGGTCCGCAACAACCCGCTGATTTCACGCACGAAACGAGCCAAGGCGTCCTCATGATGCTCCGAGCGCCGGCCGATCCTAGCCACGAGCCGCCGGTTGAGCAAGAAAAACCGGGCGTTCGAGCCATCCACGCAGCGGCCCTCCGCGACGCCGTCCCCTGGGGACGGCTCACGCGCGGCCAGAACCCAACGGGATCGAGGGCTGGTTGCATGACGCAAACCGTTCTAGCACGAGCGCCGCCCGATGGAAACGTCAGTGCTCGGCCGTGATGCGCACGACCTCGCCAAACGTGGTCATTCCCTGGGCCATCTTCTTGATGGCGCCCTCCCGCAGCGTGAGCATCCCGTCCATGCGCGCCGCGCGCATGATCTCGGCGGCGTCCTTCTTCTCCGTGATCAGGCGGCGCACCCGGTCACCGACCGGGAGCACCTCGTAGACGCCAGCGCGCCCCCGCAGCCCGGTGTGGCGACAGTGAACGCACCCCTCCCCCTCCCAGACGGGCAGCTCCGGCGCCGCCCGCCCCTCCGGCACCTGCATGTGGAGCGCCACGCACTGGTCGCGGGTGAGCAGCGTCCGCCTCTTGCAGCGGTTGCACACCACCCGCACCAGGCGCTGCGCAACAACGCCCACCAACGTGGAGGCGACCAGGAACGGCTCGATGCCCAGGTCCAGGAGCCGCGTGATGGCGCCCGCCGAGTCGTTGGTGTGGATGGTCGACAGGACCAGGTGGCCCGTCAGCGCGGCCTGGATGGCGTGCTCGGCGGTCTCCCGGTCGCGGATCTCGCCGACCATGATGACGTCGGGGTCCTGGCGCAGGATGGTGCGCAGGGCGGACGCGAAGGTGATGCCCGCCTTGGGCTGGACCGCCACCTGGTTGAACTCCTCGACGACCATCTCGATGGGGTCCTCGATGGTGACGACGTTCACCTCTGGAGTCGCGATGGTGCGGAGCGCGGAGTAGAGCGTCGTGGTCTTGCCGCTCCCCGTGGGTCCTGTAACCAGCACGATGCCGTGGGGGCGCTGCACGAAACCCTGGAAGGTGGCCAGCTCCTCGGGGAAGAAGCCGAGGGAGCCCAGATCCTGGAGCAGGATGCGCGGATCGAAGATGCGGATGACCACCTTCTCGCCGAAGGCGACGGGCATCGTGGAGATGCGCAGCTCCACCTCGCGATCCGCCTGCATCGTCTTGATGCGGCCGTCTTGGGGGCGGCGCTTCTCGGCGATGTCCATGCGGGCGAGGCTCTTGACGCGGCTCGTGATGGCCGGGTGCACGACGCGCGGCATCTTGTGGACCGTGTGGAGCACGCCGTCGATGCGCATGCGTGCGATGAGGTGCTCGCGCTTGGGCTCCAGGTGGATGTCGCTCGCCCGGTGCTCCAGCGCGTAGTGGAGCAGGTAGTCCACCGCGTTGACGATGTGCTGGTCGGTCGCCTCGATCTCGTCTGCCGGGCGCAGCCGCATGAACTGCTCGAGGTTTCCGAGGTCCACCCCCACGTCGAACTCCTCGGCCGCCTGATGCACCGTGGCGCGGAAGCCGTAGACCTCCCGGACCAGCTTCAAGATGTCGGTCTTTGCGCTGACGACCACGTCGACGGGGCTCCCGGTGATGGTCCGGAGCTGGTCGAGCAGGTGCAGGTTGTAGGGGTTGTCGACGGCGACGGTCATGCGGCCGTCCTTGCGCCAGAGCGGCAGCACGACGTGGCGCCGTGCGAAGGGGCGGGACAGGGTCTCGGTGATCAGCCGGGCGTCCAGGGTCAGCGGGTCGATCTTGTGGTAGGGGTGGCCACTCTCCTGCGCGAGGATCTCCATGATCTGGTCCTCGCTCAGCGGGCCGTCCTCCAGCGGAACGCCGTACTCCGCGACGATCTCCGCCGGCGTGACCTCGTAGACGCCGCTCTTGCCGACGGCGCCGTAGACGCGGGTCTTCTCTTTCTGGATGCGCGCCCCGAGGCCGCCAGCCTTCACGCGCACCTCGGCGGCCACGTCCGACGAGCACAGCTCGGCGCGGACCAGGGCGTCGAGCAGCCACTCCAGGGTGTAACCGCCGGTGAGGGCGTGGGTCACGTCCGCCATCACAGGATCAGGGCTTGCTCACGGCGGCGTACTGGATGGTGATGCCCTTCACGGTGGGCTTGAGGCTCTCCGAGGCGGTCAGCGTCAGCTCCAACTGGAGAAACCGGTTGCCCTTGGCCGCCGGCCCGAGGAGCGCGCCTGCGTCGGTGGGGAACACGCCTGGCGGGAACGGCCCGGCTTTGGCGCTCCAGGGAGCCCCGGCCAGGTCTCCGGCGGTCGCCGCAGCGCGCAGCCGCAGGGAGATGCTGGTGCCGGGCGGGGTGGTCGCATCGACGGACACGGACTTCCACGCCGTGACGTACCAGTCCTGCAGGTAGGTGTCGAGCTCGGGCGCCTCGTAGGTGGCGACGTAGGTGCCGTCGGGCACGATGGCCTTGAAGAAGGTGGAGCCCGTCATGTCGCTGTAGGTGTATGGCCCTGCCCCGACGGGGTGCTCCAGCACGATGGACATGTTGTTCGGGTCGATCTTGGTCGCCGACGCCGCGCTCTGGTTGACCGCCCAGACGTAGCCGTCCGGATCGACGGCGATGCCGACGGGGAAGCGCCCGCCTCCAAGGTTGGCGCTGCCGACCATCTTGAGGGTCTTGGAGTCGATCTTGGCGACCCGGCTCGCCTCGTCGTTGGCGACGAACACGAGGCCCTTGCCGTTGGACACGATCCCGCGGGGACGGTTGTCCGTCGCCACGCTGGACCACTGGCCGCCGTTTGGATCGAACACATACGCCACGTTGCCGCAGCAGCAGTTGCCGATCCAGATGCGGTCCAGCTCGTCGATGGCGATGCCGTAGGGCTCGAAGCACCCGCCGGGGCTGTAGGGCTGGACGGCCTTGGTGTCCGGGTGCACACGGACCAGCTTGCTACCGCCCCGCCCGCTCACCCAGATGATGCCCTTGGAGTCGATGGCGAGGCCGTAGGGGTTCACGCCGATGCTGATGGTCTGCAGGAGGGCGCCGGTCTCCGCGTGGAGCTGCGCCAGCTTGGACTCGTTCCAGTAGCCGACCCACGCGGTGCCGTCGTAGGCGATTCCCAGCGCCCGCGCCAGGGAGCCCACGCCCGGGCTGACGTCGAAGAGCACGCACTCGTCCTGCCCCTTTGGCAGCATCTCGCTCGCCTGGATCACGCCGTCGCCGTTGGCGTCGAAGGACGTCTCGACGACGCCGTTGCCGTTCTTGTCCGGGCACTTCTCCACGATGTTGCGGATCTTGTGGACGTTGCCGTTGCCCCGGCAGGCGACCCAGGCGTCGCCGGACTTGTCGACGGCGGTGCGGGACGGGTCCGGGCAGGTCTTGTAGCGGCCGAGCTCCTTGCCCGTGATGGTGTCGAGCTTGCTGACCGTGCTCTCGGCGGAGTTGGCGATCCAGATGAAGTGAAGGTTGTACGAGCTCTCGGACAGCGTGAGCCAGCCCTCGGGGGTCAGGACGATGCCGTCGGACGCCGCGTCGAGGGTGAAGGGGGCCTCGCCGCCAGGGCCCGTCGTGTCCAGGTGGCAGAGCAGGTTGCAGTCGCCGCACTCGCTCAGGACCCCCTCGTCCACCTGGCCGTCGCAGTCGTTGTCCTTGCCGTCGCACGACTCGGGGGCCTCGACGACCTCTCCCTGGCAGGACGACCAGTAGCCCTCGGTGCACTTGCGCGTCCCCGCCTTGCACAGGCCGATGCCGATGAGCGCCTGGTTGCCCGAGTAGCAGGTCTGGGTCTGGCCGGGGTTCGAGCAAGGGCAGCCGGCTACGATGCTCACTGCGCAGTTCGGACACTTGGCCTGGAAGTGGGGGTTGTTGTCGTCGCAGTCCGCGCCGGCGGGGCACCCGGCGCCCGTGCCATCGCCGTCGTCATCGACGCAGCCCGGGGGCTTCGTGCAGTCGGGCAGGCCCTCGTCCGTCGCGCCGTCGCAGTCGTCGTCCTTGCCGTTGCAGGCCTCGGCGGTCGGGACCTTCTCTCCGAGGCACTGGCTCCAGAAGCCGCCGGCGCAGGTGCGGGTGCCGGCCGTGCAGGTGCCCTTGCCGACCAGGTCCGTGTCCGCCGAGAAGCAGGTCTGGGTCTGCCCTTCGTTGGAACAGGGGCAGCCGCCGTGGATGGCCGCGCCGCAGTCGGGGCACTGGGTCGTGAAGAACGGGTTGGTGTCGTCGCAGTCCGGGCCCGCCGCGCAGCCGCCGCCGTGCCCGTCGCCGTCGAGATCGGTGCACTCGGGCGGGACGCAGCCCGGGAGGCCGTCGTCCGGCGCCCCATCGCAGTCGTTGTCGATGCCGTCGCAGACTTCCTTGGCTGGGGCCACCTCGCCCGCGCAGGGGCCCCAGACGCCGTTCTTGCACGTGCGCAGGCCCGTGCGGCAGGGTCCGACGTCCACTTGCTCGGCGGCGCCGGAGAAGCAGGGCATCTGAAGGCCGGAGTCCTCGCACACGCAGCCCTCGGAGGGGCCGTCGTCGCAGCCGTTGCACTCCGTGGCGCGCAGCGGGTCGGTGTCGTCGCAGTCGGGGCCCTTCTCGCAGCCTGCTCCGAAGCCATCGCCATCCTGATCCACGCAGCCGCAGTCGTCGCAGGCGATGTCGGGGCCGGAGTCTGGGGAAGCGGCGGGCCCGGTGTCCGCACGGGGCGCCGCCCCTGCATCGGGCTCGCCCTGCCCGGGAGAGCCCTGGCCGCCGCCGAAGCCGCCGCTGCCACCGAAGCCTCCGGCGCCAGGATCCTCGACGGCGCCGGGCTCACCGGGGCCCGCAGGGGAGCCCCCGCCTTCGGGAGACGCGCCAGAGCAGGCGACGAGCAAGGAGAGCAACGCGACGTGCCAGCGCATGGCACACCTCCGTGGGGTTGGAGCCCGCCAATCATAGATCCATTCCAGGACTGCCGCCACCCGCGAGTTCGGCGTCGGGTGGTAGGAGCACCGTTCTGGCCACCCTGACGACCGGCTGGTAGCCTGGGCTCGTGGGAAGGATGATCACATGGGGGCTGCTGCTTGCCCTGGCGGCACCTGCGACGGCCGCACCCTGTGAGCCGGCCGGCGCCACCCTGCTCTGCGAACCGGGAACGGCGGAGGCAGAGGGGCGCTCCATCGCCCACCCGCTGGCCGCGCGGCCGACGGAGACGCCGCTCGCCGACTACGAGCGCGTCGTGGTGAGGTGGTCCCGCGCGGTGAAGATGACGCCGCTCCTGTTCCCCGGGGAGCCCGTCGGGGCAAGCGCGGAGCTGGACCCGACGGCGGACCAGCGCGCCCGCCTGCGGGCGGAGACGCTGACCAACGGTTACCTCTGGACCCGCGACGAGAAGACCGCCCGCAGGTGGCACGTGCGGCTGGACCTCCGCGCCCTGTTCGACGCGGACTCTCTCGTCCTGATGCGCGGCGACCGGGCGCTCCCCCTGGTGCGTCGCGGCCAGCGGTACGAGCACGCCGAGGGTCCCATCGCCGGGTCCCGCGCGCGGCTCCTGCTCTTCGACCGTGTGGCGGAGCGCCGGGAGGACCTGGGGCCCCCGAGCGCCTTCGACCTGGACCTGCTTCGGGAGGAGGCGGGAGTCCGCCGCTTCGACGTCGACGCGCTCGACCCGACCATGGCGCGGGTGCGGGCGCGGTTCGCCAGCGGCCTCGTGGCGCCCGGGGTCGTCGTGCATGACGGCGCGCGGACGCGGCTCCTGCTGGAGGGGGACCGCGAGGCGCTGCGTGCGGCGATGACGGAGAGCCTCCGCCACATGGGCGTCGAGCGCGGCATCCTGGCCACGGCGGAGCTCATGGAGGCCGAGCGGCTGAAGTTCGACGAGCCGGTCGTCGAGATCGACCAGCAGGACGGCGCGGTCCGCCGCGCCTGGTGGAAGGCCTACAGCAGCGGAAAGGACACCTTCGTGATCAACGGCCACCGCTACGATGTCTTCGACGACGCGGGCCGGCCCTACGTGCCCCAGGTGTGCGTGGACTTCCTCGTGGACGCCTTCGACCGCTACGGCGGCTCCTGGTACGGGCGCCGCGACGAGCCGCGGGCTCGCACGCCGGGGCTGGTCGACATGAAGGACCTGTCGGCCCGCCTCGGCTACGATCTGCGCATGATCCCCCACCTCGTGCGCATGGCGCGGGAGCACCCGGAGATGTGGGAGATCTACAGCGTCCCCAAGGCGGAGCGCGTGCCCTTCCGCCAGCGGGAGGCGTTCCACGAGCGCGTGCGGACCTTCCCGGTGGAGCTGCGCGAGGCGGACATCATCGTGATCTGGGGCCTGCGGGACGACCAGCGGAACCACTACCACAGCTTCTTCGTCCACCGGACGGACCCGGTCCTCGGCTACCCCCTCGTGTTCTCGGAGAACGCCGGCTATGTGCGCGTGAGGGTGCTCGACGAGATCATGCGGGCCGCCCCCCGGCGGTTCTTCCACCACAGGCTGCGCCTTCGCACGGACTGGGTGCTGCAGCGGCAGGCGGAGAGAGCGGCGGAGCTTCGAGCCGATTAGGCTCACGGGGGCGGGCCCACGGCACGGACTCAGGGAGGTGGCTCAGAAGCCGGCGCCGACGGCGACGCCGCCCTGGCCGCTCGGAGCGACCCAGACCGCGGGGGGAGGGTCGGCCTCTCCGAGCACCGCCATCAGGACGCCCGCCGCCGCGGCCAGGCCGCCGGCCGTGGTCAGGCCGACCCCGATGGAGCGCTCCAGGTCGCCGCCACCGTCGTAGCCCCCGTCCCGGCGCTCGTCGCCGACCACCACCAGCGCGATGCCAGCCGCGAGCACGGCGCCCCCGCTGACGCTGACGGCGATGCCCCAGTCGCGAAGCGGTCTGGCGGCCGGCGGAGGGGCCGCGACGGTCGACTCGGGCCGCAGCGTGACGGCGACCTCGCGGGACTCTCCGGGGACCACCGTCGCGACCAGATCGAGGGGCGGCCTCCCCGGCGCCTGCACCCGAACCCGGCGGGGGCCCGCGGGGACCAGCTCGCGCACGAGGGGGGTCCGGCCGACCGACTTGTCGTCGATGAACACCTCGCCCTCGCCGTCCGCCACGACCGTCAGGCGGCCCTGCCCGAAGGCGGCGCGGGTCGCCTCCATGCGCGCCACGGCCTGCTCGATGCCGTCGCCATCCGTCGACAGGGTGACGTACTGGCGATAGGCATCGAGGGCCTCCTCGTACTTGCCGGCCTCCTCGAGGACGACGCCCTTGTTGAACACGAAGGTAGGGTCCGGGAGCAGTGTGAAGGCTCGCTCCAGGAGGTCGACGGCCCCGGCATGGTCGCCCTCCTGCCACGCCCTCCGGCCCGCCTCATAGAGGTCGGTGGGCGTCGGACCGCGGGCCGCGCGCTCCCCCAGTGCGGCCAGCTCCTGCGCCTCGCCTGGAGAGACGAGCAGCGCGACCAGCAGCAGGGCGCGAGTGATCATGGGGCACCTCGCGGGACCCACCGCTCGAAGGGCCGCGACGGTGGTGGCGGCGGGGAGGGGGCGACGCTCTCACGGGGCTGGCGGAGAGCGCGGCGCCTGTCTGAAGCCGGCTGGGTGCGTGGGGCCACCACGTCGACGGTGCGCCCGACGCTCACCGCGCGCGGCTCCGAGGGCGCTATGGTGATCAGCGCGCCCTCGGGCTCGGGGACCGGAGGGGGCTGCGAAGCTGCCGACGTCACTTGTGTCTCGAGGCGCGCCTCGTCTGCCACCTGGTCGCCTGGCGCGGCGGCATCGGCTTCGGCGCGCTGGCTCACCGCGACCTCAGGCTCCGCCTGCCGCAGGGTCCGAGGCGTGGGCGCCGCACGCGGTGCGGGCGCCGCCAAGTGGGGCACCCTCAGGCCCGCGACCGCCAGGGCGCCTCGTCCCCCGGAGGCGGCAGGAGAGCCCCCGTCGAAGAACCCCATGGGGATCGCCAGCGCTGCCAACCCGAGCACACAGGCGCCGCCCCACACCCAGGCCCGCCGGAGGGGTTGGGCGTGTCCCGGGGGGAGCCCAAGCGCCCGCGGCGCACACACGATGGTCGGCCCCGCCGGCTCCACCACCTCCGCCTCGACCAGGGGCACCTCGGGGCGCACCACGATGTCGGCGCTCGACTCCTCCCAGCGCCCGTGGGTCCGCCGCGAGACCGACGGGTGCGCGGCGCAGGCCGCCAGCCGCTGGAGTACGTCATCGGCGGTGGGGGGGCGCAGCGCGGGATCCTTTCGCAGGAGATCGAGGATCAGCGCCTCCAGGAGCTCTGGCAGCGCCTCCGCGAGCAGGCGGGACGGGGGGACCGGGTCCCGGTGCACCTGCATGGACAGGACCTTGCGCGCATCCTTGTGCTCGAAGGGCAGGCGGCCCGTGGACATTTGGTAGAGGAGCACCCCGAGTGCGTAGAGGTCTGCCCGGGCGTCCACCTCGTACCCCAGGGCCTGCTCGGGAGACATGAACTCCGGCGTGCCCGCGACCAGGCCGTCAGGCGCGGTGGGGCCCGGCATGGAGGCGATGCCGAAGTCGACGACCTTCACCACGTCCCGCTCGCCGTAGAGATCGATGAGCAGGATGTTGTCGCCTTTCAGGTCCCGGTGGATGACCTCCTCGCGGTGCGCGGCGTTGAGGGCCTTGGCGATCTGCATGGCGATGTTGACGACCCGGGCGGGCGGGAACCGGCGCGCCGTCGTGATCTCCGCCTCCAGGGTGCGCCCCTGCAGGAGCTCCATCGCCATCCAGAAGCCGCCGTCGTCGAGCTGCCCGAAGTCGTAGACGCGCACGGTGTTGGGGTGCTGGATGCGGGCGGCAGCGCGCATCTCGCGGTAGAACCACTGCACGTAGGGCGCGCTGTCCTCCGTGGGGACCCGCATCACCTTGAGCGCCACCCACCGATCCATGCTGACCTGGCGGGCCTTGTAGATGTCGCACATGCCGCCCGAGGCCAGGAGCTCGTGGACGCGGTACCGGCCGCCGACGGTGGCGCCGACGAGCCTCGGTGGGTTGGGGCGTGCGGCCAGAGGCTGTGAGGGTTCTTCGTTCATCTGCGACAAGCATAGGCTCGGCCGACGGGGGGGCAATGCGCGGGAGCGGGGGAGGGGACCCGTCCTCCTGCCGGGCGGCTCGCGCGCCGCCAACGGCTCCGCCCTTCCAAATGCTCGCGTGACGGCTCGTGGGTTCATGGCTGGGGGCGGCGTGCAAGGGTCGGGCCGGTGTGCCGCGGGGAGGGTGCCTGGCGTCCGGCCGTATGGGGAGGCGCCCCTCCTGGTCCGCGGCTGCCGGCGTGACGCCGTCCCTGACGCCCGATGTCCCACCTCCGCCACGGGACACTGTCGCGCCAGCGTGCGGCTCCCTCCAGGACGGGAGCGGTCAGCGTGGCCATCGTTGTTGACCTCCCGCGAGCGCCAAGCCTATTCTCCGCGCACCTGACGTGGAGGAGCCCATGTACATCGAGAGTGAAGATCACCTAGACCGAAGCGCCGACGAGGTGTACCCCCTGGTGCGCGACGAGATGCCCAGGCTGCTCCCCTACATGCCGGACGTGGAGGCGCTGGAGCAGCTCTCCTACGAGCGGGAGTCAGAGACCCGGGTACGCATCGTCAACCGCTGGCAGGCAAAGGCGTCGGTGCCGAGCCTGGTGGAGAAGTTCCTGCCCAAGGACATGTTCACCTGGATCGACCGCGCGTACTGGAAGGACGACGAGTACTGCGTGGACTACGTGCTGGAGGGCTTCGGCTACACGGCCAAGGGCACCAACTACTTCACGCCGGACGGGGGCGGCACCAAGCTGCGGGTCACGGCGGAGATCACCATCGACCCGTCGAAGTTCAAGATCCCCAAGCTCCTGTTCAACAAGGCCTTCCCCATGATCGAGGGCTCGGTGCGCAAGGCGGTCCAGCCCAACCTCACGGCGCTCGCCCGCGGGCTGCGCGACTACTTCGCGGCACAAGGCAAGTAGCGTCCCCCGTGGATCCGGCGCTCCGGGCGGGGGCGACCCTCTTTCACTCCGGCGCACTCTACGAGGCCCACGAAGCCTGGGAGGAGGAGTGGCGCGCCGAGGGCCCCGGGGAGCGGCGGGAGCTGCTGCAGGGGCTCGTGCAGGTGGCGGTGGCGCTGCTCCACCGCGACCGGGGCAATGCGATTGGTGCCGCGCGGGTGGGGGCGCGGGCCGCCGAGCGTCTCGCCGCGCTCCCTGCCGTGGTCTGTGGGCTCGACATCGAGGGACTCAGGGCGTCCTTCGCCCAGGCGCTGGTCGAGCCTCCGGGGAGCCCCCATCCCCGCCTGCGATCTGTCGGGTAGGCCCGATCCTCCATGATGACCCCTCGTCGGCACTAACGTTCGGGACGGTTGACCATCGAACGTTGCAAACGTTAGGCTTGACCACATGAACGTCGACCACATCAACGAGGCGCTCTTCCGCGGTGAGTTGGACCGACCGGGGGTGCTCCCCCACGTCCGGGCGCTGGGGGATGCACCGTTCGTGTTCCGCCAGTCGTTCGGACTGGACTCGCTGCCGGAGGAGCCGGGGGTCATTCTGGTGCGGGGGGCGCGGCAGTATGGCAAGAGCACGTGGCTGGAGAGACAGATCGCTGAAACCATCGAGCAGTATGGGCCCGGCACGGCGTTCTACCTGAACGGGGACGTGCTTCGCGACGCGGATACGCTGAGCGAAGCGATCCGGGCGTTGGTGCCGCTCTTCGCGGCCGAGGCTCCGGTGCGGCGCCTCTTCATCGACGAGATCACAGCAGTCGACGGCTGGGAGCGAGGACTGAAGCGCGTCATCGACGCCGGAGAGGTCCGACGGGTGCTCGTGGTGACCACCGGCTCGAAGGCGACCGACCTGCGACGAGGGAGCGAGCGGCTCCCGGGGCGCAAAGGGAGGCTCGACAGGACCTCGTACCTGTTCACGCCGGTGATGTATGCAGAGTTTCGACGGCTCTGCGGCGAGCAGCTCGGGGCACAGACTCTGCCCGCCTATATGCTGGCCGGGGGTTGCCCCGTCGCCCTCTCGGAGATCGCGCGTCACGGGAGGCTGCCTGAGTACGTGCTCGAGATGGTGCGCGACTGGATCCACGGCGAGGTCGCTGCCTCCGGCCGCCAGCGGTCGTCGCTGCTGGCCGTCATGGAGTGCCTCATGCAGCGCGGCGGGACGCCAGTCGGGCAGGCGCGCCTTGCTCGCGAGGCAGGGCTCGCCAACAATACGGTGGCTGCCGGGTACATCGAGCTTCTGGCCGACCTGACGTGTGTCGGGATCGCCCAGGCATGGGATGCGTCCCGGCGAGTCCGCCTCACGCGCCGGCCGGCGAAGTTCCCGTTCATCAACCTGCTCGCAGCCGCCGCCTGGCATCCGGCGCGACCACGCAGCGCGGACGCCTTCGCGCTGCTGGAACCCGAGGAGCAGGGCCGGTGGTGCGAGTGGCTCGTTGCTCAGGAGCTGTGGAGACGCGCGGCGGTCCGCGGCGACGACTCACCGGAGCAGCTCCTGTTTTGGGGCAGCAAGCAGCACGAGCTGGACTTCGTGTGTCCCCCGGCCACGTTCGTCGAGGTCAAGCGCGGCCGGACCGGACCGCTCGAGCTCGGATGGTTTCCCAAGGTGTTCCCGGACGGGCGCCTGCTTGTGGTTGGCGGAGACCGTTTCGAGACCGACCGCATTCGCGGCCTCACGCTGGAAGACTTCCTGCTCGACGACAGCGTGGGCTGACCTGGGAGGAGCGTGGAGCGGGTCGTGCGGCAGGGACGGGTCGGGACCGCTCCCACGTCAGCGTCGGTCGTCGCCCACGGGGGGATGTGGGGGCTCGCGCCCAGCGGGGGATCGCGTCCGCGCAGTCGAACCCGCGGCAACGCGAGATCGGCAGCGCCTTCGTTGTTGACGCCGCGAGGGAGAATCAATGACCTCGGAGGCCGGCACCAGGCGAAGTGCGCGAGCGGCGATGGGATGCGCCGGAGCGCTCGATGCTCGCCTTGGACCCGCCCTTCACCCTGTCCGAACGATGGAGACGACCCATGAGAAGAGTTGCGCTTCCGGTAGCGGCGGTGTTTCTTGCAGCCGCGCTGCTTCCCGCCTGTGAGCATGCCCCCGATGAGCAGGAGGTCGAGTTCCAGCTCGCCGTGCAGGACCTGAAGACCTTCAGGGGCAAGGTGACCCCCGGCAGCTACGACGTCACCGTCGATGCCATCGTCGGCCCGGCTGATGTCAACGTCTCCACCACGTTCCATACGCCGAAGGGCGCGGTCGTGGCGTTCGACTGGTCGGTCTCACATGCTGACGCGGGCAACCCGATCATCGGCGCGGAGGGGTCCGCGTCGGCCAAGGGCTTCCTCGTGGCCGGCGGCGGGCAGAGCAACACGCTGTCCATCGTCGTCGAGTTGAAGGTCCCCCTGGGCTTCATCGATGACAACATGGACTTCGTGAACCCACCGTCCCTCCTCGGGATCGTCGGGCCGGCCGATGTTCCGCTGGGCACCGCGATCCCCGCGGCAGCCACCGTGATCGACAACGAGGGTGTGGTCGGCGTCACCGCGCGCCTCTTGAGCCCCAACAACACGCCGTTGTCCAAGGTCGTGCCCTTGGTCGAAGGACAGCAGGGTCCAGAGAAGTCCCAATCATTCTCAGGCGTCGTGGACGGCCCGAACGAGGCGGGCACAATCACTCTGAGACTCACGGCGATGGACGGCGATGGCCACGCGAGCGTCGAGAACCTCACGATCATCGTGGGCCCTGCCGACTGACGCGCTCCACTTCGAGGGGGGCCTTCCATGTGCTCGTGAGCCCAGTCAGCCCGCGGATTCGGCAATCTCCCATTGGGCTCCGAGTCCGAGCAGCGCAGCCCACTCATCGACAACGCGAAGGTCGAGGTCATCGATCAGATCGAGGACACCACGAATATCTCGAATGTGCTTGTCCGATCCTCCCTCCCGGTAGTATTCGAGCCTTCGGAGTATCACGTACTCAGGGGGGCGAGGGCGATACGGCCGCCCGGGAGATCGACTGACCGGCGGTGCTGCATGGCCCAGGCGTGGAGGGGTTCGTTGGCCTTCAGATAGATATCGGCCTTGAAGCCCGTCTCATGGTGGATGAGCTTGAAGTGTCCCCGCTGCGCGCGCCCGGCTTCCATGCGGATGACTTCCGGTGGGGGGTAGTAGAACCGGTCCAACGGGAAGGCGGCCTCGATCAGTACGGCATCACGGGGACTCAGGGCGAGCACGATGTCGATGTCGTGGGTCATCCGCGGCTCGCCATAGACCGCGCAGGCGACCGAGCCCGTGATCAGGTAGTCGAGCCCCGACACCTCCAGCGGAGCCGTGAAGATGTGGACCAGCTCAGGATCGTGCATGGAGGAACACCTCGCGCACCTTCTGCTCGATGCGACTCTCCGGCCACTCCGGGTGCAGGACGCGAAGCCCCGCCGCCTTCAATGCCCGGGCGTCGAACCACGCGCGCTCGGCCAGGGCCAGCTTCTCAGCGGGGGTCATTCGTCGAAACGCCTTGATCTGTTCGGGATGCATCGTGCTCCGCTCCACAAGCGCTCAGTCCCACGTCAACGGAACGCTCCTGGTGACGGGGTGGCAACGGAGGGACAGGTCTCCCGAGTTCACGTGCCCGCCGGCGAGCCGGGGGGTGGACCTTCGAGCAACCTCGCCCTCGTCTCGGCGCTCAGCGAGCTCGGCGGGCAGCTCCTGCGGGCTCCGTTTGCGCGGGCATCCACGGAGCCTCCGGGCCATGCGCTTCCCCGCCCGCGGTCCGTCGTGTAGGCTCGACCCTGGACGATGAGCACGCAGATCCGCCTGGGACCCTTCGAGCTGCACTCCCCCATTGGCCGTGGGGGCATGGCGGAGGTGTGGGCTGGCGTCCACGTGGAGCAGGCCGTGCCCGTGGCGGTGAAGGTCGTCACGGTGGCGCAGGCCCGGGAGCGCAAGTACCGCGACGCCTTCCGCAACGAGGTGCAGGCGGTGGCGGCGCTGGATCACCCGGGCATCGTGCTGGTGCTCGACTATGGGACCGTCACGGTCGAGGCGGAGCAGCGGTCGCAGGGGCGTCTGGTCTCTGGCTGCCCCTTCCTGGTCATGGAGCTGGCGAGCCGGGGGGCGCTCGACCGCTGGATCGAGACGCCGCTGCCGTGGGCGGCCATCCGGGCCATCCTTCTCTCGCTGCTCGACGCCCTGGCCCACGCCCACGCCCACGGGGTGGTCCACCGGGACATCAAACCTGCCAATGTGCTGCTCTCTGGGGCGGAGTCCGCCCGCCCTGGATTGAAATTGACGGACTTCGGGATTGCGCACGCCCATGAGCGCAGAAGCTCGTCAGGTCTCACACAGGCTCTGTCTGGAACGCCCGCGTACATGGCACCAGAGCAGATCCACGCGCGGTTCCGGGACTTCGGGCCGTGGACGGATCTCTACGCCGTGGGGTGCCTCGCCTTCGAGCTGCTGACCGGGCAGCCGCCGTTCTCCGGGGCGACGCTGCTGGCCACGGCCCTCGCGCACCTGACGACGCCGGTGCCGCCACTCGTGCCGCGCGTCCCCGTGCCGGCCGGCATCGACGGGTGGGTGGCGCGCCTGCTCGAGAAGAACGCCGGGGATCGCTTCCTGCGGTGCGCCGACGCCGCCTGGGCGCTGCTGGGGCTGGACCCGACGCCGGCGACCAGCGACCTGGCGGAGGCCCTCGTCGGCCCGCGGGTGTCCCTGGACGCCCAGCTCCCGACGCTGCTCGGGACCGCGGGCACGGCGGACACGGGCCTCGGCGCGACCGCGGTCACCATGACGCTCGGGACCGGGGCGGACGCGACCATCGTCGATGAGGCGCCCGTGGCGATGGGGGTGGAGGTGGGGACGGCCTCGGCCCTCTGCCCCCGCGTGCTGCCTCCCATGGCGGAGACCTGGCGACGCCCGACGGGGGAGGGCGCGTCCATGCAGCTCGTGGGGGCGGGGCTCGGGTTGTACGGGCTGCGCACCATCCCGCTCGTGGACCGGGATCGCGAGCGGGACGCCCTCTGGTCGGCCCTGGGGGAGGTGCGGAGGTCGGGGACGGCGCGGGCGGTGATCATCGGCGGCGCCGCAGGGGTGGGCAAGAGCCGGCTCGTGGGGTGGATCTGCGAGCGCGCGCACGAGCTGGGCGCGGCGACCGTGCTCAAGGCCAGCCACGGCCTGGAGACCGCGGGCGAGCTGGGGCTCGCGGGCATGGTGGCGCGGCACCTGCGCTGCCACGGCCTCGACCGCGAGGAGGCGACGGCGCGGGTGCGGGAGCTGCTGATCGGGCAGGGCGTGGCCGACGAGTACGAGTGGCTGGCGCTGACGGAGCTCATGGCGCCGGTCTTGGGGGAGGGCGAAGGGGGCCAGAAGATCCGGTTCTCGCGGCCGGTGGAGCGGTGGGTGCTCGTCGCGCGCCTCATGGAGCGGCTCGGGCGTGATCGTCCCGTGATCGTGTGGCTCGACGACGTCCAGTGGAGCACCGACTCCCTCGGGTTCGCCACCTTCCTGCTCGGGTCGCAGGCGACCCAGCCGCTCCCGGCGCTGGTGGTGATGACCGCCCGCGAGGAGACCGTGGCGGAGGGCGAGGCGGCGGGGCTCCTGGAGGGGCTCGGCCGGCGGAGCGGCGTGGTGAGGCTGACCGTCCCGCCGCTGCCCGAGGAGCACCACGCCGAGCTGGTGCGGGGGCTGCTGGGCCTCGATGGTGCCCTGGCCACGGACGTGGAGCAGCGGACCGGCGGCAACCCGCTGTTCGCGGTGCAGCTCATCGGGGACTGGGTGCAGCGCGGTGTCCTGCGGGTGGGCCCGCGGGGCTTTGCGCTGGCGCCCGGCGAGAAGGCCGTGCTGCCCGACGACATCCATGGAGTGTGGCGGGCGCGCCTGGATCGGGCGCTGCGGGGACACCCGGCCGATGCGGAGCGGGCCATCGAGCTGGCGGCCGTGCTCGGGCGGCACGTGCGGGCCCTGGAGTGGCGGGACGCCTGCCGGGAGGCGGGCCTGCACCCGCAGGACCGGCTGCTCGACGCCCTGGTGGAGAGCCGGCTCATCGAGCGGGAGGAGGACGGCTGGAGCTTCGCCCACGCCATGCTGCGCGAGAGCCTGGAGCGGTCGGCGCGGGATGCGGGGCGCTGGGCCGGGCTGCACGCCGCCTGCGCCCGGATGCTCGCGCGGCGCTACCCCCGGGGGACCCGCGGCGTCGCGGAGCGGCTGGGGCGCCACCTGGTGGAGGCGGGGGAGTACGAGGCCGCGCTGGAGCCGCTGCTCGACGGGACGCGGGAGCACCGGGCCGCCGGCGACTACCGGGCGGCGCTGGGGCTGCTCGACCTGCGGGACCGGGCGATGGAGGCGACCGGTGCGTCGCCCGGGGATCGGCGCCACGCGGACGCCCTGGCGGTGCGCTCGACGGTCTTCCACGACCGGGGCCTCATCGACGACGCGGCCCGCTGCGCGGAGGAGGCCATCCGGCGCGCCGAGCTGTACGGGTGGGTGGGGGTGAAGTCGTGGGCCATCCGGACCCTGGCCAACGTGGCCTCGGTGCGAGGCCAGCTCGACCAGGCGCGCGCCCGCTATGCGGAGGCCCAGGACCTGGCCATCGCGGAGGGTGACGCCCGCGGCGAGGCGTGGTGCCTGATGGGCCTGGCCAACGTGTCCCAGCGGACCGGCGACCACGAGCGCGCGGAGGAGCTCTACAGCGAGGCCCTGCGCGTCTTCGAGGACCTGTCGGACGCGACGGGCATGGCCAAGTGCCTCTGCGGCATGAGCCTGCTGGCGCGACAGGGAGACGAGCTGGATCTGAGCGACCGCCTCACCCAGCGGGCGCGGGAGCTGTTCGAGCGGGTCGGCAACCAGTCGGGGGTCGCCGAGTGCTGGAACGGGCTGGCCGAGGCGTCCCGGTTCCGCGGCGATCTTGCGGCGGCCACGGACGGCTACCGCCGGGCGCTGCGCCTCATGGAGGCCATCGGATCGGGGACGGACGTCTTCGTGCGCATCAACCTGGGCCTGGTGCTGCTGCTGCGGGAGCAGTGGGCGGAGGCCGCCGTCTCGCTGGAGGCCGCGCGGGTGGCGCTGGAGGCGCAGGGCCTGCTGGGGTTGTTGGGGTGTGTCCACGCGGAGCTGCTGCCGAGCGCGGCCGCCGCCCGGGACTGGGGGGCGTGGGACCGACACCTGGCGCGGGCCCGGGAGCTCTTGGAGCGGGCACCCATGATCGACCCGGACATCGCGTGGCCTGCACAGCTCGCCGGGGACATGGCCCATGCGGCGGGCGAGCGGGGCCGGGCGCGTGCCGCGTGGGAGCTGGCGCTCTCCCAGTGGCGGGCGCTGGGCAACGAGGCGCGGGCGGTCGAGGTGGAGGCGGCGCTTGGCGCGGGGTAATGGACTCCGCGGACCAGGTGGCTTCGCAGTGACCGTACCGACAATGTGGGGAGCGGTAGGGGCTTCCGCGCGACCGCGGTCATGCTTGTTGGCCCTGCTCCTCGCCGCCTTCGGACCGGGAGGCGCGGGAGAAACGCCAGCCCCGCCGGAGGACGACGTGTGGTGAGCACGGGATGGTCGTCGTTCGAGGGAACCTCGATGTCCTGCCAGTTCCGATGTCGCTCTTCGAGCCGTCGGGTACGGGCTGCACCCCCGACTTCGGCCACTTCCCTAGTCGATGATGCTGATGTCCACCGACCGGGTTCTCGAGACCTACGAGGTGAGTCGGGTGAGCTGTCCGTCTCCGATCACGTCCCTCGGGCTCGTGCGGTCGCAGTACGGGGTCGCGTGGACAGGTAGCCCGGAGCGTCCAGATGGACCCGATCATGTCCCTGCTCGGGCAGGCTACTGCTTCTGGCAAGGCATGAGCCCCTGGGCGTCGGTGCGGATGAGCCAGCCGTTGTAGCCGCCGCCCTCCACGCCGTAGCGGGCGCCGGCCAGCGCGAGCGTGCCGTCTGGCAGCTCCAGGGCGGTGTGCAGGTCCGAGGCGGCGGGCCACGCGCGGGACCAGGCCATCCCGCCGTCGGGGTGGAGCCGAAGGCCGCGGGCGTCGTCGAAGGAGCCGCGGCCCACAGCGAGGACTCCGCCGTCATCGAGCGCCACGACCGCGCGCGCCTCGCCGGTGCCGTAGCGGCCTGACCAGACGGGCTCGCCGCTGCACGTCACGCGAAGCACCCACATCTCGGAGCCCTGGCGCCCGGCGAGCACCGCGCCCCCGTCCGGCAGGGCAGCCACTCCGCCCACCGACTGGGCCTCGCCTTCGGTGGGATAGGCGTGCTGCCACAGCGGCTCGCCGGCGGCATCGGTCCGCGCGAGCCAGGGGCGCGCCGAGCCCACGCCGACGTGGTTCCCCGCGACGAGGTATCCGCCCGGCACGGCCGTGATCGCCACTGGATGCTGCACGCCGTCGCCCCCGAAGATCGACGACTGCCCGATCACCTGGCCCTCGGCAGAGACGCGCATCAGCCACGCGTCGCCCTGGGTCGAGCCCGCGGCGATGAGCCCGTCCTGCGTCTGGAGCAGCGCCCAGAACGACCCGCCGTCGCCCTTGGCCTCCGATGCGATCTGCCAGATCACCTCGCCGTCGGGGTTGGCGCGGACGATCCAGCCGAGCTGCGGCCCGCTCAACGTATCGGTCGACCCGGCGAACGCAAAGCCGCCGTCCTCGAAGCCGACGACCGCTCGCGCCGCGTCGAAGTCCTGCGGCTCCGTGCCAGCGTAGGTCTTCTGCCAGGCGGCGTTCCCGCCGTGGTCTACGCGGACCACCCAGGCGTCGGTATGCCCGCCGCCGAAGGACTCGGTCGTGCCGGCAAGGATGAATCCGCCTGGTATGCCGGCGATCCCATGGACGACGTCGTCCTTGGCGCCGCCCCAGGCGCGCTCGAAGAATGGAGGGACACCGCCCGTACACGCGCCGGCCTTGCACGCCTCGCCGGCAGTGCACGCCTTGCCGTCATCGCAGGACGTTCCGTCCTGAACCGGGACGTGCTGGCAGACGCCCGACGCGAGGCAGAGGTCCAAGGTGCAGGAGCTCCCGTCACCGCAGTCGGCGTCGGTTGCGCACGCGCAGGTCGTCGCCGCTGCCGCGCACGCGCCCTCGATGCAGGACTCCTCGCTCGTGCAGGAGTCGCCGTCGTCGCACTCCTTCGGGCTGCCCACGCACGCTCCGCCCTGGCAGGCATCGCCGACCGTGCAGGGGTCGCCGTCGTCGCACGGGCCCGCGACCGACGTGTGCGTGCAGGTGCCGCCTGTGCAGGAGTCGGCAGTGCAGGCGTTCGCGTCGTCGCAGAGCGTGCCCTCGTCGGTGGTGCCATCGCAGTCGTCGTCGGCTCCGTTGCAGGCCTCGGCGGCGGGCACGGGGGCCGGGCAGGACGTGTCGCTCAGCGCGTGCTCGCAGACGACCGTTCCCGTGCAGGTGCCGTGGACGTTGCTGCGCGTGCAGGTCGTCGTCGTTTGTGCAGCGACGGCGAGCTCCGAACAGTAGAAGCACTGCCCCAATGTCGGATGGCACGCGCCGCCGGTGCAGTGGGTGGCGGCCGGGCAGTCCGCGCCCCCTGCGCAGGCGACCAGGCAGGTATGGCCAGCGGCGCCGAGGTCGGTGCACACGAGGCCGGGAGCCGCGCCTGCGGTCTGGCAGTCCGCCGCGGTCTCGCAGGGCAGGCACATGCCGGGGGGATCCTGGCCACCGGTGCCCTCGTCGAGTTCGGGGGGGACGTCGTCCGGAGGCGTCCAGTCAGGGCAGGCCGCCGTGTTCCAGAGATCGGGCGCATCCGGGAAATCGGAGGCGTCCATCGCGTCGGGTCCTGCGGTGCCCGCGGTGCCTCCGGCGTCGAGTGCGGCTGTGTCGGACGGAGTCGCGTCGGCGGACGTACCATCGAGGGTCGCGTCGCCCTCTACGGTGGCATCCGGTCCGGTGGCGTCCGCCGTCGCGGCGCCGTCGATGGCCGCATCCGCGGTCGTGGCGTCCGTGAGCACCGGCGTGTCCTGGCTCACGGAGTCGGTCGTTCCGACCTCGGTCGATGGGCCGTCGCACCCGAGCAGTGCGAACACGAGGGCCCAAGCGGTGAACTGCGAAGATTCGATGATGCGTGTCACGGCGTTTGCCTCCTGACCATCACAGTAGGTCCCCGAACCTGGCACGTCCAATGATGGATCTTCATGACGTTCCATCAGATTGAGTGATGGGCTGGGCGGTCCGTGACAGCGGAGGGACGCGCCTGGGCACTGGCAACTAGAATTGCCCGCCAGTGACAACTACTGCTGGCCGTACGTGGGAGGCGTAGTTGTATGGTGCCCTACCTCAAGGAGGAGGGCGCGATGAAGACCGACGCTCAAGTGAAGAGGCTGATGATGGAGATGGAGAAGAGGCCGAGCCTGACCCGCGCCGCCGAGGCGGCGGACATGGCCCGGACGACGGCCAGGCGCTATCGCGACCTGGGGAAGCTTCCGTCGGAGTTGAAGGAGCCGCGGTCGTGGCGGACGCGCGCGGACCCCTTCGAGGAGGCGTGGCCTGAGGTGGTGGCGATGCTGGAGCAAGCACCTGAGCTCCAGGCGCCGTCGATCTTCGAGTACCTCAGCGAGTGCGCGGTGGATCTTGGGGCTGAGCCCTTTCAGGAGGGGCAGTTGCGAACGCTGTACCGGCGGATCAAGCAGTGGCGGGAACAGTACAGTGATGCGCCTGTTTGCCCCTGACCACGCCCAGAGGCGCCGATGCCCGCTGACCCCGGTGCATGATCTCGCGACGCAGGCCCACGGGCCCACCAACCCACCGATGCGCCCGGCCCTTGCGGTGCGGGCGCTCCCGGTGGATTGGGGGACATGCGTCAAGGTGCGAGCCCGGCGTCAATCCAGGTCGCGCACGACCTTGCCGGCGGCGCGTGACTCGTCGACTCCGGCTCGGACCAGGTGGCGCTGGCAGAGGAGGCGCGGGCACTCGGCGCTCGCCCGGTAGGCTGCGCGGAGGACCGCGTTCTTGATTCGGCCGCCCGCCAGCTCGAAGCGCTCGCCCAGCTCCTCGAAGTCCACGTCGTCGCCGAGGGGGACCTGGCGGGGGACCAGGGTGCGCCAGATGCGGGCGCGCAGGTCGGCGTCCGGCTCCGGGAAGTGGATGCGGAAGAGGATGCGGCGCATCACCGCGTCATCGAGGGCGCTCATGAGATTCGTCGTCAAGAGCACGATGCCCTCGTAGCGCTCGATCTCCTGCAAGAGCAGGTTGATCTCCTGATTGGCGTAGCGGTCCGTCGCGCGCTCGATCTTCTCCACCCGCTTGCCGAACAGGGCGTCCGCCTCGTCGAAGAGCAGGATGGAGCGGCCGGCCCGTGCGCGGCGGAAGACCTCCTGGAGGTTGCGCTCCGTCTCGCCCACCCACTTGGACACGACGGATGGGATGTTGACGCGGCTCACGGGGCGCCCGAGCTCGGTGCCCAGGATCTCGCCGCACAGGGTCTTGCCGGTGCCGGGGGGCCCATCGAAGATGGAGATCACCCCCTTGCCTGTCGGCAGCCGGTCGCCGAAGCCCCAGGCATTGATCACGAACTCGTGGTTGCGGCAGGCGTTGAGGAGGTCGTGGACCTGGCCCTCCACGTCTGGCGGCAGCACCAGGTCCGCGAGCCCCAGGCGCGACTCGCTTGTCACCGCCAGGTCGTCGAGGCGGTTGCGGAGCTGGATGTCCGCCGCCTCGCGCAGCAGCGCCCCGTCGAGCGTGGGCTCCGACGGGTCTCGCGCCACCGCCTTGTTGAGGGCCAGCATCACCGTGTTCTTGATCATGCCGCCGGTGAAGTCGTAGGCCGCGGCCAGCTCGGCGAGGCTCGTGCCCTCGGTGATGGGCATCTCGGGCGGCAGGAGCGACTCATAGATGCGCTCGCGGGCGAGGCGGTCCGGCCGGGGAAAGTCCACCCGCAGGAGGACGCGCCGCTCCAGGGCCAGGTCCAGGTTCTCCGTGCGGTTGGTCGCGAGGATGGCGACCCCATCGAAGCGGTCGAGGAACGCGAGGAGCGCCGCAAGGGCGGGACCACCTTCTGCAAACAGCGGGGCGCAGTCGTCGAAGAGCAGCACAGCGTCGCGGAGGCGCGCCTCGACGGCCAGCTCGTCGAGCACGTCCTCGGCGGCGGCCTGCGAGCGCATCATCTTGCTGACGAACACCCGCAGGAGCCGCGAGCCCATGCGGGTCGCCAGCGCCCGCGACAGCATGGACTTGCCGGTGCCCGGGGCGCCGACGAAGAGCAGCACGGCGCCGCGCCCGATGGGGAGCGCCTCGTCGTAGCCCCACCGGGCGAGGCGTTCGCGAAGAGAGGCGTGGGGCTCCAGGACGTCGAGGACCCGGCGCAGCAGCTCGTCGGGGAGGACGACGGAGTCGAAGGGGACCGAGGCTTCTTCCACCGCGCACCACGGGGCGATCAGGTGGTGGAGTCCGGTCTCGCCCACCGCGAAGTGGACGATGCGCGGGTGCAGCGACACGGCCGACTGGAGGGCCGTTGCGCCTGCGGGGAGGTCCTGCACCACGAGGATGCGGTTTCGGACCAGCGCCCCTTGCGGGCCGATGGCGCGGCGGAGCGCGAGGGTCTCGTCCCAGGTGCGCGCGAACAGGCGCAGCAGCACCGCGGCGTCCAGGTGCTCCGACCACATTCCGCCGCGGAGCTGGCGAAGGAGCCCGGGCAGCTCCGGGTCCAGGTGGGGGGCGAGCGTCGTGGCCGTGACGTCCAGCTCCAGGGATGACAGCGAGAAGCGGCCGGCGAGCTGGAGCAGGGGCGGGCGCTCCTCGATGGGGCGCTTGCTCCACCGGCGGCGCGCGGCCTCCACCTCGCGGCTCAGGTCGCCCAGCAGGGCCGCGGCGCTCGCGCCGTCCGGGGCGAGCCGCGCCCGGATCAGGGCGCCCACCCGCTCGACCTCCTGGTGGAGGTGGATGTCGTGGTCCGCGCCCGCGTTGCCACTCGTGTCGGCCATCGGTATCCTCTCGCCCATGGGACGCATCCTCTACCCGCTCGCTGGCGCCATCCTCGGCTACGTGCTCACGGTGCTCGTCGTCTTCTTCGCCTTCAAGTGGATCATTGGCGGCAAGGGCCTGGAGCTGCTAGGCGTGGCGTTGATGACCTACCTCGCCATCGGGCCCGCGGGCGCCATGGGCGGCCTCATCCTGGGCTACCGTCTGTGGGCCCGGCGCCACACCGACGCCCTCATCCGGGACCTGGACGGGGATCGGGACGGGGATCGGGACGGGGACTGAGCGCGGGCATCGACCGTCACTCACCCGCCATGAGGACCCGGATGTTCCGCGCTCGCGCCTCCGAGATGCGCGCCTGGAACCGCCGCGGCGAGAAGCCGTTGAAGGAGAGAGACGCGTTCTGGAGCTGGCCGATGTGGAGCTGCCCGATGTCGAGCATGTTCCCGGCGATCTCCAGACCCTCCACCGAGGCGTTGAGCTGCTCCAGGCCGAGGTTCAGGCGCCGTGGCGTCTGACGCGGGTTCTGACCAAGGCCGAAGTAGCTCAAGGAGCCGCCGACGGTCAGGCCCGCGATGCCCGGGTGGGTCTCGTCGCCGAGCCGGATCACGGCGCCGGACGAGAGCGGAATCTCGCAGGCGGTCGGCATGTCGAAGCGGCCGTCGATATTCGAGATCACCAGGTTCCAGAGCTCGAAGGCGGAGTCTCCGTCGCTCTCGGGCTCCGGCTCGTCGTCCGGGTCCGGCGGGAGCACGTCGGTCTGCGACGCCATGTTCCCGAGGCGCAGACGGCTTCGGTCGTGGGCCCGCTCCCGGTCCTCGTCGTTGCGCAGGTGCCACTGGAGCAGCTTGACGCTGCCGAACACGTAGTCCGCCTCCAGGTACGCCAGATTCCCGTCGGTCTCGAAGTCGATGGCCCACCCCTCGACGCCACCCAGATCGCTCTCCAGGTCGGCCATGTCGATCTCCCCGTTGGTGATCGGGATGGTCACGTCCGTCTCGAAGTTGGTGATCGCGAAGACGTAGTCCAGGTGGTACGTCATGAAGACGTGGAAGTTCAGGTGCCCGTTCAGGTGGTCGAGGAAGTCCCAGGACGTGATGGAGTTTCCACTCTCTCCCTGCTCGCCGGACGACAGCGCGCCCACGTCCCGGATGGTGATGTCGGCCTGCCGAATCTGCAGATCCTCGATGTCCACCTGGTCGAGGCTCGGCAGGTCGACGCCCTCGGGCAGGACCGCCTCCAGGATCTCCAGGCGGATGTTCCCGTTGTCGTAGACGACCCCGGAGATGACCGTATTGCCGCTCTCCACGCGGGTCCCGGTCTGATCGCTGGTCACGCCGATGGTGTCGACGGCGATGGAGCGGACCTGGAAGTCCGAGCCGTTGGCCCGCCCGTGCATGTTCTCCAGGGTCAGGCTGTTGACGTCGATCTGGGTCGTGCCGTCGTCGAGCTGGCCGAGCTCGATGGCGCCCGTCGAGACGTCCGTCCAGAGATTCACGCCCTCCATGGCGACGCGCAGGCCGTCCAGGTCGAACGACCCCAAGCCCGCGCGCCCCGTCATCGCCCAGGACTGACCTTCGACCAGCGGCGCAGCGATGGTATATTCGTCCATCCACAGGCGGTTGATGGTCGCGGTCTTGTCTGCCGGCAGCGTGACCGTGATGCCTTTGTCCTTGAGGCGCACCTCCAGCCCAGAGACCGTGGTCGTCGGGACGTCGACGCGGTGCACGACGATGCTGTCGAGGCCGCCCCCTTGGGCCTCGGGGCGCCGGTGGACGGTCAGGTTGGCATGCGCGCCCGTCATCTCCGCCATGCCGTTCGACAGCAGGCTCACCTTCATGGTCGGGCTCTCGAACCCGAGCGCGTGCAGGCGCAGCGCGGGGATCGAGAGATTCGGGACGGTGACCTCCGTGTCGCTGACCGTGATGTCGCCCGTGTCGACGTGCTCGACCTCCACGGAGAAGTCGGTGCCGCCCGCTTGGCCCGTCACGCTGGCCGAGAGATCCTCGATGCGGGTGACGATGCGCCCGCCCTCCTGGAACGTGACGTGGAGGTCGTGGGCCGTGAAGCTGGCATCTGCGCTGAGGCTCGATCCGACCCGCACGGCGATGTCGTTGCCGACCACGGCGGCCACGTCGATCTGCGTGCTGGTGATGGCGCCGTCTGCCCCGACCCGAATCTGCTGCGCGTCGATGTTCGTGATGGTGAGCCCCGACGACTCGTCCCGCTGGCGGACGGAGACCCGACGGTCTCCCTGCGTGTAGAGCAGCTCGTCGGCGGACACCATGCCCACGTGCAGGCCGTCCACCTGGATGGTCGTCCCCGTCGTGCCGTCCGGCTGCCGGACGTTGGTCAGCGTCGCGTCGAAGCGGGTGTCGTAGATGTCGACCCCCGCCCGGGACTGGACGCGCTTGTCTCCCGAGCGCCAGTCGAGGCCGCCGAGGTGCAGGAGGCCCAGGTCCACGTTGCGGAGCCGCGTCGTGTCTCCGTCCGTCTCCACCTGGGCGTTCAGGTCGCGGGAGCCGCCCAGGTTGACCATGGTGACGTCACCGGCCGGGTCGCCAAAGCGCAGGGCGAGATCCTCGGTGGACATGCCCTCGATGTCGTACTGGCCGCGGCCGTCTGCGAGCATCCCGA
Source organism: Myxococcales bacterium (assembly GCA_045863395.1). Lineage (GTDB taxonomy): Bacteria > Myxococcota_A > UBA9042 > JABWCM01 > BTVJ01 > BTVJ01. The sequence goes on from BTVJ01000001.1 coordinate 226,390, forward strand.
TGCCCAGGTGGGCCATGCGCAGCCCGCCGGCGGCGTGCATGGAGGCGCCGATGGTCGCGTCGAGGCCGTCGAGGCGCAGCCCGTGGACGTCCGTGTCCATGACGAGCTGGTCCTCGGTCATGCGGAAGCCGCCCATGGTGATCCGGTCGGCGCCGCCGCGGCGCACGCGGATGTCCCACCCCTTGGACGCGTCCTGGTAGCGCACCCCCGCCAGGTCCGCCCGGTTGATCACCAGCTCGGTGACCTCCACCAAGGACGGCTCGGGCTGGTAGCGCCCGCGGACGGTGATGTCGTGGCCCTCCAGGCGCTCCGTGATGTCCATGCGCTTCGGCGGCCCGTTCCAGGCCACCCGGGAGAAGTCCAGCGTCCCGATGTGGATGTCGGGGAAGGCGATGGCTCCCGTGGCGCCGTCGTAGGTGAGGCCCGCGATGTCCGTGTCGTCCAGGCGCCGGATGGTCATGCCGAGGCCCGGCCGGTCCAGGGCGATGTCCGACCCACCCAGGTCCGCCACGTTGACCGTGTAGCTCCCGGCCGTGGCGCTCGCCACGTCGATGCGCCCCGACGAGAGGGTGCCTACCCGGGCCGTCGTGTCATCCCCCAAGCTGGCGGCGAGGCCCGTCAGGCTGGTGCGATCCATCGATAGATTGCGCCACGTCGTGCCCGCGGCGGCGTCGTAAGTCAGCCCGACCAGATCGATGCCATCGAGGGATCCCTCGACCAGGTCCACCTGCATCGTGGAGGTGCGCAGGTGCAGGTCCGTTCCCGCCATGCGGTTGAAGTGCAGGTGGGACACCGTGACTCTCTGGAGCTCGCGAATCAGCGCCCCGTGCTCATCCCGCGTGCCCCAGAAGGCGTCTGCGATCACGGAGACACCTTCGAGGGTCACGCTCCCGGCGTCGATGCGCTTCTCGCCGCTGACCGCGTGGACACCGGAGACCGTCAGACTCCCGACGCTGAGCTCCGTCAGGCGGAGGTGGTCTGCGTCCACCTGCTCCACCTGGCCGTCCAAGGCCCGCAGGTCGATGTCCGCGACCTCGTTCTCTCCCTGTCGGGCGCCGGTCACGTGGACCCTGCCCACCATGGGCGTCCCCTCGCGGGAGCCCTGGACGCTGAGGCCGCCGGTGGGCATCTCCCAGCCATCCTGGAAGGCGTCGCCCACCCCGGTGATGCTCAGGTGCGCGTCCTCGATGGCGATGGAGTCCGCGTGGGCGCCACCACCCCACGCGGCCAGCTCCTGCTGGCGCCGCGCGTAGACGTGGATGGCGTCCCAGTCCTCCTGGGTTCGCTCCGCCTCCGCCTTGGCCGTCGCGGTCTCCGCCGCGGCCCGAAGGCTCTCGACCTCGGCCACCAGCCGCTCATGGATGCCGATCTGCTCGCGGACGGACAGCAGCTCCCCCGCTTGCGCCGGGGACCGCTCCGCCAGCGCCTCCAGCTCCGCGAGGCGCCCCCGCAGCCGGTCGATGCGCCCGACCTGGTTGACCTCGGTCAGCGTCGCGCTCGTGGCGTCCACCGTGACGCGCCCGCCGTTGGCGCCGGTGTACCCGACGCCCAAGCCCGTCCCCTCGATGCGGTCCACCTCCATGCCGCCGGCCCGCACGCCGGTCAGGCTGCCGCTCTGCGCCGTGAAGCTGCCGCCGTGGTTCTGCATGTCCACGCCCATGGTCGCGCCTTGCAGATCCAGAGTGTCCGCGTGGAAGGACGCGTCGGCCCGGAGCAGCGCCAGGAGCTGCTGGTACTCGCCCTGCTCCTCCGTCGTGAGCTGCCCGAAGCGCCCCCGCAGGGCCGCGAGCCGCTCCACGTGCGGGCGCAGCGCGGCGAGCTCCCGCTCCTTGCCCTCCAGCTCCGCCCGCTGGTCCTCGTTGAGGGGCTGCTGCTGGCGCAGGCGCGTGATCTGCTCCTCCAACGCCTCGTGGCGGAGCTGCGTCGACGTGTAGCCCAGGTTGCGCCCCGTGATGGTGTCCGCGGTCACCGCCAGGGTCGCGGTCTGCGAGAGGCCCGGCTCCGTCGAGCCCGCAAGGCGCGCGTCGTGGTGCAGCGCCCCGCGGTCCGTGAGCTGGGCGTCGACCATGCCCCGCGCCCCAGGCAGCTCTCCGGTGATGCCGATGCCCGTCACGTCGAGGGAGTCGGCGCTCACCCCCATCATGTTGGCGTCGCGGACGTGCAGGCCGCCCTCGATGCGCCCGTCCACCGCGACGGTCTGGAGCTGCGTCGTCAGCGTGTCGAGCTCCGTCTGCTCGTCCGCGTTGAGCGCTCCTTCTCCAGCACGGCGCTGCAGGTCCAGCAGCCGCGCCTCCCGCTGCTGCCAGAGCGCCAGCTCCTGCTCCAGGGCCGCGATGCGGTCGCGCTGCTCCTGGGTGGGGCGAGGCACTCGGCGCGCCTCGTCGAGCCGCCGCCGCACGTCCGCCTCCCGGTCGAGGGCGACGCGCACGTCGACGCCCTCCAGGCTGGCGCTGCCCACGTGGCCACCCCGGCTGTCCACCACGTCGGTGACCGCGATGGACCCCACCTGAAGGCGCAGGTTGAAGTCCTCGGAGAAGGCGGCGCGCAGGTGGTCGACCAGCGCCCCGAAGTCGCGGGTCCAGTCGCCGAAGAAGAAGCCGAGGGTGCCGATCTTCCCGATGAACTCGAAGACGCGGCCGATGCCCTTCATCGCGTCTTCGAAGGCCGAGTCGCCCGCCAGCACCGGCGGCGCCCCGTCCCGCTGGCCAGAGATGTCGAAGCCCGTCATCGTCAGGCTGCCGATGCCGATCATCCGGTCCGGGAAGACCAGCATCAGGTCGTTGATCACGAGGTTGTCGAGGCGCACGTGGAGCCGCGTGTCGGGGTCCACGTCGGTCGCGTACTTGGTCTCGAGGAGCACCCCTTCGACCGTGCAGGGCCCCGTGCGGATGGTCAGCGTGTCGACGAGCATGTTGACGCTCTCGACGGGCAGGCTGGATGCCACCACCCGCACGAGGCCGCGCTCCTCGTCCACGTTGACGTCCAGCTCACCCGTGTCCTGCTGCCCCTCCTCGTCCTCCCGCTCCTCGCCGCCGGCGAAGCGCACTCCGCTGATGTGGCCCCCGAAGGCCTGCTGGAGCTCGTCCATCTCCAGCCCGCGCAGGTTCATGCTGTCCTGGAACCCGAGGACGTACCCGACGGTGCCCCCCTCGCCGCCCTCCGCACGCCCCAGCGCGTCGATGCCCTGCCCGATGGTGGTCAGGGTGTTGTGGTCCGTGCGGTCGACCACCGCCTCGTCGATGACCCCCGCGGGCCCGTACCCCATGCGGGCGAAGAGCTCCCCGTGGGCCGGCGAGTCGTTCCAGTGCTCGGCGATGCGTGGGTGCGCCTGCTGCATGAGGCCCGCCTGGGCGATCATGTGCAGCACCATGCGCAGGCGCCCGAGCGGGTCGGACCCGGTCGCAGGCCGCCAGAGGGCCGGGTCGAGGAGCTGGCCGAGCAGGTGGGTGGTGTCGCCGGACTCCTCCCCGTCGTACATGCCGAACTCGCGAGAGTCCCGCAGCTCCTGCGACACGTTCTCGTCCATGCGCTGGTACCAGGTGGGGTCCTGGTCGATGAACTCGCGACGCATCCCTTCCGGGAGGGCGCGGATGCACTCGAAGGCGAGCCGCGCCTCGACGGCGGTGATCTCCCAGTCGAAGACACCGTAGGACATCAGGTCGCGCACCTGCTGCATGTTTCGCACGGGGTCCCGGTGGCGCAGGACGCGCAGCGTCATCACCCGGCGCTCCGCCCCCCACCGGGACTGCCCGAGCCGGTCGAGCAGGGTCTCGACGAGCCCCTGGCGGTCGAGATCCCGCGTCCAGGCGCGGCAGACGGGGCCGCCCTCGGCCCCGCCGGCGTGGTACAGGTCGCGGAGCACCCCGGCCATCTCCGCCTGGTTCGCCCGCCGGATGCGCTCCGCCACCTCGTCGAGCTGCTGCCGCGTCGACTGGAGGGTCGCCTGATCCTGGGCCCGCTCGGCCCGCTGCTCTTCGGTGGTCCCGCGCCCGGGCTCGCCGTCGACGAGCCCGTAGCCCCCCTCGTGGAAGTCGTGCTCCTCGCCGCGCATGACGCCGAGGCGCAGATTCTCCTCCATGCGCAGGAACCACCGGTTGCCGTCGCGCATGCGAAACGCATGCTGCGCGGTCTCGGGCAGGCCCCGGATCAGGTGGTAGGCCAGGATGGCCTCCGCGTCCGTGATCGCCCAGTCGAAGAGCCCATAGTCCAGGAGCTGCATGGCGTGCTGGATGCACATCTCCGGTGGGCGCGCCTGCAGGATGCGCAGGAAGGTCGCCACGTTGCCCGGCGCGTAGGCGACCTCGTTCGGCAGGTTGTCCACCCACCGCTGCATGAGGTTTCCGTCCCTGTGACCCTCCAGCCCGCGGACGACCGCGCGCAACTGCGCCGCGTCCCCCGCCATGGGGCGCAGCATCTCGAAGACCTGGGTGGCGTCCGAGTCGGTGACCGCCCAGTCGTCCCAGGCGCGGCGGAGCTGGCGGGCGATGCGCTCGATCGGGCCCTGGACCTGGGCCTGGAGCTCCTGCTCCTGCGTCGCCTCACCCCTCCGGGCCGCGTCCTGGCGCCGCAGCCGCTCCTCGGTCTGTGCGTTGACGCCACCTTGGAGCGTCGCCTGGGCCCCCGACGGCAGCGCGCGCCGCCACGCCCGGTAGGACTCGCCGCCGTCGTGGGCCTGGAAGCGCTCCAGCGACGCACGCGGGAGCCCCTGGACCATGTAGAGGACCATCAGGGCCTCGTCCGTGGTGACCCGCGTCCAGAAGCCGCCGCCGGTCATGTCGAGGACGCGCGTCAGGCGCTCGGCGGGGGGCAGCGCCTGGCAGGTGGCGATCATCTCCCGCGGGTGCGCCTGGAAGTGCTCGGGCTCCAGGTTGTCGAGCAGGTCGTCGAGCCAGCCCCTCCCGATGAGGGACCACGCCCGCGTGATGGTCTCGGAGGGCCAGTGGGACAGGATGTTCAGCACGTTGTGCACGTCCTGGTCGGACGTGTGGCCGCGCAGGCACTGCACCACGCGGGCGATCTCGGGCCCGTAGGCGGCGCGGATGGAGTCGAGCTCCTGCTGCTCGGTGCGCCCCGCGGCCCGGTCCTGGGCGGTGTCGCCGGCGTCGAAGTGGATGGCCGGCCCCTCGTGCCGGTGCTGTCGCACATGGGCCAGCTCGTGGGCGAGCAGCCCGAGCCCCACGCCCGCGGCCTCGTCGATGGCCCCCGGACGCGCCACGACGGTCAGGCCCACGGCGGCGGCCTCGGCGCCCCCCGCCGCGAACACGACCGGGAAGTCCTCGGACAGGCGCACCCCGTGCAGGTCGCGGAAGGCCGCGAGGTCCGGCGCGTCGAGGCGCACCTGGCGCGAGGAGGACGTCCCCGCGAGGTGGGCCTCGATGCGAAGCACGTCCTCGGGCGACACGACACCGGCGCTCACCCCCCCGTGCAGCGCGGCGTCCAGGGCCGCCCGGTCCCCTGCCGCCGCCTCCAGGGAGCGGAGCACGGCCTGCGGCGAGGCCGGGGCCTTGTCGCGGGAGTCGCGGGTGTCACGGGTGTCGTCACGCCGTCGGGCGAGCGCCTGCTCAGTCATGGTGGGGTGCCTCCTGCCTGCGCCCACTGTACGGCGGGTGGGGGCGTGAGCGCAATTCCGAGGTGCCACGAAGGCCTGCGACTGCGGGGGCCTGCCGGGCGCCTGCCCTCCGAGGCCGACGGACGTTCGTGGCGGCCCGTACCAGCCCACGGTTGCGCACTCAAGGCATGCTGTGGCACAACGGCCCCAGCCTCTGAGGGCTCGGCCCCACGGGCGACGAGGGGGCCCTCGTCGCAGGCTCTACGCAGCGAGGCGTTGGTGCCGGACTTCGCGTCGCAGCGCTCGCATACGATGAGCGCACTCGTTGTCGGAGTGTCACATCGTGATCCGCACCATCGAGGCATCCAACTTCCGCATGATGCGCGCCAATCGCGTGTCGCTTGGCCGCTTTCACGTCCTCGTGGGTCCGAACGCGTCGGGGAAGACCACGTTCCTCGACGCGCTTCAGTTCGTGTCCGACGTGGTCGAGCGTGGCGTGCGACAGGCGGTCGCGGACCGGTCGCCAAACTTCCACGACCTGTGCTTCACACCCGAGCGACCCATCGGCATGGCGGTGGAGCTGGACGTACCGTCCGGCAGCGAGGGCAGAGCGGTGCTGCGCCACGAGATCGAGGTCGGCATCGTCGATGACCGTGGGCTGCGCGTGCTGCGGGAGAACTTGTTCGTGCGGCCCGAAGCCGATGACGGCGGCCACCAGCGCAGCTTGTTCGGCGACTACGCGACAGAGCAGGTCGTCAAGTCCAGCACACCTCGCCGCTGGCGAAAGGTCGTGGGCAAGACTCCAGAGGGTCGGGACTACTTCCAGGACGAGAAGACGAGCTGGAACAACGTGTTTCGCTTCGGTGACGACCGGTCTGCCGTCGGGAGCATGCCCGAGGACCCGGACCGGTTCCCGCTGGCCCTAGCCGCGCGCAGGGTGCTCCGCGAAGGGGTCCGGCGGCTGGCGCTCGACCCGCGGCGGCTCGCCGCCACTGCACCGCCTGGCGGGCGACCCGTTCTTGGCCTGGACGGCTCCAACCTCCCCTACGTCGTGCGCGACCTTCGGGACCGGGATCCGCGCCTCTTCCAAGACTGGGTCCGCCATGTGTCGTCGGCCGTGGGGGGGCTGAAGGACGTCGATGTTCTCGTTCGTGACGACGACCGGCACCTGGTCCTGCGCGCCCAGTTCGAAGGGTCGCACGAACAGCCTGTGCCCTCCTGGCTCCTCTCGGACGGGACCCTTCGGCTGATGGCGCTGACCGTGCTCAGCTACGCATCGACGGCCGAGCGGGAGGAGGCCTACCTCGTGGAGGAGCCCGAGAACGGGCTTCATCCGCTGGCCATCCAGGCGGCCTTCTCCGCGATCTCCTCTCCGCTGTCGGGGCACCAGTGGCTCTGTGCTACTCACTCTCCCGTCTTCCTGGCGCACGTCGGTCTGGACGACGTGCTGGTCTTTCGCCGCGACAGGCAGGGCTACAGCATCGTTCGGCACGGGGATGAGGTCCCGGAGCTTGCCGGGTGGACAACCCGCCGAAACCTGTCCGACCTCTTGGTCGCTGGGGTGCTCTCGTGATCGTGGACGAGCCACCCTTCGAGCTCGCCGTCGTCTTCGCGGACGCCGACGCACAGGCGTTGGTGTCCCGACTCATCGAGCGCGGCCAGCAGCGAGGGTGCCTGCGCCCGTTCCGGTGGCTGAGCAGACGCGACGCGATGCGAGACTCTTTCGTGACGCGCCCCCGAGACGTGGTGGAGCTGCTGGTGGATCGACGAGCGACGCCGAGGCCACGCGTGATGCTGCTCTGGGATCACGCCGGTTCAGGGAGGGAGGGCGATGCCCCCGAAGTCGTCGAGGCCGAGATGAGGAGCGCGCTAGGCGCACTGGTTCAACCGTCCGAACTCTGCATCGCCGCATTCGTTCCCGAGGTCGAGGTCTGTCTGATCCCTGTGTGGGCACGTGTGAAGCAGGTCATGGCACAGCACCGTGATCGACTGCCTCCAGACGACAGCGCCGTTCTCCGCGCGGCGGTGCGGCTTCAGCGACGGGAGCGCCGGCCCAAGCCACTCGCAGCGGACTTCGACGTGGCTGCGCGGGAGTCTCCCAAGGAGATCTTCGAGGGGCTCCTGGCGGACTTGAACCTGCGGTCCGGGTCACGACACTTCGAGGATCTGGCAAACGCCCTGTCCATTCCAGCGCTGAAGCAGGACACCGCTCTCGGGAGAGTCGCCGAGGCCCTCGTCCGCTGGTTTCCCGGCGATGCTGGTGCCTTGACGCCCGGGGAGCGTTCCTGACCCGAGGGGCGGGCCCTCAGAGGACGCCGTCCTCATCCGGCAGCACGGCTGCCCGGATGAGGACACACGCGCTCACTTCTTCTTGCAGGTCCCCTCGGCGCACTTCTCGACGCCGCCCTCGTCCTTGGCCTCCATCAGGCACTTGTAGACCTCGTCCACGTTCGAGCACTTGTCGATGACGTGCTTCTGGAGGTCCTTGGTGCACTCCTCCTTGCTGTACTTGCCCCCGTCCATGAACTTGCCCATGTGCTCGCACACGGCGTCCTGGGTGGGGGCGCCCTTGCACCCTATGGCGCCGACCAGGAGGGCCGCGCCGGCGAACGAGAGAATGGCGCTGACTCGAAGACTCATGACTCGCTCCTTCTGCCGCGCGCCACTCCAGCGCGCGGGAAGCGGCGCCACCGCGGTGGGGGGGAGGCGCCTGGGGGTCCGGCCCACCCTGGGTGGCCACCGGGCGGCACCGGCGGTGCCGTGGCGGCGAGCTTGGCGCAGCGAGGCCGCGATGGCAACAGAATATCTGGCGGGAAGGCGAAGAATCTGCCCGGGTCTACGGCAACCACCCAACGAAGGCGTCGGTCGCGTCGCCGGGGCGGGCGACGAGGGCCGGGGTCGGCGGGGGGGACAGGGGGACGAGCGCGAGGCGGGCGCCGAGGGCGATGAGGGCCGCCTCACCGTCGGGGCTCGACGAGAGGAGCGCGCCCACGTCGCCCTCGACCAGGGGTGTGACGGCGCCGGTGTCGAGGGCGACTAGCACCACCCCCTGGCCGGCGCGAAGGACGAGCCGGTCATCGACCAGCAGAGCGTTCCCGAGGGGCGTGGGGAGGCCCTCGGCGATGACGCGCTGGGAGCCGGCGACGCCGGGGTCGGCGAGGGTGAGCGAGCCGCCTGCGCTCGCCAGCACCCCGTGGGGGGTCAGCGCGACGCCGACGAAGCCCGTCGCAGGCCCGAGCAACGCGGGCTCCGCGGAGGCGTCGGTGGGGGCGCTGAGGAGGCCGTCCGGTCCCTGCAGGATCACGCGGGACCCGTCGGCAGTCACCACGAGCGGGGAGCCCTCGGGGCGTTCGAACGAGAGACCGGGTGGGGGGCTCCCCCACCGCCCCACGGGCAGCTTCGCGATGACCACCGCCTCGGGCGGATCGGGGCCAACCACCGCGGTGACCAGGGCGTCCGGGTGGGGGACGGCGGTCGCCTCGATGGAGACCTCGGCGAGGACGCGCCCTCCGTCCGGCGTGGGGGTGACGCTGAGGACCCACCCGCTCAAAGCGCCCACCGCGAGTGGGGACAGCGCCTCCGTCCCGTCGATGCGGGCGGCATGGAGCTCCGGCGTGTACGACGATTCCTGGACGGACAGCGCCAGCACCCGCTCGCCGCCGGGCATGGGGTACAGGCCCAGGACCGTGGCGCCCGCATCCAGAACCAGGATCGGCTCACCACCGAGCACGGGCTGCGAGACGACGCGAGCGCCTTGGGGGGCGACGACGACGCCGGCGTCGGGCAGAGGGAGGGGGCGCCCCGTGACGCCGGTCAGCAGGGTGCGAGGGGCGCCGTGGCCCGCTACATCGAGCGTCACGCCCACGAGGGTGGTGCCCACCACACGCACGAGCGCTCCGGCGACGAGCGACGGTGCCTCCGAGGCTCCACCACCAGTCAAAGCCGGAACCGCGGGGCCCCCACCGTCGCTGGACACCGCGTACCAGCCGGGTGCCGGGGCCTCGCACCCGTAGACGAACCACCCACCCTCAGTGCGCGGCGCGATCAGCGGCGCCTCGTGCCAGGGCGTCAGCAGCCGGGGCTCCTCGGTGGGGGACGTGGCAGCCGCGGCGCCGAGCGAGACGGCCTCGCGGGTCACGACGCCGTAGGGGGTGATCAGATCCCAGGTCCAGGCGCCGCCGAGCGCCGTGGGCGTCCCCCCGGCGGCGGGCAGCACCCAGCTCCGCCACCCGTCGGGCGTGTTCGCCTGGTAGAGCAGGTGGGTGGCCCCGGTGGAGACCACCGGCCACGGGTAGCTCATGTTGACGATGGGACCCACGTCGTGGACCACCTGGGACTTGGCGGTGGGGCCGCCGGGGAGGAAGAACCGCAGGACGCGCCCCTCCTCCGTGGCGCCGGCGATGACGTCGCCCGCGTAGCTCGTGACGTGGATGCGCTTGCCGTTCCAGGCGGTGATCTGGCTTCCGGCCCCGCCGGCGGGCCCCTCGAAGGCCGCCCACTTCTCACCGTCACCCCTGGCGGACCAGGCGACGCGCTCTCCGTCCCGCTGCACCGCGACGTCCAGGGTCGTGGAGGGCTCCGGGGTGAGGACCACGAGCGCCCCGTCCCCGTCCGCCGAGACGGAGACGAGCTCCCGGAGATCACTGCCTTGCGTGCGAAGCTCCGCGACCACGCGCCCGCCCGCCAGGCCTTCGAAGGTGGTGGGGCGACCGGGCGGGGTCAGGGGCACGGGGGTGCCGCCCTCGGCCGCGATGGAGTACAGGCGGTCATCGGCGCCCCGCGCGAGGACGCGCCCCCCGGGCAACGGCGCGACCAGCCACTCGAGTGTGGTGCCTGTCGAGGAGAGGTCCACGGGCTCGCCCTCCGCCACCGTCCAGACGCGTGAGCCCGCCTCGTCCACCACCAGGTAGGCGACCCACGCCGTCCCGGTCACCCACATGGGGTGCTCGATTCGGCCACTGGCGAGGAGGCGCGGCGTCGGGTCGGACCCGTCGAGGGCGGCAGCGTAGAGCCCCCCTTCGGCTGCGAACGCGACCTGCCCGCCGGCGTAGCTCCGGTCGAGGGCGCTGAGCCCAGGCGCCGCGGCCACCCGGATGGGGGCCTCGGCGCCGCTGCCGTCCGCGGGCAGAGCAAACAGCACCGGATCCCCTCCCACCTCCTGGTAGACGACGACCACCGTCGCGCCGTCAGGCGTGAGCTGTGGGTAGGAGACCGTCCCGGCTGCCCGCTGGTAGCCGGCCCCACGCCGCGGCCCGAGGCGGAGGGGGGCGGCGGCGCCAGAAGGCCCCACCCCTACGAACCAGGGCACCTCCACGCCAGCGGCCAGCGCCGTGACCAGGCGCAGCGGCGCGGGCGGTGAGCCGGCGTCGGGCGCGGCCGTGTCGGGCGGGCTCGTGGCGGCGTCGACCCCGGGCGCCACGGAGTCTCCTCCGCACGCAAGGACCAGGGAGGACACGAGAGCGATGCAGCGGGTGATGCATTTCATGGAGAGAGTATGCGCCTGCGAGGGCCAGCGCGCACCCCCTGGAGTTTGCACGGGGCGGGCGCCCTGGGCCGAGTGGCACGGAGCCCGGTCCCGGCGACGCGGGCCGGTCCTGTGTCCAACAGTCTCCGTCACGCAGGCAAGCGCCCCACCAGGCGGCGAAGGCCTCGGTGGGCCCGGTGGATCCAGGCCCCGTGCTCCAGGAACATCAGGACGCACTCGCCCTGGACGAGGTCCATCCCGTGCTCGCGCGCCCAGGCGACGGCCTCCGTGGACTCGGCGCCCTGCTGGAGCCAGACTCGCCCGATGCCCGCAGCGTGCGCCTGCTGGACGACCTTCAGGGCTTCGGGCGGGGGAACGACCACGACGACCCCGTCCACCTTGCCTGCCAGGTCCATGAGGGAGCGGGCGCAGGGGTCACCTTGGATCAGGTCGGCCGCCGGGTGCACCGGGAACAGCTCGTACCCCTTCGCCTTGAGCTCCCGGTACGCGTGGTGCCCGAAGCCCTTACCGGAGCGCGACGCTCCGACGAACGCGAGCCGCCGGCTCGCCATGAACGCATCCACCGCAGCCTTGCTGGTCATGACGCCTCCTTCCTCCGGCACCCCACGCGCCGGGGTCAACGGGTAGAATAGCACGGCTGGGAGTGGGCGCATCGGGACGCAGGAGTCACCCCCGGCCACCGGAGCGGCAGCGCGCCGCATGCGCCCGGCCGTCTCTGCGCCACCCTTCCCCGCGATCCGTGGCCCTGGCCGCTACGGCCCGTCGCACCTCGCTTCGTTCCCTCGCCGTAGCTCCGACGGCCGGCCGGGCGCGGTGAGCCCGCCGGGGCGCTGGCACTACCTGGGCGGAGTCAGCGCCCCGTGCGACCGGGGCCCGCGCCCGGCGGTCGCTACGCGCCAGCCAGGTCATCCACCAGCGTTGCTCCGATGAAGTCGTTCTCCGTGAGCGCATCGACGGCGTGGGTGCGGAACGCGACGCGGACCTGCCGGTAGTAGAGATGAACGTCGGGGTGGTGCCCCTCCCGCTCGACCAGCCACCCGAGCGCGCCGATGAACGACAGCGCCTCCTGGAAGCTCTGGAACTCGAGGACGCGCTCGATGGCGCGCTCGTCCTCCGAGAGCGACCAGTGGGGGAGGCGCCCCACGAGCCGTCGGGCCTGCTCGGCGGGAAGCGGCTCGAGCTCCCCTTCGCACGGGACGCACCGCTTGCGCACCAGCGATCCTCCCACCCAGCGGTGCCCCTCCAGCTCTCCAGCGGTCTTCGTCATGGGATGTCCTCCCGGTGGTTCGGCCCGTCAGCCCGGGCTCTGGTGCGTGCCGAGCGGGCGCCGAGCGCTACACGCCCTCCGCTCGGCCGCTGTAACGCCGGACCCGATCCCGCCCCTCACGCTCCGACGGGGCGTACGAGGCGCCCGACGACGACCCCAAGGAGGATCCCATGGCAGCGATGTGCCCGATCGACGGTTGCAAGGCGAAGAAGGGAATGTGCATCCACGACAAGCTCATGATCGCGATGGCGGCGGTCCTGGGGCTCCTCGGGGTCGCCCACTGGGGCCTCCACATCATCTGACCCGCTGGGAGCAACGAATGACGGCCCTCATCGACGTCTCCCGGGGTGTGACCCTGCCGCCCCGGCCCACCCCCACGTTCCCGTTCCAGGTCGGCCGCCGCGTGGGGGAGGGCGCCATGGGCGAGGTCTACTACGCCGAGGACCTGGAGCTCGGCCGTCCGGTGGCCATCAAGGTCATCCGGCCCACGTTCCTCGCCGCACTCTCGGAGGACCAGGCCCACGACGCCGCGCGACGCTTCCTGCAGGAAGCACGGGCCGCCGCAGCCCTCACCCACCCGGGCGCGACGACCGTGCACAGGGTCGGCACCGAGCACGGGCGCCCCTACATCGCCATGGAGTGGATCGAAGGTCGGCCGCTCGACGCGGTGCTCCGACAGGACGGCCCCCTGCCGGTCGAGGAGGCGGTTCGCGTGGCCGTGCAGGTCCTCGACGTCCTGGCGGCGGCTCACGAGGCCGGCATCGTCCACCGCGACGTGAAGCCAGGAAACCTGATGCTCACGCGGGACGGGCGCGTCAAGGTCACCGACTTCGGGATCGCCCGCGTGCAGGGCTCCGACCTGGCGCGCACCCAGGCGGGGACCGTGCTCGGAACACCCCACTACGCTGCGCCGGAGCAGCTCGCCGGCCGGTCCGTCGATTGCCGCGCCGACCTCTACGCCGCGGGCGCGGTCCTTTACGAGACCCTGGTCGGGCAGCCTCCGTTCGACGGGGCGACCCTCTACGAGGTCATCCGTCAGGCCGTGCTGTCCGAGCCGGTCCACCCGTCGGACCGGGCCCCTCGCGTGCCGCGAGCTCTCGGGGACGCGGTGCTGCGAGCCCTCGCAAAGCAACCCGACGACCGGTTCCCCGACGCTCGGAGCATGGCGCGGGCGCTCCAGCCCTGGATTGCGGCCCCGGCTCCCACGGCGGACACCGTGCTCTCTGGATCGGAGCCCATGCCGGTCACCGACCCGACGCTCTTCGTGGCCGGCGCCTCGGCGGGCGCCATCGTCGCGGCGCTGGTGCGGTCCTGGCCGGGGACGTCCCTCGGCGCCATGCCACCCGGCCGGCTCCTCGCCCGCCTCCACGAGCGCCCGCTCCACGCGGAGGCGTTCTGCGGCGGGGTCGAGGTCGGCGGAGCCACTCTGCTCGTCTTCGACGGCGTGCTGCACGCGGCCCTCGACCCGACGACCGGCGCCAGCGGCGACGCGGTGCTGGAGTCCCTGCCCGATCCCGCAACTGCGCGGCTCTGCCCGCTCCCGGCCGGGCTGGACCCCCGCCTGATCCCGCTGCTGGCGGCCGCCGCAAGCCCGCGCCCACCCCGCCTGACGGGGCTCGACCCGGCCTTCGCGAGCCTCCCGCACCTGGCGGCCCGCCTGGCCAGCGAGGGCTTCGACGGTGTCCTGCGCTTCGAGGGGGAGGGGCGCACAGGCTTCGCGCTGTTCAGCCGGGGCGCCCGCGTCCTCGACGTGTTCGGCGAGGGCTGGGCCGAAGACAGCGGAGCCGGCTGGGAGCAGTGGATCCGGTCCAGCGGGGCCCTGGCGAGCGTGGAGGACCTGGCGCCGCAGTTCCCGGCCTGCACCTACCGCCAGCAGCTCCGCGACGTCGCCCTGGACGTGGTCCGGCCCCAGGCGGCGGCGAGCGGCCTCCGGGAGGATGCCCGCGCGGAGGCGCAGGCTCTGACGCTCCGCCCGCGGGAGGCGGCCGGGGCCCGCCGGCCGGGCGACACCACGTTCGCGGCCCTCCTCGACGGGGACCCCGCGGCGGCGCTGGCTCGCTGGGCGCTCGTGGATCTGGCGCCCCAGTTCCAGCAGCACGGTCGGACGGCCCGTTGGAGGGCCCTCGTCGAGCCCCTCGACACCGTCCGTGAGGTGCGGCTCCACCACGGGCTCCCGGTCCCAGGCGGGGCCGTCGAGGTCTTCGACGCCGTGACCATTGGCGAGGATGGGCAGGTCTGCCACGTCCTCGACCGGGTCGCCAGAGCCACCCCGGAGGCAGTCGATCACTTCGTGCGCCGCGCGCTCGCAGCCAAGGCTGGAGCCGCCGGCGCCGGGCTGTCCGGCGCGATCCTGGTGGCGCCCCGCTTCGACGATGACGCGCTGGAGGGTTACCTGCGAGCGCTCCGGCCGGCGAGCCGCGCAACGCTCCTCCGCACGTTCGACGCCTTTACGCACCGTGAAGGCTTCATCCGTACGGGTGCTCGGGCCGGCATGCACGTGCTGCTCGTCGAGGAAGACGGCGAGCGGCGGCGCCCCCTCGTCCCGAGCTGACCGCGCTCCGACGGGGCCGGTCTGCACCGAGCCGCTCGTGGGTCGCAGACGGCCGGCGCCGCGTGGTATGAGTGCGAACGTTCGAGGACGTACCGGGCTGGCGGGTGGCTGACAGGATCGAGGCGAAGCCAAGCCACCTGGCCGGCGTCCTGTGTTGCGCGAGGGCCCGACTCCGCCGGAGCGGGACCAGAGACGCCTTCCGGGCGACAGGGGACCGTAACGCCTGCGTCCCTCCGCGCACCGACCGCTCGGCGGCGCGCGGCCGGACCCCGCCGTGGAGCGCGCCCCACTGCTCAACTCAGCTCGAGAGGCATGAATGACCGCTGACGACGACTTCCTGGAGCGGCTCCGCGAGCGCGACCGCGAGGCCTTCGCGGCCCTGCACGCCGAGGTAGGCTCCGCGCTCTTCGGGTTCGCCATGACGCTCGTTCGCGACCCGGACCGGGCCGCCGATCTCGTTCAGGACGCCTACGTGACGGCGCTGCGCAACATCGACGGCTTCCGCGGGCAGTCGTCCGTCCGGACGTGGCTGTGCGGGATCGTCGTCAACAAGGCCCGGGAGCAGCGGCGCCGCACGATCCGCGAGGTCCCGGAGTCCTCCCTGCCCGACGAGGTGGCGGATCGCTTCGGCGGGGACGGCCGATGGCAGGATCCGCCAGTGGGGTGGGACGAGCCGGGCGCGCGCATGGACCAGGACCGCCTGGCGGCAGCCGCCCGGGAAGAGATGGAGCACCTGGGGGAGATGGCGCGGACGGTCATGGAGATGTGCGATCTGGAGGGCTTCACGCCGGTGGAGGCGGCGGAGGTCCTGGGGCTCACGAACGGAAACGTGCGGGTCATCCTGCATCGGGCACGGGCGACGGTGCGACAGCGCTTGGAGAGACGCCTCCAGGCGGAGAGAGCTGCGCGGGGCCAGGCGCAGGCGCCGGCGTCACCGGAGGCGTCCGGCGGGGGTGCCCTGTGCCTGGCGCTTCGGGTGGGGCTCGACCGGGCACCTGCGACGTGTGGTGCGCCTCCCGCGTGCCGGAGGGAGGCCGGGGACCTCGTGCGGCGTCCCTGGCGGTGGCTCGCGGGGGCGCTACGATCAGCGCTCTCCACAGCCACGTGGCCCGCGACTTTGTCTCTGCTGCCAGCGAGGGTTCGGTCATGCTGACCTGCAAGGAGCTCGTCGAGAAGATCGGCGATTACCTCGACGGAAACATGGGGCTGATGGATCGACTCGGGCTGCGCATGCACCTCATGATGTGCGGGCACTGCTCGACATACTACGCCCAGATGCGACAGATGCTCGATGCTCTGCACGCGCTGCCTCCCGGGCACCTGCCGCCGGACTTCGAGATGATCCGCGCGGCGGTGCTGGCTGCGCTGGACGCTGAGCCCGAGGGGTCTGGCGGCCCGCGCTGACCCCGCGCGGTGGAAACAGCCGCACGATGATTTGTCGCGTAACGGGCGGCGCCGACCCGTCACGCACGCAGGGGCTTGACCACCCACATCGGCGCGCCGCCTGATTCAGAGCCCGGCTCGGTCGGGACCGCCGCCACCACGAACCGGAGAGGAGAGCGACATGAGGATTGATCGAGCGCTGCTCGCGCTGGCCGTAGGCATCGCGGCCGCGGCCTGCGGAGACTCAGACGACGGAGCGACCCCGGGCGGGGGAGCCGAACTCACGGACGCGGGCAGCGGCAGCGACACGGGCAGCCCAACCGACACCGGCGGGGGCACCGACGCAGGCAACACCGATGCGGGCAACACCGACGCAGGCAACACCGACGCGGGCAGCACCGACACGGACTACACGGACGCGGGCAACACGGACGCGGGCAACACCGACACAGGCGGCACGGACGCCGGGGGCACGCCGACGCCAAACCCCATCCCCAGCGACTACAAGGCCACGTTCACGAAGGTCACCGACCGCGCCAAGAGCGACACCCACGAGGGGATGATGGTCGAGGTCTGGATCAACGACCTCGCGAAGGCGGCCTTCGACGCAGGCGCGGGACCCTTCGCGGAGGGCTCCATCGTCATCAAGGAGCACTACGGCGACGACACGACGACGGACGTGATGGCCTGGACCACCATGGAGAAGCGATCCGCCGGGTACGCGCCCGACACGGGCGACTGGTACTGGGCCAAGGTCATGGGCGACGGCACCGTCGAGATGGACGGCACCCCAGCCATGTGTACGGCCTGCCACGCCGCGGCGAAGGACAAGGACTGGGTCTTCACGCTCGAAGAGACGACCGCGTCCGGCAACGACCCCGTACCCGACGACTACAAGAGCACCTTCACCAAGGTGACCGAGCGAGCAGTGAGTCAGTCGCACGAGGGGATGATGGTGGAGATCTGGGTCAACGACACAGCCAAGCCCACGTGGGACTCGGGCAGCGGAGTCTACGCCAAGGGCTCCATCGTCATCAAGGAGCACTACATGGACGAGGCGAGCACGGACGTGAAGGCCTGGACCACCATGGAGAAGCGCGAGGCTGGCTACGCTCCTGACTCGGGGGACTGGTACTGGGCCAAGGTCATGGGCGACGGCACCGTCGAGATGGACGGCACCCCGGCCATGTGCGTGGGCTGTCACTCCACGGCGAAGGACGTGGACTGGGTCATGAGCAAGCTCTGACCTCGGGCGGAGTCCGCGGCGCGGTGGCTTGGGTCGCGTGCGTCCAGCCCCGCGTTCCCGCGGGAGGGATAGCCCCAGGGGGCGGGCGCTCCGGCCCTCTGGTCCCGCACCCTCACCCCCGGGGGCACATCCCCCCGCTCGACCAGGAGAACGATGATGAGACGGATGCGTATGGCAGCCCTCCCAATCGTGCCGCTCGTGGCGGCGGTCGCGAGCTGCGG
Source organism: Myxococcales bacterium (assembly GCA_045863395.1). Lineage (GTDB taxonomy): Bacteria > Myxococcota_A > UBA9042 > JABWCM01 > BTVJ01 > BTVJ01. The sequence goes on from BTVJ01000001.1 coordinate 244,091, forward strand.
CGGGGGCGCCTCCTCCCCGCCGGCGCCCGCCCCGCCCGCCACGGCAGCCGAGCACGCGTCAGCCACACGTGACGCCCCCGCGGTGACGGCGCCGGAGGCCGCGGAGCCGGGCCCGGAGGCCTCGGCGGACAGGCCGGCCTCGCCTCCCGCGGAGCCAGCGGCCGGTGCGCCACGCCGGATGCCCAGCGCGGCGCCACAGGCGGAGCGCCTCGGCACCCTCCCGGCGGGAGTCGGCATCGCCGTGGGGACCCAGGCCCCCGACGCGATGGTCGAAGACGCAGACGGAAAGGCGGTCCGGCTGCACGACCTGCTTGACCGGGGGCTTGTCGCGCTCGTGTTCTACCGCGGCGGCTGGTGCCCCTTCTGCAACCATCAGATCCATGCACTGACGACCGCCTGGCCGGAGCTTCAGCGCCGCGGTGTCACCCCCGTCGCGATCAGCGTGGACCGCGTGGACGAGGCGTCGAAGACCCGGGCCACGTATGACATCCCGTTCCCGGTGCTCGCCGACCCGGACCTGAGAGCCCACACGGCGTTTGGCGTGGTCCACCGCGCGGACGACGCCGAAGTCGAGCGCCTGAAGTCCTTCGGGCTCGACATCGAGAGAGCCTCGGGGAAGACGCACCACGCGTTCGCGGTCCCCGCGATCTTCATCGTGGACCAGGCCAGGGTCGTCCGGTGGGCCCACGCCGACGCGGACTACAAGGTTCGCCCGACGACGGAGCAGCTCCTCGCCGCCATCGACGGGCTCGGGCTGGCGCCGGCACCCTGACCCCCTGGTGTCGGTAGCGGGCAGGCCGACGCGCCAGAGTGGCGGCGTCGGGCTCTCGGCCACGTTCCCTGGGCTCCGTCCGGCGCTCCGCTGGGGCCGCGGAGTCCTCGCGCCGGCGAACCCTTCCCACCCACACTGCTCGCCCTCCGACGCGCGCGGCCCCAGAGATGCTCGCGACTCCCGTTCCGCGCCCCGGGACGCGGGACCCATGGAACCGTCTCCGCTCGGGGGACGTCCCTTCGATCCGTGACGTCGTGCGTCGCGCTGAGAGCCTCTCGGTCGTCGTGGAGACCGGCGCTTCCACGCCCCGCATGAGGCGCGCCAAGCCCTGGAGGGCTCATAGTGACACCCCGCCAATACCAGGCCATCGTGCCGCTCGCGCTGATCGCCGCCGCTTGCGCGGGGAACGGCGCGCCGCCACCGTCGCCTCCCAGCATGCCGCCGAGTCAGGCGCCCGTCACCCCAGCGGCCCCGCCAACTGAGACCGCACCAGCACCGTCGGGCGCGCCCGTGGAGCCGGCGCCCCAAGTCTCCGGTGACCCCGCGCTGCCCGGCGTCCGCGCGGTGGACGCGGCCCTCTCGGCGGCCCGCGGGGCGGCGCTGGCGGCGAAGGGGCCAGGCTACCGACCACGGACGCGACACGTCGCAGCCGACGGCAGGCCGACCTACACGAACCGGCTCATCCTCGAGACGAGCCCCTACCTGCTGCAGCACGCCCACAGCCCGGTGAGCTGGTACCCATGGGAAGACGAAGCCTTCGAGCGGGCGCGCCGGGAGGACAAGCCCCTGCTGCTGTCCGTAGGCTACTCGACCTGCCACTGGTGCCACGCCATGGAGCGCGAGTCGCTCGAAGATCCTGAGATCGCAGCGTTTCCGAACGAGACGTTCGTCGCCATCAAGGTGGACCGTGAGGAGCGGCCCGACGTGGACTCCCTCTACATGACCGCCGTGCACCTGCTCGCCGGGCGGGGCGGCTGGCCCATGACCGTGGTGCTGACTCCGTCCCGAGAGCCCTTCTTCGCCGGGACGTACTTCCCGGCCCGGGACGGCGACCGGGGCGCGCGCAAGGGGTTTCTGTCCATCCTGCGGGAGCTGCACGTCGCGTACAGGGAGCGCCGTGGAGAACTCGTCACCACCGCGGCCGAGTTCACGCGACGGCTGCGGGCCGCGACGGAGCCGGAGCGCCCAGCGGATCTGCCGGGCGCCGATGCCATCGCGCGCGCCGCCGCCAACCTGGCGCGAGCGTACGACCCGGCGTAGGGCGGCGTCGGGCTGAGTGCTGACGGCCGACCGCTGATAGCCCCGCGCCGGCCGTGCCCCCATCGGAGGACACCACCCTGAATAGCTGACGGGGCGATTCGACCCTCGAATGACGCAAGGAACTTGCCGGACGATATACCTCGACCTGGAATCGCTGTGGTCGCTGGAGCCCGCCGACGCGATTGACGCAAAGGAGCTTGCCGGACGATGTACCAGCCGAGGGACGCGCGCCACCCACGGGAGGCGCCCCACCCGCGGCTGACCAGCGTCTGGTCGTAACGCGCGAGTCCCTCTCGCCACCGATCCGCACGCGGACCGCATCCTGCCCGCGTGACCCTCTCTCGCCAGCACCGCACGGGCCGGCGACGCACTCTCCAGGAGGTGACCCATGTCCTGGATCGTCGTCGCGTTCATCGCCTTCTGCCCGGCCGTCTTGATCCTCGGCGTCGCCGCGCGCGCCGCACGCGAGCACATCGGCGCTACGCGGCTCCACCAGGCGCTGGCAGAGGAGTCCTCCCGCGTGATCGCGGCCCCGCAGACGACGCCGGACCGCTGTGCTGAATCTCATGCGGGCTTGGCCCCGTAGCTGCGCTCCCGCCACACACGGCCGCTGCGCGACTGACGCCGCAGGGGAAGACGTCCTGCTCCGGCCGGACGATCCCGCTCCCTCCGCGGAGCTGGCTGCCGCCGGGCCGCGGACTGGGCGGCCGGCAGCCGCGCCCGGGCGTCTCGCCGGCGCCGCGTGATCCCTCTACGCGAGCCGCGCGTACTCCGGGCATCGTAACGCGCAGCCTGCTCGCGTCACGGACAACCGCTCGGAGCGACTCAGCCACTGACGGCGGCGCTCCGGCATCCCACACACCGAAACGGAGGCAACCGATGAAGAACCTGACCAGCATCTTGAGCACCGCGGCCTTCTCTCTGAGCGTCCTCGCCTCGACCGCGGCCTTCGCGTCGTCGACGCCGGGAGACCACCTCGCAAACGCCATCGGAGACGAGAAGAAGTGCGGCGGAGACGAGAAGAAGTGCGGCGGAGACGAGAAGAAGTGCGGCGGAGACGAGAAGAAGTGCGGCGGCGGCGAGAAGAAGTGCGGTGGCGACGAGAAGAAGGACGCCGGCGCGGACAAGGGCGGCGAGAAGGGGTGCGGCAAGAACTCCTGCGGCTAACCGCCCATCTCTCTCGCAGGGACCCCGTGCGCACTGAGGCGGGGCCCCTGCGAGGCTGCTCGACCCTGGTCGACCACCCCAGCCCACGAGCGACTCAGATGACACGAGAGACCTGGCGGCAGAGACACGCCCTCCCCGTCCTTGGCCATGGGATCGGGCTTCGGCGCCCCTTCTTCGACACGATCCTCGAGGTGGCTCGCCCCGTCGACTGGCTCGAGGTCGTGCCGGAGAACTTCATCCTGTTCGGTGGTCGCCCGCGCCGCGCCCTGGCGGCTTGCGCCGAACGGTGGCCGATCATCCCTCACGGCGTCAGCCTCTCCGTGGGCGGCCCTGACCCCCTCGACACGGACCTCCTGAACGGGATTCGGACGCTGGCAAGGGACGCGCGGTCCCCCTGGTTCAGCGACCACCTGTGCTGGAGCGCCGCGGGCGGGACCCACACCCAAGACCTGATCCCGCTGCCCTTCTCCGAGGAGGCTGTCCGCCACGTGGCCCCCCGCATCAGGGAGGTCAGCGAGCGCGTCGGCCTGCCGTTCCTGGTGGAGAACATCAGCAGTTACGCCATCATGCCGGGCAGCACCATGAGTGAGGCGCAGTTCTTGACGGCAGCGCTGGAGGAGGCGGACTGCGGCCTGCTCCTGGACGTGAACAACGTCGTCGTCAACGCGCACAACCACGGCTTCGACCCGGTTCGCTTCATCCAGTCCATCCCGCTCGAGCGAGTGGTGCAGATCCATGTGGCGGGTCACCGCGTCGTGGGCGACCTTCGCGTCGACGACCACGGCAGCGCCGTCAGCGATCCCGTGTGGGCGCTATACGAGCATGTGATCGCGCGGATCGGCCCCACGACGACCCTCGTGGAGTGGGACAACCACATCCCGCCCGTGGACGTTGTGCTCGACGAGGCAGACAAGGCGCGCGACCGAGCCGAAGCTGCCCTGGCACGGAGGGCCGCATGACATCCCTCCCTGGCTGGTTCGCCACCATGATGGGGCTCCTCGAGGGCCGCACGGACGCGGCGGCCGTCGAGGCCGTGCTCGGTCCGTCCCCCTCGGGCACCACGCGCCTCCAGTACTACCGGACGCTCGTCTCGAACGACTGGACCGGGCTCCTCGACGCGGTCTACCCCTACACCCGCGCGCTGATGGCGCCGGCACAGTGGGACGCGGTCTGCCGGCGCTTCCTCGCCGAACACCCTCCGAACCACTGGGAGCTGAACCGCCTGGGCGCCCGCCTCCCGGAGTGGCTCGCGTCCCAGGCAGACGCGACGCCATGCCTCGCGGACGTCGCCGCGGTGGAGTGGCTGGAGCTCGAGGTCACCCTCCACCCTGCGCCGGACGTCCTGCCGTGGGAGGCGGGTCCCGTGGTACTCAACCCGACAGTCGACGTGAGGCAGCTCCGGTGGGACGTCCCGGGGTGGCTTGCGTCGGGGCGCCCCCACGGAGGCCTCACGGAGCGCCCGACGCTGTGCATCGCGTGGCGGGACCCGCGCACCTTGCGCTGCCGCCTGACAGAGGGTACCGCCGCGATCCTGTTCGTCGTCCAGGCCGTCCACCAGGCCGTTCCCCCCCTCGATGCGGCGCGCGGGCACGGAGTCGACCCGGACGACGTCGAAGCGCTTGCCCGTGACCTCGGCCGGCGTGGCCTCCTGGTCGCGGCATAGGGGCGGACCCGGCCGGTGCCAGTCATCGCGGGGTGCCCCGCCGTTGAGTCCGGGGGGCGACGTCGCGGGCGGGTGGAGCGTCGAGGGCGCCTCGTTTCGCCCGCTGGTCTCGCATCCTCGGCGGCGAGGTCCTGCCGCGTCTCCAGCGAAGGGGGGCGCGGGAGCAACCCGGGGACGAACCGTGAGCTGCAGCCACGCTTGACCTGCGGGTCGCCGCTCGCACCGGGTTGTCTCAACACCGCGCCTCTGCGAGGATGCAGGACATGAGCTGGCTCCTCGCGCTGCTGTTGGCCCTCCCCGCGACCCGGGACCTGCGCTCGGAGGCGGACCGCGCCCTCGACCCGCTGCGTGGCCCCACCCTCGCCGTGGAGGCGTCGGTCCTCGACGCGCGGTGGGAGGGCGACGTGGTGCGGGTGGCGGTGGATCTCGTGTCCCCGGTCGTGGACGAGCGCCTGATCCACGAGGTGGTGGAGGCGCTCCTGGAGGTGTGGGCGGACGACCGCCCCCGCGGCGTCTACGTGGAGGCGCTCGACCCGGTCACCGGGGAGCTCCTGCCCTTGCCGGCGCTGCTCCCGCCCATCACGCCGCCGCCAGAGAAGCTGGTCTCTCCCCTGTCTCCTCCCATCGGCGTGACGGCCCCGGGACAACCGGCGGGCTTCCTCGCGGGCAAGGTGATCTACGTGAGCCAGGCCCATGGGTTCACGTGGACGCAGGCGCTGAACCGGTGGGCGACTCAGCGGGGCAACACGAACGGCATCGTGGAGGACCTGGTCAACGCCGAGGGCATCAACCACTACCTCGTGCACTACCTGCGGAACGCGGGCGCTACGGTGTTCACGGTGCGCGAGCACGACATGCAGCACCACATGGCGGTGGTGGACAACGGCGGCGGGGGCACCTTCGAGGAGGTGGGGGAGTGGTTCGACTCCACGCTGCCCGGCTTCGCGGCGGGGATGGCCCCCTACGAAGGGCAGGAGAACCCCCACGCCCTGGGAGGCAACCGCCTCGCCACCACCGTGAGCGGCTCGGCGACGGCGGTGGCGCGGTGGGTGCCCGACATCCCGGCGCCGGGCCACTACAACGTCTACGTCACATACTCACAGCACGCCGCGCGTGCCCAGGACGCCCACTACGTGGTGCGCCACCCCGGCGGCGAGTCCCACGTGCGCGTCAACCAGGAGCGGCACGGCGGCACGTGGGTGTTCATTGGCCGGCACTGGTTCGAGGCGGGTGAGGACGCGGTGATCGGGGCGGTGGAGCTGCACAACGACAGCGAGCTGGAGCCCGGCGACAACGTGAGCGCAGACGCGGTGCGCTTCGGCGGCGGGCTGGGAGACGTCGCGCGTGGCACCGGGAGCGGGGTCGCAACGAGCCCCACGAGCGGCCGCCCGCGGTGGGAGGAGTGCGCGCGGTACAACGTCCAGTTCCAAGGGGCCCCGCCGAGCGTCTTCGACTACTCGGCGAGCGACCCCAACGACGACGTGAGCTCCCGGTCCCGGTACGCCGCGTGGCAGAACGAGGCCGGGGAGGACGCCGTCTATGTCGCGTGGCACACCAACGCCCCGAACCCCGGCGTAGGCACGTCGAGCTACACCTACGGGCCCAACGAGCCCAACGGCGAGTACATCTTCACGGGAACCAAGGGCAGCGACCTGCTCCAGGATGTGCTCCACGCGGAGATCATCAACGATCTGCGCGCCGCCTTCGACCCGGCGTGGAAGGACAGGGGCAAGTACACCGCGTGGTTCGGCGAGGTCAACCCCAGCCACAACCCCGAGATGCCGGCGGTGCTCGTGGAGCTGGCCTTCCACGCGACGCCGTCCGACGCCGAGTGGCTCAAGGAGCCGCGCTTCCGCCAGGTTGCGGCCCGCGCCTTCTATCAGGGGGTCGCCAAGTACTTCGGGGCGCGAGATGGCGTAGCCGCGCCGCTCCTGCCGGAGCCGCCCCGAGCCCTGCGCGTGGAGAATCTCGGGGACGGCCGGCTGCGGGTGCGCTGGGCGCCACCGGAGACAGACTCGGTGGGCCTCGCCGGCGAGGCCGCCACAGGCTACCGCGTCTACCGGAGCCGGGACGGACTGGCCTTCGATGGGGGGACGCAGGTGGGTGCCACGGAGCTGATCATCGAAGACGCCCCACTCGGGGAGCCCCTGTACGTGCGGGTGACGGCAACGAACTCGGGCGGCGAGAGCTTCCCCACGCCGGTGGGCGGCGCCACCCCCACGTGCGGCCCGCGCGCCCTGGTGGTGGACGGCTTCACGCGCATCGACAAGCACGGCCTCATCCCAGAGAATCTAGCGCCCTGGGATCTGGGCACCGTCCAGCGCTTCGACCAACGCCGACTCAACGCCTTCGACTACGTGCGTCACCACGGGGAGGCCCTGTTCGCGGCGGGCGTGGCCTTCGACTCGGCGCAGGCAGGTGCCGTGGAGGCGGGTGCCGTCAGCCTGGACGCCTACGACCTGGTCGTCTGGTACCTGGGCGAGGAGAGCACCGCGGATCACACATTCACCCCGGCGGAGCAGACTGCCGTGCGCTCGTTCGTCGAGGCAGGCGGCCGGCTCCTCGTCAGCGGCGCCGAGATCGCGTGGGATCTGGGCGAGAAGGGGAGCGCCGAGGACCAGACGTTTCTCGCGGACATCCTGGGCGTCACCTACGCGGCTGACAGCGCGGGCACGTATGCGACCTTGGGGGTGGGCCCGCTAGCCGGCCTCGGAGCCATCTCCTTCGACGACGGCACCCAAGGGGCCTACGACGTCGACTACGCGGACGTGCTGGGCCCCGTGGGCGGGGTCGCCGTCCTGGAGTATGACGCGGGGGGCGCGGCGGCGGTGCTCTCCGGCACGGTGCTCACCCTGGGATTCCCCTTCGAGGCGGTCACGCCGGGCGCCGCCCGCATCGCGCTGATGCAGGCGGCGACGGAGATTCTCGGGGCGAGCCCGGACGCGGGCTGCGCCGTGACGCCTCCCGAGGACGTGGGGCCCACGGGAGACGCGGGCACTGTCCGGGCGGGTGATGCCGCCTCTCACGCGGACGGCGTCAGCGACTCCGACAGCGACGCGGTCAGCGACAGCGGCCTGGACGCGGCCGACAGCGCCGTTGCGGAGCCACTGGATCCTCTGGACGCTGGCCCCGTCGGCCGGTGGAAGGACGTGGCGTGGGGCGCTACCGACACGTCCGATGTGCAGGACGCTGCCACCGTCGTCGAGGGAGACACGGGGCGGGGGACTCCTCCATCGGGCATCACGGACGGCGGCTGCGGCGGCTGCGGAACAGGAGGAGGTCCCGTGCCGGGCGCGCTGGGCGTGCTCCTCGCCCTGGGGCTCCGGCTCCGGCGGCGAGCCGCTGCCCGTGAGGTGGCCCAGGCGCGAGACTCATAGCATCGACGCCCAGAAGAGGCTTCGTCTACGCCCGTCTTTCTCTCGCCTGGGCATCGCCGAGTCAAGCCCCCCGGATCAAGGCGCGACCCACCAGACTCGGTTGGTGTAGCGCGTCCCTGTGGGGTCCTTCGAGCTCTGGTGAAAGTAGACTCGCGTACCGTCGGCGGACCACCCAGCCAGCTCGTCGTCCTCGTCGTTGTCCGTGAGCAGGCGGACCTCGCCCCCGTCCGCCGAGACCACGGCAATCTCCGTGTCGCGGCTGTACCCGCGGGTCCCGAGATCTTCAGTGCGCCAGGTCTCGAGGGCGATCCGCTTCGAGTCGGGAGAGACTCGCAGGTCCTGGGCGCGGATGGCGGCGAGGCGGCGCCACTGGCCGCTCGTGAGATCGAGGCGGCCGAGCCAGACGTCGGACCCCGTCCGCTCCACCGCCACGAGGAAGGTGCCGTCCGGCGAGACCTCGGGCTCGTCGAAGCTCGACGCGCCCGCCTCCCAATCCGTGTCCTCCTCCTCCGGCGGCTCGCCTCCTCCTGTTCCTCCGGCGCCCAGCAGCGCCGTCGCCGCACCGCTCGCCGGGTCCAGCCCCCAGAGAGTGCCCACCTCGCCAGAGGGGCGCCGCGCCAGGTAGACACGTTTGCCGTCCGGCGCCCAGGCGACGCCGCTGCGAGACTCTCCTTCGGCTGCCTCCAGCAGTGTCCTGCGGTCGGTGCCGTCTGCGCGGATGATATCCAGGCTGCTCGGGCAACGGCGACAGGTGCGGTACCAGAACACGACGTGGCTCCCGTCGGGCGAGACCTGAGGCGAGCTGAAGTACTCGCTCGCGTGAGAGAGCAGCTCCGTGCGCTTGCCTGTAGACAGTTCGAACAGGTTGACACCCTTGGACCAGCCCCGGTGGTCGACCACCGCCGCCGCCCAGCGCCCGTCCGCAGACACGGAGGGGAAGCTGAACACGTTGTAGACCTCTGCGATCAGCGCGCGGCCGCCGTCGGGTCCTACGAGCAGCAGCTGCTCGTTGCCGCGCCGCAGCTCGTAGGCCCCCTTGGACTGGCGCACGTCGACGTAGTGGGGCTCAGCGAGCAGCACCAGCCCCCCGTCGGGGCGCACGGCGACGAGGTACTCCTCGGCGAAGTACTCCCCGACCAGGTGCCGCTCTGCGCGGCGCTCGCCCTTGGCGTCGTGCTCCCTGGCGGTGTCCTCCTCCTCCTGGCGCCGCTCCCGCTCGCTCCGCAGGTGGGCGGCGGCGCGAAACACGGGCTCCAGCTTGGACGCCACGGCCAGCTCCTCGTTGGAGAGCCCCGCGGCCTCCGTCTTGAGGCGCGCGACGGCGGGAAGCGCTGTGATCGCGGCGCTCAGGGCGGGCGCGAAGTCGGGGAGATCCTCGGCCACCTCCAGGCGGGCCCGGTCGTCGCTGGCCGCTGCGAGGTTGAACACCAGCGGGTCCAGCGCGGCGGTTGCATCTGAGGCGGCCACCTCCAGCGCCACCTCGACCGTGTGCTCGGACAGCTCCGACCCGGTGAGCGGCATGACCCGCGCGCTGCGGATGGTGCCGGTGATCACCATGCCCGCGCCTGCGCGCTGGGCGGCCACCCGGAGCGCCGTGGGATCGCTCGCGCCCGCCAGCGCCTCGAGCAGCACCTCGTCGCCCGGCGGGACGACCGTCAGGCCGAGCTTCTCCAGCGGCTTGACCATGGCGGTGGCGACCCGCTCGGACACGCGGTCCTTGTCGCCCCAGAAGGACGCGCGGGTGCCGTCCGCCCCGACGGAGTGGACCAGCACGGCCACCCGATCCAGCGGCGCCACGACGCGCCCTTGCATCCACCACCATCCCCCAGCGGCACCCGCGAGCACGACCACTGCTGCGACCAGCGGCCAGCGGCTGCGCCTGGGGGTCCACTCTGCGCCCGGGCTCTCCATGAGGCTCCTCCATGATGTGCGTCCCGCCGAAGATAGCCCGTGCGCGCCAAGGGCGACAACCCCCGGCGGGTTGTCAAACGCACCGCGGACCCGGCATGATGGGCCCCTCACCCCCGGAGGAACCATGTCGCAGAGCATCTACGCGCCGAAGCCGCACATCGTGGAGCGAGCCCACCTGAAGAGCCTGGACGAGTACCGCGAGCTCTACGAACGATCCCTGAGAGATCCCGAGGGCTTCTGGGCAGAGCAGGCCCGCACGCTGACCTGGTACCACGAGTGGCACACGGTCTTCGATGCGGACTACGAGGAGGTGGACTTCACGTGGTACTCGGGCGGGCGCCTCAACGCGGCGTTCAACTGCATCGACCGGCACCTGAGCGAGCGGGGCGACCAGCCGGCCATCCTGTGGGCGGGCAACGAGCCCGGCGAGTACCGGACGATCACGTATCGCGACCTGAAGCACAACGTCGGCCGCATCGCCAACGTGCTCCTGAGCCACGGGGTGCGCAAGGGCGACCGGGTGTGCCTCTACATGCCCATGATCCCCGAGCTGGCCTACACCATGCTGGCCTGCGCGCGCATCGGCGCGGTGCACTCGGTGGTGTTCGCGGGCTTCTCGTCCGAATCGCTGCGGGACCGCATCGTGGACGCCCGGTGCAAGGTGGTGGTCACGGCCAACGAGGCGGTGCGCGGCCCGAAGCGCATCCCCCTCAAGCGCATCGTGGACCGCGCCATCGAGGGCATGTCGATGGTCGAGACGGTGCTGGTGGCGCGGCGCACGAACGCCGACGTGCCCATGACGCCGGGGCGCGACCTGTGGCTGGAGGAGGAGGCCCACCGCCAGCGCTCCACCTGCACCGCCGAGTGGATGGGCGCGGAGGACCCGCTGTTCATCCTCTACACGTCGGGGAGCACCGGCAAGCCCAAGGGGGTGCTGCACACCACCGGCGGCTACATGGTCTACGCGGCGCTCACCCACCGGCTGGTCTTCGACTACCACCCGGGGGACATCTACTTCTGCGCGGCCGACGCAGGGTGGATCACGGGCCACTCGTACATCCTCTACGGCCCCCTCGCCAACGGCGCGACGACGGTGATGTTCGAGTCGACCCCGACCTACCCGGATCCGGGTCGCTACTGGCAGGTGGTGCAGGACCTGAAGGTCAACATCTTCTACACGGCCCCGACGGCGCTGCGGGCCATCGCCCGGGAGGGGGACGAGCCCGTCCGGCGGTACGACCGCTCATCGCTGCGCGTGCTTGGGACCGTGGGGGAGCCGATCAACCCGGAGATCTGGCGCTGGTACCACGACGTGGTGGGCGAGGGGCGCTGCGCGGTGGTGGACACGTGGTGGCAGACCGAGACGGGGGGCATCCTGATCACGCCGCTGCCGGGGGTCACGCCGACCAAGCCCGGGTCGGCGACCTTGCCCTTCTTCGGGGTCAAGCCGGTGATCATGGACGCGGGGGGGCAGCCCCAGGACGGCAACGGCGTCAGCGGTGCCCTCTGCCTGGCGACACCCTGGCCCGGCCAGGCGCGCACCATCCACGGAGATCACAGCCGCTTCCGCGAGACCTACTTCACCGCGTACCCGGGCTACTACTTCACGGGGGACGGCTGCACCCGCGACGAGGACGGCTACTACTGGATCACGGGGCGCATCGACGACGTGATCAACGTGTCGGGCCACCGGCTGGGGACGGCGGAGGTCGAGAGCGCGCTGGTCGGCCACGAGGCGGTCGCGGAGGCCGCCGTGGTCGGCTATCCCCACGACATCAAAGGCACGGGCATCTACGCCTACGTGCTGCTGTCACCGGAGGCGGCGGGCACTCCCCACGGAGAGCTGGTGGGCGCGCTGAAGCACGCGGTGCGGGAGGCCATCGGCGCCTTTGCCGCGCCGGACGTCATCCACGTGGCGGACGGCCTCCCGAAGACCCGCAGCGGCAAGATCATGCGGCGGATCCTGCGGAAGATCGCGGCGGGCGAGTACACCGGGCTCGGCGACGTCTCTACGCTGGCCGAGCCCGAGGTGGTCGACAGGCTCATCGAGCAGCACCGGGCGCTGGGCTGAGGTCCTCGAGGCGTATGACGGCGCCTCGCGCTCCGAGCGCCGCGCAGGCTAGCGCGCCGGCCCGAGCTGCGCGGGTGGCCGCGTCGTAGAGCGGCAGGCCGTCGAGCCACCCGTCGAGGAGGGCCGCCGCGTGGGCGTCTCCGGCGCCCGTGGAGTCGACGACCCGCGCCACGGAAGGAGGGATGCCCACGACCCTGGCACCGCTCGCGGCCACGCTCCCCCGCTCGCCCAGCGTCACGACCACCCAGGGGACCACTGCGGCGAGGGCGGCCGCGACGGCCGCGATCTCCGAGAGACCGCGCAGCGCCCCGATGTCCCTCGCGGCCGCTTCGGAGAGCTGAAGCACCGCGAGCAGCGGGAGCAGCGCGTCGAGGCGCTCGCGGGCAAGGGGCCGCCCTGGGCAGGTGTGGAGATCCAGGGAGACGGGGCGCCCGCTGCGACGCCGGGCCAACGCCAGGGCGGTGTCGGTGACGCGGTCCAGGTGCAGGAGGCGCGCGCCGCTGAGCAGGTCCGCGGGCACGTCCGCGGGGCGCAGCGGCAGGACGGCACGCTCGGGCACCTCGACCCGGAAGAGGCCCCGATCATCGGGCCCCTTGAAGATGAAGCTGCGCTTGGTGCGCCGGCCGGCGCTGACGGCGATGTGAGCCGCCAGCCCCTGGAGAGCGGCAGTCGCCTGGCGCCCCTCCTCGTCGTCGCCGACCCGACCGACCACCGCCACCGAACGACCCAGGCGGGCAGCGGCGACAGCCGTGTTGTGGGCGCTGCCGCCGCCGTCACGGACGATCTCGCTGGCGCGTGCAAGGAGCTCTGAGATCGGGGCCGTCGCCGCGTCGGGCGGGAGCGATGGGAGCAGGGCGGTGGCCTCCCAGACCGGATTGTCGCCGCAGAGCAGATCGATCATTGCACGAACAGCCAGTCAGCGCCTTCGCGGAGGCGTGAGCCCAGGAGCGCCTCGCGGATCTGTGCCCGCGCGCCCTTGGCGCCGACCGCGACGATCAATGGGGTGTCGCGAAGCTCTGGAACCCGCTCCCAGGACAGCACCGGCACCTGCCGGCCGACGCGCCCGCCGATCTTGCGCGGGTCGATGTCGAAGAAGCCCGCGACCGCGATGCCGACCTCCGCGAGGATCGGTCGCCAGCGCTTGCCGTCGGGCCCTGCACCCCAGATGCGGACGGCGCGGCGGTCCCGCAGGAAGGTCCGCGCCAGGTGCGCCGCCTTCAGGCGGAGGAAGCCGCTCGCCCCATAGCGGGGGTCGGTGCGGGTCAGCCGCCCATCTCCGTCGCGCCACCGCAGCAGGACCCGCGGCACCTTGGCCATGCGCACGCCCGCCTCGTGCATCCGTAGCCACAGGTCGTAGTCCTCGGGGAACGGCCCGTCCCGGTACTCCGTGAGCACGGAGCGGCGCGCCAGGACGCTCGGGTGCACGAGGGGTGACTCCACGAGCCTCTCCACCGCGATCTGTTCGGGCTCCACGAGCCCGTTGAGCCACGCCTCATAGTGGCGCATGCCGTCGCTGATGAGCTCGGCGGGGAAGCACTCCACGAGGCAGGATGCGAGGCCCAGCTCGGGACGGGAGTCGAGCAGCCGGACCTGGGCCTCCAGGCGGTCGGGCAGGCTCAGGTCGTCTGCGTCCATGCGCGCGATGAGGGGTGCGCGCGCCAGGCGCAGGCCCTCGTTGAGCGCCGCAACGATTCCGCGCGGCGGCCCCTGCACGACGCGGAGCCGGACGTCCTGCACCGCGACCGAGCGCAGCAGCTCCAGGGAGCCGTCCGAGGAGCCATCGTCCACCGCGATGAGCTCCCACGCAGCGAGGGTCTGCGCTCGCACGCTGTCGATGGCCGCGCCCAACGTGGCGGCGGCGTCGCGGACGGGCATCAGCACCGAGACCAGCGGATCCATGGGGGAAGCCACATACCGGATGGTCCCCGGCGGCGCAAGGTACTTGGGCGTGGGAGCGGGCTGGCGTATCATCCCCGGTCGCATGAGCACCCGCACCTTGTGGCTGATCCTCCTGGTCCCGCTGGCAGCCTTCCTGGCGCTGCGCATCCTGCCACGCCTCGGCCCCCTGGCGCTCGACGTGGCGCTGGTGGCGATCGCCGCGCTGATCGTCACCGCGCTCGTGCGCAAGCGGCGGCGGCGCCACGTGCCGGACGAGCGGGAGCGCGCGGCCCGCGTCGAGCGGCTGCGGGTGCGCATGGAGGCTCTGGATGGGCGCATGGAGGAGGTGCGGGGCCACCTGCTGCAGCTCGACGCGGCGCGGGAGGAGACGCGCGCCCAGCTCGACGCGGAGACCCGCCCTGCCATGATCGCCACGCTGCGCGCCAACCTGGAGCACTACGACGGCATCGAGGCCGCCAACCGCCGCTGGCTCCGCGCCATGGGAGACCTCCGCGACGTGGTGCGCGAGAAGCTGGACGTCCACGCGGCACGCCAGCGGGCGCTCGAGCTGATGGGGAGCACGCCGCGGGTCGATGCCCTCGACAGCGCGACGCTCATCGAGGAGACCACGACCCTGGACGGCGAGCTGTCGGACCTGGGAGCCCGCCTGGACGGCCTCGTGGACCGCCTGGAAGCGACCGCCGAGATCGAGGAGCTGGTGTCCAGATACAGGGAGCCTTGACAGATACTTCTTGACCTGCACCCCTGTTCATCATCTAATTCGAGCCTGAGCCGGCAGGCGATTTGCCCACGAACCATTTCGGCGGGTCCCTGAGTCGAGCCGGTTGGAGTTGATACGAGGCCATCGTTCCCCCCGCACCCCCCCGGGAGACGAAGCGTTTGGCGGTGGGCAGCAGGAGAGAGTCGATGGTCGCGCGAGAGAAGAACCACCCGTCCCTTCACCCGGAGGAGCCACTGAAGGTCCGCAAGAACCGCCAGGTCACCCTCCACTACCGCATCCTGCTCGCGACGGGCGAGGAGTTCGACGCCTCCCCCGCGGACAGCCCGCTCCAGTTCATCTGTGGCCGAGGCGAGACCATCGTGGGGCTGGAGAAGCGCATCATGGGTCTGGAGGCCGGTGACACGAAGCAGTTCGTCGTGCCGCCCGAGGAGGCCTTCGGCCCACGGGAAGAGTCGCTGATCCGGGTGATGCCACTTGACGAGGTCCCGGGAGGCACCCCCACGGTGGGGCGCGTGATCCCCATCCGGGACAAGGGCACCGAGGTGGTCTTCCGCATCGTGGAGGTGGCCGACGACCACGTGGTGGCCGACTTCAACCACCCGCTGGCGGGGCAGTCGCTCCGGTACGAGGTCACCATCGTCGACGTGGACGACCCGCCCAGCGACCCGATCTTCTTCTGATCCGCAGCTCACTCCGACGACTCGGGCCGCGCGCCCATGCTTGACGACACCATCGCCGCCATCGCCACCGGCCCCCAGAGCGCCGCTGTGGCCATCGTCCGCCTGAGCGGACCCGACTCCGTTGCTGTGTGCATGCGCCTCGTGCCGGGACTGGGGCGAGGCTGGGAGCCTCGGCGCCTGACCCTGCGCCGCGTCGTGGACAACGCAGGCACCCCGCTGGACAGGGCGCTCGTGGTGGTGATGCCGGGACCCACGACCTTCACGGGGGAGGACGTAGTGGAGCTGCACATCCACGGCGGCACCGTCCAGGCGCGGCGCGTCCTGGATGCCGCGCTCGCGGCGGGCGCGCGGATGGCGGCGCCAGGCGAGTTCAGCCGCCGGGCGTTCCTCAACGGGCGCATGGACCTGGCGCAGGCCGAGGCCATCGCCGACATCGCGGGCGCCCGGAGCTACGCGGCCCTGGACGCAGCGCAGGCCCAGCTCGGCGGCGTCCTGTCGCGGGAGGTGGAGGCGGTGCGCGACCGCATCGCGACGCTCCTCGCCCGGGTCGAGGTGAACATCGACTTCTCCGCAGAGGACGTCCCCACCTTCCCGCTCCGTGAGCTCGCGACCTCCATGGATGAGGAGCGTGCAGCCCTGGAGCGCCTCGCGGGCACGTTCGAGCGGGGCCGCGCCCTGCGGGAGGGGCTGCACGTGGCGCTGATCGGCCGCCCCAACGTCGGCAAGTCGAGCCTCTTCAACGCCCTGCTCCAGGAGTCCCGGGCCATCGTCACGCCCATCCCCGGGACGACCCGCGACCTCATCGAGGAGACTGCGTCCATCCGGGGCTACCCGGTGGTGCTCGTAGACACGGCAGGGCTGCGAGACACGGAGGACCCCATCGAGCGGGAGGGCATCGCGCGGACCCGGGCTCGCCTTCTGCGAGCCGACGTCGTTGTCCGCGTCTTCGATGGGTCGCGACCCCCAGGCCCCGAGGACGAGCTGACAAGAGATGCAGGGAGCGACCGCGCCCTGTCGGTGCTCAACAAGCGCGACCTCGGCCTGGACCCGGCCTGGGCCCCCACCCTGCTGCGGGTCTCCGCCACCACCGGCGAGGGCATCGAGGCACTGGCGGACGCGCTCCTGGAGGCGGCGGGGCTGGATGAACCGCTCGCGACCGAGGCGGCCGTCGTCACACGGGCACGCCACCGGGCAGCCCTGGACCGGGCAGTCGAGGCGCTGGCGCAGGCGGCGGAGGCCGCTCGACTCTCTCTGCCGCACGAGATCGTCGCCGGGGAGCTCCAGCTCGCGCTCCTGGCGCTGGGAGACATCGTGGGAGCGACCACGGCGGAGGACATCCTCGACCGCATCTTCGCCACATTCTGCATCGGGAAATAGAGGGTCAAGTCTACTCACATCTCATATTCTGGCGTGCCAGAATATGAGATGTGAGTAGACTTGACCCCCACCTACCGGGTGACAATCTCCGACACCAGCCACTCCCACCCTCGCTTGTAGAGGGTGAAGCGCCAGACGGGAGCGGTCTCGTCCGCACCCGTGAGCGGGGGATGGCGGAAGTGCACGAGCGCGGTCTCCCCGCGAAGCTCGACCTCCAGCGTCGCCAGCGACTTCTCCAGGTCGTCGGGGCTCGCGACCCGATCGATCCAGGCGGCGGTCTCCCGCGCGAAGGACCGGATGGACTCCCGGCGCTCGTCGATACGGGCCTCACGCCAGAGCGCGACCCACTCGTCTCCATGGCGCTGGCCGTCGTGGACCATCAGGGAGGACTCCAGGTAGGGAATGGAGCTTCGCCCGCCGTCTCTCTTCGCAATGGCCTGGACGTAGTTGGTGAAGGCGGTCTGTGGGTCGCCGCAGTCCTCGCGGCAGCCGCCGACCATGATCTCCCGCTTGGCTGCGTGGCTGGCCAACATCTTCTCGGCGGCGACCGCCGCCTCCTCCGAGCCGGGCTCGTGCTCACCCTCCGTCCCCACGGGGGGGGTGACCGGCAGCGAGGGCGGTTTCTCAGGAAGCGTGGCCGAGGTGGGCGCCGCCTCCTTTCTGCAGCCAGCGACCGCGGCAAGCAGCACGAGAAGGCCGAGGAGTCCACGGGGGTCAAGTATACTCATATCTCACTTCTCTCCGAAAAATGAGATATGAGTATACTTGACCCCCTCGCGCCACTTGAAGGTGGGGTGGACCTCCGTTGTGAGGCCCCGGGCCTCCAGCATGGCGGCCACCTCACGGCCAGGCAGGCCGGAGACTCTCAGCCAGGCGTGGCACGCAGGGCCAATCACGTGTTGGGCGCCCAGGGCGAGCTCGAGCATCGCCGGAGGGGGCGCCGGCACGAGCAGGGCCGCGGTGGACACGCGATCCCTGAGGGTGGCCGACGCGGGGCCCCGCATGCGGCGAAGCGCTGCGGCAACCTCCGCAGGAGCGACCACGACGCCGACCGGGGTGTCGCCCGCCGTCGACAACACCTGGATGGCGTGGGAGTCGTCGGGGAGCCCCCCGGCCCTCCTGTCGACGATCACCCATGGACGGGGCGCGTCCAGGCGCGCCAGCGTAGACAAGATCACGGCCGCGTCCCCCGTCACGGGCGCCGGGTCGCCCGGCTCCGCCACGAGCACCGCCGCACAGCTCGCCGCGACCAGGAGCAGCCCGTCCATCCGCGCGTGGAGCGAGGCGTCCCTGCCCGCGTCGATGACCCTGGCACCGCAGGAGATGGGTACGCGGAAGTGGTCATCGGGACATGGCTCGAAGGTGGCAACCCGGTCACCCGAGGCGAGCAGCGTGCGCAGCACCAGCTCGAGGGCCGCCCCCGGAGACTCGGCGACGACAACCCGGGCGGGGTCCACTCCCAGGCCGGACGCCGGCTCCCCCGGATCCCGCGGGAGGAAGCGCCTGGAGGGGTACGCGTCGAGGCGCAGCGGATCGGTCCACGGCGCGGTCAAGCGACCCGTCGGCGCAGCGCCAGAAGAAGCAACAGCCCGGCCACGGGAGCCGCCCCGCCTCCACCCGCCGCGCACCCGGACGACGCGGCGGTCGGAGCCACCTGCTGCGGCTCCGCAGTCCCCGGTCCGAAGGCCCCACCGCCGCCCCCACCGGCCGGCAGCGGCGCATAGCCCGCGTTGCCGGGCGCCCAGTGGTTGGCGCCAATGGTGACGGGCGCGGGCGCCGTCGACGTCCCCCCGGGGAGCGCCGGCTCCCAGTGGCTGCCCCCCATGCTGACAGGCCCCCCCGGCTCCGGATCGTCGCCAGGGTCCGTCACCGGGTCGGGGTCCGTCACCGGATCGGGGTCCGTCACCGGGTCGGGGTCCGTCACCGGGTCGGGGTCCGACACCGGATCGGGGTCCGTCACCGGGTCAGGGTCCGTCACCGGGTCGGGATCGGGCACCACCACCTTGACCAGCGCCAGGCTCTTCCAGTTGTCGACGCCCGCCTCGACGATCTTGTCCTCGGCCTTGGTCTCGTAGCCCGGCGCGGAAGCCGTGACCGTATACGTGCCTGCCCCTACCGTGAACTTGTAGAGCCCGTCGCCCCCGGTGGTCGCGGTCTGCCCCGAGCTGAGCTTGACGGTGGCGCCCGCGATGTTGGGACCATTGAACACGTCCCCCTCACGGATGAAGCCGAGCAGCGTCCCGGTCGTGGGTGGAGGCGTCGTGCCGCCTCCGCCGCCCGTGACGTAGCTCATGTACTTGTCCCAGTTCCAATTGGACCCCGGGTCCGTGTGGCAGCCCTTGCCGCCGCCGTTCGGGTTGGCGCACCCGGGGACCTCATGGTGGCCGATGATGTGCTTGCGGTCCTTGGGGATCCCGTACTTGTCGCAGATGGCGGCGGTCAGCTTCGCCGACTCCTTGTACATGGCCTCCGTGTACCACGACGCGTCCGAGACGAAGCCCTCGTGCTCGATGCCGATGCTCTGCTCGTTGTACGTCCAGTTGCCGGCATGCCACGCGATGTCCTTCTCGAGCACCGACTGGGTGATCGCCCCATTGCTGGACTTGACGCTGTAGTGCGCGCTCACCTGCGAGGAGCAATTGGCGAACCATGAGATGGAGCCGGCGTAGCTGCCCTGCATGGTGTGGATCACCACGTAGTTGATGTTGCCCTTCTTGCGGTTTGCGGTGGTGTAGTTGCCGGAGCACGCCGACGTGTAGGCGGCCGGCCCGTAGTCCGGCGACGGCGGGATGGACGCGCGGGCGCTCTGGATACGCTCCTTCAGCGACTTGCTGGTCGCCCCAGGGATCAGCACCCGGCTCCCGTCAATCAGCTCGATGAGAGCCCCGTCGTGGACCGTCTGCATGACGTCGGCGGCGTACCCGTCGGCGGACGCCCCATCGAGCCCGGACCACGCAGCGACCGCCTCCCACCAGTCGTCGGCGACATCGGGCCGGGCACCTCGCGCCATTCCACGCAGCAACGCCGCCGCGGCCTGGACGTTGGCCTCGGTGAGCGCCGCGACCGCAGCCTCGGGCAACCCCGCGGCCCGGGCCGCGGCCTGGACGGTGGCGCCCCGCTCCCCGTGCTGGCGCAGACCCATGACCCCCACCATGCCCGGGGCCTCGCCGTGCTGCGCGCCAGGACAGTCCAGCTCAGGCTCGCGCGGCGAAGACCGCATGCCCGACTCCTGGGCGGCGAGGGCCTGCAACACCTCGACCGGCACATCCCACCGAAGCGCGGCGTCCCGGAAGATGGAGTCGAGGCGCGCTGCTTCTCCCTCGGCGCCCAGCGCACTGGCCGGAACCAAGGCGATGATGCAGAGCAGCATGGACAGTCGGGACATCGCAAGTCGTCTCATGGCAAGGCTCCTGGAGTCAGGGTCCGACAGGCGAGGGTAGCACAGGATGCCACCACGAGGAAGCAGGCGGCCGCGCCGACAGTGCGCGCGGGGGCCCGGGATGCTTGCCACCCGTGGGCGGACCGGCTACGCTCGGTCTCACTCCCGGGAGGTGCAGGATGCGACCAAGGTGTGGCGCAGCGCTGCTGGCGCTGTTCGTGGCGGCGTGTGACGGAGACGTGGGGCCGGCCGGAGCGACGGGCGCAGACGCCGCGGACGCTGCGACCGTCGCCGACGGAGCCTCCCAGGTGGATGGACACGGCGACACCGTGGGGAGCGACGCCTCGAGCGCGGACGACTCAGCCGGCTCGCCCGAGTCCGACTCGATCTCCGCGCTCGACGCCCGGGTCGGACCCGATGTCCCTGCGGCGGACACCGCGGGAACGTCGGACGGCAGTGACACGGGCGCGGACGCCGCCGGTGGCTGCACGACCATCGTGGACCCCGACCAAGGTGGCGCGGCTCTCCAGGCCGCCCTGATCGCCGCCGCGTCGGGTGACGTGGTGTGCCTCGGCCAGGGCACGTTCGATGTACAATCCGAGCTGTCCCTCACCACGGGCGGCGTCACCATTCGCGGCTGGGGCATGGATGCGAGCGTCCTGAGCTACACCAATCAGGTCGTTGGCGCCAATGGCCTGAAGATCACCGGAAACAATGTCACACTGGAAGATTTCGGCCTTGTCGATCCTGCTGGCGATGGCGTCCGGGCGGACGCCGTGAGCGGCCTGACCCTGCGCGGCGTCTCGGTCCGGTGGACCACTCCGGCGTCCGGCGACAACGGCGGCTATGGCCTCTACCCAGTGCAGTCCCAGGACGTGCTCGTGGAGGGCTGCGTCGTGGTCGGCGCGAGCGACGCCGGCATCTACGTCGGGCAGAGCACCAATGTCCTGGTTCGCCACAACGAGGCCATGGGGAACGTGGCCGGCATCGAGATCGAGAACACCACCGACGCGGAGGTGGTGGACAACAACGTCCACGACAACACCGCGGGGATCCTGGTGTTCAACCTCCCGGGCCTCCCGGTGCAGGACGGCAAGCGCGCCAAGGTCCACGACAACCAGGTCACGAACAACAACGGCATGAACTTCGCTCAGGAGGGCAACATCGTCGCCATGGTCCCCTCGGGGACCGGCATCATGGTGCTCGCGTCAGACGACAACGAGATCCACGACAACCAGATCGCAGGGAATCAGACGGTGGGGGTCCTGATCATCCACTACGCCGACATGCTCTTCGGCGCCCCCACGGACCCGGACTTCGACCCCTACCCCGAGGGCAACTGGGTACATGGCAACACGCTTGCCGACAACGGCGCGAGTCCGCAGGGGATCGCCGCCGCCCTCCCCATCCCCAAGCCCATGGCCCCCCTGGCCTGGGACGGCTGCACCGACCCCGCCAAGGGGGACGACGCGGCGCTCAGAAACTGCTTCTCCTCCAATGGGGACGCGGCCTTTGTGGACTTCGACCTGTGCGGTGGGTTCGCAGACGTCTCGTCGGACGCGACCCCCGTGACCTGCGAGCACTCGACTCTGCCGGCCATCGACCTGCCCGGAGCGGCTCCGTGAAGTGGGCGCTGGCGTTCCTGCTGTCGGCAGCTGGGTGCGCGGCGCGCGCCGGCGACGCGGCGACGGACGCTGGCGCCACCCACGACGCCTCCGCGGCAGCGCCCGGGGACGGCGGAGACGTGCCCTCCCTCGTGGCTGACGCCTCGCAGGCCGACTCGCTTGTGGACCCGTCCGGTCCCCAGCGTCTCGGCCCCGCGCTGGGAGGCCCGTACCCCCTCCTCTCCGACTATCGCCTGTTCACGGGAGACCCGGCCCTTCAGGTCCCCTCGCCCGGCGTCCTCCCCTACGAGGTGGCGGCACCCCTCTGGTCGGATCACGCCCGCAAGCATCGCTTCCTGGTGCTCCCTCCAGGTGAGGTGGCCGCTCCCACCCCCGACGACACCTGGGCGCTCCCCGTCGGGACCATCCTGGTCAAGACCTTCGGGTTCGCAGAGTCCCTCGACGACCCCGACTCCCCGGAGCTCCTGGTGGAGACGCGCCTCCTGATCCACGAGGACCGCCCGTCCGGCCCCACCTGGGGCGCCTACGTGTACCTGTGGACCGAGGACCAGAGCGACGCCGTCCGGCTGGACGGGGGGACCATCGTGAAGGTGTCCTATTCGCGCGATGCCCAGGCGCTCGAGACCCCGTATGTGGTGCCCAACACCAACCAGTGCGTCGACTGCCATGCGCTCCACAAGGTAGCCCGCCCCATTGGCATCACGACGAGGCAGCTCGCGCGGCAGGTGAAGCGGGGCGAACAGGTGGTGGACCAGCTCGCCTGGCTCGCCGCCCAGGGAGCGCTGATGGTGCCGCCGCAGGGCGAGGGCCTCGCGGACCCCTATGGAGATGGCCCGGTCGAGCCCCGCGCCCGGGCGTGGCTCGACGCCAACTGCGGCCACTGCCACCGTGACGGGGGCTCGGGCGGCCCCTCGGGGCTGTCGTTGCTGGCATCCGAGTCGGACCCGGCCCGCTACGGCGTGTGCAAGCCCCCCGTCGCAGCGGGCCCCGGGACCGGCGGGAGGCACCACGACATCGTCCCCGGAGACCCGGACGCGAGCATCCTGGTCTACCGCATCGCGTCGACGAGCCCGGCCGTCAAGATGCCCGAGATCCCGAACCTGCTCGTCGACGAGCCGGGGATCTCGCTCATCCGGGACTGGATCTCTGCGATGCCGCCGCAGGACTGCGGACCGACTCCGTGACGGCCCCCTTGACTCCGGAGGACAGCACCGTGAACGCCCTGGTGTCCCGCAGCGCCTCGACCCCCCTCGAGTGGGTTGAGCTCCCAGATCGCCCCCTGAGGCCCGACGAGGTGCGCGTCACCGTCGCCGCCGCGGGTGTCAACCCCGTGGACTGGAAGATGCGCGGCTTCGACCTGCTCGGGCTCGCGCACGCCGTCGTCGGCCCCTCTGGTCCGTTCGTCCCCGGCATCGACTTCGCGGGCCACGTCGTGGAAGTGGGCGCGGCCGTCACGGAGCTCGGGCTCGGCGACCCGGTCGTGGGGGCGACGGACTTCTCCCGGCGCCAGCGGGGGAGCTACGCGCGGACCGTGCAGGTGCGAGCGGATCAGGTGGCCGCGCTGCCGCCGGGGGTCCCCCTGGACGAGGCAGCCTGCCTCCCCGTCGCCGGGGTCACCGCATGGGCGGCCTTGTTCGATCGAGGCACCCTCGCGCAACGGGCAGAGCCGCGGGTCCTCGTGCTCGGGGCATCGGGGGGCGTAGGCCACCTCGCCGTGCAGCTCGCGCGGGACGCGGGGGCGGCGGTCGTCGGGGTCTGCTCCGCCCGCAACGCGGCGCTGGTCCGCGGTCTCGGCGCCGTGCACGTCGACTATGGCGCGGGCGACCCCCTGGAGGCCGCCGCGCCCCACGGGCCGTTCGATGTGGTCGTCGACGCGGTGGGGTCCCGGAGCTACCCCATCCGGCGCTGCCTTGCGGTCCTACGGGACGACGGCGCCCACGTCCTCATCATGCCGCGTCCCGCCGACTACGCGCGCCTCGCCACCTCCCGCCGCGTGAGCACCGTTCTCGGGCGGGCGACTGGCGCCAACCTGGCGCCCCTCGTCGAGCGCCTCGCCACGGGGCGCCTCCGCGTCGCCATCGCCGAGCGCGTCCCCTTCGACGAGGCGGAGCGCGCACACCAGCTCTCCCGCGAAGGTCGGGTCGTGGGCAAGCTGGTTCTCGTGGCGCCCGAGCTGATGGCCCCCACCCGCTGACGGACCACGGCGAATCCTCGCCAGCGGGTGCCTCGCGCCCGCCCCCTCTCTTTGTCTCACAACGACACCACGATTTGTATCACGTTGTACTTGACGCACGGCACAATCAAGCGCATCTTCGTGTCACATTGTGATCCAAATGGAGGTCGGATGGCTGAGGAAAACGACAGAAAGGAGAGGGTCCTCCACACGAGGGTCCCGGAGCACCTGGACGAGGAGATCCGACGCCGGGCCAATCGCCTGGGGGTCTCCGTGTCTAACCTCGTCAGGAACGCGCTGGCCCACACCTTCGGGCTGGTCGAGGACGTGATCGCAGACAGCGCCAGCGTTGCTCGCTCCGCGCGGGGCGAAGGTCCGCCACCGCGCGTCGCCCCCAAGCCCGCGGCCATCCTCGGGTGGCAGGCGCTCGTGCTGAACCTGAACGCCATCTGCGCCCACTGCAACGTGATCCTGCCCAGGGGGACGGAGGCGGCGCTCGTCGTCACGGACCCGCCCGGCTCGCGCGAGTTCATCTGCACCCACTGCCTGAAGGAGCTTCGCCATGACGGTTCAACCGGCCCAAGTGACGCCTCAGATGCCTGACCTCCTCGCCCTGGCCCCCCAAGGCATGTTGGGCCGCGCCCTGCGGGCCGTGGACTCGTCACTCGCCCTGGTGGGCACGGTCCTCGGGCGCACCGAGAGGCTTGTCCGGGACGTGCGCCGGGACTCACGGGCCGTCGCCGACGAGTCCGTCGCGCTCTACGCCGCGGCAGCGCGGGTGGCCGGGTCCGTGGGGGAGGCGGTCCGCGCGACGCCGCGCTTCACGCGCATCGTGACCGCGGGCCTGCGGGTCCTGGCCGGCTACCGCATCCACCAGGCGCGGGCGGAGCACCTGGACCCGGCGGAGGCGCGGGCCGCTCTCGACGCGCTCCACGCGGCAAGCGCGCAGCGGCTCCACGACCTGTGCGTGGACCTGGGCGGCGGCGTGCTCAAGCTAGGGCAGTTCCTGTCGTGCCGCGTCGACCTGCTGCCCCCCGCCTACGTGCAGACCCTCGGGGCGCTGTGCGACCGGGTCCCCGCGGAGCCGACCGACACGGTGCTCGCGCTGCTGGAGGAGGAGCTCGGCCGCCCCATCGCGGAGGTGTTCCCGGTCTTCGACCCCACCCCCATCGCCGCCGCCTCCCTTGCCCAGGTTCACCGGGCGGAGCTGGCGGACGGCACGCGGGTCGCTGTCAAGGTCCAGCGGCCCGGAATCGGGGCGGTCGTCGAAGTCGACGTGGCCGCGTTGCGCGTCCTGGCGACGGTCCTCGACGACATGGTGCCCATGGCGGACCTGGGCACCGTCGCCAGCCAGGTGGGCGCCTCCCTGGAAGACGAGCTGGACTTCGCGGCCGAGGCCCGCCACCTGGAGGCGTTCGGCGAGCTGCTCGCCAAGAGCGAGCGCGTCTGCGTACCGCGGGTCCACCCGGAGGCAAGCTCGGCGCGGGTCCTGACCATGGACCTGGTCGAGGGCGAGCGGCTGCTGGATTTTCTGGAGGGCTGCACCGCTCGCGAAGGCGGCGCGGGCGACCGAGATCGCCTGCTCTCAACGCTCGTCGACTGCTTCACGGCGCAGATCCTCGTCCACGAGCGCCTCCACAGCGACCCCCACCCCGGGAACTTCCTCGTGGCGCCTGACCAGCGCCTGGTGCTGCTGGACTTCGGCTCGGTGCGCACCTTCGAGCCTGGCACCGGGCGCGCCTACTCCGAGCTGGTCGGCGCCGTCCTGGGCGGCCAGTCGGCCAAGGCGGGGGAACTCCTCGGGCGCATGGGGTTCCGCACCCGCGACGAGGACCCGGCGACCCTCACGCGCTTTGCAGAGATGCTCCTCGCGGCCTTCCGGGAGAGCGCGTCCCTCGCCTCTCTGGATCCGGCGGCCCAGGTCGCTGAGGCCCTCGCCCTGGCCCGCGACAACCCCATCGTGTCGGTCCCACCGGACTTCGTGATGATCGGCCGGGTCTTGGCGACGCTGGCGGGCCTGCTCGTGCACTACCGCCCGGACATCGACCTGTTCCGCATCGTCGCTCCTCACCTCGCTGCGTCCCTGGCCCGCCGCCCCCTCGCCGCCTGATCGCCAGGTCCGCGCCCACGGCTCCGGACGACGCCAATTGGAAAGCCCCACGGTTCGCCGCTACACTGCACGGTTGGTGGAGCCGCCGCTCCCACGAACCTGCGGAGTGGACCCGCATGAGTCACCGAGCAATCGGTCCTCTGATCCTGATCGCGCTCGTCGGCCTGCCTGCCTCTGCCATCGGTGGCACTGGAGCCCCCTGCGGCGACCTGGACTACCAGGGGCGGTGCAAGGACGGCCTCGTCCAATGGTGCGAGGACGACGAGCTGCACGAGACGGACTGCTCCCAGCTTGGCCGCGCCTGTGGGTGGGACGAGGCTCGCGGCTTCTTCCAGTGCGTTCCCCCACCGGGCCCCGAGGGGACCTGCCCTGACGACCTGGACTGGAGCGGTCGCTGCGAGGAGGACGACCGGGTCGTCTGGTGCCAGGACGGTGCGGTCCAGGCGCTGGAGTGCGCCGCCGGTTCCCGCTGCGGCTGGAACCCGGAGGGCTTCTACGACTGCGTGGCGAACGACGGTCAAGGGAGCTACGGCGGCGACCAGGCCGCCGGAGCGGCCCCGAGCGAGGAGCCGAGCGACCCTGCCAAGCCGGCCCCAAAGGGCCCCGGCCCCGCGACCGACAAGACGCCGACAGAGAAGGACGACCTCGACCTCACCGCTGACACCACCCCCGACAGCGCCCCGGAGCAGACAATCACCCAACCGGGCTACGGCTGCTCGTCCACGGCAGCCCCGACAGGAGCCCTCGGGGTCCTCGTCCTGGCGCTGGCCGCGCGCCGTCGCCGTCCTACTTGAGCGCCTTCGGGTTTGGTGCAAATCGCAGGATGGTGCCGATGTCGCCGACCACGGTGATGTCGTCCAGGGTCGAGCCGTGGATGTCGAAGAGGGTGGCCACGGAGCCGCTCGCCATGGGCTGCCACTGCTGGCCGTCCCACCGCACGATGGTGCCGCCGATGCCCACCGCGAAGGCCAGCGCGTCGGTGACGGCGTAGACGCTCCGCAGTGAGGCCGGGTACTGGTTGGCGCCCCGCTCCCAGACTTCGCCGTCCCACTCCACGATGGTGCCGTTCTCGCCCACGGCGAACATCAGGTCCGTTGAGCGCGCCCAGCAGCCGTGGAGCTGGTCCGAGACCGGGCCCGTGCTGCCGTCGGCGTACACGATGGGCTTGATGGGCTGAAACGCCCAGTTCTTGCCGTCCCATCGGAAGATCACCGCGCCGGCGCCGACCACCAGAACGTTGTCGGGCCCCGAGCCGCAGACGCCGCGCAGCGTGACGGGCGCGCCCTGGGTCGCCACGGACATCCAGGACTTGCCGTTCCAGCGGATGATGAAGCCATCCCCCGCCGCGTAGACCTCCGAGGGGCCCGTGCCCCACACGGCATAGAGGGGCGCCTCGCCGAAGGGGCTCTCCACCTGCTTGTACTCGTCGCCGTCCCAGTGGACCATCACGCCCTTGTCGCCCACCACCCACACGTCGTCGGGTGCCCCGGCGTAGACGCCGAAGTAGTCGGCCGACAGGGGGTTGGACGCGTCCTTCCACGCGGCCCCATCCCAGCGGCGGATGGCGCCGTTCTTGCCGACCGCCCAGGCGTCCTGCGCGGAGCGCACGGAGAGCGCGAGCAGGGCCTGGCTGGTGCCCGTCGCCACCGGCGTCCAGGCGTTGCCGCTCCGGTGGAGCGCCACGCCGTCGTCGCCCACGGCGATGGCCGTCTGTCCGTCCGTCCAGACGGCGCGCAGGTTCGAGGGCGTGCCCGACACCTCCGGGACGAAGCCGCCGCCGACCAGGTGGAGGATGGTGCCGCCGTCGCCTACCGCGTAGACGTCGCCCGAGGACGCGCCCCAGATACCGCGCAGGGAGTTCGCCGTGGGCGAGGACAGGCTCGTCCAACCGTCGCCCGCGTCGAGGAGGATCACTCCGCCCGCGCCCACCGCCCATCGGAAGGCGCTCCCGCCGGACCACACCGCATGGATGGCACCCGTCGGAGGGGTCTGCGCCTCGGTGAAGGAGCCGCCGACGGTCTGAAGCACGAGCCCGCTCTCGCACCCGGCCAGCAGCTCGCCGTCTGCCCCGCCCAGAGCGCGGATGGGCCACGGGGTCTGCGAGCCCAGGGTCACGGGTGCCCAGGCCGATCCGCTGTAGTGGGCGAGCGCCCCATTGACTCCCACGGCCCATAGGTCCTTCGGGCCCGAGCCCCACACGTCGAACAGGGTCCCGAAGGTCGGCGCGTCCGTTGGCGCCGCAGTGCAGTGGGTGACGATGACCAGGTCGTCCACGTAGACGCCCTCGCCCTCGTTCCCGAAGCTGTCCACGGAGTCGAACACGAGCTGGAGCGCGATGGACTGGCCCGAGAACTTGGAGATGTCCACCGTCACGGGCAGGAACGCCTTGGGGGCGTCCTTCTTGGCCCACACCTGCGTCACGTTGGCCCCGTGGAGCACGTTGAGGGCGACCCGGTCGAAGGATTCGCCGGCCTCCGTGTCCACATAGATCTGGAAGGACGCCACGACCTGGCCAGCGACGGGGAGCTGGATGGCGGGGCTCGTCGCGCTGGCCCCGACCACCTTGCCGTTGTTGAAGGATGGGCACGTTCCCCCACCGCCCACACAGGGCGCCGACGGATCACCGAAGTAGAGGGCCGACGGCGGGCTCGTGTAGCGCGGCTTTCCGTCCGCCCCGATCGTGGACACCACGGACCAGACGATGCCCCCCTTGTCCGGCACGTCGGCATACAGGTCCTGGACCTGCCAGCCGCCGAGGCCCGCGTCGAAGGTGGCGGACCAGGCCTCGCCACCGCAACAGCCCGGCAGGCCAGCGGGCGGGTGGCTGCACAGGCCGGTCTCCGCGCAGACGTCCACTGTGCATGGGTCGCCATCCTGACAGTCGGCGTCGGTCAGGCAGCCGGAGGGGGCGGTCCAGCTCATGCCATTCCAGTGGGCGATGGCGCCGGCGAAGCCCACGGCCCACGCGTCGCTGGGGCTCGTCCCCCAGATGCCGTTGAAGTTGGGCCACTCCCCCTCGGAGAGGATCGACCACTTGGTGGTGTCTCCTCGCACCAGGATCCCGTCGACCCCCGCCAGGAGCACCGTCTCCGCGCCACCCACCCACACCCCCTTGAAGACGTGCTCCTTCTTGATGTTGGGCGGGAGGATCTGCTCCCAGGTGCCGATGGGCCCGACGTCGTCGGGTGGGGCCGCCACGTCGTCCGCGACATCCGCGTCTGCCGAGAGGTCCTCCGTGTCGCTCGCGTCCTCGGGCGCCGGAGCGTCGTCCAGCGGCGGCGCGTCCTCGACGGCGTCCGCGTCCGCACCGCCCCCGGCGTCCTCCGCGGCGTCCTCGCCTCCATCGACGTGCGCGTCCACCACCTCCGGAGCGGGCCCCTCGCTCGTGCATGACACGACCAGCGCCAACAAGACCGGGAGAGACCAGCGTGTCATCGGCTCCACCTCAGCACGGTCCCCTTGCGGCCGACGACCCAGAGCTCGGACGGCGCGGTGCCCGCGACGGCCTCGAGGACAGAGAAGGTCCCCGACGGCACGACCTCGACCCCCGCAGACCCCGCGTGGAGGATGAGACCGGACCAGCCGACCGCCACCACGTCGTCGGGAGCGGCGACGTGCACGCCGTACAGGAAGTCGCCGGAGGAGGACCAGAGCTGCACCCACGCTCCGCCCTCGTAGCGGAGCAGGAGGCCGTTGTCGCCCACGGCGTAGGGCACGCCGTCAGCTCCCATGGCGAGGCGGCGCAGCGGCGACGAGGTGCCCGACGGCACCTTGGACCAGGAGGACCCATCGAAGCGCAGCACGAGCCCCTGGTCCCCGACGGCCCAGATGGCGTCGTTGGCAGAGCCCAGCACATCGGAGATCGACAGGAGCGTGCCGGCAGAGGCCTCCTGCCAAGAGCCGCCCGGCTCGCGCGTGAGGATGGTGCCCTTGTCACCGACGACCACGGTGAGGCCGTCGCCCAGCCACACGCCGCGCAGGGTGCGGTCCGTCCCGCTGGGCAGCGGGGCCCACAGGTCGCCGTTGGCCGACTCGACGATGACGCCGCCGGCGCCCACCGCCCGGTACAGCCCCTGGGGGCCGCGGCGCACGGACAGCAGGTCCGCCGTGGTGCCGCTCTGCGCCCCATACCAGCCGCCCGCGCGACGCAGGATGGTGCCGCCCGTCCCGACGACCACCAGGCCGTCCGCGTCGGCCCACGCGGACTTCAGATCCGCCACCGGGCCGCTCGCGGCATCCTTCCACACCTTGGCGTCCAGGGTGAGCATGGCGGCCCCCTCGCCACCCGCGAACGCCACCGGCGCGCCCTGCCCGGCAACCACGGCCACCGAGCGCAGGGCCGCCTGCTTGTTGTAGGGGCCCACGACGTCCTGCACCCCCCACTTGGAGCCGTTGTAGTGCACGACGACGCCACCGTCTCCTACCGCGTAGATGCTGTCGGCGCCGACGCCAGCGATGCCGTGGAGCGTGCGGTTCGTGGGGTCGTTGGTGGTCTGCACCTTCCAGCCGCTGCCGTTGAACAGCGACACCGTGCCGTTGTCGCCGACCGCGTACACGGCCGTGACCTTGGTGCCCCACACCCCGCGCAGAGTGATGGACGGCGACGCCGCCTGGGTGGTCACCCAGACTCCGCCCGTGCGGCGAAGCACCTGGGCGGACTCGCCGGCCGCGAACAGCGTGCCGGACTCGGGCCCCCAGATGGCGTACAGGCGAGACTGGACGCTGGTCTCTTCCGTCGTCCACGTCGCGCCGTCCCAGTGGAGGATGAGCCCCCCGTCACCGCACGCCCACACGTCGTCCGCGGCGAAGCCCCAGACGCCCCGCAGGATCCCCGTGGCGCCCACCTGTGACGCGGTCCACCGTGCGCCGTCCCACCACGCCACGGTGCCGCCCGCACCGACGGCCACCGCGAAGGAGTCGCCCTGCGCCCAGATGGCGTGCAGGTCCGCGGCGGTCGGGCTACGCTCGGGGACCCACCCCGCCCCGTTCCAGCGGATGATCGTGCCGCCGTCACCCACGGCGAGGATTCGCTGGGGTCCGACGGCGGCCATGCCGCGGATGGCTCCCTTGGCACCGAGCGCGACCGGCGTGAGCGTTGAGGGCTCGCCGCCCGCGTCACCCACGTCCGCCGCTGCATCCGGCACGACGGGGGTGTCTTCCTCGCCCCCGGCGTCCTCGACAGCACCGTCACCATCGGCGAGTGGGGTGTCCTCCACGGCCGCCGCGTCTCCATCGGCAGCGATGAGGGCATCCCCGGCGTCGGACTCCGCCGCGTCCTCGCCAGCGCAGGCGCCCTGAGCCACCGTCAACGCTACCGCCAGGACCAGCCACTGGTGCCGCGGCCGC
The DNA here is from genome assembly GCA_045863395.1 of Myxococcales bacterium. Taxonomy (GTDB): domain Bacteria; phylum Myxococcota_A; class UBA9042; order JABWCM01; family BTVJ01; genus BTVJ01. The sequence goes on from BTVJ01000001.1 coordinate 275,622, forward strand.
GTGGGCCCGAGTCTTCTGTGTGTCATGGGACCCTAGAGCTTCTGGAAGAAGTACTGATCGACCGCCCAGCTCCGCCACTCGAGCTGGTTGAGGTCGGTGTAGTCGTAGTTGTCTATGGCGAAGCCTTCCTTGTACACGCGGAAGGTCGTGAGCTTGAGCGTCCCGGGAGCGATGCCCGGCGTGCCCTCGATGTTGGGGAAGTCTGGCAGATTCACGCTCTGCACGGACCCGTCCGTGATGATGGTCCAGACCGGGGTGTCCCCCATGAGGCCCGGGATGGCGACCGAGATCATGTTGAAGTGGGGCGCCACCCCCGGCGCGGAGTCGAAGGCGATGGTGTAGCCCGCCATGACGCCGTTCTTCGCCGGGGTGACCGCCTTGGGCACGGGAAGGATGGGCCCGAGCACCAGCTCCGCCGAGCCGGCGGCCACCGCCTTGTCGGGGCCCCACCCCCAGATGGCCTCGAGCTGGTTGCGGAACGCGCCCACGCCCTTCTTCTGCCAGGCGCTGCCGTCCCAGCGCAGGATGGTGCCATCGGACCCGACGACCGTCACGTCGCTCGGGCCGGTGCCCCACACGCCGCGGAGGCTCGCGATGGTGTCGGGCTTGTTCAGCGTCCAGGCGACGCCATCCCAGTGGATGACCGTGCCCCCGTCGCCCACTGCCCACACGTCGGCCGGCCCGCTGCCCCAGACTCCGCGGAGAGTCTGCGACGTGCCGCTGGTCTGGGCCGTCCACTTGGAGCCGTTCCACATGGACACCTGCCCGAAGGAGCCCACGGCGAAGATGGTGTTCTTGTCGGCGCCCCAGATGGCCGTCCAGCTCTTGGCCGTCGACCCGAGGGTAGCCGGTACGGGCGCCCAGGTGGCGCCATCCCACCGGAGCATGGTGTAGAAGCCCACGGCCCACATCTCATCGGGGCTCGCGCCCCACACGTCGAAGAGGTCCGCGGTCGTCCCGGTCACGGGCACTTGCTTCCAGGTGATGCCGTCGAAGCGCAGCACCGTGCCCGCGTCGCCCACGATCACCGCGTCATTGGCGCCGAAGCCCCAGACTCCGTTGAGGTCCACCTTGGCTGGTGACTGCTGCTGGGTCCAGCTCGCGCCGCCGTACCAGGCGATCAGCCCCTCGGGGCCCACGGCGAACACACTCGACGGCCCTGAACCCCAGAGATCGTTGATGTTCTTCGAGATCCCCGTCTTCGACACCGACCAGCCGGACGCCCCGAGCTCCACCATCGCGTTGTCGTCGACGCCGGTGATGTTCTTGTGCAGGGTCAGGCTCATGGGCAGGTTGTCATCCGTCAGGGAGAAGGCGCCCGCCAGGAACGAGAAGCTCGCGTCGTAGAGCAGGTCCGTGAAGGAGTTGAGCTGACGCTCCACCAGGAGCTGCCCGTTGCCGAACACGACGGGGACCGAGTGCTTCATCTCGACGACCCCGTCCGTCCCCAAATCGAGGTAGGTGAAGGCGGCGATGATCTCCGGCCCGTTGACCAGCGGCGGGTCGTCGAGGCGCAGAGTGATGGTGCGGTCCATGGGGTGCTTCAGCTCCACGTCGTTGTCCGGGTAGAGCTGCCCCGGCGCCGCCAGGATGTGCCGCGCCACGCCCATGGTCAGGGGCACGAACTCCTGGGTGTCGTACTCCACGTAGCCACCCTGGCACACCACCGCGCTCTCGCCCGGGTAGAGGTAGATCTCGTAGTCGCCGCCGTCCTCGGTGACCTCGTACTTGGGGCCCCAGGTCCCGATGAGGGCCTCCAGGTCCTGCGTGAGCACGTTGGGCTTCGTGGTGGTGCAGCGGGCGACCTTCATGCCCGGCGACGGCAGGCACACGGTCTTGCTCGCCGAGCTGCCGCAGACGAAGCCCGTCGGGCAGTCCGTCGGCGCGGTGCACTCCTTCGTACAGCGGTTGCCCTGATCCCCGATGGCGTTGCACACGTAGCCGGGGCCGCAGGAGTCGGCGCTGCACGTCTGGCACATGGGGAAGGGCGTGTCCACGAGCCCGAGCTTGGAGTTGCAGGTGCCCATGGGGACGATGACATACTTGGCGAGGCCGAAGACGCGCCCCGTCGCCACCGGAGGGGCCACGCCGGGGGGCGGCGCGCCGGGGCTCGGCGGCGGGATGGGCACCAGGTAGATGGTGATGTTCTTGGCGTTGAACTTGATGACCGAGTTGGACTCGTAGCCGTTCTTGCTCACGGAGACCTGCTGGGTCCCGAGCACGTCCGGCCCGCTGAAGGTCACCTGGCCGTCCAGGTTGGTGAAGCCCTGGTAGGGGGTCTCGGGATCCACCGACAGGATCACGAACGCGTCGGACACGGGGTCCCCCGACTGGGCGTCGAGGACCGTCACGTTGACGTCCCCCTCCACGCCGCCGCCCCAGGTGCCTCCCAGGTTGCTCGTCGGGTTGAAGTAGGTGAACGCGTCGGGCAGCATCGCCGCCCCCTGCACGCTCCGCACCTCGACGGGGACCGTCCCGATGTCGCCCGGCGGGGTCTTGGCCGTGATCAGCGTGCCGTCGTGGACGACCGTGTGGCTGGCCTTGGCGCCGCCGATGAAGACCTCGGAGTCCGCCGGGAAGCTGCTGCCCACGAGCTTGACGAAGGTGCCGCCGGCCATGGAGCCGAGCGCCGGCTCGATGACCAGAAGCTCGATGCCGCCGCCCTGGTAGAAGAACCCGTCCTTGCGGGTGGCGGACAGGTCGCCGACCGTGACCTTCACCGGCACGAAGCCGGCGCTGCCGGGGGGCGTCACCGCCTTCAGGGTGGAGCCGCTCTGCACGACCACCCCCGTCGCCGGGAGCGCCCCGACGCGGACGATGGCGCCCGGGGCGAAGCCGCTGCCAGTCACGGTGATCTGCGTGCCTCCCGAGATGGGACCGAGGGCCGGCGTGACGTCGTCCACGTGGATCTCGGGCAGGTAGGTGTAGCCGCCGGGGACCTCCGCCGAGCCGAGGCTGTTGGAGATCACCACCTTGACGGAGCCCACCGCGGCCCCCGCCGGGACCTCGACCACCGCCGAGTGCTTGGCCGCGTTGACGGAGATGGGCTCCGCCACGATCCCCCCGAAGGTAATCGCCGTGTCCTCCAGGTTGGTGAGGCCGTAAGCCACGACCGTCGCCGTCCCACCGCCGGACAGCGGCCCCTGGGAGGGCGCCACGCCGAGGGGGATCAGCACCGTGTTGGGCATGAACGGGTCGGTGTAGATGTAGCCGCCGGGCACGGTGGTGGTGCCCCAGTCGGTGACCACGTGGACGTCCACGGGGCCCTCGCCCTTGGCGGGAGGCGCCGTGACGGTGACGCTCTCGGCGCTCGGGTGGGCCTGGACGGTGGCGAACGCGTCGCCGAAGCGCACCGTCAGGTCGCCGCTGAGCCCCGTGCCGGTCAGCGTGACGGGGTTGCCCCCCTGGATGGGGCCGACCGGCGGCTCGATGCCACTCACGAGCGGATCGTCATAGTAGAAGTAGCCGTTCTTGAGGCTCCCGATGCCTTGCGCGTTGGACACGTGCACCGACGCAGGGCCCACCACGCCGTTGGGGGCGACGGCGAGGATGGTGGTGTCGTCCACCACCTGGACGGAGATGGCGGCGCGGGTGCCCACGAGCACCTTGGAGCCAGCGATGAAGCCCGCCCCGGTAATGGTCAACGGCGTGCCGCCGTCCACGTGGCCCTCCGTGGGGTCCACGGACTGCACCTGCACGGCGTTGTAATAGAGGAAGGCGTTCTCCAAGGTCGCCTGCGCCTCCGTCACCGGGTCGAGCACACGGACGCTCACGAGGCCCGGCGGGCGCGGCGGCGACGTGGCGATCAGCCGGTGTGAGTCGATGACCATCACGTCGAGGGCGGCGCTCTCGCCGAAGGTCACGACCACGCCCTCCGTGAAGCCCGTGCCCTCCATGGCGATGAGCGCCCCACCGACCGTGGTGCCGCTCGTCGGGTCCACCAGGCTCAGGGTGAGCGGCTCGGCGGCCGCGTCGCTGCCGTCCTCCTCCCCCACGTCGCCAGTCGGCTTGGAGATGTCCGGCTCCGGCGGGATGTCCCAGGTGGCGACGTCCTCGGTCCCCACGTCGTCGGGAGTCTCCGCCACGTCCTGGGCGACGCCGCCGTCCGCAGCGCCCTCCCCCGCCGCGGGGGAGTCGGAGCAGCCGAGGGCGAAAGTCACGAACAGGGCAATGGTGCCCGCGAGGCCAAGGGAAGGGCAGGAGAATCTGCGGGACATGGCGGGGCTCCTCCAGCCGGGGGCGCTACTCCCCGGTCTCCTTGATCAGGCCCAGGTCTCTCAGGTCCAGACCACCTGGATACCCATAGGATACGTATTGATCGTAGCCGTAGACGATGACGCCGACGGGCTTGTCCGACGTGATGCTGTGGTCCCCGTCCGCGATGAGGCGCCGGTGGACCCGGTAGGCGCTGGAGACGGCCTCGAAGTCCTCCGCGGGGACCTCCTCGCCATCGATGAACACCTTGGCGCCCACGGGCGCGGTCACGTTGAGGTAGTCGAACTCGTATTTGTTGGGGGCCAGGACGACGTACTCCTTGCGGTACTGCTCCACGGGGACCGCCAGGATGAACGCCGGGTCTCCCGTACCCGCATCGCCCGGCTGGGCCACGCCGTTGACGTTGGGGTCCGGGGCGTCCTGGGCCGCCAGGAACTGGCCGACCATGACGGGCTTCTTGGCGACGATCTCGAAGTGGGCGCTCGACTCGAACTCGACCCACTCCCCCCGGTTGAGCACCGGCAGCAGGATGCCGGGCTGCGGCGGGTAGAGGCTCACCTTGGTGTCGTCCTCCGCGGCGAGGATGCGCCAGATGTCCTTCTCCTTCCCGCGCTCCATGGACTTCGTGGCCACGTAGTAGGTGCCCCAGGTCTTGACCGGGAAGAGCTGCTGCTCCAGGTGGTCCGCGCAGCAGGTGTTGAACTTGATGCAGTCCTCGAGCGTGGCGCACTCGGTCTTGCCGTCCCACATGCACACGCCCTTCGCTTCCCCGGGCTCCTTGTCACAGCGAGCCGTGTTGGGGGCATTGGACGCCTCCGAGCCGCCGAAAACCACCACATTGCGGGTCGCGAGCACCACCGAGCCCGTCAGATCCGCCCCTGGCTCGTCGGTCTCGATGTTCAGCACGTCGTAGCGGTTCATGGTGACCTTGAGGGAGTCTCCGGGCTTCATGTGCTTGATGGAGCCCTTCTGCAACGTAGGCGCGGTGACCGTGACGGTCACGTCCGTGCCGTCGTTGACTGCGACCACCGTCAGGAAGCCCCGGAGCTGGCTGAAGGTCTGCTCGCGCGTCATCACGATGTAGTACTTGCCGAGCACGTCCGACGGCAGCAGCAGCGAGGCGTCGTTGCTGAACACGTTGACGTTCTCCAGCGGGTTGAACTGGTAGGCCGTCACCGGGATGGAGCTCTCGATGCGGTACGCGATGGGGGCGAGCATGGTGCCCTCCGCGTCCCGGCGCGGCAGGTTGTAGATGCGCAGGCCCCCGGGCTCGATGGGCGTGGGGTCGATCTCGACCCCCTTGGAGTCGACGGTCTGCGGCACCTCCTGCCCGCCCTCCATCTTCTTGACCTTGATCTCTGCGGCCTGCTTGGGGTGCGGGTTGCCGATGACGACCGCGAACTGGGCGCCGTTCGCGTCCAGGAAGCCGTTGGGGCCGCCGGGGACGAAGGCGTTGTCCAGGTCGACGGCCCAGTACTCGCACCCGATGTACGAGTTGAACTTCTTGTTGACCTCGCACAGCGCCACGCACGTGCCGCCCTGGCAGATCTGCCCGGTCTTCTCCTGGCTGCAGGTCTTGGTGGGCTGCCAGTGGCCGGTCTCGTCGCACTCGACGATGATGTCATCGTCCTTGCAGCTCTTGGACCCGGGGATGCACTCGGCGCAGGCGCCGTTCAGGCACCAGACGTCCTTGCCCTCCGCGTCCTTGCACGTCTGCTCGATGTAGTCGGTGCCGCTCGGGCTGCACTGCAGGACCGTGAAGGTCGGGGTCTGGCCTACGCACTCCTTCGGGGTGCCGGGGACGCAGACCTCGAAGCCGCCCTTGGTGTCCTCGGCAGTCGTGTCCGCTGCGTCCGACGGTGGGGTCGCCGTGTCGGCCGTGGTCGCCACGTCCACGTCGCCGCCCGAGACACCCGCGTCCGGCGTGGCGCTGGATGCGCAGGCCGCCAGGAGCAGGCTCAGGAGGGGGGCCACCCGGGGCGCCCTGTGCTGGGTGATTGCTCTCATCGCTCCGAGGCTTCGTGAAGGGTCTGGGACGTCAACGCCCCCGCCGGACCGGCCCTCGGTTTGCGCTCACGTCACGCGGGCCGCGTCAAGTCGGCCGAACCGGGCCGGTTACGGCAAACGTGCATGATCGCCTGGACGGTAGCCGAGCGCAAGGGTCAAGTCAACTGACGGGTCCGTCCCTGGCGAGGGCGCGTCAGACGCTCACGGGAGGTCGACGGAGAGCCACTGGAGCCCCACCGCCCCGGAGCCGACCGGGTAGGAGCGCACCTCCTCGATATGGCCCCTCCGCGCGGCGACCGCCTCGTAGAAGCCGCGCGCCATCCGCTCGCCCGGCTCGCAGGGGCTGACGTCCACGTCGATGACCCGAGGGCTGAGCAGCACGTCATGGCGCCCGCCGCCCATGCGGTCGAGCACGGGCTCCCAGACGACCTCGGGCGTGTACCCCGAGCAGCCCTCCGCGTAGAGGGGGAAGGCGTGACGCGGGCGGACGCGCGAGTCCGTCAGGACCTCGAGGACGCCGACGACCCCGAAGGTCGTCGTCCAGGGGCTCGTCACGCCCGCCGCGTCCAGGTCGGCGGCCACGGCTCGCTGGGAGCGGAGGTCGAAGAAGGTGGAGTCCGCGTGGGCGATGGAGATGTTCCAGAGCACACCCTGAGTCACGTTGTTGACGAGCAGGAGGGCAAATGCGGCGCCGATGACCACGCGGGCGGCGCGGCGCGCGACGCGGTCCCACGCCAGCACTCCGATGATCGCCGCCGCGGCCGGCACGAAGGGAGCCACCAGCCCGAAGATCGACATGCCCTCGTAGTAGAAGGCCACGTACTGGAGCAGCACGAGCCCGAGCACCGCAGCGGCGAATCGGAGCCGCAGCGGGGAGGCGCGCCTCAGGGCGAGCGCCGCGAGGGCGAGGGCGCAGAGGAGGTACAAGAAGCCGACGCCGGGGAATGGGTCCCAGCGGGGTCCCTGGCGCCCGGAGACGACGCCGCCCAGGTAGGTGCCGAGGCCCCCGAAGGATTCGTCGAAGTGCCGCGCGAAGAAGCCCCAGCGCTCGGGGCGCAGGAGCTCCCAGGGCCCAGCGACCACCTTGAGGCGCCGGTCGAGGGCGGAGGTCCCCGCCGGCTCGGCGAGGTACATGAGCTGAGGAGTGAGCGGGACGAGGAAGGCGAGTGTCGAGACGGCCCAGCCGCGCACGCCCAGCCGCGGGATGCGGTCGAGGAGGAAGGCGGCGGCGAAGGCGGCCAGGGCCGTCCACACGGCGGTGTTCTTGGCGGCCACGCCGACGCCGAGGGCGAGGGCGCCCAGGGCGGCGGTGCGAGCGCGGGGCTCCCGGGCATGGCGGAGCGCCAGGAGCCCGAACAGCATCGGCCCGAGGGTGCTCCAGGTCTCCGCGGGGCGGAGCATGGTGTGCAGCGCCACGACGAGGGGGTGGGTGGCGACCAGCAGCGCCGCGACCACCGCGGCCCGGTCGTCCACCAGGCGGCGCACGAGGGCGAAGACGACCAGTGTGGTCAGGACACCGAGCACGACGGACAGGGCCCGGGCGGCGAGCGGGCCGCCCACTGCGAGCAGCGGGCGGTAGGGCCAGGCAGTGAGCGCTCCGATGTGCCCGTCGATCATCAAGGGGAAGGAGCCGCCAGCGCGCTCCACGACCAGCACCGGGGACCACTGGTAGCGGCGGAGCCCCCCCGTAGAGGCGCCGGTTCCGGGGGCGCCCTCCACATGGTCCACGTAATGACGGACCGGCGTGACATCGAGGAGACCGGCGACCTCCTCCGCGCTGAGGCCAAACCGGGCTCCCGCGGGGAGGGCCAGCGCCACGTGGAGCACCACGGCGAGGGTGAGCACGGCGCGGAGGCGGGGCGACAGGGGGACAGCGCTCGGCACGGCGACTCGCAGGGTCAGCGGGCCGCGAGGACTGGATCCTCGATCACCCTCGGAGGGCGCATGATCGGCTGCGCGAGGGGAGAGCGCAAGGGAGAAGTCGGTCGGCTACCAGGCGTACTTCAGGGCCACGTCGAAGTTCATGCCGCCCACGCCGGCCGTGCCGGTCGGGTTGTTGAACTCGTCGGTCGCCGGGCGCGGCGTGTTGGCGCCGCTGATCAGGTTGGGCCCGAGCAGGAAGAAGTCCGGGCTCAGGTGGGCGTCGATGACCCACTCGTCGTTCTTGCCGAAGAACAGGGAGAAGCCCGTGTCGAAGGTCGTGACGACCTTGGAGTCGCGGGTGTCGCTCTCGTTGCCGGCCGCCTTGCTGCCCACCTTGTCGAACAGCAGGTACTGTCGGGCGCCCATGCGGAACGCGAACCAGTCCCAGATGCGGGCGTCGACCCCGAAGCCGTAGTAGGGCAGCGTCCAGCGGCGGTCGTCGGAGCGGACGTTGGTGTTGTCCTCCACGACCCAGTCGTCGTAGCGCATTCCGAGCAGCGGGTAGATGGCGACGCGCTCCCAGGGCTCCACCTTGAGGGCGATGCCGACCTCGAAGGCGATGTTGCGGTAGTTGCCCGTCGCGGTCTGACCGGGCAGCGCGTTCCGCAGCCCCTCGAAGGCCAGCTCGAAGGAGCCATAGGGGATGAGCTGGGTGCCCTGGAAGAAGTTGATGATGCCGCGCCCGCGCAGCGTGAACCCGAAGATGGTGTCGGGGGCGAACTGCTCGATCTCCTGCGGGCCTGCCAGGTCGTCGAAGAGGCCGAAGTCGATGCCGATGCCGAAGTCGACGCTGTTCTCGCCCATGAAGTCGAAGCCGATGCCCAGGTCGACGTTCATGACGAACACGGACAGGTCACGGAGGTTTGCGTTCGGGCTCTCGACCTGGAGCGAATCCCCGTAGAAGCCGAGGCCCGCACCGAAGCGGAAGCCGTCGACGTCGTGGGCGAACAAGATCGACGCCTTGTGGTTGGCGGTCAGATCCGACGAGCCGGCCGCTCCCGACGCCGCGGCCGCCGTGTTGGCGCCAAAGTTGGTGGTGTTCACCGTGCCCGCCGTCACGGACGCCCTGCTGCCCAGGAGGCCAGGACCGACTCCGACCCGATTCCATGGCAGGGACAGGCCGATGCCGCCGTCCACGTTGCTGCCGTAGGCCGCGATGACCGTGTAGTCGCTGATGCTGTAGTGGATGCCGAAGCGGCTGTTCGGGAAGCCGGCGCCAGCGCCGCTCAGCTCGTCGATGAACACGCGGTTGCCGAACTTCGTGAGGGTCGCCGGCAGGTCGAAGACGTTGACCTCGTCCTCGAAGACCAGGTAGCCGTCCACGTACCCGAGGGTCGCGCCCATGCTGTTGACGCGGCTGCCCGTGGCCAGCGCGTCGCCCGACGCCAGGGCCACGAAGCCGACTGCCGCGGCGAGTGTGGCGCTCCTGTAAGACATGGTGTCCTCCTTAGAACCGAGAGCAGTCCGTTGTTGCTGCGTCGCGAGCCCCCGTGCTCCTGCGCAGGGGGCGGATGCCCTGGCGCCGCGACGTCAGCGCCGGTCAGTAGCACGGGTTCCTGAGGCTGTCAACCAATCCAGCCGAACGCCGGTCGGGTGGAGTCGGAGTGCCCGTCGGGTACGCGCACGGGGCGCCACGGCGCTGATCATTTGTATAGACACCGACCGCCCGCGTTCTTGACGGGGCCCCGATGTGGCGGTATCAACCACCGTCGCCACCCGACGCGGCGGCCAGGTGATCCACGATGGCCATGATCGAGATGTACAACGTCTCGAAGCGCTACCCTAACGGGGTGGATGCGCTGCGAGACGTCACGCTCAAGATCGGTGACGGGGAGTTCGTCTTCCTGTCCGGTCCGAGCGGCGCCGGCAAGACCACGCTGATGAAGCTCTTCCTGTGCCTGGAGAGGGCCACGGAGGGGCAGGTGGTCGTGGGGGGCCGGAACATCATGACCCTGCGCCGCGGGTCGATCCCCTACCTGCGCCGCAACATCGGCATGGTGTTCCAGGACTTCCGGCTGCTCCAGCGGCGGACCGTATTCGAGAACGTGGCCATCGCGCTCGAGATCCTGGGCCTGCCGCGGCGCGAGCTGGTCCCCAGAGTCCACCAGACCCTGGAGGCCGTCGGCCTCGGGCGCTACCACCGGGAGCTTCCCCAGTCCCTGTCCGGCGGCGAGCAGCAGCGGGTGGCCATCGCGCGGGCGCTGGTCAACGAGCCGGCCATCCTGCTCGCGGACGAACCGACCGGCAACCTGGACCCCGAGCTCTCCTTGGAGATCCTCGGCCTGCTCATGGACATCCACCGCAAGGGGACGACCGTGCTCGTCGCCACCCACAACTGGCACCTGCTGGAGACCCACCGGATGCGCACGCTCACGCTCAACAAGGGCGTGCTGGTCGGAGACGTGGCCCCGGACGGCCGCGACCTGCTCAAGAAGGGCTGGGAGCCCACGCCTCCGGCAGTGGACCTGGCCGACGAGGACCTGATGCCCGAGGAGCCGGACCCGAAGGGCGGGACCCGATGAGGCTCCTGCTCCACCGCATCGGGTACTTCGTGCGCGAGACCGTGCGCAACGTGCTCCACTCGCCCTTCCTGACCGCGGTCAGCATCAGCACCATCGCGGTGGCGCTGATCCTCATCGGGTTCTTCGGCTACCTGCTGATCAACGCGGGCCAGCTCATCGACGAGGTGGGCAAGGACCTGCGGGTCACGGTGTACCTGGAGCCTACCGTCAGCGCGGAGGAGGCCGAGGCGGTGCGCGCCGTGGTCGCCGAGAGCGACGAGGTGGAGGACGTGGTGGTCCTGACCGCCGCCGAGGACCGGGCGCGCAACCGGGCCCTGCTCAGCGCGGAGCTTCTGGCGGGCCTCGACGAGGAGAGCGTCCCGGGCAGCCCGTCACTGGACGTGGCCCTGTCCCAGAAGAAGCGCACCAAGGAGGACTTCGACCACATCGCCACGTGGCTCTCGTCGTTGGCGAAGGTCCAGCACGTCGACGACATCCACTTCGGGGCCGAGAACTTCCGCATCGTGTTCTCGCTCATCGAGATCCTGCGCCTGGTCGGGGCCATCGTGAGCGGCGTCATCCTGTTCGCGGCCATCTTCTTCGTGTTCAGCACCGTCAAGCTCGCGGTCTACGCGCGGCGCGACGAGATAGAGGTCCTCAAGCTGGTTGGCGCCACGGATCGCTTCATCAAGGTGCCCTTCTACCTGGAGGGGCTCCTGCAAGGCGCGGTCGGCTCCTTCGTTGCGCTCTTGATCGTGGCCTTCATCCACTTGAAAGTGCAGACCTTCGTGCGGGACGAGCAGGCGATCAACCTGCGCCTCGACCTGCTCCCGGCGGGGATGATCCTGTGGTTCTTGGTCGGCGGCGTCGTGCTCGGCCTGGCGGGGTCCGTCTTCTCCGTCGGCCGCCACCTGAAGGTGTGAGCCGCGATGGGTTTCTCTCCGTGAGATGGGCGCTCACCATCGCCCTCGCGCTTGCGTGGGGGACGGCGCTCGGCCAGGCGCCCGACGAGCGCATGGACTACGAGCGGCTGCTCACCGACCAGGTGTCCATGCTGGAGACCCTGGACGCCATCGGGCAGGACCTGGAGCAGCGGGAGCTGGAGCTCGACCGGCTCCAGGGGCAGCGGCAGCGCATCGCCGTGGAGCTCATCCAGCTCGAGGTGACCTTCGAGGACGCGACGGGGCACCTGACGCGGGTGCGCGACCTCATCCGCAAGCGCCTGCGGGCCGTGGCGCGGCACAGGCGGTCGGCGCGGGTGGACCTGGTGTTCTCGCTTGACGCCTACTTCGACTCCCAGCGACGGGAGCGGGCGATCCGGCTCCTGCTGGAGGACGACAAGGCGCGGGTCGACAGCTTCCGGGAGGAGCTCTTGCGCTACGAGCGGGAGCGCGCGACCCTGGACGCCAAGCGCGAGGAGCTGGACCGGCTGGAGGAGCGGGTCGCCGGGGAGAAGGGGCGCCTCGACCGGGACAAGGCCCAGAAGCTGGAGATCCTGACCCGCATCGACGGCAAGCGGAAGTGGTACGAGAAGGCGTACAAGGAGCTGGACGGCGCCTACGAGGCGGTCACGGCGCGCATCGCCAAGCTGGCGGAGTGGCAGGAGCGCAAGCTGGAGATGGCGCAGAACCACGGGAAGCTGAGGCTGCCCATGGCGTATGCGGCCATCGTGACCGGGTTCGGGCCCCAGAAGAACAAGAAGCTCGGCACGACCGTGATGCACCGGGGCCTGGAGATCAAGACCACGCGGCCCGGCGGCACGCGCAACGTGCGGTCGGTGTACTGGGGGCGGGTCGCCTTCGTCGGGTGGCTGGTCGGGTACGGAAACACCGTGATCCTGGACCACACGAGCGGCTACCATACGCTCTACGCCCGGCTCGCGAGCGTCGAGGTGAAGGAGGGGGACATCGTGGAGACGCGCGGGCTCATCGGGCAGGCAGGCGGCGCCGTGACGCTCGGCACGCCGGGGACCCTCTACTTCGAGCTGCGCCACGACGGGCGGGCCATCGACCCGACCTCGTGGCTGATGATGCAAGAATGATCCTGGCAGTGGCGAACCAGAAGGGCGGGGTCGGCAAGACGACCACCGCGGTGAACCTCGCGGCGTCCGTGGCCGTGGCGGAGCGTCCGACGCTCCTCGTGGACCTGGACCCGCAGGGCAACGCGACCAGCGCGTTCGGCCTCGAGCGTGAGTCCATCGAGCGGTCGATCTACGACGTGCTGATGCGCGAGGCGACGCTGGCCGACGTCCTGCGGGCGACCGACCTGGCGCACCTGCGGGTGGCGCCGAGCACGCCGGACCTGGTCGGGGCGGAGATCGAGCTGGTGGCGGCCCTGTCGCGGGAGGGGCGCCTGAAGGCGGCGCTCCGGGGCGCGCGGGAGGGGCTCGTCGTCATCGACTGCCCGCCGTCGCTGGGGCTCCTGACCGTCAACGCGCTGACCGCGGCGGACGCGGTGCTGGTGCCGCTCCAGTGCGAGTACTACGCGCTGGAGGGCCTGACGCAGCTCCTGCAGACCGTCGAGCTGGTGCGCGACAGCCTCAACCCGAGCCTGCGGGTGCACGGGATCCTGCTCACCATGTTCGACCGGCGCCAGCGGCTGTCCAACCAGGTGGCCAACGAGGCGCGGCGGTACTTCCCGGGGCTGGTCTACGAGACGGTCATCCCCCGCAACGTCCGGCTGTCGGAGAGCCCGTCCCACGGCAAGCCGGTGCTGCTCTACGACATCTGCAGCCCCGGGTCGCGGGCGTACATGGACCTGGCCGAGGAGATCCTCGGCCGCATGCCGACCGCCCACGCCGTCTGAGGAGCGCCATGCCCACACAAGACACACCACGCAGGGGCCTCGGGCGCGGGCTCGGGGCGCTCTTGCCCCAGCGGGACGCCGCCGCGACTTCGCCGCGCTACTTCGAGTGCGACCTGGAGCGGCTGCGGCCGGCGGCGGACCAGCCGCGCAAGACCTTCGACCCGGACAAGCTGCGGGAGCTGGTCGACTCGGTGCGGGAGCAGGGCATCATCCAGCCCATCGTCGCGCGCCCGGACGGGGAGGGGCTCGTCATCGTGGCGGGCGAGCGGCGCTGGCGAGCGGCGCGCATGGCGGGGCTCCCGACGGTGCCGGTGGTCGTCAAGGACATCGACGGGGCGGAGGCCTTCGAGGTCGCGCTGGTCGAGAACGTCCAGCGGGACGACCTCAACCCCATCGAGGAGGCGGAGGCCTACCAGTACCTGCTCCAGTTGAGCCGGGCCACCCAGGAGAAGGTGGCGGAGCGGGTCGGCAAGGACCGGGCGACCGTCGCCAACCTGGTGCGGCTGTTGGGGCTGCCGGCGCCGGTCCAGGACAAGGTGCGCACGGGCCGGCTGTCTGCTGGAGTCGCGCGGGCCCTGCTCGGGCTGCGCGACGAGCAGAAGATCCTGGAGATGGCAGACAAGGCGGAGACCCGCGGCATGAGCGCCCGGGCCGTGGAGGCGGCCGTGCAGCGAGAGGCGCGGCCGACCCCAGCGAAGGCGCCCGTGCCAGCCGAGGCGGAGCGCATCGCCGAGAAGCTGGAGCGGCTGCTCGGCTTCGAGGTGGAGCTGGCGGCGACGGCGCGGACGGGCAAGCTCACGGTGCGCTGGGCCGGCAAGCAGGCACGCGAGGCGCTGGAGAAGCGCCTCGACGTGCTGCTGGAGTAGGGGGACCGCGGGATGAGCGCCATCTATCTGGACCACAACGCGACGACGCCGCTCCTGCCCGAGGTCGTCGACGCCATGCTGCCGTATCTGCGCGAGCACTTCGGGAACCCGTCGAGCGGCCACGTGTACGGCGCGCGGGCCCGGGACGGCGTGGCGCGGGCCCGGGAGCAGGTGGCGGCGCTGCTCGGGTGCGACGCGGGGGAGGTGCTCTTCACGTCGGGCGGCACCGAGGCGAACAACCTCGCCATCCGCGGGGTGTGTGAGGCGGTGGGTGGGAGCCACGTCGTCACCAGCGTGATCGAGCACCCGGCGACGGCGCGGCCCTGCGCCTGGCTGGAGCGGCACGGGCGGAGAGTCTCCTGGATCGGCGTCGATGGCGAAGGGCGGGTGCGGGTGGACGACGCGCGCGCGGCCATCGGCGCGGACACGGCGCTCGTGACCGTGATGCACTCGAACAACGAGACGGGCGTGCTCCAGCCGATCACGGAGCTGGCGGAGATCGCGCACGACCGGGGCGCACTCGTCCACATCGACGCGGCGCAGTCCTGCGGGAAGGTGCCCGTGCGGGTCGGGGAGCTGGGAGTGGACCTGCTGTCGGTCGCCGGCCACAAGCTGTACGCGCCGAAGGGCGTGGGCGCGCTCTACGTGCGGGCCGGGACGCCGCTCGCCCCGCTGGTGCTCGGCGCAGGCCACGAGCGGGGGCTCCGGCCGGGGACGGAGAACGTCGCCTCCATCGTGGGCCTCGGCGCGGCGTGCGAGGCCGCCCTGCGGGACCTCGACGCGGTGGCGGCGCGGGTCCGGGGGCTGCGGGACGACCTGTGGGGGCGCCTGGTGCGGGCCATCCCGGGCCTCGCGCTCAACGGCCACCCGGAGCTGCGGCTGCCGAACACGCTCAACGTGCGGTTCCCGGGGGTGTCGGGCAGCGACGTGCTTGCCGCGGCGCCCGAGCTCGCCGCCTCGACCGGCTCCGCGTGCCACGAGGGCCACGAGGTCGCCTCGGCGGTCATCCTGGCCATGGGGGTGAGTCGAGAGGTGGCGCTCGGCTCCGTCCGCCTGACCCTCGGTCGCGACACCACCGCGGACGACGTGGCCCGTGCGGCGGAGGCGCTGGTCCGCGCCTGGCGGTCCGCGCTGGGGGCGTGAGCGCGCAGTGGCGGCGCTCATGTCGGCCCCGCCGGCACCTGGGCCGATCTACCGCGCGCTCAGCTCCCGCACCGCCTGGAACATGGCGATGGCGTGGGTCGGATCGACGTCCGGCGTGATGCCGTGGCCCAGATTGAACACGTGGCCCGAGCCCTCGCCGAAGCGGGTGAGGATGTCCGCGACCTCCGCGCGGATGCGCGCCGGGCTCGCGTAGAGCATGGCGGGGTCCATGTTGCCCTGGAGCGCAACCTTGTGGCCCACCCGGGCGCGCGCCACGTCGATGTCGATGGACCAGTCGAGGCCGACCACGTCGCAGCCCGTGTCCGCGATGGCCTCGAGCCACCCCATGCCGCCCTTCGTGTAGACGATGACCGGGACGCGGCGGCCCTCGCTCGTGCGGGTGAGCTGGGCGATGACCCGTCGCATGGGCTCGAGGGACAGCGCCATGTAGTCGCGGGTGGTCAGGATGCCGCCCCAGGTGTCGAAGAGCTGCACCGCCTGGGCGCCGTTGGCCACCTGCGCGTTGAGGTAGGCGGCCACCGTGTCGGCGAGCTTGTCGAGGAGCAGCCCCATGGTGGCGGGCTCGTTGAAGGCCATCGCCTTGACCTTGCTGAAGGTCTTGGAGCCGCCCCCCTCGACCATGTAGGTGGCCAGCGTCCAGGGGCTGCCGCTGAAGCCGATGAGGGGCACCCGGCCGCCGAGGCCCGCGCGGATGGCGCGCACGGCGGCCATCACGTAGCCGAGCTCGTCCTCCGGGTCCGGCACGGGGAGCCGCTCCACGTCTGCGCGCGACGCGATGGGGCGCGGGAAGCGGGGGCCCTCGCCGACACCGAAGGTCAGCTCCATGCCCATGGCCTCGGGCACGACCAGGATGTCCGAGAAGAGGATGGCCGCGTCGGCGCCCAGGATGTCGATGGGCTGCAGCGTCACCTCGCACGCCAGCTCTGGGTTCTTGCAGAGGTCGAGGAACCCGCCCGCCCTGGCCCGCGTCGCCCGGTACTGCGGCAGGTAGCGCCCGGCCTGGCGCATCATCCACGCGGGCGTCCGCTCCACGGGCTCGCGCAGGCAGGCCCGCAGAAACAGGTCGTTCTTCAGCTCGCTCTTCGGATCGCTCATGTCCGCCTCCTGGCGCGGCCAGCATCCGCGCGGGGCAGACCGTCGCATGTTTTGAGGGGCGATGGAAGCCCTGGCTGTGGGCGAGGCTCGTTTACATGAATTCAAAATCCAGTCTTGATTTCATGCGGGAGCGCCGTAGGCTGACCCCATGATCGCGCGAGACCTGGAGCCGATCCTCCTCCGTGACGCTGCGTTCCTGCCGGCTGTGACGCTGGTCGGCCCCCGGCAGTCGGGAAAGTCCACGCTGGCGCGCGCCGCCTTCCCTCACCACGGGTACCTCAACCTGGAGCGCCCCGACCTCCGAGAGGCGGCCCGAGACGACCCGCGTGGGCTCCTCGCCGCACACCGGGACGGGGTCGTGATCGACGAGGTGCAGCATGTCCCTTCGCTGTTGTCCTGGGTACAGGCCGCGGTCGACGACGACGCGCGACCGGGTCGGTTCATCCTGACCGGGTCGAACCAGCACGCGCTGTCCGCTGGGGTTGCCCAGACGCTGGCCGGCCGCACCACGGTGCTTCGGCTGCTGCCACCGGACCTGTCGGAGCTGCGACGCTTCCCCCACCCACCGCAGGAGTTGTGGGCGACGCTGTGGACCGGCGCCTTTCCCCGCATCCACGACACGGGGATTCCTGCCGACCGCTGGCTCTCGGGGTATGTCGCGACCTACCTGGAGCGCGACGTGCGCCAGGTGCTTCAGGTGACCGACCAGGTCGCGTTCCAGACCTTTGTGCGACTCATTGCAGGCCGCACGGCACAGGAGCTGAACCTGGCACAGCTCGGCGCCGATGCGGGAGTCAGCCAGCCGACGGCCCGCGCCTGGCTGTCTGTGCTCGAGACCAGCTACCTGGCCACGCGCCTCCCCGCATGGCACCGAAACACGCGGAAGCAGCTCATCAAGGCGCCGAAGGTGCACGTGATCGACACGGGCCTGGTCGCCTTCATGCTCGGAGTACGCACCCCCGACGAGCTCTCAGGCCACCCTCTGCGCGGCGCCCTGTTCGAGACCTGGGTCGCGACGGAGGTCATCAAGCAGCGCGAGCACCGCGGCCTCGTGCCTCGCGCGTATCACTGGCGGGAGTCTCGGGCCCACGAGGTGGACCTCATAGTCGACGACGGGGCGACGCTGTGGCTGATTGAAGTGAAGTCCGGCGCGACAGTCGGCGCGGACTGGTTCCCGCCGCTGCTTCGCGCCGCCGAGGCCCTCCGCGCAGAGGAGCCTGCGCGCGAGGTGCGTCCCGTCCTGGTCTACGGGGGCAATGAGCCCGGCGAGCGCCGTGGAGTCCGCGTGCTCCCTTGGCACCAGGTGGGGGAGCTGGCACCACATTGACGGGCCGGGGCCGCTGGCCCTATGGTCGAGACATGATGCACGCAAGGCACGGATGGGTCGGGCTGGCGATCACGCTCGCGGCGTGCGTCACCACCGAGGAGCGCCAGGTCGCCGGGGAGGGAGGCGCGGACACCTCCTACGGACACTGGGCAGACGCGGCAGGCGCTGGGGACGCCACTGTGCGGTCGGATGGCGCTGGGGCGCCTGGCGGGACCGACGGGGGAGGCCAATTCGACGCAGGCGCGCGCAGCGATGCCGGAGGCCGGGTCGACGCGAGCATGGGCGGAGACGCGGGAGGCCGGGGCCTGGACGCGGGACCCGGTTCAGACTCCGCGACCGACGCGGGCGATGGTGGCGACAGCGGCCCACCCCCATGCACACCGAGTACTGCGGGCACCAACGAAGCGATCTTCGTCGACCACACCCTGCCCGCGGCGGTGGTGTGCGGGCAGGCGGTCGAGGCCGCCGTCACGGTCCGCAACACCGGCACGACGACGTGGTCCGCCGCGCTCGGCTACAAGCTCGGCGCCCAAGACGACGAGGACGCGCTCTACCCCTGGGGCACCCGCGTCACCCTTCCGGAAGGTGCCTGCATCCCCCCAGGGGGCGAGCACACCTTCACGATACCGCTCCAGGGACCGGCGACGGCTGGTGCGGTCTTGACCGACTGGCGCATGGTGCTGGAGGGCGTCGAGTGGTTCGGTGGCGTGGTCGCCCAGGGCGTTGAGGTCTCGTGCGCTGCGCCCGGAGAGGACGCCTTCGACCTGTCCGCGGCGATCATCGTCAAGGGGGCGCCCGGCGTCGCGACCTGGCCCATGACGGCCACCCTCGACGAGGTCACCATCGCCAGCGAGGAGCTGTGCACCTACCACTCCAAGGCGGGACAGTGGCCGACGGTGCCCTTCTTCGACGACCCGGAGAACCCCATCGAGGGCAACCAGTGGTACTTCGCCAACATCGGCGGGACCTGGTACGGCGGCGCCGGCGAGTGGCTGCGCCCCGGGCAGCAGTGCAAGATCGTGAACACCGACGCGCTCGGGCCCGACGAGTTCTACGGCGGCGAGGAGCCCCTCTTCTCGTGGATCCCCAAGCCCGGCGAGCTGATCGGCGTCATGGTGAGCACCCCCGCCCGCGCGTGGCCCGCCATGGCCACCCTCGACGAGCGCAGCAACGTGGTGCTGGTGCCCTGGCCGCAGCTCTGACGGCGGTCGCGACGCGGCCGCTGCCGCGCGGCGTTGTTTTCATCTTGAGCCATATTCGATAATATGGAACAAGGCTGCGTGGCTTACTGTCGGGAGCGACAACATGCGAAAGCCAGACCGAGCGGGGAGATACCTGAGGCAATCGACCGGCTACCGGGCGTTCCACCCATCGCCGCTGCCGCCAGACCCTCCGGTGTTCAGAGACGCCGAGCTGGACGACCTGCACTTCAAGGCCACCCTGGCCCTCGGCAAATTGGACGGGGCGGCCGAGACGCTGCCCAACCCTGACCTCTTCGTCTTCATGTACGTCCGCAAAGAGGCGGTGCTCTCCAGCCAGATCGAGGGTACTCAGGCGTCGCTGATTGACGTCGTCGAGTTCGAGGCAGGCCGGCGGCGCCCAGACGGGCCCAAGGACGTTGCGGAGGTCGTCAACTACGTCCGCGCGATGAACCACGGGCTCGCCCGCCTCCAGGCGCTCCCTGTGTCGCTACGCCTCATCCGAGAGATCCATCGAGAGCTGTTGCAGGACGTCCGAGGCCACGAGCGGAGCCCTGGGGAGTTCAGGACGAGCCAGAACTGGATCGGGCCGGCGGGCTGCACCCTGCAGACGGCCTCGTTCGTGCCACCGCCACCGCACGAGGTGCAGGGCCTGCTCGGTGACCTGGAGCAGTTCATCCATGCGCCCGATCCCATGCCGGCGCTGCTCAAGGTTGGCTTGGTCCACGCGCAGTTCGAGACGATCCACCCGTTCCTCGACGGCAACGGCCGAGTCGGGCGCCTTCTCATCACCTTCCTCCTGTGCGAGCAAGGGGTGCTCTCGCGACCGCTGCTCTACCTGTCCTACTTCTTCAAGCAACACCGCGCGGACTATTACCGGCTTCTGCAGGCCGTTCGCGACGAGGGGGACTGGGAGTCCTGGCTGAAGTTCTTCCTGCGGGGCGTGGCGCAGGTCGCCACCGAGGCGACGACGAAGGCCCGGCGGATTGCAGCCCTGCGAGAGGACCACCGCAGCCGGATCTCGTCGGAGCTGGGCCGCGCTGCGGGGAACGGGCTGGCACTCCACGAGCACCTGTTCGAGCGCCCCATCGTCGCGGTGGGAGACGTCGCGCGGCTCACCGGGGTCACGTTCGCCACAGCAAACCGCTTGGTAGACCGGCTCAGCGCGCTGGGCGTCCTGACGGAGACGACCGGGAACCAGCGCAACCGCGTGTTCGCATACACTCCCTACCTGGAGCAGTTCTCCGACGATCAGACCGGCACCCCGCTGCCCCCCGCTGACGTGAATGGGTGACGCCGTTTCGGAAGGAGGTCCTCGGGAACGTGCAAGACGACCAACTCGGCTCCAGGCACGTTGGAACGAGCCAGCTTGGACGCGGCGCTGAGCCCGCGCGATGGACCGGGCGTGACGCGAGGCGCCCCGAGGGCTAGACTGGTGTCATGCGGTTCGACGAGCTGGAGCGACTCCTTCGGCGGCACGCGGTCCTGGGCACGCTGGAGACCTACGGCGAGCAGGACGACGGCCTCGGGCGCTACCCTCTGCTGCGCCTGACGACGCCCGGTCGCGTCGTGTGCCTGATCACCGCGGGCTTCCACGGGGACGAGCAGGCGGGCCCCATCACGCTGGCTCACCACCTGGCCGAGGTCGTCGACTACGCCGCGGCGCGCGACGTGGGACTGCGCGTCTACCCCTGCATCAACCCGTCGGGCTTCGACGCCTTCACCCGCTACAGCCGCCGCGGGGAGCGGCCCAACAACGACTGCATGCGCTACGAGCTGCCCGGCGGGGCTCTCGCCGGAGAGGTCCGGGGGGCGGCGCCCTTCGTCGCCATCCACCCGCACCGGGGCGGCCCGCAGGAGACCCGAGCGCTGGTGACGGACCTGCTCGGGGTAGTGCCGGCGGCGGCGCTCGACCTGCACCAGGACCCCTACATCTCCGGCCCCGTGACCTACGCCTACACCTTCGGGCCGAGCGGCCCCTTCCTGCCGCTCTTGGCCGCGTCCGAGGCCCACGTCCCCGCGGCGCGCAGCCGGGAGGTGGACGTTGGCGTCCACACCGACCCGGACGGCCTCATCGCGCTGCACGACGGCAGCGTCACGGACTGGATGTGGCGGCAGGGCGTGCCGTTCACCGCCGCCCTGGAGACGACGACCGACACTCCTGCCGGCCCCCGCGATGCGGTGAACTTGATCTGGATCCGGGGGTTCATCGAGCTGGCGGCTGGGGCGGGGCGGCAGCCTCGGCGGTGACCCGCGTGGCGCTGGGCGTCAGGCAAGCCCAAGAGGGGACCGCTGCTCGCTCGTCCGAGGGGGCGTCGCGCCACGCGGGGACCCCGCGCCACGCTTGACCCGGCAGCGGTACAGAGGAGAGGATCTCCGCCCATGGGCGACCGGGCCATCCTGCACGTCGACATGGACGCGTTCTACGCCTCGGTGGAGCAACGGGACGCGCCCGCGTTGCGGGGGAGGCCGGTGATCGTGGGGGGGCACCCGACGCGCGGGGTGGTGCTGGCGGCCTCCTACGAGGTGCGGCCCTTCGGGGTGCGGAGCGCCATGCCCATGGCGCGCGCCGTGGTGATGGCGCCGCACGCGGTCGTCGTGCCTCCCCGGCCGGGCGCCTACGCCGCCGCCAGCGAGCAGGTCTTCGCCATCTTCCACCGCTACACGCCGCTGGTGGAGCCCCTGTCTCTGGACGAGGCGTTCCTCGACGTCACGGCGTCCGTCACCTTGTTCGGGACGCCGACCGACATCGCCACCCGCATCCGCCGCGAGATCCGGGAGCAGACGGCGCTCGCCGCGTCGGCGGGCATCGCGGAGGTCAAGCTGGTCGCCAAGATCGCCTCGGACCTGGCCAAGCCCGACGGGCAGCTCGTGGTGCCGCCGGGGGAGGCGGCGGCCTTCCTCGCTCCACTGCCAATCAGTCGCGTGTGGGGGGTGGGGCCGCGCGCCGAGGAGCGGCTCCTCGCGCTGGGGCTGCGCACCATCGGGGACCTGGCCCGGGCGGACCCGCGGTGGCTCGCGGGCAGGGTGGGCAAGCACGGGGCGGAGCTGAACGCCCTGGCCCGCGGCATCGACCCGCGGCCGGTCGTGCCGGACCGGGAGGCGAAGAGCCTCGGGGCCGAGGACACCTTCGCGGAGGACCTGCGGGGCGACGAGGCGCTGCGACCCCACGTCCACGCCCAGGCGCTGCGGGTGGCGCGGCGCCTGCGGCTGGCGGGGGTGAGGGCCCGGGTCGTGCAGCTCAAGGTGAAGCTCGCCGACTTCACCACGGTGACGCGGCGCGCCACGCTGCCCGAGGCCACCGACGACGGGCAGGAGCTGTTCCGGGTGGCAGTGTCGATGCTGCCCGAGGCCCATGGGGGCAAGTCCGTGCGGCTGACCGGGGTATCGGCGCAGGACCTGTGCGGGGAGCCGGCCCAGCTCCCCCTGCTGGACGCCGGGCCGTCGCGCCGGACCCGGCTCAACGCGGCGCTCGACCAGATCGCGGACCGCTTCGGCTCGGGGGCAGTGCGGACCGCCGACCTGGGCGGAGAGACGGAGCATGGAGACGACGAGGCGCGGCGGCGCATGGGCGCGAGCCGCAATGACGTCGAAGGGGGCCCCGTCCGTCGCGCGTGACCAGACTCTCGATCAGCGGCGCTGGAGGTCGGCTCCCTCGATGCACGGGGGCCGTCAGTCGTTCTTGACCAGGCTCTCGAACATCGACGGCTTCGAGGTGAGCGCGTCCTCCACCCAGGACCGGAGCCGCGCCGCGCTCAGGGCGCCCACCTGGGTGTCGACCACCTGCGCGTCCTTGAAGAGCATCAGCGTGGGGATGCTCCTGATGTTGAAGCGACCCGAGGTGCGGCTGTTCTTCTCGGTGTCGACCTTCACCACCTTGAGGCGGCCGGCCATGCTCGCGACCAGCTCCTCCACGAGCGGCGCGATGGTCTTGCACGGGCCGCACCACGGCGCCCAGAAGTCCACCAGGACCGGGACGCGGCTCAGGAGCACCGCCTGATCGAAGGTGGCGTCCGTGACCTCCACGGGCTTGCCCTCCACGACCGCCTCGACCTTGGCGACCTGCACCTCGGCCCGCTTCTCCGCGAGCTCCAGCCGCCGCTCCCGCTGCTTCCGCTTCTTGTTGCTGTCCGCGCTCGCGCCCATGTCCTCAGTCCTCCGTTCGGGGTCCGCCAGTCCGGCCCTCCGAGAGCCACCCGCCACCGTAAAGGGCGCACCCCGCGGGCGTCAATCGGGAGGCGGTGCACCCAGGCTCGCGAACAGGGTGTCGGCCGCGCGCCGGAGTCGCCCACCCTCTGCGCCACCGAGGTGGCTCGCCAGGTGGTGCGCTGCCAGTGCCTCTTCGTAGGGCATTCGCAGGCGCCGCGCCTCTGCGAGCCCCCGCCGGAGCGCCCGTGCAGCGCGGTGGGGGTGCCCGGATCGCGTCGCCAGGAGCCCGTCGCAGACGAGGGAGCGCGGGCGCGCGATGGGGAACACCCCCGCGTAGCGCCGCAGCGCGCCGCAGGCAGCCCGAGCGTCGCCCTCGACGCTGACGTCCCCCCCGCCCCAGATCGCGAGCAGGACCTGGGCCGCGGCCGCGTAGCCCTCGAAGCAGTAGACGGCAACCGGGTCTGTCTTTCGGCTCGCCTCGTTGGCGGCCAGCGCAGAGGCGCGGGCAGCCGCCACGTCTCCGCGGCGCAGCCACCCCGCCGCGGTCAGCCCGTGGCCCCAGATCAGCTCCGAGCGTCCGACATTCTTCTGAAGAAACGGCGCGAGGGCGTCGAGGAGCGGCGCGGCCCTGTCCATGTCCCCGAGCGGCAGCAGGCTCTCCACCTGGTCGAGCAGCCCCCACACCTCGGCCTGCACGTCCCCCTGGCGGCGGGCGGACGTGTAGAGCACCTCGGCGCCCATCTGGACCCTGCGACTGTACTGCCCCTCGAAGTGCAGCAGCGTCGAGAGACCGCAGACCGCCTCGATCCAGCGCCGCTTGTCGCCGATCTGCGCGGCCAGCTCCACCGCTTGCTCGAGGGCCGCCCGCCCCTCCTCCCAGCGACCGGTCGCCACCCGGCTGAAGCCCGTGAAGAACTGCACCGGCTGCAGCGCGCTCTGCGCGGCCGGCATCGCCACCAGCTCCGCGGCTCGGGCCAGATACAGGTCGCAGAGCCCATGCAGCGGGATCATCGACACGATCCACCCCGTGAGGGCGCAGGCGCGGGCCAGCTCCGGCGACGGGCCGGCTGCCTCGGCGGCGTTGAGGGCGCGCAGCGCTGCGTTGAGCGTCTCGGGGGGGCCGGCGAGGAAGAAGTACGTCTCGATGAGGCGCAGGTATGCGGAGGACACTTCCAGCAGAGTCTCGCGCGAGGTCGCCGAGCGCGCCCGCCGTCCGAGGAGCCGCGCCGCCTGCTGGCCCGCGCCCCGGGCGAGAGAGGCACCGAGAGAGGGGAGGCCCTCGGGCACGGGGAATCCAAACAAATCGAGCGAACGCTCAAGGGCAGAACGGCTCTCAGGCAGATTGCCCAGCCCGAGCTGAGCCTCGCCGAGGAGCCTCTCCCAGCGGCCCCGCCGATGAGGCTCGTCCGCACCCGTCGCCGCGTGGACCGTCAGGGCCTCGCTGAAGTCGTCGACGGCCTCCTTGTACGCGCCCGTGCGAAGGGCCTCGTCTCCGGCGAGCTCAAGGTAGTGCAGGGTGCGGTCCGGGTCCTCGGCGCGAGCCCAGTGCCAAGCGAGCCGGGCGTAGACCGCCGGGAGATCCGCCGGGCTCGACGCCTCCAGGGCCACGGCGACGTCCCGGTGGAGCTGCCGGCGCTGCGAGTAGAGCAGGAGGCCGTAGGCGACCTCCCGAGTGATCTCGTGCTTGTAGAGCCAGGCGGGCTCCGGGTCCGTCGCTCGCTGGGTCAGGGCGACCCGCTCCAGCTCCGCGAGGGAGTGGGGGAGCTGCGGGCAGTCCTGGCGCACGGGATAGACCCGATCGAGCACGGCGCCGCCGAAGCGCCGCCCGATGACGCTGGCGACCTTCACCAGGAGCTGCGCGCGTGGCTCCAGGCGGTCGATGCGTGCGAGGACGGTGCCCTGCACGGTGTCGGGCACCGCCAACGCGTGCTCCCCGACGGCCCAGCCCAGGTGGGCGACCCCGTGGCGGACCTCGATGGCGCCCGCCTCCCGGAGCGCCAGGGCCAGCTCGTCCGTGAAGAACGGGTTCCCCTCGGCGCGGCCGTGGATCAGGGCCGCCAGATCCTCGCCCACGGGCTGCCCCAGACGCTCGGCGAGCAGCTCGCGGGTGCCGGCCAGGTCAAGCGGTGACAGGGCGACCAGGCCCCCTTCACGGAGGCGTTGATACTCGGGGGGAGGCGCAGCCAGCGGGCGTGACGCGACGAGGAGCAGCGGGGGAGTGACCCCCTCGGCGACCTGGCGCAGGAGCCCCCAGGAGGCGGAGTCGAACCAGTGCGCGTCCTCGAGGACGATGGCGAGCGGGGCATTGGCGCTCTGGCGGAGCAACGCCACCAGGAGGTCCTGGGTGTTGTGGGCGCGGACCTCGCCGGACATGCCGGCGGTCAGCGGGGTGTCGGGCAGGTCGACGCCGACGACGTCCCGCAGCAGGGGCGCGAGGCGGAGCTGGGAGGCCGGGACGGCGGACAGGACCCGGGCCCGGCGCCCGTCCCGGTCGTCCGGGGGCAGCGCGTCCAGGCCGAGGGCGGCGGAGAGGACCGATCGCCAGGCGTAGTAGGGGGTGCCCTGCTCCATGGAGTCCGCGGCGCCCAGCAGGCACAGGACCCCGAGGGCGCGGGCCTGCTCGGCGAAGTCCTCGACGAGCCGTGACTTGCCGAGCCCCGTCTCGCCCTCGAGGAGCAGCGCGCGGCCTTCCCCGGCGGTGAGAGCGCCGAGCGCGGCGGCCAGCATGGCGCGCTCCTGGGCGCGGCCGACGGGGGCGGGTCCGCGGCTGCGCCTCGCACCGGCCCGGGGCGCGAAGACCGGGACGGGGCGGGCTTTGCCCTTGACCACGACGGGCGGCAGCTCGTCGAAGGCGATGCTCGCCGCGTCGCAGGTGGCAGCGTCGCAGAGCACGCGCCCCGCGGCGTGATGCATCAGGCGCGCGGCGAGGTTGACCACGTCGCCTATGACCGTGTACTCGCGCCGCGTCGCGCTGCCGATGACCCCGCAGAACACCCGGCCGGTGGCGACGCCCACCGACGGGCGCAGGCCCCGCGCGCCGAGCGCCGAGTGCAGCTCCATGGCGAGCCGGACGCCCCGAGACGGATCGTCCTCGTGGGCCAGGGGCGGGAGCCCGGTGGCGGCGAGCAGCACGACCCCTTTGTCGTCCACCGCGATCTTGTCGATGGACCCCTCGCAGCGCTCCACGGCCTCGGTGGCCGCCGCGAGGGCCACCTGAGCCCGGTCGAGCAGGTCCGGCGCCGCCGGGTCGAGGCCCCCGAGGCCAACGAAGACCACGGTGACGCGCCGGAGCTCCGAGAGCCACTCCGTCTGGCCCGCGGCGACCCGCCCGCGGACGGCCTCCGGCAGGAACGGCGCAAGGCCGGCGGACGCTGCCGGGGGCGACGGGACGCGGCGGGCCGCCACGGGGACGCGCACCGCAGTGACGCGCACCATGCCGTCACGCCGGGGCAGGCCGTCGCAGCTCGCGGCGATGGCGGCCCAGGCCTCCCGCGAGAGCACGACCTCGCCGGCGCGGGCGGCGCGCTCGGCAGCGGCCACCTGCACGAGCGGGGCTCCGGCCACGAAACAGTGCCACCGGTCCCCTGCACCGGCGTAGCACACCCGCGCGTCCCCGGCGCCGACCCCGATGCGGAGCTCGAGCCGGATGGTGGCGCCCGTGGCCTGGTCGAGGGTGCCCTGCAGGGCAAGGCCGCAGGCGGCGGCGCGCAGGGTGGAGGCGGCGACCTCGTCCCCGTGCCAGAGGGCGAGCAGCGCGTCACCCGCAAACGTGACGACCTCGCCCCCGTGGTCGCCGATCAGCGCAATCAGGTGCCCGAAGGTGCGCTCCAGCAGGGCGCCCAGCTCCTCGGCGCCGCGGGGTCCGAGGGCCGCGAGGCGCTCGGCGAGCGGCGTGAAGCCCATGATGTCGGCGAAGAGGACGGCGCCCGGCGCGAGCTCGGCGTCGGGGCGGGAGGGGGCATGCGCCCCGAAGCGCCGGGCCGCGAGGGCCGGCACGAAGCTGGGTGCAGCTTCGGACGTCTGGGAGGGCTCGCTCATCGGCACAACCTGCACCCAGGTCCGGGTGCTCAGAACTGGAAGTAGATGAAGGGGGTGGGCGGGGTGCAGATGCCGCCCTCCACCCGGCAGGGCTCGCCCTGCTTGCAGCGCTCGAGGGCGGCGCAGTCCTCTGGGGTCGCGACGCACACTCCCCCGCCGAGGGTGCAGGCGCCGTCCTGCGCGCAGTCGGTGGACGCGGCGCAGTCGGCCGCGCTCGTGGCGATGCACACGCCGCCCCAGGCCGCGCACTGGCCAGAGAGGCGGCAGACCTCGGAGGCGCGGCAGCCGGCGTCCTGCTCTGCGACGCAGCGCCCGCCGCGCGCCGTACACTGTCCGTTGGTGGCGCACGGCGAGTAGCTCGCGGTCCCGCCGTGGCTCCGGCAGTCGGTGTCCGTCTCCGCCGGGCGCACGCAGCTCCCCCGCAGGGGCGCGCACTCCCCGAACAGCTCGCAGCGGACCGACGCCGCGCAGTCCGCCTCGGTCACGGCGGCGCACATCCCGGCGACCACCTGGCAGCGCCCCTCCTGCTTGCACCAGTCGTAGTCGCCACCGCAGGGCGGCGCCGGGCGGCACTGCCCGTCGAAGGCCCGGCAGGCGCGACGGTCGGCGCAGTCCCTGGACGCGGCGCAGGACGAGTCCAGGGCGGCCACGCAGCGAGGTCCGTCCGTCGTACACATGCCGAAGGTCGCGCAGAGCCAGTGATCGCGGCAGGGGTCCGGGGCCGGGATGGTGCGGCAGGAGGCGAGGGTCAGCAGCAGGGCCAGAGCGAGGCGCATGGCGCACCTTAGCACGCCGGTTGGGGAGGCGTCGCCCCCGTGAAGGGGGCGCGCGGCGGTGCATCCGGGGTGTTGAAACCAGGGGCCCGCGGGCATGGTCCACCGTCTGCTCTGGGCGGAGGCGCCCACGTTCCCCACGCGCCTTGCCACTGTACGCCGCGGAGAGTAGCTTCCCGGGCAGCGCGGCCGACCGCGCGCGACGGAGGGAACATGGGGAGCTTGACCATCGAGCTGGGGATGCGACGCACGGTCTGGGCGATCCTCTGCCTCACCCTGGCCGCCGGCTGCGACAGGGCAACGGACGCACCCGTGAGCACGCTGGCCGGCCCCGGAGAGGCGTGCGCGGAGACAACGGACTGCGCTGCGGGCCTGGACTGCATCGCGCTCCAGTGCCTGGTCGCCGTCCCGGTCGATGCGGCTGCCGGCGTGGACGCTACGGACGCGACCGCGCCGGACGCCCCCTCCCCTGACGCCACCCTCGACATCGCCGACCCCTTCGACGCCGGGCCCCCAACCCCGTCATCGAACCCCGACGAGCTGGACGACCAGACCCTGGCGATCTCGGGCCGGGTGCTCTACAGCGGCGACCTGTCGCCCATCGAGGGTGCCCTGGTGACCGGCACACCGGGGCTGGGCGCGGTGCTCAGCAACAAGAGCGGACAGTACGTGTTCCTGAGCAGCGATCACGCCCCCATCGAGCCCGGGGCGCTCTACCAGATCACGGCGAGCCGCGCGGCCTACGAGGACAACTCAGTGGTGGCCACAGCCACGGACGGACACGCCCGAGACGTGGACATCCTGCTCGACGCCTACGTCCCGAACATCCCCTTCGGAGCGAACCCGAGCGCCCTCGACTTCGACCTCGGTGCCTTCGGCGGGTCCGACACGGCGGTCAAGCAGGTGGTGCTGTTTCTCACGCCAACCTTCGAGGGCGGCGGCCCGGTCGGGTTCACCATCGCCGTGCAGCCACCTGCGAGCTGGCTGTCGGTCAAGCCTGCGACCGGCCAGGTGGGCAAGACCCCCTTCACGCTCGTCGTCACGGTGGACCGCACAGGGCTCACCGGCAGCGCTCAGGGCTCCTTCGAGGTGACCCCCTCGACGGGCGACCCCCTCAGCATCCCTGTGACCGTCACGGCCACGCAGTAACCCCCTCGTCCCACGGGCATTGCAGGGGCATGACCCCGGCCCTCCGGAGGCGTCACCCCGTGGGTCGGGCCCCGACCGTGCACCCTTCCTGGGGCGGGACGGCTCCAACCGCGCCTCTACAAGGGAGGTTCGCCCATGCGCCTGATTGACCTGAAGTGCCGCCACTGCGGAGCCGTGTTCGAAGAGCTCGTCCGGAGCGACGAGGACACCGGCGCCATCCCCTGCCCCACGTGCGGCGAGCGAGGAGCCGAGAGGCAGATCTCAGCCGCCGCCGTCGTGGGTGGTCGCTCCTCCTCCAGCTCCTGCGGCGGCGGCCGCTTCTCCTGAGCGTGAGCGCCGAGCGGCGGTCGCCGCTCCCCGACCACACGCCCCCTCGAAGTGTGCCCCGGCCGCGCACAGTGCGGCCTGGATAGCCATGGGCGCGTCCGCCGGCCCCCCCGCCGAGGCGGTGGGGAGGGTGCCTCGACGCCCCCACGGGATGCATCGGCCTCGCTCGCGGGTCGTACCCGGGAGCAGGGGCGCAACTCGTGCGCGCCCCGAGGAGGTTCCGATGAAGACGATGATGGCGGTCGCAGTGACCGCGCTGTTCCTTGCGGCGCCCCCGGCCCGGGCCGCCGCCTATGGTGGCGGTGACGTGGGGCTGGGTGTCACCCTCGGGAGCCCGACGGGGCTGGACGCCAAGTTCGGCCTCGGTGGAGTGCACTCCCTGGACGCGACGTTCGGCGTGCACTTCCTGCTGCACGACGCGGTCGGCATCGGGGTCGAGTACAACGCCGAGGTGTTCTCCTTCAACGCGGGACCCACGCACAACGGCTTGTACCTGGGCGCCGGTGGGCTGTTCACCTTCCTGAACCACGGCCTCTACCACAAGCACCGGGACCACACGGACGTCGGCTTTGGCGTGCGCGTCCCCTTCGGGGTGGACTTCGTGTTCAACCGCGCGCCAGTCAACCTGTTCGCCGAGATCGCGCCCGGCTTCACCGTCGTGACGAACCACGGCCTCGACTTCCTGTTCGATGTGGCCATTGGCGTGCGGTTCATACTGTGACGCGCCTGGGAACGGAATTCGCGGCCGCTCGCCGCTGTTCCGCGCTCCCATGAGCCGACTGTTCTCCATCGCGCTGGTCGCGCTGCTGCTCGGGTGCCGGTCCCAGGCCGAGGCCCCCGCCCCGGCGGCGCCCGCCCCCCCTCGGGAGCGCACCACCTGGCTGTTCGTGGGCGACTCGCTGACCGCGGGCTACGGGGTGGCGGGCGACGAGATCTACTCGGCGCACGTGGAGGCCGCGTTCCGGGAGCGGGGGCTCCCCTGGACCGTGCGCAACGCCGGCGTGAGCGGCGACACCACGGCGGGGGTCCTGCGGCGCATCGACTGGCTCCTCACGCCTGACGTCCACACCGTGTTCGTGGTCATCGGCGCCAACGACGGCCTGCGCGGGCTGCCCACCGAGGAGGCGCGCAAGAACCTCGGGGCCATCGTCGATGCGGCCAAAGAGCGGGGTGCCCGGGTCGTCCTGGCCGGGATGAGGCTGCCACCCAACTATGGGGAGGACTACGGGCGCGCCTTCGAGCAGGTCTACCGTGAGGTCGCGAGCAACAGGAAGGTGCCGCTCATGCCGTTCTTCCTGGAGGGCGTGGGCGGCGTCGACGCGCTCAACCTGCCCGACGGCATCCACCCGAACCCCGAGGGGCACGTGGTCATCGCGCGCCATGTGCTGGCCTTCCTCACCGCGGAGTCGCTGCTTGAGCCTTGACGCCCGCATCCCGCCCGTCGTGGAGCTGGTCTCCGTCACCAAGCAGCTCGGCCACGGGGCGCAGGCCGTCGTCGTGCTGCGCGGCGCCTCGCTGGCCATCGCCGAGGGGACGACCGCGGCCGTCCGCGGCCCGAGCGGCAGCGGCAAGACCACGCTCCTCTTGCTGATGGCGGGCCTGGACCAGCCGACGGAGGGGAGCGTGCGCTTCCGCGGGGAGGCCATCGAGGCCTGGTCGGAGGACCAGCGCAGCGCGTGGCGGCGGGGGCGCGTGGGCTTCGTGTTCCAGGACTTCCGGCTGCTGCCGCGGCTGACCGCCCTGGAGAACGTCGCCCTGCCGCTGGAGCTGCTCGGCCGGAGCCCGCGGGAGGCGCGGGCGCGGGCGACAGAGCTGCTCGGCGGCCTCGGCCTCGCGAGACGCCTCGACCACCTGCCGGCGGCGCTCTCCGGCGGGGAGCAGCAGCGCACGGCCATCGCGCGCGCCTTCGCCCACGAGCCCGACGTGGTGTTCGCCGACGAGCCCACGGGCAACCTGGACCCACGCACGGCGGGTGAGGTGCTCGACCAGCTCCTCGCCACCGTCGCGGCCCACGGCACTACGCTCGTGACGGTCACCCACGATGAGGAGGTCGCCGGCCGCATGCAGCGCCAGATCCGCATCGTGGACGGCCGCATCGCGTAGCGGGCCGACGCCCGAGCCGGCGCCGCCTCGCCCTCCCACCCGGGGTCAGCGCGCCGCGCGGCCCAGGGTGCGGCGCAGGGCCAGGACCTGCTGGAGGTTGGCGAGGATCGTCCGGGCGTTGCGCACCTTGGACTGGCCGCCGAGGCGCGGGCGCAGCTCCGTCGGCTCGTTGACCCACCGGTGGCCGCCGCGGTCGGCCTTGAGGATCAGCTCCATGAGCACGGTCCAGCCGCGCCCTCCCACGGTGCGATGGTCGATGGTGTCGAGGAGGGGCCACCGGAACATCAGCGCGCCCTGGAGCACGGCGCACGCCTCCCGAACAACCGCCTCCAGGCATCAAACCTCGTTTCTGGCCGGGATCCGCGCCGATACGCTCAGCGCCGCCTCCTCTCAACACTGCGCGCGGCCCTCCTCCGTCAGTGCGTCGCGCCGCGCTCCGCCAGCGCGTGCGACAGAAACAGCAGCCCCGTGGCGTGGACGACCCGCTCGATGCGGATCTCCTGCAGCACGTGCGCGCGCTGGGCATCCGAGAAGGTTGCGACCGTGGCGCGGAGCTGCGCCAGCTCGCTGCCACCGGCCTCCATCACGGCCTCGGCCCAGCCCAGCGCCGCCGCCACCCCGGTGGAGCGGCCGGCCGCCTGACCATGGATCGCCCCCTCCGCGGCCGCCGCGTCGATTCCCGCCATGGGGGCCAACTTCGGGAACAGCGCCCGGCACACGGGGCACCCGAGCAGCCTCGACATGCGCAGGAAGAAGGCGACGCGTCGCTGCCTCGACGCGCCCCTCCCCTACGAAGCCCCTCAGGTCCACGCCCGGGACGTTGCCCGCGCCGAAGATGACCGGGATATCGTTGTCGACGGCGGCACTCTGAACTTCGGACCAGTTCGCGGTGACCTCAGGCGCCGGTGCATAACAACCCGATTCATCGAGGGTCACGATGCGCCCCGCTGGCAGTCTGGTGAGCCCGCAGGCACGGCTTTGTCCTTCCAACCGTCCGATCTCCGGCGCCCAGGCCGCGGGCTGAGACGCCCCGGGTCCCGGCGTCCGGACAGACCACGCGAACGCCGCCCCGGACTCCCACACCGTCACGCACTCCGTCCTCTTGGGAGATGCGAAGGGTGCCGACCTGAGCACCGCGTGTCAGGCCCCCGCCTGCCCCGCCAAGGCGCCCGTGCACAACAACCTGTGCCATTCGGGCCACGCTGCATCCCGACTGGTAGCCTGGCGAGGCATCGGGGAGCCGTCACGCGGACGTGGAAGCGCGGACGCGGGACGCGGGGACGCAGCATGGCGGGGCTGCCGAGCCTGGACCAGGCGGCTCCGCCAGCCCTGGCCGTCGCAGTCGCACCAGATCCCCGGGCCAGGACGAGTGTCGCGCCTGGACGATCAAGCGCAGCAGTCGCGCACAGGACGTCGCCGGCAAGATCCACAGCGACATCGCGCGAGGCTTCATCCGACTGTGGCCTCCCACCCTTGCCGCCCTGACGCGCCACGGCGCTGCCGGTACGCAGCTTCCGGGGCGATACGCGGACACCGTGCGAAGGCCGGAAAGAATAGAATGCAACCGCCAAACAAGGGACGAAATTCGGCCTTGCCACGGCGTGCGTCCGGTGCTAGTCTTCCAGACCGTCGACAGTCCAAACTCCCCCAGATTGAAGGAGGCATCCATGTCCCCCCCCCCCCCCCGCCCTGCGCGTCTGGATAGGTCCAGCCGTAGTGCTCATCGTCGTGGCCAACTGGAGTGACAAGACCCGTGCGAGTGAGCCCAAGTGGACCGAGGTCGAGTCGACAGAAGTCACGCCGGCCGCAAAGGGCGCTGTCGTCGAAGTGGCCCTGACTCGTGTCGCCGATGTCGCACAGAAGCTCACCGTAACGGCGCGGGCCAGCACCGGATGGACGTGCAAGGTCGGTGCTGGCGTTGAGGCGCTGGGGACCACCACCAAGATTGACGCCATTGCTGGCGCGCCGATCCCGACCCTGATGGTATCACTCGAGCCAACCAACCCGGATGAGAACTTCGACAAGCCGTTCGTCGTCGTAGACCTGGTCGTCGAGGATGACGCACGCGACCAACGGACCTCCGTGAACCGAATCTTCCTGGTCGACAAGAGTGGCGTGCTCTCGACCACGAGCTACAATGCTTATCTGGCAGGGCTGAGCGCAGGAACTGCGGGCGCTTACGCCATCGTGACGCCCGGCTTTTGGGGGCTGGCGCGACAGGAGCTCCAGAACGTCCCCCCGTGGGAGAATCCGGAGCTGCCAAAGGGCGACTGGGAGCAGCACGCGACGGGTACCGGAAAGCCGAGCGTGGAGACTGCGGCCGTCAGCTCCGCCCTGACACAGGGATCCGCGAACGAGTCGACTTCGGGAGCGAGGGACGCGGGCGATGCGATGGGCTGCGCCGCGTCGGGCGGTTCTTCCGGCGGCACCATCCCCTTCGCCCTTCTCCTCCTCGGCTTGACGTGGAGCTGCCGGAGGCCGCGCCGATTGACAGGCCTCGCACCGGTCATGACGGCCATGCTGATCACGGGAGTGCTCGGCGGAGCACGAACAGCCCGGGCATCGAGCTGCTACTACTACGGCTACCTCACATTCTGGGATTCGAGAGGCTCGAACTTGCGAGTCGACGAGGCGGGCAACCGCCTGGGCGCCTGCGAACCCGCGTTCACATCCTGCAACAGCTTCACACCAGGCTGTTGCTTCGCCGGTATCCCGAACGTCACGATTCACTTGCACAAGGACAGCCTCAATCCGAACAACATCGTGGCCACCAGCCAGACGGGCAACACCGGGTACTTCCTGCTGGAAGACGCGAACTGCAACCCTTCGGGGGTGCACTATCTCAGCGTGGAGTATAGCCGCACCGGCTCACCTGCGACGCAGATCATCACGACAAGTCAATATGGATCGACCGCCTATCGGACGGCGCTCGGAACCCCGCTCACCGGAACAGCGACGTGGAACTACCTGCCAAACGTGTCCGTGAACAACGCCAACGACACGAACTCATCCACTGGAAATGTAGCGACTACTTGGGCGACCAGCTACCTGACGTTCAAGTCCCTCGACGCCGAGGGCGAGACACGATACCGCCGCTCCTACGGCAGCAGCAATACCTACGACCTCGTGTTGATGAGGAACTACCAAGTACCAAAGTCGCAGGCTCTCTGCGGCAGCGAAACCATAGAGATCGACGTTGGTGACGAACGTACCGACACGCCGTCTCATGAGTTCGGACACTCGTTGCACGGGCGCGTGGTCGGCTGCAACGGCGCTCAGCCTGCGTTCCCCGCCGGAGCGTCGAGTTGGGACTGGTCTGGCGGGTCTGAGGGACGAGCGATCAAGGAGGCGGTGGGAAGCCTCGTGGCGCAGCTCGCGTTCTGGGACCCTTCGACAACGGAGATCCCATCTTTCACGTCCCGGTACCCGTGCTGGGACATGAGCTGGAACACCAATGCCAACGACGCGTCCGTCTCCCGAAACGTCTGGTACGGGCTGTGGGAATATATCGACACCAGCACCAACAATGCGGACAGCTTCGCTGACTACGTTGACCTGACCCTGAAGGATCTTTTTGATGCCATGGTGCTGTGGCAAGCGTCTCCGGCGCAGAACGGGGTGAACCGGTCATCCGCCGAGTGGTTCTATACGGCGACAGCGCAGTCCTGCGCTTCCCATCAGGCCTGCTGCGACTACTCCGGCTGCCCCTACCCGGGATCCGTGTGCGAGAACGGCGTTTGCCAGATTGGCGACCCGCATGGAAACAACGTTCGCGATTGGGTATACTGGATGGCGGTGCAGCAGGGGGCCGGCGAGACGAACTATGCAAGAACGCTCCCTTCGTCGCCGTGTCTCGGCGTCGAGGACAACACGTGGCCCTTCAACGGCGGCTTCCGGCTTGACTAGGCATCCGCAATGATCGGTCACGATAGGCAGTGCCTCCTGCACTCTGCCATCATGCTTGTCGCACTTGCTGGATGCGGCGCGTGCGCTGACGCCAGGGGGCCATCGGGTCCCCCAGCATCGTCGCCCTCGGACGTCTCACGCGCCAATCTGGACGACGCCCTCTTGCATGATGCTCCCGGCGCTGAGGCAGCAGCATGCTTCACCAATTGTCTGAATCGGACGTGCGGCGACGACGGTTGCGGTGGGATCTGCGGGGCCTGCGCGCCGGGGCAGGCATGTCACGGCGGGGCCTGCGCCTGCGAGCCTCGGTGCAGGAAGGACGACGGGAGGTGCGGGATCGACGGGTGTGGCGGATACTGCCAATGCGCTCCGGGGCGAATCTGCGACGAGGTGGCGGGGGCGTGCCTGGAGCCCGCCGCGTCGTGCAAGGCGGGCTTCTGTATCATCCCCGCGGGGAGCTTCATCATGGGAGGCCTCGGAGTCGAGGCACCGAAGAACGAGATCCCGCGGCACCCCGTGATCTTGACGCGGTCCTACGAGATACAGCAGACCGAGACCACCCAGGCGCTCTGGATGGAGGTGACGGACACGGACGTGAACCCGTCGATCTTCGCCGCCTGTGGGCCCGACTGCCCGGTGACGAATCTGACGTTCTTCGACGCGCTCCTCTTCGCGAACGCGATGAGCGCGAAGGCGGGGCTGCCGCCGTGCTACGAGTTGGTGGAGTGCCAGGAGCTGTTCGAGGGGTTCGGCGCGGAGTGCGAGGCCGCCCAGTTCGCCGGCCCGGATTGTCCCGGCTACAGACTGCCGTCGGAGGCTGAATGGGAGATGGCCGCGCGCGCCGGGTCCCACACGTGCTTCCCCGACGGGCAGGATCAGACGGGACCGTGGAGCTGCCACCCGAAGGAGCCGCTGGTCGAGACGGGGTGGTTCTGTGCCAACAGCGACGTCTCCTTTGCGGGCTGCGTGACGTGCGTCGACGCGCACCCGTCCGCGTTCTGGAACACTTGCTGCGGGCCTCACCCGGTCGCCGGAAAGGCGCCGAACGCCTATGGGCTGTTCGACACGAGCGGGAACGTCGGGGAGATCACCGGAACGGTCTTCGAGGAGACCGGGCCAAGCGATCTCGAAGTGGACCCTGGATTCTCTGAACCGTTCAGGGCGGGGCAGACCTTCTCTCTCCGTGGAGGATCGTTCGCATGGGGCAACACCGGTTGCTGCTCGACTACGCGCCTGGCCATCGGCATGAACTATCAGTCGATCGCGGCCGGTGTTGTCGGTATCCGGCTCGCGCGCACATTGGACCTGCCATGAGGGAGGCCGCGGATATGACGAATGTCGACCTGCCCTTCTTACAACGGCTCCGCCCGGTCATTATTGCGTGGGGGATGGCGGTCCTCTGTGCCGGATGCACGACTCAGTCGGGGCACGCTGTCGCGCCGGCCCCGCAGGTGACCTCAGTGCTCGGCGCAATGAGCGTGGACCCGAGCTGTGTGGTCGTGATCGAAATCGGCACGAACGCGAAGGATAGCAAGCTCGGGGCAGCGCTGGCGGCGGGCCGGGACGTCGATGGCGACGGAGTCGCGGACATCGTCGCCGGGGCACCGGGGGCAGAGAGCCTCCACGGCGGAATCGCGTTGCTTCTTGGCTGGGGCCCCGACGGAGCCCCGTCGTCGACCTGGCTTGGCGGCGACGAGCTGGACCTCGGATACCCGAGCGGCTATGGACACGGCGTCGCCCTCGGAGACTTCGATGGGGACGGGTACGCCGACGCGGCCGTGGGGGCGCCGTTTCACTCCGGCGGGGCCAAGAAGGGCTCCCTTGTGGTCCATGCCGGAGGCCCGACGGGTCTCTCCGCCACGCCGTCCATGGTGATCAGCGGGGGCGCCATTGGGATTGGAGGCTCGATGGCCGGCGCCGATGTCAATGGAGACGGCTTCGACGATCTGGTCGTGTCGGGATCGGGGGACGACCCCATCGCGCACGCTTCGCTCTACCTCGGAGCGGCCGGCGGCCTCAGCGCGAAGCCCTCATGGACCTATCTCGGAGGCGCAGTGAACTCCATCCTCGACATCGCGGTGGCTGGGGTGGGCGACGTCAACCACGATGGCTACGACGACGTGGCGGTCGTCATGGCACACGGTCGAGCGAAGCTGTTTCTCGGCACGAGCGATGGCCTGGAGGCAGAGCCTGCCTGGGAGGACTCATCGGCAGCCCCCTTCGAGCTGTCTGTCGCTGCGGCCGGAGATGTGGACGGCGACGGGGTGGCGGATGTGCTGGTCGGCAACCGGCGCTTCGAGGGTCCACCCGGGGAGGGATCAAGAACCACGAACGCGGTCGGCCGCGTCGCGCTCTACCGAGGGACCCCAGCGGGCCTCGAGCAGGAGCCTTTCTGGACGTATGTCGGGACCGTGGAAGACGAAGAACTCGGCACCTCCGTGGGGGCAGCGGGGGACTTCAACGGGGACGGCTACGGCGACTTCCTCGTCGGGGCCCCGAGGTACGACGTCGACGATCCGGGCCAACCGCAGGAGGGGCGCGTGCTGCTCTTCCTCGGTGGACCGGACGGACCTGGCACGGCGCCTGCCGTCGTGGTGGAGGGCAACGCCTGGGTGGCCAAACTGGGTGAGACGGTCGCCGCGGCGGACGTCGATGGTGACGGACGGAGCGACATCATTGCCGGAGCTCCCGGGGCATTCTTCGGTCGGGGAGCGCTCTACGTGGCGACCGCTGCCGCCATCGACTCCTGCAACACGAGTGTCGGAGACGGCAACGTGGAGACAGGGGATGGTGAGGGAGCGGACGCCAGCGGGGACTCCGGCGTCATGCCGGGCGAAGACGCCATCGACGCTTCCATCGACGGCGACGCCACCAACACCCTGGACGGGGACGGCGGAGCGATGGGGCCCCTCGATGCGGTTGTCGCGGAAGACTCCGGGCGGGTCCGTGACCACACTCCAGCCGGCGATGACGAGCCACAAAGCTCCGGCGCCGCATCGGGGGGCTGCGGCGGCTGTTCGGCGAGCGGGGCGACGGAGCCGGGCTGGCTCTGGCTCGCAGCCCTCCTGCTCCTGCTACGGATGCGTCGTCGCCCCGCACGCTCGGTCTGACGGCACGCACCCTTGCCCGGCAACCATGCCGGGCGACCAGGGCACCTGCGCCCCGGCCCTCCCCAGCTCGTTCGTCCAGATGCGTTCGCCACACCCTGGACGAGCCCACGGGCAACCTGGACCCACGCACGGCGGGTGAGGTGCTCGACCAGCTCCTCGCCACCGTCGCGGCCCACGGCACTACGCTCGTGACGGTCACCCACGATGAGGAGGTCGCCGGCCGCATGCAGCGCCAGATCCGCATCGTGGACGGCCGCATCGCGTAGCGGGCCGACGCCCGAGCCGGCGCCGCCTCGCCCTCCCACCCGGGGTCAGCGCGCCGCGCGGCCCATGGTGCGGCGCAGGGCCAGGACCTGCTGGAGGTTGGCGAGGACCGTGCGGACGTTACGCACCTTGGACTGGCCGCCCAGGCGCGGGCGCAGCTCCGTCGGCTCGTTGACCCACCGGTGGCCACCGCGGTCGGCCTTGAGGATCAGCTCCATCAGCACGGTCCAGCCGCGGCCCCCTTGGGTGCGGAGCTCCACGGTGTCGAAGAGGGCGCGCCGGAACATCAGCGCACCTTGGAACCGGGGGAAGGTGCCGAACAGCACCCGAAAGAGGAGCCGCTCTGCGGCTGACAGGGCTTTGGCGAGGAGCGGTGCAGGCCGGTCGGGCAGATAGCCGAGGACCAGGTCCGCCTCGGCCATGCGCGGCAGGAAGCGTTCGATCACGGCGGGGGAGATCTCGCCATCGGCGGGCAGGAAGATCACGCACTCACAGCGCGCCTCGCGGAAGCCGGTCTGGTAGACCGCGCCGAGGCCCTGGTTCGGGGCGTGATGGACGGCGCGAACGCCGAGGAGCTCGCCCGCGAGGCGGTCCGCCAGGGGTCCCGTCCCGTCGGTGCTCCCATCGTCGATGATCACGACCTCCCACGCCGGAGCGCAGCGCAGAAGGACGGCGCACGCCTCCCGGACGACCGGCTCCAGGCCCGTGACCTCGTTGTAGGCCATGATCAGCGCCGACACGCTGGGCGTCGCCACTTCGCCGCTCTGCACGCGGGCCTCCTCGGTCAGTGCGTCGCGGCGCGCTCCACCATCGCGCGCGGCAGGAAGAGCAGGCCCGTGGCGTGGACGACGCGCTCGATGCGGATCGCCTGCAGCAGGTGCGCGCGCTGGGCGTCCGAGAGGGCAGCGGCCGCGGTGGGGACCTGCGCCGGCTCGTCGCCGCCGGCCTCCATCACGGCCTCGGCCCAGGCCAGCGCCGCCGCGGCTTCGGCGGGGAGGCCGGCCGCCTCTCCGTGGATCGCCCGCTCCGCGGCCGCCGCGTCGATGCCCGCCATGGGCGCGAGCTTCGGGAACAGCGCCCGGCACACGGGGCAGCCGAGCAGCTTCGACATGCGCAGGAAGAAGGCGACGCGCGTCGCCGGCTCGACGCGGCCCTCCCCCACGAAGCCCCCCAGGAACTCGGGGAGCCCCCGCACCGCGCGCGGCCCTTGTGCGGCGGCCTCACGGGCGAGGAAGGAGAGGGTGTAGGGTCCCGGGAGCTGGTCTGTGTTCGTCATGGTCGGCTCCTGTGCGAGGGGGCGCCCGGCGGGGGCGCCGGGGCGGACTCTACGCCCGCCCGCGGCGCGTAGACAAGTGGTCGTGATGGCGGGACTTCGGACGTGACGCACCCCCCGGGACGTGATACTTGCTGCCCAGGCATATCCCGCCAAGGAGGCTCTGATGTATGATTTTCTCCTGACCGACGAGCAGCGGACGCTCCGCGACGAGGTGCGGGACCTGGTGCGCTGGGTGCCCCGCGACATGGTCGTCGCGATGGACAAGGACGAGATCCGCTTCCCGCGCGAGTTCCTCCGCGAGGCGGGGCGCCGGAACCTGCTCGGCTGCCGCTACCCGAAGCAGTGGGGCGGCCGGGGCCTCGACTGGCAGGCCGCGTGCGTCGTGATGGAGGAGGTCGGCACCCTCGGCTACATCTTCGCGTGCACGTTCGGCGTCGGCGCCGAGCTGGTGTGCGACGCCATCATGCGCCACGGCACGGACGCGCAGCGCGAGCGCTACGTGCGCCCCCTCCTGCGCGGCGAGCTCTTCGCCGCCGAGGCCCTCACCGAGCCCCGCGGCGGGTCTGACTTCTTCGGCGCCACGACGACCGCCATCGACCGGGGCGACCACTTCATCCTCAACGGCCAGAAGCGCTTCATCGTCGGCGCCGAGGGGGCAGACACCTTCCTCGTCTACGCGCGCACCGACCCGGACGCGAAGCCCCACAAGGGCCTGAGCGCCCTCCTCGTGGACCGGGGCGACGGCGTCTCCGTCGAGTACGTCTACGGCCTGATGGGCTGCCACGGCGGCGGCACCGGGCGCGTGGTGTTCAAAGACGTGCGCGTCCCGAAGGAGAACGTCGTCGGCCGCGAGAACGGAGGCGCGGCGGTCTTCGAGACCATGATGATCCCCGAGCGCCTCGGTACGGCGGCCATGACCATCGGCCCGGCCCGCGCAGCCCTCGAGGTCGCGGGCACCTACACGACCCGCCGCAAGGCCTTCGGGCGCCGCATCAACGAGTTCCAGGGCGTGAGCTTCCAGGTGGCCGAGGCGTCGATGCTGCTCGACGCGTCGCGCTCCCTCGTCTACACGACGGCGCGCGCCGTGGACGCCGGCGAGGACCCGGCCCGCACGCGGCGCTACATCAGCGAGACCAAGAGGTTCGTCACGGAGAGCTGCCAGAAGGTCGTCCACAACGCCATGCAGGTCATGGGCGGCATCGGCTACACGGACGTCTACCCGGTGGAGCGCCACCACCGCGACCTGCGCCTCGCCTCCATCTGGACCGGCACCAACGAGGTGATGAGCATGATCATCGCCCACGAGTGGTACGCGGAGCACGCGGCGCGCCGCGCCACAGGCCGGGAGCGGGACCTCGAGGCCGACGCCATCCACGCCACCGACGTCGCCGAGAAGGTGTACGAGTGACCCCCTGGTCCACCGCCGGGCCCCGCAGTGGCGGGCGCACCGGCCTCCCCCCACCGACTGGATGAGGCGGTCCGTGGGGCGCCCCGCGGACGTCGCCCACGACGGGCGCCCGAACCGATCCGGCGGCAGCTCCTGTTGCGCGGGCCCTTCTGCCTGGTGCGGGTCTGTGGGTCGAGGCGACGTGCTCCTTGCACCACGCAGGGAAGGAGGTCACGCGTCGCTCGCCCGCCAACGAGCGGGGGCCTCACGGTGCGCCGCCATGGGCGCCGAGGTCGGAGCCGTCCTCGGCGGCGCCAAGGGCCGGGCTCCCGGGGAGGAGGCGGAAGTCGTGGGCGGCGGCATCCACGAAGAGGGGGTCCACGCCAGGGAGGTTGCCCGCGCCGAAGGTGACCGTGATGCCATTGTCGACGGTGGCGCTCTGGACGTCGGACCAGGTCACGGTGACCTCGGCGGGGCAGGATGCGGCCTGACACGAGGTGCTCAAGTCAGCGCCCTCCGCGTTTCCCCAGAAGATGGCGTTCGTGAAGGTGTGGGAGTCCGGGGCGGCGTTCGCCTGGTCGATCTGGACGCCGGGGCCCGGGGCGCCGCAGCCCGCGGCAAGGGCGCCGTAGATCGTCACGTGGTCGAAGGTGGAGACGGTGGGGGCGGCCGGGTCGGATCCTGCGTCCAGGTACACGTTGCCGCCGCAGTTGCTGTCGTAGATCTCGTGGGAGGCGATGCAGGTCGCCGCGTCGTCGCAGAAGAAGCCCCCGCCCGCCACCTCGGCGCGGTTTCCGCGGTAGACGTTCCCGCTCAGCCGGGCCGTCGTGTGCTGGCCCTGCCCGACCATGGCGCCGACGTAGAGGCCGGCGCCCCAGGCGGTCACCGTGTTGTCCGTGAACAGGTTCCCCGTCACGGTGAGGTCCGCGCAGAAGAGGTAGAGGCCGCCGCCGTGGCTTGTCTGCGGCTCGTCGCCCGCGTTCGCGTCAATCCAGTTGTCCGCGACGGTGACCTCGTTGCTGGCCGTACCGTCGTCGAGAGCACCTCCACCGCCGCGACCGCAGGAGTTGCCGGCGATGACGTTGCCCCGGATGGCCCCTGACACGTTGCTCAATGCGAAGCCACCACCGACGAGGCCTGGCGCGCAGTGGTTGCCGTGGATGTGGTTGTTCGTGAGGTCGAAGCGCTGCGACGCCCAGTGCACGCGAACTACGCCCTGCGCGTACCCAGTGATCTCGAAGCCGTCGATCACCGTGCGCTGGTCTCCGGTGGGGGCCTCGTCCCGGACCTCGAAGAAGGCGCCTGTGCCGTCGCCCAGCGCCCGCGAGACGTACAGGGCGGAGTCGCGATCCTGGAAGCCCTGGCCTGACCGGAAGCCGCCGGCCAGCGTGAGGGACTTCGTGCCTGGGGCGAGCTTCTCCGGGTACGTGCCCTCGGCCACGCAGATGACCGCACCCGAGGGGGCGGCGGTGATCGCAGCGGTGATCGTCGGGTGGGGGCTCTTGGCGCTGCCGTCCGCGGCACCGGCCTGTGCGGCATCGACATGGAGGGTGCAGGTCGGGATCGCGGTGGCGCGCGCGACGCGGAGGCCGCCGCGTGGGACGTCTGCGGTGGGCGCCGCGTCGCCTCGGGGCGCGTCGGCCACGGCGTCCGAGGCGCCACTGCCAGCGTCCGCCAGGGCGCCTTCCGCCCCTCCGTCCGCACAGGCTGCCATCCACCCAAACGCTGCGACCAGGACCACGCGCCAGCACATCGTGTTCGCTCCTCCGCCCCCTCCCGAGGGCGGCTCTGTGTCGTGCGCCGCCGCGTCGGCCCTGTGGGCCGCCTCGTGGCTCGCCAGCGCCGCGGGCGCCACCGCCGGCGCCAGCGCACAGGAGTCAGAGGAGCCGATCACGGCGCTCCGCATACCGCTGTTCGTGGGCCAGAAGCCAGCGCTTGACGGGGATTCCCCCACCGAACCCGGTCAGCGAGCCGCCCGCGCCGATGACGCGGTGGCAGGGGACGAGGATCGGCAGCGGGTTCCTCCCGTTCGCCGCTCCGACCGCGCGAGAGGCGGACGGACGACCGACGGTTGCGGCCAGCTCCGCGTAGGTGCGCGTCTCGCCGTAGGGGATCCCGCGGAGCGCCTCCCACACGGAGAGCTGGAACGGCGTCCCCTGCGGTGCCAGCGGCAGCGTGAACTCCCGGCGCTCGCCGCGGAGCCACTCGGAGAGCTCTGCCACGGCCTGGTCGAGCAAGGGCGACGAGTCGTCCCCCTCCCCGGCGCCAAACCAGACATGGACGACGGCGACGTCGCTCGTGACGATTCGGAGCGGCCCGAATGGGGTCGTGATCGTGCGCTCCTGCATCACGGCGTCCCTCCACGGTGTGGTCCACTGGTGGAGCCGTGCGTCCGCCCGTACCAGGGCATCGTGGGCTTCATGTGCACATGCATACCGCAGGCAGCGGCGCCCGTCTCGCCATTTCTGGACGCGGGGGCAACTTCGATCAGCGCGGCGCCTCCCGTGTCCGTCGCGCCGTGCTCGGCGCCTGCTTGACGCGCCCCTCGCGACCGGCCACGCTCTGACGCCGGAGTCCTGCACCGGCGGAGCGCCCCTTGCGAGAGCTGCCACGCTTCGACATCGACGGCTACCGCGCGCTGCTCGGCGCGCTGCTCGGCGCCGGCGTGAGCGTCGTGCCCGTGGGGCGCATGCGCGAGCCGCACGAGCCCCCCGTGCTGTTCCTGCGGCACGACGTAGACTTCTTCCCGGCGCCCGCGCTCGCCTTC
Organism: Myxococcales bacterium; assembly: GCA_045863395.1. Classification (GTDB taxonomy): domain Bacteria; phylum Myxococcota_A; class UBA9042; order JABWCM01; family BTVJ01; genus BTVJ01. The sequence goes on from BTVJ01000001.1 coordinate 319,973, forward strand.
GCCGAGGCCGAGGCTGCCCTCGGAGTGCGCGCGACCTACTACTTCCTGCTCACGGGGCCCTACAACCTCCACGCGCACGCGGAGCGGGGTCTGCTCCGCCGCATCGCGGCGATGGAGCACGAGGTGGGGCTCCACTACGACCTGGAGACCTGGCCCGAGGGAGCCGAGGAGGCGCGTGAGCGGCTCCGTGAGGAGCTGCGCGTGCTCTCTGCGCTCGTCGGTCGGCCCGTGACCACCATCAGCACCCACAACCCCCACCGGGGCGGCGCCGACCCCTTCCGCACCTTGGACGATCTGGTGCACCCCCACGACCCGCGAGGGGCGCCGCTCGCCTATGTGAGCGATAGCTGTCGGGGCTGGCGCGATCTGGAGCTGCTGCGGTGGATCGACGCTCCACCCCCGCGCGCCATGCTGCTCACCCACCCCGAGCTGTGGCTCGACGGGTCGGTGGTCGACCGCCTCGACTACCTGGAGCGGGTGGTGCTCCCCCGCGCGGTGGGGCCGCTCCAGCGGTACTTCGGCGAGGACGTGCGGGCCATCTGGCGAGACCACGCGGGAGGGCGCGCCCACGACCAGCGCACCGGCGCCGCCTTGAGGATCACCTGGCCGGACCGCGCGGGCGTGGAGGCGTCCCTCGACGCGGTGATGGCGCGCTTCACCGAGTTCACGGAGCTGCCCTGGACCCGGGAGCAGGTGCTCACCGAGCTGCCCGGCAAGTGGGAGGTCAGCGCCCTCGCGTGGCGCGCAGGTGCGCTCGTCGGGATGTCGTTCAACTCCATCCGTGGCGGGGAGCTCTACGTGCACGCCTTCTTCACGGCGCCGGAGTCGCGGCGGAGCGGGCTCGGAGCCCGCCTGATGGGCGCGGTGGTGGACCGGGCGCGCGCGCTCCACCTGCCCGGGGTGCGGCTCAAGGTGGATCAGGCGAACGGGCGGGCTCTCCGGTTCTACCTCGGGCTGGGCTTCGCGGTGGTCGCCACCGAACCCGACCGGCACATGCTGGAGCTCCTCCTTCCGGTGGGGGCCGCCCCGTGACGGTCGCGGCCATCCACCAGCCCAACCTGCTGCCCTGGCTCGGGTGGTTCGACAAGCTGGACCGGGCAGACGTGTTCGTGCTCCTCGACCAGGTGTGGCTCAACCGGCGGAGCACCACCCACCGGGTGGGCGTCCTGCACCATGGGCGGGCCCTGCAGATCGCCGTGCCGGTGCAGCATGTGGGGACCCAGGAGCTGCCGATCTGCGAGGCGCGCCTCGACCCCGGCGGCCGGAGGCTCCAGAGCGTCGCCGAGACGTTGCGCCACTGCTATGGGCGCATGCCGCACTGGCGCGACGTGGGGGAGCCCGTCCTGGCCCTGCTGCTCGACCCGCCGGAGCGCCTGCTCGACTTGAACCTCGCGCTGATCCGGCACCTGCTGACCCAGCTCGGGCTGGATGCCGGGAAGCTGCGCCTCCAGTCCGACCTCGGCGGGATCGGGCGCAAGGCGGAGCTGATGGCCTCGCTGACCCGCGCCGCGGGGGCGGGCACCTACCTGTCGGGGGGACACCCGCCCGAGGCGGGTCGCAGCGGCACAGGCGCCGACTACAATGACCCAGCTGTCTTCTCCGAGTACGGCGTGGCGCTCGTCTATCAGTCCTTCCGCCACCCGGTGTACCCCCAGGGCGGGCCGTTCGTGCCCGGCCTCTCGGCGCTCGACGCCCTGGTGAGGCTGGGCGGAGCGGCGACCCTGGCGCTCCTGCGGGAGGCGCGGGGGAATTCGCGAGGCCCCACCCCGGTTGAGCCGCCTTCATGACGCCTCCCATGCCACGCGCATCCCTCGCCGGCGACACTCCCCCCGTGCCCGCCCTGCGCCTCATGGCCCGCCTCTTCTGGCCCTACCGCGGGCGCATCCTGCTCTTCGCGGCCACCATCGCGCTGGGCATCGGGTCGCTGTTCGCCGTGTCCAACCTGCTCGGGCTGGTCGAGCGCACGCTGGCCGAGCAGGCCCGCTCCCTGATGAGCGCGGACCTGGCGGTGTCGAGCTGGCGGCCGCTGGACGACGACGCGCGCGGGGCGCTGGAGGAGACCCTCGCCGGGGAGCGGGTCCGGCGGACCGACGTGCTGGAGCTTGCGTCCATGGCGCGGGCGGGGGACACCCCCTTCCTGGTCACGGTGCGGGGGGTGGAGCCCACCTACCCGCTGCACGGCGACATCGGGGCGGACGGTTGGGAGGGGTCGCTCACCGGGGATGCGTGCCTGATCGACCCCTCCATGGCGGCGCAGCGGGGGCTCGGCCCGGGCGACACCCTGGAGCTGGGTCGCGCGCGGTTCCGGGTGGCGGCCGTGCTCTCGCGGGACCCGGACCGCGCCACGGCCGGGGTGTTCGCGTTTGCGCCGAGGGTCATCGTGCCGCTCGACGCCCTCGCAGCCACGGGCCTCGTCGACCAGAAGAGCCGGGTGCGCCGCACCTCCTTCATCGCGGTCGACGCGGGCGCCGAGGACCCCACCCCGCGCGTGCGTCGCCTGGCGCAGCAGCTCACGGAGCGCATCGGGTCGCCCAACGTCGAGATCACGAGCTTCGTCGACGCGCAGCCCACCACCTCCGAGATGTTCCGCCTCATCGCCACCTTCTTCGCCATGGTGGCGCTCGTGACCCTGGTGCTCGGCACCCTCGGGGTGGTGGTGGGGGTGCTGTCCCTGCTCAACGACCACCTGGAGATCATCGCCACCCTGCGGTGCCTGGGGGTGGACCCGCGGTCGGTCTCGCGCGCCTACCTGGGGCTCTGCGCAGGCATCGGGCTCCTTGGCGGGGTCCTCGGCGTCGCGGTGGGGGCCGCGCTCGACGCCCTGGCCGTGGACGCGGTGGCGGCGGCGACGGACCTCCCCTTGACCCTTCGGATCGGGGCGGGCGAGGTCGCGCGGGCCCTGGTCCTCGGGGTGGGGATCGCGGTGGCGTTCAACCTGGCGTCGGTGCGGGCGCTCGCGCGCGTCGCGCCCCGTGACATGCGGAGCCCCGACGCCCGCCCCCTGGCGCTGCGGCGCCTGGATCTCGCGCTGCTGGTGGTGGGGGCGCTCCTCGCGGTGGGGGCGTGGCTGTGGGTGGAGACGCGGAGCCCCATCCTGTCCGCGGGCTTCGCGCTGGGGCTCGCCGCCACGGCGGGGGCGGCGCTGCTGCTGGTGGGGGCGGGGTTCCTGGTGCTGGGGGGGCTCCACCGGGCGCTGCTCCGCGTGCGCTCCCCCCTGGTGCTGCGCCACGGGATCCTCCAGGTGGTCCGCAACCGCCGCCGCTCGCTGGCCTACCTGATCACGCTCGGGCTCGGCCTCACCCTGGTGGTGGCGCTCGGGCTCATCCAGCACAGCATCGAGGCGGAGCTGCAGCTCGACGGGGAGGTCCCGAACCTGTTCCTGGTGGACGTGCAGACGGACCAGGCGGCGGACGTGGAGGCCTTCGCGGGGAGGGCTGGGGCGACGCGCCTGTCTCTGAGCCCGCTGGTGCGGGCGCGCCTCGTGTCCATCGACGGGCAGGCGGTGGTGCGGGACGAGGGCGGGACCCGCGAGGAGCGGCGACGGCAGCGCATGCTGAGCCGCGAGTACAACCTGACGGGGAAGGACGCGCTCAACGCCAGCGAGACGGTGGTGGAGGGGCGGCTGTGGGAGCCCGGGACGACGGCGGTGGAGCTGAGCCTGGAGCGGCGCTTCGCCGACCGGCTCGGCGTGGGGCTCGGTGGCCGCCTGACCTTCGACGTGCAGGGGAGGCCCCTCGACGGCGTCGTGACCAGCATCCGCCAGATCAACTGGCTCAGCCTGCTGCCCAACTTCTTCGTCGTGCTCCCGGCGCAGGTCCTGGAAGGGGCGCCCCAGACGCTCATCGGCTCGCTGCGGCTGCCCGGCGTGGAGCGCATGGCGGAGTTTCAGCGGGAGCTCTTCGCCGCCCACCCCAACATCAGCGTCATCGACCTCGGGCCCCTGTTCGGCCAGGTGCGGCGCCTGCTCGGGACCGTCGGCGCCACCATCCAGCTCCTCGCGGCCGTGTGCGCGGGGGTGGGCCTGCTGATCCTGCTGCTCGCGCTGCGGCTCGGGCGACCCGAGCGCGTGCGGCAGGCGGCGATCCTGCGGGCGCTCGGCTTCGACACGCGCCAGATCCTGGGCCTCGACCTCGTGGAGCACGCGGCCGTGGGGCTGATCGCGGCCGTGACCGTGCTGGTGCTCGCGACCACCTTCGCGGCGGTGGCCCTCGGGAGCATGGACGTGCGCCCGCGCTTCCCCCCCGGCGCCCTCGCCGCCGCCGCCCTCGTCGCGATCGCGCTGCCGGTGGTGGCGGCGCTGCTCTCCAACACCCCGGCCTACCGGCGGGGCGTTCGCGCGGCGTTCAGCGCGGGGTGAGGGCTCGGTGGGGGCGACGCCGCAGCGCCGTGCGGGCCCCACAGCGGCCCCTGGCCCTCGCCGCACGGCTCCTGCTCTGGCCGCTTGTCGTCGACTCCACCAGGTTATACTGGTGGATGAGGTGCGCGAACCATGATAGTTCTGGCGTTCATCCTGATCGCGGGGGTCACCCCGGAGGCGGACATGGAGAAGCTCATCGCCGCGCTGTCCGCGGTCGCCGCCGGAGCGACGCCTGCGGCCCAGCTCACCGGCGCCTACGCGGACGGCAACGGCCTCGACGGGTGGACGCACGTGACGATCCAGGGCGGCGAGGTCCACGTGAAGCGGACCCGCCCGCGCAAGCCCGACGCCGAGTTCAAGGGCGCGTTGTTGGAGAGTGAGGCGCGCGAGCTGGCGCGGCTGGCCGTGGACGGCAAGCTCTGGACGGTGGTGTCCGCCCGCGCCCACGGTGTGCCCGACGAGACGCAGCCCAGGATCACGCTCGGCGTCGACGGCGCCGAGCTCTCGGTGAAGCTCTGGGACAACGAGGCGGACGGCGTGCCCGCGTTCAGCGCGGTGCGCAGAACCCTGTTGGCTATTGCCGCGCGCGTGAGCCGCGGCGCAGTGACGTACTGAGGAGCAGGGACATGCCGGAGCTCAAACAACAGAAGCAGCCGAAGGTCGCCCCCCGACCCGCCCAGGAGCCCGAGCGGCGTCCGGGCCCCAGCCTCCGCGGCATGAGCTACGCCGAGGGCGCCGCCCAGGTGAAGCCGGGCCCTCGCCCGCCCGATCCAGATGGCCTGATGCGGCCGGACTTCGACGCACCGACGGCCGGCGACGACCTCATGCGCCCGGACTTCGACCAGCCCAAGGACGACGCCGACGGCGTGATGCGCCCGGACTTCAGCGCGCCCAAGGCGACCGGGAAGAAGCCCCCCGCCCGGCCGGCGGCCGAGGTCGTCAAAGAGAACAAGCGCAGGCTCGCCTGCATCGACGACCTGATGAGCTACGGCGCGTTCGACTGGGCCATCACGGACGGGGAGGCCACGCGCGCATTGAGCCTGCTGGCCGGGGCCGGCGACGCGGCGCTGCCGGCGCTGGTGCAGCACCTCGACAAGGGCAAGGCGCTGTCGCGGCTGCTGGAGAACCTGCCCAGGAAGGCCGTCGAGGCCAACGCGCTCTCTGTGCTGAAGCTCTTCAAGCACCGCACCCGGAAGGGAGCGGACAAGGTCCGCGAGATCGCCATCCGCGCCACGGAGCTGCAGGGCAAGGACCCCGACGCGCTGCTCGGCAACTACACCCAGACCCGGTGGGCGTATGCCTCCTACGACGAGCAGCTCGCGGAGCGCGACGACGCGGGCAACTGGATCGCCAAGACCTACACGGGCCACAAGTCGTACACCATCGGCATCACCGACCGGGAGGTCGTGGTGTCCGTGGCCATCCGGCTGGGCGCGGACGCCGCCCTGGCCGACAAGATGCAGAAGATCAAGGCGCGGTGGCTGGACGGCATCAAGGAGAAGTGGAACGGGAAGTTCCGGGCCTCGAACGGCGTGACCACCCTGCCCATCCGCTTCCGGCCCCTCTTCCTGGCGGACGCGGACACGGAGACCGTGGCCGACCACGACGTGAAGGTGAAGGCGGGCTCGGGCCGCGCCAACGCGGGCAAGTTCTACGAGAAGTCCACGAAGGGCACGGCCGCCCACGAGTTCGGCCACATGATCGGCAACGTCGACGAGTACGATCAGCCGGTCTACGACAAGGATCACAAGGTCACGGGCGGCAAGGACGAGCACGACAGCGTCATGTCCGACCACGGCGCGGTCCACGCGCGCCACTTCGACTCCGTGATCGCCGACCTGAACAAGATGCGCGACCCGGCCAAGCCCGAGTTCAAGCTGAAGCCGCAGTAGCGGGGGGACGTTCGTGTCGGCGGACGCAGCCCGGGTGCGTCAGGCAGCGCGCAGCACGAACTCGACTCGGACCGTCTGGTAGGGAAACTCGACTCTGCCGTCTGCGCCGCGGTCGAGCAGGCCGGCGTTCAGCAGGGCCACCACGTCACCGTGAACGGCCTTGACGTCTCGTTTCACGCGTCGTGCGGCCTCGCGAATCGAGAGGGGACCGGCGCCGGCGAGTGTCCTCAGGAGCTCCCAGCGCTTTGCTGTCAGCACCTCCCAGAGCAGCTCGGGGGTGGCGAAGCTGATTCGCGCCTCCGCCTCGGGCTCACCGCTCGCCATCGCGCGAGCGACGTCCGCGAGAGACCCGGAGAGGGAGCGGACCTCAAGGACGACCGTGCTCATCGTTCCACCTCGAAATGTCGGCGGCAAAGTCAGACAGCAGTTGCTCCGGCGAGGAGAACGCGTAGGGGGACTCCGTGTCTCCCCAGTGCCGATGGTCCCCTTTGCCCCGCTCGTTGTCGTACCGGATGACGCACTCCCCCGCCACGACGTACGCCAGCCGGTACTTGAACGGGTGGCCCGCTGGAAGGACCAGATCGGGGACGCGCCACACCACGACGTCCGCGAACGCCTTGGTCCCGAGGATGATCCGACGGCGAACGAGGGGAGCGGCGCTCATGTTGGAGATGATGACAACACGCCCGTCGCGGCGTCAAGTCGACGAGGGCGAGGCAGCGAAGTGTCTTGCCGTGGCGGGAACAATAGAATGGGGAGTTCACCGTTCCTGGTCAGGGGCAAGGAGGCCCCTTCTCGCAAGGAGCGACGGGTCCACGGACGGGCGGTAGCAAGCTCGGACCGCCCCTCAGCCCAGCGCCAGCGCCCCGGTGCCGTCGTCGCCGAACTTCGCGTTCGGGACGCCGCAGGCGTTGAGGATGGTGGTGAAGAGGTTGGCGACCGGGGGGTTCCCGTCGAGCTTCACGTGGCGGCCGCTCTGGAAGACCTTCGTGCCGCCCGCCACCAGGACCGGCATGTTCACGTGGTTGTGGAGGTTGCCGTCGGACACCTCGCTCGAGAAGTACACGAGGGTGTTGTCGAGCACCGTGCCGTCGCCCTCCGGCATGGCGTCGAGGCGCGTGAGCAGCCAGGCGAGCATCTCCACCTCCCACGCATTGATCTTCGTGAGCTTGTCGAGCTTCTGCGGGTCGTTGCCGTGGTGTGACAGGTAGTGGTGCACGTCGTTGATGCCGAGCCAGGTGTGGACGCGGCCGCCGAGGCCGTTGCTCATCATGAACGTCGCCGCCCGGGTCATGTCGCAGCGGAAGGCCAGGGCGATGACGTCCATCATCTGCTCGACGTACTGGGTGATGGTGCTCCAGGACGGCGGCGCCTTGCCCGGGTCGCAGACCGGCCCGGTGGGGGCCTGACCCGCCCCCTCCAGCTTCTTCTCGAGCTCCCAGATGCCGTTCTGGTAGGCCTCGAGCTTCTGGCGGTCCGTCACGCCCAGCTTCGCGTGCAGCTTCTTCGAGTCGTCGAGCACCGCGTCGAGCACCGAGAGCTTCAGCAGGCGCCGCCGCTCCAGCGTCGCCGCCGCGAGCCCCTCGCCCGGGTTGAAGCCCGCGAACAGGCGGTTGAACGCCGCCTTGGGGTCGATCTCCTTCGGCAGGGGCGTCGTCGGGGTGGCCCACGCGATGTTGTGGCTGTACGCGCAGGAGTAGCCGCTGTCGCAGCCCGGGTAGCTCCCCGGCTCGACGCAGCCGAGCTCCAGCGACGGCAGCTTCGTCTGCGCGCCCACCTTCTGGGCGATGAGCTGGTCCACCGAGACGCCGTTCTTGATGTTGGCGCCCTCGGTCTTCACGACCTTCGTCGCCGTGAGGAACGCGCCGATGCCCGACGCGTGGTCACCGGCCCCGTCTGGCTTGCCCGGGTTGGCCGACAAGCCGGACAGGACGAGCACCTTGTCCTTCACTGGCGCCAGAGGCTTCAGGATCGGCGTCAGCGCGTAGCCGGGGCCCGTCGTCGCGGGGGTCCAGTGCTCCATGCGGATGCCGTTCGGCACGTAGTAGCCGAGGAAGCGCGTCGGAGGGGCCGGCATCGTCGCGGCGCGCGCCGTGCGGGGCAGCATCGCCTCGAGCCAGGGGAGGGCCATCGCGACGCCGGCGCCGCGCAGGAGGGTCCGTCGGGAGAGGGTCATGTCACAGCACCTCCGCGCGCCGCATGCGGAACGGGTCGCTCAGCGCGATCAGGACGAAGAGCTCGCGGAGCCGGTAGCCGCGCTCCTGCCACTGGTCGACCAGGGCCTCGACCGTGCACTGGTCCGTTGCCTGGAGGCCCCGGCCGAGCGCGTAGGTCAGCGCATGCTCGACCATGCAGCGCGGCACCTCCGGGTACTCCTTGACCAGGATGGCCAGCTCGAACGGATCGACGAAGTCCTCGCCCGTGAACAGCGTGCCCGCGGGGTCGATCGGCTCGCCGGCGTCCTCGGTGCGCCACCTGCCCGTGGCGTCGAAGTTCTCGAGCCCGAAGCCGATGGGGTCCATCAGGGTGTGGCAGCCCGCGCACTTGGGGTCCGTCGTGTGCTGGAGCATGAGCTCCTTGACGGTCTTCGGGCTCGCGTCCTGCGCGGACTCCACGAGGCCCGTGACGTCGGAGGGCGGCGGCGGCGGCTCCAGGCACATCAGGCGCCCGAGGACCCACTTGCCGCGCTTGACTGGCGACGTGCGGTTCGGGTGGGCGTTCACGGTCAGGACGCTCGCCTGGTGGAGCAGGCCGCTGCGCTCGGTGCCCTCCAGGCTCACGCGGGTGAAGCCGGGGGCGCCCGTCGGCGCGAGCCCGTAGTGCTCGGCGAGGCGGTCGTTCACGTAGGTGAAGTCGGCGTCGATCATGTCGAGGGCGCTCTGGTCGGAGTGCAGGAACTCGTCGAAGAAGAGCTCCGTCTCGGCGCGCATCGCCTCGCGCAGCTCGTCGTCGAACGCGGGGAAGAGCTCCGCGTCCTTCGTCACGCTATCCACGGCGCGGGTGGTGAGCCACTGGCCGGCGAAGTTCAGGGTCAGGGCCTCGGCGCGGGGGTCGTCCATCATGCGGAGCGCCTGGGCCTCGAGGACCGCCGGGTCCAGGAGCGAGCCGTCCTCGGCGGCCGCGAGCAGCTCCGCGTCCGGCGTGCTGCTCCAGAGCAGGTAGGACAGGCGGGTCGCGAGCTCCGGCCCGGAGAGCGCGTGCGGGCCGGGGCCCGGGTCGAGCTCCACCCGGTAGATGAAGTGCGGGGAGACCAGCACGCCGGCCAGCGCCACCTCGATGCCCTCGTCGAAGGTGCCGCCCAGCGCGATGGCCTCCTGGACCACGGCGGCGAGGGGGGCGATCTCATCGGTCAGCGGCTCGCGGCGCCAGGCCCGGCGGGCGAAGTCGCGAATGATCTGGGTTGCGCAGGGGCCTGTGCCCGCCTTCTGTGGGTCGCACGTGACGATGACGGCGCGGGTCGGGCTCATGACGGGCGCCTTGGGCTGCCCCTCGACGGCGATCCAGTCGAGCCACAGGTTGCGGTCTCCGCTCTGGTTGTAGTCGTTGATGAAGCCGACCGTGAAGGTGTGCGCCCCCGCGGCCGCCGTGGTCGCGTGCTCGAAGAGCTGCGGGCTGGCCTTCAGCGCCGTCACGTCGAAGGTAGTGAGCACCTTGCCATCGAGGGCGAACGTCATCTTGGCGGCCTCGGACCCGGCCTGGTCCTGCCAGGCGAGGGCGGACAGCACCACCGGTCCGTCGGCCGGCAGCGTGACCTTCGCGGTCATGGTGCCGACCGCGTAGAGGTTCCATGCCGAGCCCTTCGCGGCTCCCGCCGTGGCGCCGAGGTCCTCGGCCTCGAACAGGAACGAGGCCGCCTCGCCAGGGGTGACCTTCAGCGCCTCGGCGAGCAGGGCCTCGGCAGCGGCGGCGTACTTGTCGACGTGCAGCGGGGAGACGGTCAGCACGTCCGCGATGTTGTCGAAGCCGTAGCCCACGTCGTCCGCCGGGAAGGCAGCGGCCGGGCCCGTCACGTCGTCGAGCAGGTCGCGGACCGTGTTGTCGTACTCGACGCGGTTGAGCCGGTGGAGCGAGACGTGGCCCGGATCCACCGTGCCCTGGCACGTGCTCGGAGCGGGAGCCGGGTCGGTCGGGGCGCCGACCGGGTCGGCCGGGTCCGCAGGGCCCGTCTGGTCCCCGTCAGGCGACTGGCCGTTTCGGGTCCCTGGTGGGAGCTCGGCGGGGACGCGCTCGCCAGCGTCGCCGCCCGGGGCGCCCGGGCCACCGGAGCCGCCGGAGGATCCGTGGCCATCCGAGGCGCCAGTCGCCCCTCCGCCCGTGGCGGGCCCCGAACCCTCATCGGCCGGCTTGATGGTGATGGAGCCACCATCAACCACGGGGGCGCCGTCGGTCGGCGCATTGGCGGCTGGGCCACCCTCTCCGAGGGACCGGGGTGCGCGTCCGACAGGCTCGCCAAGGCACCCGGCGAGGGTGGCGGCCGCTGCGCATACCAACGCGACACGATGGATCATCGTCGACTCTCTTCGAGGTGTGGGGTGAGCGGCAGCTCGTGGCCGCTGAGGACAAGAGACGCCCCCCTGCCGAGGCGCTCACCGGTGAATCGGCCCTTCGATGTAACCAACGCGGCGTGGCGCGGCGAGGTCTCGGTGTCCCTGCGAAGAGCCCCCCCCCGGGTCACGAGTCCAGGGCCGCGCAGCGCGCTGTCCGCTGGCGTGGTGGTCGCGCCTGTCTAGGTTCGATGGTGATGCTCCCCGCTCGGGTGACCAATCCCCAGGGTCCGAGGAGGTTCCGGACATGAAGTGGAGTCTGCTTGGCACAATCAGGCGGATCCTTGACCCGCCGCCCCGCGAGGAGACTGATGCCCCCCCCCTGAGCGACAGAGAGCACGCCACGCTCTATGCGCTCCTGGAGGTCGCCGCCGGCGCATCGGACCTGCCGCGCGAGCGCCTTCGCGACCACCTCGCCCGCCAGGTTGCGGCTACCCCGGCCCTGCTCGCGGAGTATCGCTCGGCCGCGCGCCTGCTCGATCGGGTCGCGCGGCGCGGACACGGCGAGCGTCCCTTCGCGGCGCTGGACCTTCGCGCCCGCGACAGCGTGCTGCGGGAGCTCCTGCGGACCTACCCGCACGAGGAGCGAGAGCCAGCGTGGCGCCGCTTGACCCGCCTGACGGGCGACAACCTCGACCTGGTGATCGCTCCTCGGGACGCGCGGCGCCTGCGGAACCACGTGCTGCGGGACCTCCTGCGGCTGTACTACTCGAGCACGGCCGGCTGGGCGGTCGTCAGCTACGACCGGCGACCAGGGCGCGCCAAGCGGCAAGGGGAGCTCCGATGATTCGCGCCGGGCAGACCGCCGTGGTCATCGGGTCCGGCCCCGTGGGCGCCGCCAGCGCCTGGGCGCTCGCGACGGCCGGGGTCCACACCACCGTGCTCGAGGCCGGCCCGCGCCCGCCGGCGGATCGGTTCGCCGTCCTCCAGCGCGCCGAGAGCGGTGCACCTGCGTGGCCCTCCCCCCGCTACGCCTATGAGTCACAAGGCGACGATCCGTCCATCAACCGACTCACGCTGCGAATGCTCGGGGGAACCAGCCTGACGTGGGGCGCCGTCACGCCCCGCTTCCTGCCAGCCGACTTCCGAATGCAGACGCTGTACGGCGTCGCCGAGGACTGGCCTCTGACCTACGAAGAGCTGGAGCCGTGGTATGTCCGCGCAGAGCGCCTCCTCGGCGTCTCGGGCACCGTCGACAACCCGTGGTCCCCACCGCGCAGCGCTCCCTACCCGATGGGACCGTTCGCCATGAGTGAGACGGACCGGCTGGTGCAGGCTGCCGGCGCAAAGGTCGGCGTCCCGTTCCACCACGTCCCTACGGCGCGCAACTCCATCCCGTACGATGGGCGCCCCGCATGCCAGTCCTTCGCGACGTGCCGCACGTGCCCCATCGGCGGCATGTACAGCGCCGACCAGACGATGAGCCGCATCGAGCGCCTCCCGCACGTGCGCGTCCTGACGGAGGCAGAGGCGGTCCGCATCGAGACGTCCAGGAGCGACGCCGTCTGCCGCGTCCTCTACCTCGACGCGAGCGACCGGACGCATGCCGTCGAGGCCGACGTGGTGGTCGTCGCGACCCAGGCCGTCGAGGCGGTCCGCTTGCTGCTCAACTCTGCGTCGGGCGCCTTCCCACAGGGGCTCGCCAACCGCAACGGCCAGCTCGGCCGCTGGTTCATGGACCGCCCCAAGTTCTATGTGATGGGCCGCGTCGATCAGCGCCTGAGCCCCTATCGCCTCGGCTTCGAGACCGCCACCTCGTTGGCGATGCACGACCACCCGGGACGCTCGGAGTATTCCGGCGGCCGCATCCTCGTCCGCGAGAATGCCGGACCGTCGCCGGCCGACGTCTCCGCCCGCAGCGGGCTGTGGGGCCAGGCCCTGCGCGAAGAGATCGCGGAGCTGTTCGGCCACTGGATCACCCTCGGCTGCTACCTCGAGCCCCTCCCGCGCGAAGACAACCGCGTGACACTCTCCACGCGCCTGAGGGGCCGCGCTGGTCTCCCTGCGCCACGCGTCGACCTGCGCCTGATGGGGCCGTATGTCGAGCGCGGCTACCATGAGCTGCGTCGTGTCATGGAGCGGATCCTCGAGGCCGCGGGCGCGCACGATGTCCGCGTCCTGGTGCCGCCGTCCATCACCGGCCACTACATGGGTGGCCACCGCATGGGGAGCAATCCCGAGACGTCCACGATCAACTCCTGTCTCCAGGCACACGACGTCCCCGGGCTGTACCTTGCCACGGCCGGCGCGTTCCCATCGGGGGGCATCAGCAACCCGACGCTCACTACCATCGCGCTCGCGCTTCGCATGGCGGCCTCGATCACGGGCGGCTGACGCCTGCGTTGCCTCGCTCTTCGAGCGAAGTCCAAGGGTCCAGGTGCAAGGCGTCACGGAAGCTGGCGGGGGGCTCGGAGGTCGGGCCAGCCTACGAAGCGGCCCTGTCGAGGGCGGCGAGCAGGGAGACGACGCTGCGCTCGCCCTGCTCGACGATGCGGCGGCCCGCCTCGAACGCGGCGCCCTCGTCGCCGCGGCGGATCGCCTCGACCAGCGCCTCGTAGGCGGGGAGGTCGCGGAGCTCGGCCGCCAGCGGCTGCTCGAGCACGCTCCAGATGCGCGCGTAGGCGGCGCGCATGGTGTTGAAGGCGAGCTGGTAGGCGACGTTGTCCGCGCCCTCCACCACGACCTCCCAGAGCGCGATGCCGAGCTGCTGGAGCGCCGGGAGGTCGCCCTGCGCGGCCTTCATCCGCTGAAGCAGCGGGTCGAGGCGGGCAGCCGTGACGGAGCCCCCGCGCGCCGCGCACCGGCGGGCGATGTCGGGCGCCAGGGCGGTGCGCATCTCCATGACCCCGCGCGCCACCTTTGCGCTGAGGGCGCCGCCCGGGCCGACCAAGAGCTCGGAGAGCAGATCCATGCCCGCCGTGCGCGCGAAGTCGAGCACCCGCGTGGCTCCGCCCTGCTGGATGGCCACGAGGCGAGCCTGCTCCAGCCGCTTGAGCGCCTCCCGCACCGCGCTGCGGTTGACCCCGAGCACCAGGGAGAGGGTCCGCTCGGCAGGCAGGGTCGCCCCTGGCTCCAGGGCGCCGCTGACGATCTGCTCCCGGAGCTGCTCGAACACGCCTTGAGACAACGAGGTGCGCACGACGGGCCGCAGGGTCATGCGGGCACCTCGCGGCCCGCGCCCAGGTCACCTTCGTAGCCCAGGGTGCGGCAGGTGGGGGAGAGTGGGGTCGCCTGTGGGGCAGGCGAAGTGCCCAGCAGGCGGTCGCCCGAGAGCATGGTCACGCCGTACCAGTACCGCTCGTTCTTGCAGTGGTGGAGGCGGTGGCTGTGCCACAGGCGCCGCAGCCAGGCGCCCCGAGGCTTGTAGCGGGTGTGCACGATGAAGTGGATCCACTCGTAGTGGGTCGCGAGCAGCAGGTAGAAGGCGATGCCCGTGAAGGCGAGCGTCGGGGGCAGGAGGACGTTCCAGATGAGGAGCTGGAACGGCACGCCGCCGATGACGATGTGCAGCGGGATGAACGCCTTGTCGATGCGCCACGGGTCGCGGTGGTGGGCGCGGTGGGCGCGGGCGACGGGCAGGTCGAGCGTGCGCCCGAGCAGGCGGCGCGGCCGGAAGTGCAGGAACACCACGTGGAAGACCCACTCCTGGGTGGGCCACAGCGCGAGGATCGCCGCGGGGATCACCAGGTCCCAGTAGGTGAAGGCGCCGAGCCACAGCCGCACGGCCAGCGCGGCGAGGGCCGAGACGCCCAGGATCCAGGGCGTCGGGTAGCGCAGGAACACACGCACCGCTCCGCGCAGGGTCACCGTCTCCGCCTGGTCGCGCTTGTTGCGCGACTCGCGCTCATCCGCCATCGTCGCCTCCCGGGTGTGCTTCCGACAACGGGGAGCATGCCAGCAGCTCGTCCGCTGGTCAACTGGTCGGACCAGTTTCTTCGGCTCAGCTCGTGCCGGCGAGTCTCTCGGGACCCTGGACACCTTGGCAGCTCGGCGGGGGAGGTGGGTCCGCGCAGCCTGCCTGGCGTCGTCCGCGGGTCAGGGGGGGGAGGCGTCGCCCAGGAGGGCGGCACGGACGGCGAGCGCGCACCCGAGGAGGGCTCCCGTCCGCCCCGCGAACAGAGGAGGGGGCGTGGGGAGGCCGCGCGCCGCCACCAGGGCCACCAGATCGCCGGCGGGCGCTCGCGTGGCGTTGCACCACGCAGCCTTGAGCAGCACGGCGTCGGGTTGGGCTCCGAGGGCCTGCAGGGTGCGGCTGCTCCACGCGCAGAGCTGCTCACCCGGACGCAGGAAGGCTCGCCACCGCTGCCGGAGCAGCTCCTCGGGGATCGCGGCCGCGCGGTGCGCTTCGCTGAGGCCGAGGTGGGCCAGCTTCGTGTCCGCAGTCCTGGCAGGACACCCCACGGCCTCGAAGCGCTCGCCGGTCGCGACGCGCACGGCGCACAGATGCACGATGCGCCGCGCGTCGGGCGGGCCAGCGGTCTCCGCGTGGACCACGACGTCGCCCAGGGCGACGGGTGGGCGCGCCCTGGTCACGGCCCGCGCGCGTCGGACGGCCCGCTGCCGGGCGCGGTCGATCTGGTAGTCCACCATGGCGCCGAAGGAGCACAGCAGCGTGGTGAGCCCCGGCGTGTCGGGCTCGATGAGCGACAGCGCCGCGACGATGGCCTCGACGGTCGAGAGGTAGTGGCGGCGTGGCTCCGCTCGGATGCGATAGGCGCTCGGCGTCGGGTCGGCGAGCACGACGTGCGGCAGCGCGTCGAGCCACGGGTTGCTGCGGTGGAGCGTGCGCGCCTGGTGCCACGTGCCGTCGAGGACGATCAGGGCGCGGGGGAGCTCCGTCAGGGGCAACGTCTCCAGGGGGCGGGCGCCCTCGCTCGGGTACAGGACCGCCGCGCCGGGGGGCGGCGCGGCTGCCAGGCGGGACGGCGCGCCGGACCATGGCGCGTTGACCTCCACCGTGCAGCGCTCGAGCCCGAGGCGCACGAGGCGCACCGTCCCGATGGCGCAGCGCGCCTCGCGCGGGTGCTGGATGACATGCACGGGGGTGCGGTTGGGCACCCGCGGCAGGGAGGCGCACACACAAGCTCCCAGGGCCTTGTGGCAGCGGTAGCAGAACTCCCTTGGCGCCTCGCTCATCGGCTCTCCTCGGCGGCGCCACCCTACACCGGCGCGCCGCACGGGGTCCACCCGGCGTCGCACTGGCACCGGCGGCCCCCACGGAGGGGGAAGCGTCGTGCAGTTGCGGTGGCGGCGGGGCTGTCCTATGGTCACGAACGATCTCACCAACAGGAGGCAGGACCCATGCGGTTTGACAGAGTCTGGATCGGGGTGCTCGCGCTGGCGCTTGCTGCGTGCGCCGACGAGGCGGTGACCGGGGCGAGCGGGGACGCGGACGCGGACGCGACGCCCGCAGGCGACGCGGGGGGCATCGGGGAGGCGGACGTCACGGGGCCCGACGCGGGGGACGTGAAGGGCCCGGCGTGCGGAAAGGACGGGGATCCGTGCGAGGACGGAGACCCCTGCACGGTGGGCGACACGTGCAGCGACGACGTGTGCGTGGCCGGCGCACCCATGGCCTGCGACGACGGGCTCGCGTGCACGACCGAGGCCTGCGTCGGCGGCGCGTGCGTCGCGACGCCCACCGCGGGAACGTGCGCCATCGGGGGCGCGTGCTACGCCGACGGGGACGCGGATCCGCAGAACCCGTGCGCCGCCTGCGACGCGGGGGCCAACGCCTGGGCGCCGGTGGCCGACGGGGCGGCGTGCGGCGGGTGCGGCGCGACGTGCGAGGCGGGGGTGTGCGTCGGGGAGACCTGCGACGACGGCAACCCGTGCACCGATGACGCGTGCGAGGACGGCGCCTGCGTCCACACCGACAATGAGGCGACGTGCGACGACGGAGACGCTTGCACGACGGGCGATGTCTGCGGCGGCGGCGCGTGCGCGGGGACGGCGGCCGGGTGTACCACCGACGCGGACTGCGCCGGTCAGTTCGACGCGTGCCACGAGGCCTACCGGTGCGAGGCGTGCGCCTGCGTGCCCGACCCGGCGTCCCCTGTGCCGCCGCCGCCTTCCCTGCCGGAGCCGTGCCAGGCGTGGAGCTGCGATCCGCAGGCTGGCTGGGTCCAGGGGCCCGCACCGGACGGCGAGGCCTGCGACGACGGCGACGTGTGCACCGAGGCGGACGCCTGCGCCGCAGGCGACTGCGCCGGGTCCGCGGTCGTGTGCGACCAGGGCCCGCTCTGCGGCGTCGCGGCCTGTGAGGCGGGCGTCGGGTGCGTGGCGGACACGGCGCCCGAGTGCGACGGCTGCCCGGTGCAGCGCCTGACGACCATCCAGTTCGCGAGCGGCCCCGGAGCTGCGCTCGACGTGACCGGCGACGGCGTCCCCGACAACGCGTTCGGACCGGCGGCGGGGCTGCTCAACGGCCCGCTGGCGGCGGACGTGGAGGCGGGGACCTTCACATGGCTGGCGCAGCACGCGGGGCTCGTGGGGGACGGGAGCACCTACACGCTGACGATCCACCACGGCGACCCCGAGGACGGCTGCGACCCCGCGGTGGCGAGCTGCAGCTACGTGGTGCGCGAGATCAGCTTCACGGAGTCGTGCACGCCCAAGTTCACCTTCACGGACGCGACGGTGGACGGCAGCCACGTCAGCGCGGGCGGCGCCGGCACCACGGTGGTGGCGCGCTTCACGATGATCCCCAACGTCATCGTGGAGTACACGCTGCATGACGTGCGCATCGAGGCCGACTTGGCGGTCGCGCCTGGGGAGGGGGTCGACGTGCTGGGCGGGACCATCGGGGGCGTGGTGCCCATGGCCGACATCGTGGCGTCCATCGAGGCGGTGCCGGACGCCCAGCTCCCCTTCCCCAAGGAGGCGCTGCTGGGGATGCTCGCGGCCAGCGTGATCCCCGACGTGGACTTGGACGGCGACGGTGTGGCCGACGGCGTGAGCTTCGCGCTGCTCATCGAGGGCGCGCCGTCGGCCATCACCGGGGTGGCGGGGGACGTGTGCCCGGTGTGCTGGACTCCGTAGAGACGCGGCGTCAGGCTTCCCTCCGCTCCTACCACTCCCCGCCGGGGATGCCGTTGATCGACCGCCCGTTGAGCGGCTGGACGGGGCGGTGGTTGCCGTGGAGGACGGCGGCCAGCGCCTCGATCTGGTCCTTGGTGGCGCTGATCGGCTGCGCCATCACGTTCCACCTCACGCCCTCCGTACACTTGGGCGTCGTCAGCGACCCGTCGTAGCGCCAGGTCTCCTGCGCCGGAGGCAGGAGCCCCATCGCGTCGATCACGGGGCCGCCCTCGAGGACGGGGGAGAGGGTCGCAGGGACGTAGGGCAGGATGGAGGCGAGCGCGTCGTTCTCATCTGGCCCCTCCTCGACGAACACCCCGACCACCGCGGCCCCCTCGGGCCCGTAGTGGACGAAGTGGATCTCCAGCGGCCAGTCGGCGCCGCTGACGAGGTGCTCGCTGTGGGCGTGGAAGTGGAACTGGTCGAGCTCGTAGGTCGCGCCGTCGATGACCAGCTCACTCCCCGGCTCCCAGCGCACCTCGACCGTGTGGCCGTTGTTCAGGATGGCGAGCGGCGCCGGCTCCCACTGCACGTGGAACATCTCGGGCACATTGGGCACGGCCCACTCGCTGGGGATGTCGATGGGGGACTGCGCCTGCCCCTCGGAGCAGAGCACGAAGTCGGGGGAGAGGTCCGCCCAGTGCTCGGGGCCGGTCTCGCCCTCGTAGCCCCAGTGGGGCCCCTCGACATGGCGATCATGGAGCGGCTGGGCCGGGCGCCAGTTGTGGTCGAAGACCTTGGTGAGCTTGGTGATCTGGGCAGTGGACGCGGTGATGGGCTGGGACATGACGAACCACTCCACACCCTCGGTGCAGGGGGGCACGGTCAGCGATCCGTCGTAGCGCCAGCTCGCCTTGACGGCCGGGAGCAGCGCCGCGGCGTCGATGGTCACCCCGGGGACCGCGGTGGCCTTCTGCTCCTCGGTGGGCAGGTTGTCCACCACGGGGTTCAGCGCCTCGGTCTCCTCACCCTCCTCGATGAACACGCCGACGACGCCGAGCTTGCCGCCCTCCGCCTCGTGGACGAAGTGGAGCTCTGCGGGGTAGAAGTGGCCGCCGACGGTGTGCTCCGAGCGGGCGTGATAGTGGAGCTGGGTCAGCGCGAAGGTGTGGCCGTCCACGGTCAGCGTGCTGCCCGGGTCGTAGTTGAACTGGACCGTGTGGCCGTTGTTGAGGACCACCGCCTTGCTGGTCTTCCAGGCGAAGTTCATCGCGGGGTGGGACGCCGGGCTCACCGCCACGATGTCGATGGGCGACTGCGCCATGCCGGTCTCGCACAGCGCGTACTTGTCCGAGAGGCTGCCCCAGTGCTCGGGACCTGTCTCGCCCTCGTAGCTCCAGTGGGGATCTCCGGTGTGGGCGTCACCCTGGTGGCCGTCACCCTCGTGGGCGTCACCCTCGTGGGCATCGCCAGCGTGGGCATCGTCGACGTGGGCGTCCTCGTGGGCGTCCCCGGCGAGGCCGTCCTCTGCGTGGCTGTCGCCTCCGTGGATGTCGGCGTGCGCGTCCTCGGACTGACCGTCCCCTGCGTTCGTGTCGCCGGCAAGGGAGTCGCTGCTCCCCGTGTCACCGACCCCCGCGTCCGCGCCCGATCCGTTGCCGCCGGGTTCATCGCCCTCACACGCGGCCGCTCCCGCGATCACCAGGAACAGCGCGCTGACGAGCGCGATGGTCCTTCCTCGTACTCTCATGCTATCTCCTCTATGAGTCGCGTCGCACCGGTCGACGGCGCGCGCGACGGCAGGATCTGTGACGCCCTGGGGCCAGATTCCCCCAAGTGCCGCTCGCTGGACCGCGGCGCCACTCGCCTGGTGGGGGAGGACTCTCCAGGACTGAAGTTGGAACACGTGGTACAGCACGGGCCCGTGGGGCGCAAGTCGGCGCGCCGGGATCCATGATCTGGGGGACGGAAGAAAACTTGCACAAAGAAGCAATCGTCTCTTGACACCCACCGCTGAACGGACATCATTTGCACAATGACGCAACAATGCAACGATGACACGACGCCCTGCTGCTCCCCCCTGGGGGCTCTCCTGTCCCCGGACCTGTTCCGGGCGCTCGGGGACGCCTCCCGGGTTGACATCCTGACCTGGCTCGCCCGCTGCCGGGAGCCCGTGACGGTCGGAGAGATCGCCACGTGCTGCCCGCTGGACGTCTCCGTGGTCTCGCGGCACCTGACGGTGCTCCGTGACGCGGGGATCGTCGAGACGCGCAAGGAGGGCCGCAAGGTGCTGGTCAGGCTCCGCTTCGAGCACCTCTCGGGGCTCCTGCGGCAGATCGCGGACGCCATCGACGCATGCTGCCCACCTGGCGGCGGTTGCGCGGCGCAGCCCCCGGACGGTTCGGGGGCGCCTGCCAAGAGAGACTCCGGGGGCGACGCTCCCGGGACCGACGTTCAGGAGGAACGACCATGAGCGAAGCGAAGGCGATCAGGGACGAGGTGGCGCAGAGCTACACGAAGGCGGTATCCGGCGCCTCGTGCTGCAGCACGTCATGCTGCGGCGCGGAGCCGACGAGTGAGACGGCAAAGGCCGCCGGCTACGATCCGGCGGACTTGGCGAGCCTCCCGGCGGACGCGGTGGCCAGCTCCTTCGGGTGCGGCGCCCCCGTGGCCTTTGCAGGCATCCGCGAGGGGGACACGGTGCTCGACCTGGGCAGCGGCGCGGGGATCGACCTGCTGCTCGCCGCGCAGAAGGTGGGCCCGGCGGGCAAGGTCATCGGCGTCGACATGACGGACGCGATGATCGAGCGCGCTCGCGCCAACGCGGCCAGGGCCGGCGCGACCCAGGTGGAGGTCCGCAAGGGCATCATCGAGGAGCTGCCCGTCGCGACGGAGAGCGTGGACTGGGTGATCTCCAACTGCGTGGTCAACCTGTCGCCGGAGAAGGACCGGGTGTTCCGCGAGATCGCGCGTGTCCTCAAGCCGGGCGGGGAGCTGTCCATCTCCGACATCGTGGTGGAGGAGCTGCCGGCCGCCCTGCGGGGAAACCCGGCGCTGCGCGCGGCGTGCGTCGCCGGCGCCATCACGGAGGCCGAGTACCTGGCGGGCCTGCGGGCGGCGGGGCTGTCGGAGGTGCGCGTCGAGGATCGGCTGGTCTATGACGCGGCGCAGATCGCGGGCTTCCTGGGCGGCGACGAGCTGGGGGAGCTGACCCGAGCGCTTCCCGCCGAGGTGGTGCGGGCGCTGCCCAAGGCGCTCGACGGCAAGGTGTGGAGCGCGCGGTTCCGCGCACGCAGGTGAGGAGAACCCGGGCGCGGGTCGGCCCGCGTCCGGGAGCCACCAGACTCGGGGCACGGGAACCCCGGGACGCGCTCCCGGGGCGACGACACGCGACAGCCCCGGGCGCACAAGGGAGACGCTCCCAGCCGTCGCATCCACGCCCTGGCGGCCAGACTGCGCTTCTGGTATAGGGGGAGCTACCTGACAATCAATTCCGCGAGGGTGCCATGCGCCTCCTGCCCGTGCTCGTCCTGGCGTTGTCCGTCCACGCACGTGCGGCCGTCCCGGACCGCGTCCCGTTCCAGGGCTTCCTGGCCACATCCTCGGGAGCTCCCGCATCGGGGTCCTACGCGCTGACCATCCGGGTGTTCGATGCCCAGACGGGCGGAGCGCTCCTCTACGAGCAGCCCGCCAGCGTCGCCGTGGGCGGCGGGCTCTTCGACGTGGAGCTGGGGCCGCTGCCCGCGGCGGTGACGGCAGCCCCATCCCGGTGGGTGGAGGTGCAGGTGGAGGCCGAGCCCCCGCTGGCCCGCCGCCCGCTGCTGGCTGCCGCCTTCGCGCTCCAGGCGGGGCGGGCGGACCTGGCCACCGCCGCGGAGACCCTGGCGTGCTCCGGCTGCGTAGGGACGGCGCTGATCGCGCCCGGAGCGATCAAGGCGGCCCAGCTCGGCGTCCCATGGGCGGCTGGCGCAGGGCCCGGGGGCGACGCGGCGGGGCTCGCGTGCTCGGGCTGTGTGGACGCGACGGACCTGGCGGCGGGCAGCGTCGGCACGGCGGCGTTGCAGGATGGGGGCGTCGCGAGCGCGGACGTCGCCTTCACCTACGCGGGCAGCGCGTCCAAGGGCGGTCCTGCGGGCGACGTCGCCTGCACGGGCTGCATCCACAGCGCAGACCTGGCGGCCAACCTGGAGGTCACTGGATCCTTCGCGGCCGACGGCTCCACCCTCTACGTGGACGGGCTGACCCACCGGGTGGGGGTCGGCGTCGGCGCGCCGGCCAGCACGCTGCATGTGGTCGGCGGGACCTTCCAGGGGACGACCATCGACCAGAAGGGCAACGGGCCGGCCCTGGAGGTGACGCGGAGCGGCGCGGGCGAGGGGCCCAACGATCCCGTGTTGCGGGTCACGGAGCTGCGCCAGGGGGGCGGCAGCGCGCAGCCGGTCCTGGGCGTGGTCGGGGCGAGCACCAGCGGGTGGTTCGTGCAGGTGGGCAACCCGCCCAACGGCAACTCCAGCAACCCCACGGGCGGTGGCCTCATCGTCCAGAACACGGCGGCGAGCACGAGGCCCACCCTGCGCCTCGTCCAGGGCGGAGCGGCGCCGGTCATCGAGGGCGGCGACGGCTCGGCGACCACGTTCACGGTGGCGAAGTCGGGAGCGGTCGCGGCCAAGGCGCTGGATCTCGGGGGCGGCTCGCTGACGTCCTTCCGGGCCCATCCGGCGTCGACGGCTCCGGGATCGTGTAGCAACGCCAACGCGGGGCAGATCTGGTTCGACACGGCCAACGCGAAGTTCATGGGCTGCGACGGCACCGAGTGGGTCCCCCTGTCGGGCGGGTCGGCGGGGCCAGGGTCGAGCCAGTCGCTGGCGGGCCGGGACTGCGTGGAGCTGAAGGAGCTGGGCGTCCAGGCGAGCGGCATCTACTGGATCGACCCGAACGGGGGCACCCAGGCCGACGCCTTCCCCGCCTACTGCGAGATGGACACCGACGGCGGCGGCTGGACCATGTGCTACACGGACAATGGGGAGGTGCGCCTCCAGTCGCAGACGACCTTCACCCAGGCGAACCCCTACGGGACGGACGGCTATCGGACCGCCTGTGGGGCCGTCGCGTGGTCCGAGGTGCTGTACGTCAACCACACGGCCAACCAGAAGGCGTGGTTCAAGCGCGACATCGACCTGGACCTGACGTTCGGCGCGACGGGCTACGACAGCACGGGCGGCTCCTTCGGCACCTGGTCGGGCTACGGCGTCGCGAGCGCGTCCACGAAGTACCAGGTGATGGTGTGCGACACGTCGGGCCTGTTCGGCGCCATCATGACCACGGGCTACAACGGCTGCTGGAAGTACTGCAACAACTGGTGCAACGACGGGTCGGCCACCTACTTCCGTACCGATGCGGACAGCGGGGGCAGCTTCAACGGCGTCGCCTTCAACGAGAACGGCCACCAGACCGTCTCGACCAAGCTCATGAGCGTGGGGATCCGGCGGGCGCGGCCGTTCACCGATGCGCCATCCAACACCAAGGACACGCCGGCCGCGTCCTGCCTGGCGCTGCGCAACGGGGGCACCGACACGGACGGCTACTACTGGCTCGACCCCAACGGCGGGAGCGCGGCCGACTCGTTCCTCGCATGGTGCGACATGACGACGGACGGCGGCGGCTGGACCATGTGCCACACGGACAACGCGGAGGTCCACGCCAAGACCGAGGTGACCTTCTCGATGGCGGGCGCCTTCGGCTTCGACGGCTACCGCAGCGACTGCCGCAACATCCCGTTCAACAACGTGCTCTACGTGAACCACGACAACGGCCAGAAGGCGTGGTTCAAGCGGGACACGGCCGGGACCATCGTCGCCAGCAGCACGACCTGGTTCA
Source organism: Myxococcales bacterium (assembly GCA_045863395.1). Classification (GTDB taxonomy): domain Bacteria; phylum Myxococcota_A; class UBA9042; order JABWCM01; family BTVJ01; genus BTVJ01. The sequence goes on from BTVJ01000001.1 coordinate 343,663, forward strand.
CCAACGGGTCCACCTACGGGCTCTGGACCGGCTACGGGTCGATGAACGGCAGCTACAAGTACCAGCTCCTGCTCTGCGACAACGGGTGGATGTGGACCGGCTTCTTCATCTCCGGCTACACGAGCTGCTGGAAGGGGTGCAACAACTGGTGCAGCGACGGCTCGACCCCCTACTACCGCTACGATGGCGATGACGGCGGCAGCTACAACGGCGTCTCGTTCAACCAGAACGGCCACACGAACGTGCCCTACAAGATGATGAGCGTGGGGGTCCGGTAGGCGGTTACACGTCGAAGTGGAGAGCGCTCGTTGGGGCGCGCCACCTGGTGCGTCCTGCAACGGCATGCGATGGCTGCTCCTGCTCCTGGTCGTTCCCGGTCCCGCGCTCGCGCTCCCGCTGCACGCGCCGCTGCCCGCCAACGCCGCGCCGGAGGAGGAGGCCGCGCTCTCCGTGCTGCGCGGCGAGGGGTGCGAGCTGAGGGGCCTGACCGCCGCGGAGGACCGGGTGGTGCGCTCAGCCGCGGCGCGCGTCACCCGCGCGCTCGCGGACCCGGAGGTCGTGGACCTGCTGCGGAGCAAGACCGACTGGGTCGTCGAGGAGGACGCGGGGTGGCGCACCAAGGCCGTGGACGTGCCGCTGGCGCTCCGCTGGGAGAGGCTGATCGGCGTGTTCGTGCTCGACGGCGGCTGTGACGTGGCGGGGGGAGCCGAGGCGCTCACCGTCATGGGCACGCGGGCCATCGTCCTGCGAGCGCCTCTGCTCGCCCCCGGGCAGGAGGTCTCGCTGTCACGCACGCTGATCCACGAGGCGCTGCACGTGCTCGGCTACACCCACCCGGACGCCACGGTCGATCTCGGCGGCGTGACGTACAACAACAGCGTGCCCGTGTACGTCGGGTGCATCCTCCAGCGGTGGCCGGACCTGGTGGCAGCCCGCAGAGACTGCCACCAGCCGGGAGACCACCTACTCTGACGGAGCGGCGATGGGCTCCACCACGATGTCGACGCGACGGTTCTCCGCGCGCCCGGTCGGGGTGTCATTGGAGGCTGCGGGGCGACCCTCTCCGTAGCCCTTCGTGTCCACACGCGAGGCGGGGACGCCCTTGCCGACCAGGTACTCCTTGACCGCCTGCGCCCGGGCGATGGAGAGCTGCAGGTTGCGCTCGTCCGGCCCCTGGTTGTCCGTGTGGCCCTCGACCACCACGTTGCGGTCAGGGACGCTCCGGAGCAGGTCGGACACGCGGTCGAGCTTGTCGAAGGCGGAGGGCCGGAGCTGAGTCTTCCCCGTGTCGAAGAGCACTCCGCCTGACAGGCTGATCACCAGGCCTCTTGCCTCTTGGGAGATTCGCGCCTCCTCCTTCAGCCGGTCCATGGCCTGGTTCATCTTCGCCTCGGCCTGGATCCGAGCCTGTTTCTCCTGCTCGAGCTGCTGCTGCTTCTCCTGGAGCGCCTGCTCCTTCTCGCGGACCTCCTCCCCGAACCGGGCACCAGCCTGCACGAGCTGCTCCTTCGCCTGGGTCAGCCGCGAATCGTACAAGCGGGTCTGGGCGATGACAGTCGCCTGCTCCGCCTTGCGCTGCGCGATGTACGCCCGATCTCGCACGCTCCACTCGTTTCCGTTCGAGTCGAAGTCACTCTCCGCCGCGGCGAGCCACTGCTTGGCCGTCAGGAGCTCCGACGGCGCCTTCGAGGCCGCAGGGCCCTTCTCGGCCTCCGCCACGGCGATCCTCGCCTGCTTCAGCTCCTCGGGAGTCGTCGTTGCACACCCCGCCCCGGTCAGCATCAGCGCCGTGATCGGCACACTCCACATCGCTCTGTGAGTCATCATGGGGGTCCTCCATGCGCCGGGTCAGCGGACCTCGGTCGCTCCCATCAGCTTCTGGATCTGGCGCTCCGCAGCGTCTGCCTGCTTGCGGGTCGCCTCCATCTGCGCGATCTGCCGCGCGACCTCCGCGTCCGCCTGTGCCCGCTCCAGCACGAGCTTCGCCCGGGCGTTCTCTCCGTCCTCGATCAGCCGCTTGGCCGCGGTGTACTGGTCCGCGGCCAGCTTCAGGTGAAGCGATGCCTGGGGGATCTCGCCCGCTCCGATCGCCTCCGCTTCGCGGATGGCGGCCTCCGGGGCCGCCGTCTGCTCGACGGTGGGCGCGGAGGCGCCGCAGGCCCCGAGCCAGCCGCCGAGGGCTCCAATCGCCATGAGTTTGAAGATTGTCATGGATCCTGCCTCCTGGGCCTCCGACACAGCGATTCTGCCAGTCACGCAGCATTGGTGCTGCATCGGGCCCGTCTCAGGTTGTGTGTACCCCATCCCAGGGACCACACGGCAGCTAAGGCAGTCTCGTGAGAGGAGTCAAGATCCGGCGGGGGTCAAGTGTACTCATATCTCATATCCTGGCGCCCCAGGATATGAGATATGAGTACGCTTGACCCCCATCAGCTCGCCGCGAGGAGGGCGAGCCACGCCGCGAACAAGGCCGCGGAGGCGGCGGCCCAGCGGAGGGCGGTGGCTCGGCGGACCGGGCCGTCGCCCGGGACGCTGCGCCAGACGCCGGTGGCCATGGCGGCGATCCAGGCGGCGAAGCAGAGGACGGCGACGGTGGCCGGCACGGGCTTCGGGGAGCGGTCGCGGGCCACGTCCTCGCGGAAGCGGGCCTCCAGGGCCGGGCGGTCTTCTGAAGAGGAGCGGGGGCCCGTCGGGTGGACCTCGCGGGCGCGGGCGAGGACCGCGGGGAGGCGCTCGTTGGCCGCGGCGAGGGCCGCCGCGTGGGGGGTGTAGAAGCTGCGGGCCCCGAGGGAGGCCGCACGCACCGCGTCGTAGGCCTCCAGGGCGAGGAGCCAGTCCTCACGCTGCTCGGCGGCGGCTCCCAGCGCCATGAGCTCCGCGACGGCGTCCGCCGCCCAGGGGTTGCCGGGGGTCACCCAGCGGCCGGCGGAGCGGAGGTGGAAGAGGGCGGCCGGGTGGTCGCCGCGCAGGAGGGCGGCGCGCCCCGCGTCGAGGGCGGCATGGGACTCGACGAGGGCGCGGGCGGCCATGGCGGCGACGACCACGAGCGCGACCAGGGCGACGCGCACCAGGGCGCGGCGGACCGGGCCGCGCATCAGATGAAGTCCCGGCGCTGGAAGAGGAGCACGGCGAGCGCCAGGAAGAAGGCGACGTAGGCCAGGGAGTAGGTCAGCGCGGCCGCCACGAAGGTGCCGGGGATCGGCATGGCCAGGAGCAGGTTCTGGGTCGCGTCGAAGACCTGGAGGTCGGGGAACACGGCGACGAAGGCCTCGCCGAGCGGGCGCAGGGAGGGGTGGTCCACGAAGAGGCCGCGACGGGCGTCGAGGAGCTGATCCACCTGGTAGGCCACCCGCCCGAGGAAGAAGATCCCGAACGTGAACAGGCCGCTGAGCACGGGGCTCGAGAAGGCCGAGAAGAGCACGGCGACGGCTGTGACCAGCATGATCTCGAAGAAGACCAGCGCGACGACCTTGACGACCTCCACGGTGACGGGGGCCCCCTTGACGGCGAGCACGCCGGTCCACGCGAGGCCGAGGACGCCGACCGTCACAAGCAGGATCGCGAGCAGGCCGGCGTACTTGCCCAGCACGATCTCGAAGCGGTGGACCGGCTTCGGGATGATCGTGAAGATGGTCTTCTTGTCGATCTCTTTGTAGAGCAGGATCACGCCCATGGTGATGGCGATGACCACCCCGAACAGGCCGATGGCGAAGGGGCCGAAGTCCTGGACCACCCGGGCTGCCTGACCGCGGACGGCCAGCTCTCCGAGCACCAGCGAGAAGGCGATGAAGGCGAGGGCGGCCAGCAGGAGCCCGAGAAACGCGCGGTTGCGGATCGCCTCGCGCGTGGTGTTCGACGCGATGGCGGAGATGCGAAGCAGTGAGCTCACGGCTCGCCTCCTGTCTTGAGCGCCTCGCGCATGAACAGATCCTCCAGGCTGTCGCGCTTCGGCACGACGCCATCGACCTCTGCGCCGCCGTCCAGCAGCAGGCGCAAGAGCTCCGTGGAGCGGGGCGCCTCGACGACGGCCCGCCACAGCGCGCCAAGGTCGTCCACCTTGGCGCCGAAGGTCTCGACCCGCTGGGGCAGGTCCGCGTCACCACGGCGCCACGTGACCTCCGCGGTCATCAGGCGCGGGTTGAGCAGGTCGCTCAGGCGCCCGGCCGCCTGGATGACGCCCTTGTTGATGATCGCCACCTCGTCGCAGATCATCTCGATGTCCGCGAGGATGTGGCTGGAGAAGAACACCGTCTTCCCGCGGCGCCGCAGGTCCACGATGATGTCGCGGATCTCTTTCCTGCCGATGGGGTCGAGGCCGCTCAGCGGCTCGTCGAGGACCACCAGCTCCGGGTCGTTGATCAGCGCCTGCGCGATGCCCACCCGCTGGAGCATGCCCTTCGAGAACTTCCGCAGCGTGCGCTCGCGGGCGTCCGCGAGGCCCACCAGCTCCAGGAGCTCGCCCACGCGTCGCCTCCGGGCCGCGCGGTCCATCCCGAACAGGCGGGCATAGAAGTCCAGGATCTCGTGGGGCTTCAGGTAATCGTAGAAGTAGGGCTGCTCCGGCAGGTAGCCGATGCGTGCCCGGACAGCCAGGCTCGCGATGGGCTCCCCGAGCACGCGGACGGTGCCCGCGCTCGGCCGGATGAGGCCCATGCACATCTTGATGGTGGTGGTCTTGCCCGCGCCGTTGGGACCCAGGAAGCCGAAGACGTGGCCCGCCGGCGCCGCGAAGGTGATGTCCCGCACCGCCTCGACCTTCTTCAGGCGAACGCCCAGGCGGAAGGTCTTGGACAGGCGCTCCACGGCGATGGCCGGGGTTGCTCCGGAGCTCACGGCTCACCTCCCGTGGTGGTCAAGAGCGCGTCGCGCAGAGCGGCGCCGACCTCGTCGATGGCGTCGGGGCCCATGCCGGGCCACAGCGGCAGGGTGACGCCCGAGTCATGGATGCGCGCCGCCATGGGGAGCGCCGCGTCGGTGGCCCAGGGGCGGCCTCGCCAGGGCGCCAGCCGGTGGATGGCGTAGCTGGCGACCGTCGCCTCCGCGCGTGGCGCCAACGCGGCGAGGACGGCCGCGCGATCCACGCCGGGCGGGAGCAGGCCGACCAGGGACTGGACCACGGCGCCGGGCGCGAAGAGGCCGGGGAGGAGCGCGAGAGGGAAGGAGCGCGCCCGCTCCGCCAGGGCCGCGCGCTCGTCGATGAGGGCGTCGAGGCGCCGCAGCTGCACGACCCCAACAGCCGCGTGCACGTCGCTCAAGCGCAGGTTCAGGCCGACCTCCTCGAACCGCGCGCCCGGGTCGCCCCCGGTGGCGGGACCCATACCGTGGTTGCGCAGGCGGCGGGCGCGGTCGACGATCCCGGCGTCGGGGCTGGTCAGGGCGCCGCCCTCGCCGGTGGTGATGACTTTCCTCGGATGGAAGGAGAAGCACGCGACGTCCCCGAGGGTGCCGCAGGGGCGCCCGTCCAGGGTGGCGCCCAGCGCGCAGGCGGCGTCCTCGATGATGGGCACACCGAGTGAACGCAGCGCTGGGACGTCGGCCGGGACGCCGAAGGGGTGGACGACGATGACGGCGCGGGTGCGGGCGCTCATGGCCGCCGCGGCGCGGGCGGGATCGAGGGCCCAGCGCTCGGGATCCACGTCGGCGGCCACCGCGCGAGCGCCGACGGCCTCCACGGCGTTGGCGGGGGCGGGGAAGGTGACGCCCGGCACGATGACCTCGTCGCCCGGGCCCACGCCGAGGGCGAGCAGCGCCAGGTGCAGCGCCGCGGTGCCCGACGAGGTCGCCGCGACGGGCTGGCCGAGGCGCGTCGCGAGGGCCTCCTCGAAGGCCGCGACCCGGGCGCCCTGGACGAGGTGGCCCGAGGCGAGGACGTCGCCGACCGCGGCCAGCTCCTCCGGGCCCACCGTCGGGCGGCACAGGGGGATGGGAGTCATGCGGCCTCCCGGGCCCGGTACCACGCGATGGTGCGCCGCAGCCCTTCCTCGAGCTCGACGCGCGGCTCGAAGCCGAGCAGGCGCCGCGCCTTGTCGATGTTGGGGATGCGCAGCTCCACGTCGGGGAAGTCCCACGCGACGTGCTCCAGGGCAGACCTGGAGCCCGCGAGGCGCACGATGTCCCGGGCGAGCTGGTGGATGGTCACCGTGGATCTCGGGTTGCCGATGTTGAAGGAGTGGCCCACGGCCTCGGGCGCCACGAGCGCCGTCAGGATGCCGTCCACGATGTCGTCGATGTAGCACCAGGCCCGGATCTGGCTCCCATCGTTGTGGAGCTGGAGGGGCTCGCCGCGCAGGGCGCGAACGATGAAATGGTGGACGGCGCCTTCCCCCACCTGGCGGGGGCCGTAGATGTTGAACGGGCGGATCGCCACGGTGGGCAGGCCAAACTGTTTGAAGTAGTTGTGCGCCAGGTGCTCGGTGGCGAGCTTGCTGACCGCGTAGGTCCACCGCGCCTCTCCGACGGCGCCGAGCTGGGTCACGTCCCCCTCGGTGACGTTGAAGGCGTAGCGCCCGAAGACCTCGCTGGTCGAGAAGTCGATGACCCGCGCGGCGCCTGCCTCCACGCAGGCGTCGAGGACGTTCATGGTCCCGAGCAGGCTCACCTTCATGGTGAGCACGGGGTTCTTCATGACCGTGTCCACGCCCGCGATGGACGCCATGTGCACCACGCGGGAGCAGCCCTGGACGGCGGCGCGGACGGTGGCCGCGTCGGTGACGTCGCCCTGGAGCAGGGTCACCGCGGGGTGGCCGTCCAGCGGCGTCCCGGGCAGCGCGTTCCGGTGTAGGTTGTCGAGCAGCACCACCTCGCGGCCGGCGTCGACGAGGCGCGTCGCGAGGGAGGTGCCGATGAAGCCTGCCCCGCCGGTGATCAGCACGCGCTCGCTCACGGTGTGGCCTCCTGGTCGTCGGGGGTCTTGGGGGCCTCGTCCTCGGCGGCACGGCGCTCCAGCGCAACCAGGGCGTCGTCCAGCTCGTCCCAGCTCGCGGGGAGGCGCTCGCTCGCCAGGGGCCCGAGGTAGGTGAAGAACGAGAGGTCCACGAAGGGGAGCTGCTCCTTCCAGAGCCGCTCCTGCCGCGCGATGTCCAGGAAGGACTCCTCGGCCTCCAGCTTCTGGATCCAGCCGAGCAGCTCCTCGCGCTCCCGGTCGGACGCATCGAAGTAACGCTGGTAGGCGTGGAACAGCGCCATCTTGTTGTCGTCGCGCTGGGCGTAGAGCGCCGTCAGGTAGCTGGCGTCCAAGCGGGAGCCCGGAAGCATGGACGCCACCGCGAAGTAGTCGAGGGCCTTCGTGCGCATCGCCTCTCGCTCCTCGGCGGTCTCTGCCTGCCACTCGACCAGGTAGTTGAAGCCGATGTCGAGCCAGAAGCGCCAGTCGTTGGGGAAGCGCTCGGCGCCGCGCTCTGCATAGTGGATGCTCAACAGGATGTCGTCCTGGGTGATGTGCTGGCCGTACTTCACGACCTGCGAGGCCCAACGGTAGACGGCCGGGTTGTACGGGTCGAGCTCGATGATCGTGTCGATGTAGGTCACGAGCCAGCGATAGACCCGGTCGCCGAAGAGGTGGTCCATGAAATAGGAGAAGCCGCGGATGAACATCAGATCCGCCATGAAGTGCTCCCTACCGAGGGACAGCACGCGCAGGACCGCCGCAGGCGGCACGTAGGACGCCTCGGCAGCGCCAGGGCGAGCCAGAGCGGCACGCTCGTACCGCAGCTCGACGCGAGTCGTCTGCGTGAACAGGGCGGACAGCAGCAGCACGACCACCGCGATGACCATGTGCAGGGACCGCTGTAGGGGGACTCCGCGCAACCGCTCCTCCTGTGGCTGGGCGCGTTTCGGGGCGACGGGGGCGATTATGAAGGGTTCGAGGTTGGGTTGGCAAACGCCCGGAGGCTCACCGGCCCTCGTGGGCGCTGAGCAGACGGGACGCCCAGTTGGCGAGCTGCGGTCCCTGGCGGGCGTACAGATCCGCGACGGGCGAGCTCGCCACGGGGGCCCACTCGCCCGTGTCGCGACCTCGAAACGCAGGGTGGGGCATGACCAGAAAATCGGCCGGCAGCGCAGCGTAGAGGGGCGGCAGGGCGTCCGCCCCCCCTGGGCTCGACCAGGCGCCGGCGATGGCCTCGGTGATCTGGAGGACGCGGGGCGGAGCCACCATGCGACCGTCCACGGTCACGCGGAGGGCAGGCCAGGCGTGGTAGAGGATGTAACCGCCCCACGCCGCCGGCGTGGCGACGCGCCCCTCGACCCCGGAGGAGGCGAGCAGCGCTGTCACCTCCACGGGGAAGTGGCGGGAGTCCACGTCGTCGGCGCGTGCATGGAGCGATGCCGAGACGGACGGGTACTGGGCCAGCGTCGCATAGTGGATCGTGACGGCGAGGAGCGCCACCGCCACACCTGCCGCGGCGAGGCGCCACCGACGAGGTGCTCCCGGGAGGCCGTCGCGCCAGAGCCAGGACGCGGCGAGCAGCCCGGCGGGCCACGCCATCCAAGTGAAGCGGATCCAGAGAGTGGCCATGACGAGCAGGGGCACGGCGAGCAGGAGGCCCAGCGGGCGTGTGACCCGGGGGTCGTCGTCACCGGCGCGGAGGGACCGCAGCCAGCGGGCGGCGGCAATGGCGAACAGCGCCGCGGCGACCGGGAGCGCGGCGAGGGTGATCGCCATGTTCGGGTGGGCGTAGTCGCTGTACCGGGACAGCACGGCGAGCCAGCTCTGCCACTCCGGGATGCTCGAGACGGAGCCGCCGTGCTGCCCGGCGGCGTACTCCAGGGAGCCCGCTGCGCCGGGGCACAGGACCCACCCGACCAGGGCCGCGAGGGCCAGCGCGTGGACGCGCAGGTCGACGGGCGAGGGGCCGCGCCAGCGCGCCAGGGCGAGCGTGGCCACGGAGAGGCCGGCGAGGACCACCACCGCGATGAACGCCCCCCCCAGGTGCAGAGCCGACCAGAGCAGGAAGGCGACGGCGACGAGCGGGGCTGCACGCAGAGAGAACGTGGGGCGGTCGACCAGGTGGGCGATCAGGAGCCAGGCCGTCAGGTTGATGATGTGGGGGCGGACCCGCATGCGGTCGTGCCAGACCACGAGGAGCAGGAGGACGAGGGCGGCGGTGGCGACCACGCTCAGGCCACGACGGCGCAGGAGCCGCCAGGCGAGCCCGAAGGTGGCGACCACCCAGACCGCGTGGGCGACACGCACGCCGCGGAGGCCGGTGCGCTGGTCCAAGGCGGCGACCAGGGCCTGATAGAGCCACTGGAAGGACTGCCATGGGGCGTCCGGGTCGGCGGCGGACCAGAGATCCCGGTCAGGGAGCGCGAGGTGCTCGAGGATCCAGCGCCCGACGGCGACATGCCAGAAGATGTCGATGTCCCAGATCGGGCGGAGCGCACAGAAGGCGACGAGGGCGCCCAGCAGGCTGACGGCGGCGATCTCCGCAAGGCGCGACGAGGGCGACATGGGCGTGCATCCTACTCCGCATTCGCGCGCCGGTCGACGGCGCGGTAGCATCTGGCACCGCGATTTCATCGACGGGGGCGCACGGGGTGCCCAGAGTCCACGCGGAGCAGGAGCGCGACATGGATGAGGGAGCCGGCCACCGCCGGGTGGGCGCGGTAGAGGCGCTGGTCGTCGCCATTGGCGCGGTCCTGGTGATGCTCTATGCGTTCCGCCCCCTCTACGCGGTGGATCTCTTCTGGCACCTGCGGCTCGGGCAGATCATCGCCGAGACCTGGTCCATCCCGTCGACGGACCTGTTCTCCGCGGTGCACCCCGACAGCCCATGGGTCCAGTTCCAGTGGCTGTGGGAGCTCTGCGCCCACCTGATCACGGCCACCTTCGGGCTGACGGGGCTCCGGGCGGTCCAGGCCGTCGTGCTCAGCGGCACCTTCGTGGCCTTCTGGGCGGTGCTCCGGTTCTCGCGCCACGGCGCGGGGACGGCCGCGGGGGCGGGCCTCGCGTCAGCCGCACTGCTCGTGCTGTTCGAGGACCGGATGCAGGTCCGCCCCGACCCGGCCAACCTGGTGCTGCTGGTGCCGGCGCTGCCCTTCCTGCTCGGCGGCTACCGCACGGCGCGCCCCGCCGTGTACGTCGCCATGGCGGGGCTCGCGTTCCTGTGGGCCAACGTCCACTCCGGCGGGAGCGTGCTCCTGCTGGCGGCGGTGGGGGCCCTGGCGACAGGCGCGACCCTGCACCGCGCCCTTGGGCTGGGACGGGCTGCGGCAGGGGAGCGGGAGCCGGTGGGGCGCCTGTGGGCCCTCGTGGGTGCCATGGCGGCGCTGCTGGTAGCGTCCCCCGCGTTCCTGGAGGGCATGGTCCACTTCCAGCGCATCTTTGGCCCAGCGCTGGCCATCGGGAACCCGGAGTGGGACCCGTCGTGGAAGATGCTGGAGCATGGGCTCCACCCGAACTTCCTGGTGGTGGCGACGCTGCCCTATGCGTGCGCGGCGGCCTACGTCGCCTTCATTTGGGCGCGGTGGCGGCGGGGGCGCGCAGCGGTGGACCTGTCCGAGGCCCTGATGCTCGGCGGCTTCCTGTTCCTGGCCCACCACTGGGTGCGCAGCGCCTACCTGGCGGCGGTGCCGCTCGCGGTCATGCTGCGGCACGTGCGCCCGGGGCGCCTGACGCGGGGTGTCATGATCGCGGGCGCCGTCGCGCTCCTTGGGGTCACCTACCATTATAATGTGACACGCGCGAGGGGCTCCCTGTGGCGCACCCTGGAGATGGCGTCCTTCGACCTGGAGCCCACGGCCTACCCAGAGGAGGCCGCCGAGTGGCTCGTGACCGCAGACATCGAGGGGGGGGCGCTGAACGAGGGGAAGTGGGGCGGCTACCTGATCTGGCGCAACTGGCCGAAGATCCGGGTGTTCGTGGACACCAGGCACAACCTGGACGACGAGATGTGGCGGGCCTTCGTGGCGACCCACCACCCCTACCAGCGGGCGCGGGCGCTGACCGTGGCGGCAGCCCGGTGGGGGCTGGACCTGGCCATCTTCAAGGGGCCGACGTTCCCGCTCTACACGGCGCCCCCGGGGTGGGCGTTGATCTACAGGGCCGGCGACCAGGAGGTCCATGCGCGCACCGACACGCCCGGCGGCCAGGAGAGCATCCGCCGCGCCGCGACGTGGTACCGCGTCGCCGCCGAGGAGCTGCTGCCGGTCCGGGGGGACGACGGGCTACCGGACCTGCGCGCTCTTGCGACGGTGGCGCGCCGCACCGGCGGGCGCGACTGGCTGCGGAACCGGTACCAGGCGCTGCGCTGGGAGGACGCCCAGGCGGAGCTGGACAGCGACGTCCCCGAGCGGGAGGCGCGCGGACGGCGGGCCATGGCGATGCTCCTCCATCGCGCGGGGCTCTATGAGGACGCCGTCCCCTCCCTGGAGGCGCTCCCGGAGGCGCGGACGGACGGGCGGGTGATGCTCGCCATCGCGCTTGGGCGGCTCCAGCTCGGGCACGAGAAGCAGGCCCGGGAGGCGGTCGTTCGCCTGCTGGCGACGGATCCCGGGGCGCTCTCGCCGGTTGATCGGGAGCGCGTCAGGCTGCTCGCCGCCGCCCTCGGCCTGCGAGCGCCGTAGGCAGGGAGAGCGCGTCTGCGAGAGCGCTGACTGTCGCAGGAGCATGGCAGCGCAAGCCCGAGCCACGAGACGCCGGAGAGAGGTGCGCAGAGCTCCGGTGTGTTTGAGCGCAGAGTTGCGCCATTTCTGAAATATTGTTCCCCAGAACGCACGAAAGCGGCGACCGCCCGGGGGCGATGCGCCGCTTCCGCGCCGCCCCTGGAGGGGCGGCTCAGCAGTGCCGGAGGGGCTACTCGGTCTCGTTGTCCACGAAGAAGGCGGCCGAGCCGTACATGGCGCACTCGGCGCGGTTGGCCTGCGGGTCGCCCCAGCCGATGCGCTGGAAGGTGCTGAACTCCTTGTCGCAGTCCAGATCGCCGTAGGCCGAAGCGGTCATGGTGGCGGCCTCGAGGGTGCCCAGCGAGTCGTACTCGTAGGTGAAGTAGTGCTGGTCGTTGATCTGGAAGGTGAGCGCCGACCAGGTCGGCTTCGTCCAGACGTCCGGATCCGCATCGCAGCGGTCGTCGTTGTTGGCGTCAGGGCCGCCACCGCCGTTCGAGCTGCAGCACGAGGCGTTCAGGGGCGTGACGCCCTGGGGCGCCGGGAACTGGCAGGGGAGCTTCGCGCCGGACGAGTCGATGTAGGGCTTCGTGTAGTAGAACGCGGCGCCCTTGTAGACCTTGTCCAGCTCGTCGATGGCCTCCGTGGTCTTGGCGCGGCGCATGTACTTGATGAAGGCCGGGACCGCCACGACCGCGAGGATCGCGAGGATGGCCACCACGATCATCAGCTCGATGAGCGTGAACCCCTTTCTGTTGAACAGCTTGGAACGAATGCGGGTGATCATCCTGTGCTCTCCTTGTTGGTTGCTGCGATTGGAACCCAAACTTCCCGAGGCCTTCCCGAGGGGGCTCTCCGTCATCGCTGACGGTCGAGCGCTCTCGGGAAGGTCCCCAGCCGCGTGGCGGGAACGTTTGCACGACCGGTGCCAACGACGCCCGGAACGGATACAAATCTGGATTTCCAATGAGTTACAGTAGTTGCTGGTCAGGACGGGTCGCCCCCCTCCTCGCGCCCCCCTGCGGCACTCGGCCGGATAACCCCCTGCAATAGCGAGAGAAATCGCCACTTGGACCCAACGGGATCCTGCGACGGGGGTGACAAAATTCGGCACCCACTGGGTGACGTTTTGCGACGGTGACAAGCCCCGGGGCCCGCAGGGGTCGAATGGATACACATTGTGCCATACATTCACGCGCAAGGGTCCGCTCAGACCGGACCCCCGTCAAGGTCGGTTTCACCACGCTCTGCCGGAAATGCTGGGCCCTGATCGCCCCGCAGCAAAAAATGGGAGATGGCCGTCACTTTTGTCGTTGCCAATTTTCGGAGTCTGTAGTACCTAGCGCGCCACAGTCAGCAGGGGGGCAGGAGGAGGCTCAAGTGCAGAACAAGATCGAAGCAACGGTGCGCCCGCAGACGTTGAGCGGCCCTATCGGTACAAAGTCCAAGCCGCTCCCCCCAGTCACTCCGCTGCCGACTCGCTTCAGGCGAATCGGCCTCGGCGTGATCGACACCACACCCGCGCCCATGGCTCTCGCTCCACGCTGAGGCGCCGATTCAGAGGCGCCCAGAGTCTTCGAGAGCGCTCGAAGGCAGGCAGACCCGCGCCGCTGGCCTGATCTCACGGAGCCGCCGATGAGGCGAGGCCAGGTGCCAGAAGATTGAGTCACTGCGGCCCCGCCGTGGGTCGTGGAGCCCTGGAACGACCGGGCACCCCTGCTGCCTGTGTCGCTCTTGGACTTCGTTTCGCTCGTCCAGTTCGTCCAATCAGTCGCTCTCACCCTGAACGCGCCAGTTGGCTCGTCCCTCGGGTAGGGCATCGAGTGTTCGAGAGAGAGGTTTGAGATGTTCAAGTCCCTGCGCAGATTCGCTGTCACGTCGCTCTTCACCCTGTTCGCTGCGACCGTCCTGTTGGGGAATCAGCCCGTCGCCGACGCCGGCCTCGGGACGTCGGTCGGTCTGATCGCCAATGTGGCCTATATCGGCAACATCTCCGATCTGGTCGTCAGCTTCCGCCTCGTTCATCGGACCACGGGCCAGGTGATGTGGCAGGCCGATCCGAACGATATCGACGGGGTCCGCACGGACACGGACCGGATTCGCTTCTCGACGCTGCTGGTCTCCGGCTGGTATGACTACTCTTCGACCTATGAGTGGTCCTGCCGCATCGACGCCCGCGACGCCACGTCGCCGGTCTACTGGGTGGACTTCAAGCAGTGGGTGGACTCGACCTGGTATAGCTCGACGGTTCCCACGTCCAATTTCAAGGGGCGCACGTCCGAGGCCCTTCTCCTCGGCGAGGTGAACGCCTCCTACCTGTAGGTCGACCAATTGGGAGGGGGGGCTGGGGCGTCCCTGCTCGGGTCTGGATCAGGCCAGCCGCTCCAGATCCCCGTCCGTGATGTTGTATTTGTCCAGCTTGTAGCGGATGGACCGGAAGGAGATCCCCAGCAGCCGGGCGGCGTCCGTCTTGACCCCCCCCGTCCGGGCCAGGGCCTTCATCAGAAACTCCCGCTCGATGTCCGCCAGCATTCGCTCGAGGTCGCACCCCTCATCGGGGATCTCCATGTCTGCGCCCAGAGACGGCAGAGACTCTCGCTGCTGCGCCACGCTGCGCGGGAGACTCTGGATGGTCAGGACGTCCGACATCTCGAAGGTGACGGCGCGCTCGATGATGTTCTCCAGCTCGCGGACGTTTCCCGGGAAGTGGTAGCTCGCCAGAGCATCCAGGGCGTCGGGCGCGATGTGGAGGATGGACTTCCCCATCTCGTCGCAGAAGCGCTGAAGGAAGTGGGCGGCGATGAGCGGGACGTCCTCCCTGCGCTCGCGGAGAGGGGGCATGCGCACCTGGATGACGTTGAGGCGATAGAACAGATCCTCCCGAAAGCGGCCCGTGCGAATCTCCTCTTCGAGCTCCTTGTTGGTCGCCGCGATGATGCGGACGTCCACGTCTGACTCCTGCACACCGCCGACAGGCTTGATGCGCCGCTCCTGCAACACCCGCAGCAGCTTGACCTGGAGCGGCAGGGTCAGCTCCCCCACCTCGTCGAGGAACAGCGTGCCGCCATGGGCGATCTCGAACAGGCCCTTCTTGTGGGCGATGGCGCCCGTGAAGGAGCCCTTGACGTGCCCGAAGAGCTCGCTCTCCATGAGGTTCTCGGGGATGGCCCCGCAGTTGATGACGACGAAGGGGTGATCCTTTCGCAGGCTGTTGTAGTGCAGCGCCTTGGCGACCAGCTCCTTCCCCGTGCCGCTCTCCCCCGTGATCAGGACGCTGGTGCGGGTTCGCGCGACGCGCTCGACCAGGTCGAACACTTGCCGGATGCGCTCCGAGCGCCCTATGATGTTGCCGAAGGAGTATCTCTCGCGGAGCGCGTCGCGCAGCCGCTCGTTCTCGACGACCAGGCGGCGCTTGTCGAGGGCCTTGTCGATGATCACCTTCAGCTCGTCGAGCTTGAAGGGCTTGGACACATAGTCGTAGGCGCCCTTCTTCAGGGCCTCGATGGCAGTCTCGATGGTCGAGTAGGCCGTCATCAGGACCACCTGGGTGTCGGGCCAGCTCGCCTTGACGCGCTCCAGCACGTCGATGCCGCTGCCACGCGGCATCTTCAGGTCGGTGAGGACCAGGTCGAACTCCGAGGCGTCGATGCGGGCGAAGGCGTCCTCGGCAGAGTTCGCGGTCTGCACCGCGTAGCCCTCCTTCTGGAGCAGGATCTCGAGGAACTCCCGCATGCTCGCTTCGTCGTCGACGATGAGGATCTGCTGCATCGGTCAGGCTCCCAACCCCCGGAGGGCTTCGGGTCTCTCGGGGAGGGCCCCCGATGGGGTGGCGTCCGGGGCGATGTCCCCGACCGCGGCGGCGAGCTCGGGGAGATACACGTGGAACGTGGTCCCCTGGCGGACACGGCTGGTCACCTCGATGTGACCGTGGTGATCGGCGATGATACGGAAGCTCGTCGCGAGGCCGAGCCCGGTCCCCCGCTCCTTCGTCGTATAGAACGGCTCGAACACCCGCTCGAGGTCGGACTGGGGAATCCCGACGCCGGTGTCCATCACCATCACGTGCACATACGGCACGCCGCCCCGCAGCGCCCTCTCGATGCGCACGCGGATCGTGCCCCCGTCGGGCATGGCCTGTGATGCGTTCTTCAGGAGATTCCAGAACACCTGGCGCAGCCGCGCCGCGTCGCCCTCGATGACGGCGGCAGTCCCGTCCACCTCGAACTGGATGTCGATGCCGCTCGTCCCCGGATCGTTCCTGAACACCTCGACGAGCTCCTCCAGGGACTGGCCGAGGCGCACGGTCAGCATCTCTGCCCGCCGGGGGCGGGCGAACTCCAGGAAGTCCGAGATCCACAGATTGAGGTGGTCCGTCTCGCGGAGCACGATGTTCATGAGGCGGCCGCGCGTGTCCGGGTCCAGGCTGTCCTGCGCGAGGAGCTGCACGCTGCCGCTGATCGACGCGAGCGGGTTGCGGATCTCGTGCGCGATGCCCGCTGCCAGGCGACCGATCCCCGCGAGCTGCTCCGCCCGCTTCACCTGCGCCTCCATGTCCTTGAGGCGCGAGATGTCCTGGAAGATGAGCACCTGGCCGACGTGACTGCCCTCGGCATCTCGCAGGGGGGAGACGAACCACTGCAGGTAGACCGTGCGACCGCGGAGAACCTGCACGGTCGTCTCCGTCGTGAGCGTGCCCCGCTTGTCCTCGTTGGACAGGATATGCCGCAGGTCGGGGAACAGGGCGTTGATGTCACTGCCGAGGACCTGGGTCTCCCGAAAGCCGGTGATCTGCTCTGCGACGGGGTTGAAGAAGGAGATCTTGCCGTCTCGGGTCGTCGTGACCAGCGCGCTCATGATGCTGGTGACGATGTTGTGATGGAGAGCGCGCAGATCCTCCAGGTCGTGGCGCGTCTCCCGGTGCTGGATGTCGCTCTTGCGGAGCTGCTCGCTCAGATAGCTGGCCAGAAGAGCGATTCCATAGAACGCGACCACGTTGATGACCAAGTTGTAGACCCGAGACGAGACCATGCTCACGCCCCCACGGGGGTCGGACGCCCCAAGGAGGGAGAGGCTCGGTCCGTCCGGGACCAGGAGGCCAGGGAAGGGGATGACCCCGATCTCGACGAGCGCGATGAGCAGGAACAGCACCGCGGAGGCAGTGGCTACCAGCATCGCGCCGCGCCAGAACAGGAGGATGGACGCGTTGACGATGGTCAGGGAGAAGAAGAAGGTGAAGACGCTGTCCGTGCCGCCTGTGACGACGACCAGGCTCGCCGCGAGCAACGTGTCGCCGAAGAGCTGCACGAGGGTCTGGGAGATGAGCGCCCCGGCCGAGCGGAACAGGCGCAGCAGGATCACATAGACCAGGGATGCCAGGTACGTGGCGATGGCCACGGTCGTGATGAAGACATGGCTCTCGTCTGCGCCCACGAAGGTCGGGCGCTGGAGGTCGAAGACCAGCATCGCGCCCAGGAGGCAGGAGACCATGACGACCCGGAAGACGATCAGCCACTTCAGCTTTGTGGCGAGGCGCGGGTCGTGCTGCGGCGCCCCGGCGCGGGGCAGGCGAGGCGGCGTCACCCTGCCCGTGTGCCCGCGGTCGCTCCAGACGGACGTGCGCTCCAGGCTGCCACGGGACCGCTGCTCGCTGCGAGGGTCGACGCCGTGCGTGGCGCCTGCGGGTTCACCCTCGGCGGGGGAGGACGGCCTCGCGGGTTCGTGGGCCACGGACTACTGGCTCCCGGGTGCCATGCTGTCGGCCATGCTGAAGATTGGGGCGTACATGGCGAGGAGCACGAAGCCCACGATGCCGCCGAGGACGACCATGATCAGGGGCTCGATGAGCGACGTGATTGCGTCCACCGACTGGTCGACCTCGTCGTCGTAGAAGTCGGCGATCTTGGTGAGCATGATGTCCATGGCGCCCGTGGACTCGCCGACGGCGATCATCTGGACGACCATCTTCGGGAAGACGTTGTGCTCCATCAAGGGGGCGGCGATGGACTTGCCCTCGCTGATCTTCTCGCGCGTATACATGACCGCGTTCTCGACGACCTTGTTGCCGGCGGTGCGCGCGACGATCTCGAGGCTGTCCAGGATGGGCACGCCGCTGGAGATGAGCGTGCCCAGCGTGCGGGTGAACTTGGCGATGGCTGCCTTGCGGGCCAGGGTCCCGAAGATGGGGATGTGGAGGATCACGGTGTCGACGATCAGCCGCCCGCGCACCGACCGGTAGAACCACTTCCAGGCGACGACCAGCGCAATGAAGCCGCCGATGACCAGGGGCATGGACGCGAGCATGTTGTTCGACAGGTCCACCATGAACTGGGTGACCGCGGGGAGCTCGGTCTTGCCCATGCTCTTGAACATGCCCGCGAAGGTGGGGACCATCTTCCAGAGCAGCATGAACGTGATGCCCAGCGAGATGATCAAGATGGTCATCGGATACTTCATCGCGGCCTTGACCTTCGCCTTGAGCTTCATGCTCTTCTCGGTGTAGGCCGCGAGCCGGTTGAGGATCGTGTCGAGGATGCCGCCCATCTCGCCGGCGCCCACGAGGTTCACGAACAGGTCGTCGAAGGTCTTGGGGTGCTTCTTCAGGGCCTCGGAGAAGGTCGAGCCGCTCTCCACCGACATCTTCACGCTCTGGAGGATGCGCCGGAAGTTGCGGTCCGGCTCCTGCGATGCGAGGAGCTCCAGGCACTGCACCAGGGGGAGGCCAGCGTCGATCATCGTCGCCATCTGGCGCGTGAAGACCACGATGGTCTTCTGGTTCACCGAGCGCGCGGGGAGTGGGATGCGGATCTCACCGAACTTGCGCTTGACCTTCGCGCCCGAGATCTGGCTCTCCCTGAGGCGGGTCTCCACCTCACCGGAGCTGGCGGCGTCCATGACGCCGCGCCGCACCTCGCCCTCCCGTGTCCTGCCCTCCCACGCGAACGTCGCCATGCGCTTCTCCTACCGCCTCGTCACGGGTTGTCCCGGTCGCCCGTCGCCACGGAGCATGGCCTCGAGCTCCTCGGGATCATAGCTGTGATTGAGCGCCTGCTCCACCGTGATGGCCCGTGAGGTCACGAGCTGCGTCAGGGACTCGTTCAGGGTCTGCATGCCGTGGTGCGCCTTGCCTATCTGCATCTGCGAGTAGATCTGGTGGGTCTTGTCCTCGCGGATCAGGTTGCGGATGGCCGGGTTCGGGACCATGACCTCGATGGCCATCACGCGCCCCGCCCCGTCGGCGCGGGGGATGAGCTGCTGGCTGAGCACGCCCTCCAGCACGAAGGAGAGCTGCGTGCGGACCATGTCCTGCTGGCGGGCGGGGTAGAAGTCCAGCACCCGGTGGATGGTCTGGATCGTGTTGTTCGTGTGGAGGGTGGCGAGCACCAGGTGGCCGGTCTCGCTGATGCGCAGGGCGGCCTCCATGGTCTCCAGGTCGCGGATCTCGCCGATGAGCACGACGTCCGGGTCCTGGCGGAGCACGTAGCGGAGCGCGTCGCGGAACGAGCGCGTGTCGCTTCCGACCTCGCGCTGGTTGACGATGCACCGCTTGTGCTGGTGCACGAACTCGATGGGGTCCTCGATGGTGATGATGTGGCCGCGGGCGTTGGCGTTGATGGCGTCGATCATCGAGCTGAGCGTGGTCGACTTGCCGCTGCCCGTGGGACCGGTCACCAGGATCAGGCCACGCACCCGGTCCACCATGGCGCGCACCGAGCGGGGCAGCCCGAGCTGCTCCATGGTGTGCACGTCCTGGGGGATCTGGCGCAGCGCCGCCGCCACCGCGCCCTGCTGGCGGAAGAAGTTGGCGCGAAACCGGGCGGCGCCCTTCCACTCGAAGCTGAGATCGATCTCGCTCTGCTCCTCGAAGGTGCGCTTCTGCTTCTCGGTCATCACGCTGTACGCCAGGCGCTGGATGTCGTCGGCCTTGAGGGGCTCGGCGCGCCGGAGCGTGTGGACCTCGCCGTTGATGCGGAAGGCGGGGGGGGCGAGCACCGTCAGGTGCAGGTCGCTCGCCTTCTGCTTGACCATGATCTCGAGGAGGCGGTGGATGTCGAGCGTGTCACTCGTGGCAGCATCCGACATTCTCAGGCTCCTTCGGACAGAATGGTGACAGCGCAAGGCATCGGCCGCTCTCGATTGCCCCCTGTGGTTGCTTGACGCCGCGAGACGATCACTCTGACGCGAGCGCTAGTCGGGGCGCGTGACGCGGAGCACCTCCTCGAGGGTCGTCATGCCCTCGAGGAGCTTGGAGAGCCCCGCCTGGCGCAGCGTCTTCATGCCGTGGCGCATGGCCTCGCGCTTCAGCTCGATGGACGAGTAGCCCTGGAGCACGCACTCCTTGATCTCGTCGTTGAGCGGCATGACCTCGTAGAGAGCGATGCGGCCCTTGAAGCCCGTGTCGTTGCAGTTGCGGCACCCGCGCCCCTTCATGATGACCGCGGTCGCCGCAACGTCCTCCGGCACGCCGGCCTCCATGAGGACCGCCGGATCCACGGGGATGGGCTCCTTGCACTCCTGGCAGATCTTGCGGGCGAGGCGCTGGGCAAGGATCAAGTTGAGCGCCGCCGTCACGAGGAACGGCTCCACGCCCATGTTCAGGAGGCGGTTGATGGTCGAGGGGGCGTCGTTGGTGTGCAGCGTCGAGAGCACGAGGTGGCCCGTGAGCGCGGCCTTGACGGCGATCTCCGCGGTCTCGAAGTCACGGATCTCTCCGATCATGATGATGTCCGGGTCCTGCCGCAGGAAGGACCGGAGCGAGGCCGCGAAGGACAGGCCGATGCCGTCGTGGACCTGCACCTGGTTGATCCCAGGCAGGTTGAACTCCACCGGATCCTCTGCGGTGGAGATGTTCTCGGAGCTCTTGTTGAGGTCCTGGAGCGCCGAGTAGAGGGTCGTGGTCTTGCCGGAGCCGGTCGGGCCAGTCACGAGCACCATGCCCCAGGGCTGGTGGATCGCGTACTGGAAGTTGTCCAGGGGCTGCTGCTCGAAGCCCAGCTTCGTCATGTCGAGCTGGAGGTTGGACTTGTCGAGGATTCGGAGGACGACCTTCTCGCCGAACAGGGTGGGGAGCACGCTGACGCGGAAGTCCACCTCCTTGTTGTCGCCCATGACCAGCTTGATGCGGCCATCCTGGGGCAGGCGCCGCTCGGCGATGTCGAGCTGCGCCATGATCTTGAGGCGCGACGTGATCGCGTTTCGCAGCTTCATGGGCGGGCGCATGATCTCGTAGAGCACGCCGTCGATGCGGTACCGCACGCGGAAGCTGTACTCGTAGGGCTCGACGTGGATGTCGCTCGCGCCGCGCTTGATGGCGTCGATGAGCAGCAGGTTGACCAGGCGGATGACCGGCGCCTCCTCGGCGTCCCGCATCGCCTGGTCGACGTCGATGCCCTCCTCCTCCTGGTCGACGCGGAACGCCGCCTGGTCGAGGATCTTGTCGAGCTCCGAGTCGGCCACGCTCCGGGTGTACTGGCCGTAGTACTGCTCCTGGGCCTTGCGGATGGCCGACTCGCTGGAGACGACCACCTCCACGTTGAAGCCGGTCAGGAACTTGATCTCGTCCATCGCGTAGATGTTCGCCGGGTCGGACATGGCGACGACGATGGAGTTACCGTCCTTGTTGATGGGGATGAGGCTGTGCTTCTCCGCCATCTCGCGGGAGATCAGCTTCAGCACCTCCTCGTCGACCTCCACCTCTTCCAGGGCCACGGAGGGGACACCGTACTGGCGGCTGAGGAAGGCGACGAGGTGCGACTCCTGGATGTAACCGAGTCGCGCGAGAGTGTAGGCCAGGTTGCGGCCCGTCTCGCCGGTCTTGCGCTGCGCGTCCTGGAGCTGCTCCGACGTGATCATCTTGTCGCGCAGCAGCAGCTCGCCCAGGCCCTGGGGCTCCATGCGGGCGGGCGCGTAGTCCGGGGCGCCGCGCGGTGGCTTCGCCGAGCGGTCCTCTGCCAGGCGCAGCTCGCCCGGGCCCTTGTAGTCGGTGGGCTTGGGGGGCGGTCCTCCGGGCGGGGTGCCGGGCGGGGTGGTCTCGGCCATCTGCGACTTCCCTCCTGAAGCGCCGTGAGGCGCGTGGTCGACGGTGGTCCCCGCGCCTCCCCTGCTGCCCTGGGGGCCGGTGCCCTGGCGTCGCCTGGTGGCTCCTGCGCCAGGAGTTCGGGGGGTGTCAGCCGTCCTGACGGGTTACGCTAGCGAATGCGCGGAACAAGTGTCAAGTTTCGTCACCGGCGTGACGCAACGCGTCACCGCGGAGCGCCGCGAGGGCCTCCAGCCACGGCAGGAGCGCGCCCTCGGCGCGGTGCCTGTACATGGTCTTCTTGTCGCCCTTGCGCGCGCGAGCCGTGATCGCAGGGAACAGGGAGTAGTTGACGTTGGTCGGTTGGTAACCGTCACCCAGGTCGCAGGTCACGTGGCGGTGAAGGGCGCCCAGGGCCGTCTCCGCGGGGGGGAGCGGCGGCTCCTCGCCGCGCAGGCGGGCCCCGAGGAACAGCCCGGCGAGCAGGCCGCACGCCGTGGACTCCACGTAACCCTCGACGCCGGTGATCTGGCCAGCGAAGGTCAGGCGCTCGTCGGCGCGAAGGCGCAAGGTCTGGTCGAGCAGGCGGGGCCCGTGGATGTACGTGTTGCGGTGCACCGAGCCGTACCGCAGGAACTCGGCACCCTCGAGGCCGGGGATCGTGCGGAAGATGCGCCCCTGCTCGGGGTACTTGAGCTTGGTCTGGAAGCCGACCAGGTTGTAGGCCGTGCCCGCCGCGTTCTCGCGCCTGAGCTGCACCACGGCGAAGGGGCGGTGGCCAGTGAGCGGGTCCACCAGGCCAACCGGCTTCATGGGCCCGAAGGCAAGGCTCAGGGGGCCGCTCGCCGCGATGACCTCGATGGGCAGGCAGCCCTGGAAGTAGCGCGGCTCCTCGAAGTCACGCAGCGGGACCTTCTCGGCGTCGAGGATCGCGCGCACGAAGGCGTGGTACTGATCCTGGTCGAGGGGGCAGTTCAGGTAGTCGTCCCCCCCCTTGTCGTAGCGGGACTGGGCGAAGACGCGGGCCCTGTCCAGGCTGTCCGCGTCGACGATGGGGGCGATGGCGTCGTAGAAGTAGAGGCGCTCGGAGCCGGTCAGCGCCACGATGCGCGCCGCCAGCGCGTCGCTGGTCAGCGGCCCCGTCGCGATGATCGTCGGGGCGTCGGGCAGCGAGGTGACCTCCTCGCGGACCACGTGGATGCGGGGGTGACCGTCGATGGCGGAGGCGACGGCGGCGCTGAAGGCGTCCCGGTCCACGGCCAGGGCGTCGCCGGCGGGGACGGCGTTGGCGTCGGCCGCACCCAGGATGAGGCTCCCGGCGGCGCGGAGCTCCTGCTTGATCAGGCCGACGGCGTTGTCCGGGTTCCTGGACCGGAAGGAGTTGGAGCAGACCAGCTCCGCGAGGCCGTCGGTCTGGTGGGCCGGGCTCCTCCGGTGGGGACGCATCTCGTGGAGCTGGACGTGCAGGCCCAGGGTCGCGAGCTGCCAGGCGGCCTCGCAGCCGGCCAGGCCCCCGCCGACGACATGGACGACGGGCGCCGTCAAGACAGCTTGCGGGTGTAGCCGCAGCTCTCGTTGGGACACACCACGTCGTTGCGGCCGCGGTACTTGCGCTCACCCAGGAAGGGGAAGTCGCACTGGGGGCACCTCTCGTCCGGAATCGGGCGATTCCAGGTCGCATAATCACACTTGGGGAAGGTTGAGCAGCTATAGAAGGTCTTTCCCTTCTTGCTCAGCTTCTCTGTCAGGTATCCTTTGCATCCCTCACGCGGACACGCGACGCCCACCGGGATGGGCATGGTGTGACGGCACTCGGGGTAGCCGCTGCACGCCAGGAAGCGACCGAACTTTCCGTTCTTGATGATCATGGGCCGGCCGCACTTCTCGCACCTCTGGTCGGTCTCCTCCGCCGCCTTCACTTGGACGGCGCCGGCGTCGTCGCGCACGTACTCCTTCGTGTTCTTGCACTCGGGGTATGCGGAGCAGCCGAGGAAGGACCCGTTTTTTCCGAACTTGATCACCATCTTGGCGCCGCACTTCTCGCACTCGAGATCGGTGGGCAGCTCCTGGCGCTTGACGTCCCGCATCTCGCTCTTTGCGCGGGCCAGGGCGTCCTTGAAGGTGCCCCAGAAGGTGCCGAGCATTGCCTCCCAGTCCACCTGGCCGTCCTCGATGCTGTCGAGCTCGTCCTCCATCTGGGCAGTGAACTGGGCCGACAGGATGCGGGGGAAGTTCTCGACCAGCAGGTCCGTGACGATGGTGCCGAGCTCCGTCGGGCGGAAGCGCCCCTTGTCGCGCTCCACGTACTCCTTGTCGAGGATGGTGCTGATGATGCTCGCGTAGGTGGAGGGGCGGCCGATGCCCTTCTCCTCCAGCTCGCGGATCAGCGACGCCTCGGTGTAGCGGGGAGGCGGCTGGGTGAAGTGCTGCTCGCCAGAGAGCGGCGACGCCAGCGTGAGCGCCTCGCCATCGGAGAGGGGCGGCAGCGGGTGGTTCTCGTCGTCGTCCTCGGTGGCGTCCTCGTCGCGGGTCTCCCGGTAGGCCGCCATGTAGCCGTCGAACTTGAGGATGGAGCCGCTCGCGCGGAACTGGTACGTGCGCTCCGTGCCCGCCGCGTCCACGTCCACCGAGGTGGAGTCGAAGACCGCGCCGTTCATCTGGCAGGCGATGTAGCGCTTCCAGATCAGGGAGTAGAGGCGGATCTGGTCATCGGAGAGGTACTGCTTCACCTTGTCGGGCGGGTAGTCCGTCGAGGTGGGGCGGATCGCCTCGTGCGCGTCCTGAGCGCCCTTCTTCGTCTTGTAGACGACGGGGGCGGCCGGGAGGTAGCGCTCGCCCCAGGTGTCGGCGATGAAGGTGCGCGCGGCCGCGAGGGAGTCGTCCGACAGGCGTGTGGAGTCGGTGCGCATGTAGGAGATCAGGGCCACCTGGCCCTCGGGGCCAAGCTCGACGCCTTCGTAGAGCTGCTGGGCGACCGACATGGTCTTCTTGGCGGTGAAGCGGTAGAGGCGCGAGGCCTCCTGCTGGAGCTTGCTCGTGATGAACGGAGGGGCCGGCGAGCGCCGCCGCTCCTTGCGCTGGACCGTGCCGACGGAGTAGCGGGCGCCCGCGAGGTCCGCCAGGATGGCGTCGGCCTGGGCGGCGTCACCGATGACGGCCTTGTCCTTTCCCACCTTGACGAGGCGCGCCGTGAACTGTGGGGGGACGGAGGCGCCGAGCAGGGCGTCGATGGTCCAGTACTCCTCGGTCTGGAAGGCCTGCACCTCCCGCTCGCGCTCGACCACGAGGCGCACGGCGACCGACTGGACCCGGCCGGCGGAGAGGCCGCGGCGCACCTTCTCCCACAGGAGGGGGCTGATCTCGTAGCCGACGAGGCGGTCGAGGATGCGCCGGGCCTGCTGGCTCTCGAAGAGGCGCTGGTCGAGGGGGCGCGGGTTCTCGATGGCGTACTGGACGGCCTTCTTCGTGATCTCGTTGAAGGTGATGCGCTGGACGTTGTCGTTCTGTTTGCTGATCTCATCCGCGATGTGCCAGGCGATGGCCTCACCTTCCCGATCAGGGTCGGGGGCGAGGTACACGACGGAGGCAGACCTGGCCGCGTCGCGGATCTTCTTGAGGACGTTGCTCTTGCCCCGGATGGGGACGTACTTCGGCTTGAAGTGATCGTCGACCTCGACGCCGAGCTCGTTCTTCGGGAGATCCTTCACGTGGCCGACGCTGGCCTCTACCACGAAGCCGTCCCCCAGGTACTTCTTGATGGTCTTCGCCTTCGACGGCGACTCCACGATGACCAGCGCCTTCGCCATCCTTCCTTCCCTATGCTCGTGATCCGGGGCCCCTGCTGTTGGGGCAGCAGGACAACTACACACGTCCAGGCCGCTCGTCAAATGGAGCGGCGGCCATCCGCTTGTGCGCGAAGGCTCCACTCGCCGCCGGGGGTGCGCCTCACCGCGCCGGCAAGCTCCATGGCGCCAAGCGCCGCCAGGACGAGCCAGGCAGGCTCGCCCGACCGCTCGGCGAGGGCATCGACGCCCATCGGGCCCCCTGCCAGGTGGGAGAGGACCCGGGCTGCCCGAGGGTCCGCAGCGATGGCGCTCGTGGGCGCCGAGACGCTGGACGTCCCGGCTCCACCCGACACCTGGGGCGCGCGGAGCCAGCCAGGAGGGAGGTCCGGGGCCCTGCGGCCGGGCAGAGGCCACCGCGGCGCGCTGGCGTCGATGCCCATGGCGCGCAGGACGTCCGCCGGGTGCGTGGCGGCGAGGGCCTCTCCCCGCGCGAGGAGGCCGTTGGTGCCTGCGCTGGAGCGGTAGCACACGTCGCCGGGGACCGCAAGCACGGGGCGGCCGAGGGCGCGCGCCTGGCCGGCGGTCTGGAGCGTGCCGCTGCGCGCGGCCGCCTGCGCGATGAGGACCACCTCGGAGAGGGCGGCGATCAGGCGGTTGCGGTCGGGGAAGTAGTGGGGGCGGGCCTCGTAGCCCGGGGGGACCTCTGTAAGGAGCAGGCCGCCGTGGCGAAGGACGTCGTCCAGGAGGGGGCGGGACGACGCGGGCGACGGGTGATCGAAGCCCGAGGCCAGCACGACCACCGTGCGCCCGCCGGCGGCGAGGGTCGAGCGGTGCACCTCCGCGTCCACGCCGCGGGCGCCGCCGCTGACGATGACCAGGCCCTCCAGGGCGAGGGCGTTGGCGAAGCGCCGCGCGGCCTCGACGCCGTAGAGATCCGGGTCGCGGGACCCCACGATGGCCACACGGCGCGTGGACGGGCCGAGCAGGCTCACGTCGCCGCGTGCCATGAGCAGGAGCGGGGGGTCCGGGAGGGGCGGCAGCGCCTGAGGGGCGAGACAGCGTGCGCCGAGGGCGTCCAGGCGCCCGACCTCTGCTGCGGCCCTTCGCTGGACGGCGTCCGGGAGCGCGCTGGCCAGGGGGAGCCCCCGGGCGCGAGCCTGGCGGCGAGCCTGGGCCGGTGCGCCCCTGGCGGCGACGAGCAGGGCGAGGCAGGCGAGGGCGTCAGGGGAGTCGATGGCTTCACGTTCCATGGGTCACCTCCGGCGGCCCGCTTCGACCCGGGGCTGGTCTGGTGTCGCCCTTTCCTGCATCGGGCGCCTCTGATAGCCTGAGCGGCGTCCGACCCCACAGGAGGTGCCCGATGACTCGTCCCCGCCCATGGCTGCTCACGGTACTGGTCGCGGCCCTCTCCACTGCCGCCTGCGACGACGGGGAGACGGCGGGAGGTGGAGGCTTCGGAGGCGACGTGGCGATCCAGCCGAGCGACACTGGCGGCGGAGGGGGAATGGACGCACCTGGGACCGACGTCTCCGGGGGCGGCTACGTGGTGAATGCTCAAGCCATGCAGATCCAGAGCGGGGGGCGGACCATCCACATCCGGCGCTACGTCCCGCAGGGGTGCGACGCGACCACGCCGTGCCCGGGGGTGGTGCTGGTGCCTGACGGCATCCTGGGGGGCGACGAGTTCTTCGGCGACGACGCGCCCGAGCTGCTCGCGGGGGCGGCGCAGGTCATCGTGGCGCGCTACAACCCGCCAGCCCGAGGGACGGGCACGACCAAGAGCGATGGGGTGGAGGACTACAATGGAAAGGCGGGCCAGGACGCCCTGAAGGACGTGCTGCTCGCCCTGGACAAGAGCCAGGACACGACGGACAAGATCGGGGTCGTCTCCTTCGGGTTCGGCTTGTCGGCGGCCTCCGCCAGCCTCGCATCCTACCAGCCGACCAACCTCAAGTTCGTGGACTGGCTGATCGACGTGGAGGGGCCCGTCAACCGCTGCTACATCACCCAGGCGGCGTCCGATGCCGACGCGGGGATCACGGGAGACGGCGTGGGGGTGACGGACTCCAAGTGCGACTTCGACAAGTTCGGACTGACCCGCGACGAGGCCTTCCCGACGTCACTGCCACAGGGGGCCCCGAAGAGCCTGATCTGCTCCAAGGGCGCATTCCCCATCAACCTGACCGGCAAGGACTGCACCGAGGACCTGTGGTGGGCGGACAGGGAGCCCAAGAAGTTCCTGTCCAAGTTGCAGGGAGCGTACCTGCGATTGCAGATGAAGTACGACCACGTGCAGCCCTCGCGGGCAGGAGCCCTGGTCGGCGTGTACTACGCGATCCAGTCGTCGGCCCTGGCGTGGAAGCAGCTCAACGACGTGGAGGCCAACAAGCCGGTCCACACCTGGGGCGACGCCACCTGCGTGCAGGCCGGCTGCTACCTGTCGTCGGACCTCGGCAACGCCTTGGCCTTCGGGACCTGCCAGGGCACCTCGTGCGACGGCGACGACAACCCCTTCAAGGCAGTGATGCCCGGCTACAAGGCCATGACCCTGGCCGTGTTCGCGGAGAAGGTGCTCCCCAAGTATGTCGCGCGGCTGAACGGGCTGTAGGTCGGGATCAGTGCAGCAGGGGGCCGTGGTCGTCCTCGGGCGCTGCGACGGGGCGCGGGAGCACGAAGGGCGCCGGGTCGAGGTCCTTGAGGATGTCGAGGGTCTCGAAGCGGTAGCCGACCGACGGGAAGCGGATGGCGTTGTCTTCCAGCTTCGGGATGAACAGGATTGGGTCCCCTGCCAGGTTGTAGCCGAGCTGGAGCAGGGTGCGCTCGTGGACCACAGGCCCCCCCGGCGGATGGAAGTGGCCGCGCAGGATGTAGAACCCCTCGCTGGGCAGCGCCACGAGCGTCACCGTCCAGTCCGCGTCGCGCACCAGGTAGCCCCGGTCGTGGAAGGTCCAGCGGTTGTCGGTGTTGACGCGGGGGAGGAGGACGAGGGGAGGGCCCTCCGACGAGTGGTTGTGGAAGTAGACCAGGCGCCCCGCCGGGACCTGCTCCTCGCGCTCTGTGAGCGGCAGGGTGGTGCGGTAGAGGCCGCAGGGCAAGGCGGCCATCAGAGCGCGCACCCGGCCGTGGAGGGGATCGGCGACGGGTCGTAGTTGAACAGCTCGGTGGGCTGCACGAGCTCCAGGTTCAGGTCGATGGAGTTCAGGCCGCCCACGGCCAGCGCGTAGTGGTTCGGCAGATAGACGACGTTGTGCATGAAGCGCTGGTGGATCATGGCATCGGCGCGCACCGAGCGGATCTCGGGAGCCCCGCCGGGGACGGTCACGCTCCCGATGACCTCCGCGGCTCCAACGACCTTGTTGCTCGCGCCGAGGCCGCCGGCAACCAGGATGCGCCCGTCGTCCATCAGGGTCGCCTGGTGCATGGCGCGGGCCGTGCAGAGGTTGAAGCCGTCCTGGGGACCGGCGAGCGCCTGGCCGTTCTGGGTGTTGATCACCTCGATGCGGTTGACGAGCTTGCTGCGCGCCCGGTCCTGGTAGCCGCCCAGCACGTACACTGCGTTGACACCGCCCTTCGACACGTACACGGCCTGGTGCCCGACGCGGCCCTTCTCGACCGCGCTGAGGTCGCCGACCAGGGGCTCCGGGATCTTGCCGTTCGGGAGCATCGCGCCGGCCACCTTGTCGAACACGTCGATGGTCGCCACGGTCTTGGAGCCGTCCTCGCCGCCGATGAAGAAGATGTAGTTGTCCTTCTCGACGGCCGTCGCGACGTGGTTCCAGCGGGGCGCCACCAAGCCGCTGTCGGGGGCCTTGGCGCTCGGCCCGAACGCGATGGACCCCTGCGCTGGGTTCCACACCTCGAAGCTGCCACTGGCCTGCTCCGCGCGCCCCCCGGCCAGCAGGACGAAGACGTCGGTCTTGCCATAGTTGAGCAGCGTGGCGCTGGAGCCCCACCGCTCGACGAGCAGCGGCATGACGGTGGCGGCGTCGAGCACCTGGCGGGTGTCGGGATCGTACAGCTCCGCGTGGTTGCTGCCCTGCACCTGGTTGTTGATCAGCGTGATGCCGCCGACGATGGCGACCTTGTTGAGCCCCGGCAGGTAGATCGCGTGATGGAAGGCGCGCGGGTAGAAGAGCTGTGTGCCGATCAGCGGGTCGAAGGCGCCCGACTCCGGGTCGTAGAGCTCGACCGAGGTCAGGACCTCGGCGATGTTGGCGGGGTTGTCCCAGGGGTTGGGGTCGCCCGACTGCTCCACGATCTTCGCCTTGTCCGGCTTCATGCGGGCGCCGCCCACGATGAGGACGCGGCCGTCGGGCAGGAGCGTGGTGGAGGCCCCGTAGCGAGGCTCGTTGAGGGAGGTCGCCTGTCCGCCGGTGAGCTGTGAGGCCGTTGGTGAGAAGCGGTTGACCCGCGTCACCATGACCGCTCCGGTCAGCGGCGTCGGTGCCTGGCTGGAGACCTTGAGCCGCTTCGAGCAGCCTCGGCCGAGCAGCGCGCCGGTGCATGGCTCGGTGCTCGGGGCGTAGAGCTCCACGATGACCTGAAAGTCCAGATCGAACGGGGCGGCGGGAATCTCCAGCACGGACCCGGGACCGTAGGCGGTGCACTTCGACTGGGCGGCGAGCTGGGAGCCGCTGATGGACACGCGAACGTCCCCAATGGGTGACGCCGTGTTCGTCCACGGGTTGAAGAGCGGGTCCGTGGGAGAGAACACCGAGAGGCTCAGGAGCTTGGAAGGCGACGACGCCTCCTCGGTCTCGCAGCCGATACCGGTGACCGTCGCGAGCGCGGCCAAGCCGACGGTGATGATGCGCAGCGTCCTCATGCTTCGTTTCCTCGGGATCCAACCCTGCGGGTTCAGGGGACCGTGACGGTACCGGTGAAGGTGGTGGGGCCAGCGGACGAGCTTGGAGAGAAGGCCCCTGCGGCAGCAGCGGCGCCGACCCCGGCCCCTGCCACGCCGACGCCGATCAAGGTCCAGACCCACCACTTCTCGTACCACTGCTCGTCGCTCGACGGCCCCGAGATGATGCCCGGACCGCTGACGGGGGAGCCGGACTCGGCCAGTGGGTAATCCCCGAGGATGTTCCGGACGTTGGACGGCTGCGTCACGACAGGGGGGACCACCGTCGGAGGCGGGGTGACGGGATCGCGCGGCTGGACTGGCGTCGGGGCGACCTGCTGGGCCTGCGCCGCGATGGCCTTCTGCTGGCCCTCGCGGTACACCGCGGGGGGCGGGTCCTTGACGACCCGGCTCATGGGGAAGGCCGCCATGCCGCGGACAAGCGCCTGCTCGCTCTCCAGCAGGTTCACCTGCAGGTTGGTCAGCTCCCGGTCGAACTTGACTGGCTGCAGCGCGGCGATCTCGCCCTTGCTCTTGTCGTAGAGGAACAGGTTCAGATCGTAGCCATCGGCGGCAGAGGACAGGTACTGGTAGAGGAGGAAGTCCACGTTCGCCTTCTGGGTGAAGCGTTGGGCGGCCCGCTTGAAGTTGTCGCCGAAGCTGCCGGTCTCCGCGTAGGGGACGAGTGGCTCGGGGTTGACGAACTCGCCCTCCACGCCCTGGGTGTCGGCGGCGGCGGCGGCGGCGGGCTGGAGCTTCGCGTCCACCTTGACGGTGTCGCTGCCCAGGGGGGCGCGGACCTGCTCTGCGAAGGTCTCGTAACCGTCTTGCCGGACCTGGACGTAGTGCTCGCCCTTCTGGAGGTCCTTGACGGTGACCGGCGCCGGGCCTCGGAGGACGCCGTCGATGTACACCTTGGCGCCAGCCGGCGTCGCGGTGATCGTGGTGGTCCCCGGCTTGTAGGTCGAGAACTTCTTCTGGACCTTCTCCAGGGCGGAGACGAACGCCGGCGAGTGCGTCTTGCGGTCGACGGTCACGTTGGGGCGCAGGCTCACCACCTGCTGGAGCGCGTCCGCGCCGTTGTCCTCGTAGCCGGCGCCAAAGTAGGCAACGGCCATGTTGAGGTGGGCGTCGACCAGCTTGTCGTAGTCGACGAGCTGGGCGAAGTTGCCCTGGTACAGCTCGATGGCCGACTGGAAGGTCTTGACGGCCTCTTTGAAGAGCTTCTTGTCGATCTCCTCCTTGCCCTGCCAGACCAGCTTGTCGGCTTGCTCCAGGTTGGGGTTGGTCTTGGGCCCCGTAACCGAGACCCCCTCGGAGCGGATGATCAGATCGTCTTCGCGGAGCACCTTGATCTTGTCGCTGACGCTCAAGATCGCAGAGAAGAACTCCTCGATCTTGACGGCGATGATGCGAGACACGTCCGGGCTCTTCGCGAGCGGGAGCACGTAGAGGCGGATGCGGGAGTCGGGCCTGGGCTGCTGGGCCAGGGCGACCGCCGGCCAGGTGGCGGAGATCGTCGCCGACAGGAACATGCCAAGCACGGCCGGTGCCAGCATGCGGAAGCGCTTCGGGTGAAGACTGATCACGGCTCGCCTCGCTCGGATACAACCCTGGAAGGGGGTACGCTGAACTCCTCGCCGGCCCCCGCGTTGGACGGGCGCTCACGACGCGAGGCGGCAGATGCTACCAAACACGAGGAGAAAAGGTCAACGAAGCTGTGGGATTCCAGACGACGCGGCGCTCCGGCGTGAGACCCGGTCCCGTTGGGGAGAGAGCTGTGGGCACGAGGGGCGTTGCTGGCCGCCGGTTGCCCCGCCCCCTCGACGTCCGCGTGAACCCGGGCTAGCATCGCTCGGATGTCACAGGCCCCCCCGGAACAGGACGCTCCCTCGCCTGCGGCCCCGACGCCCCGCCGCGCCGCCTGGACCGCCGTGGCGGCGTGGGGCGCCACCGTGGTCGTCATCACGGCGCTGACCGCGCTGTCGCCGTTGAGCAGCCTGCTGATGGAGAACCTCCAGGTCGTGGCGGCGGCCATGTTCCTGTACCTGCCCACCTGGCTCATCGAGCGCCAGGGGGCCGACCCGCTCACCCACGGGCTCCACGCCCGAGATCCGTGGCGCCAGGGTGCGGTGCTCGCCGTGGTCGCGGTGATCGTGTTCCCCCTCTTCGGGCTCGGGTTTCACGCCTGGCAGAGCCTCGTCCGAGAGCGATCACTGAGGGCGGATGGGGAGGTGCTGGTCCGGTGGCCGCGGGAGCTGGAGGACCGGCCCACGCTGCCGACGAGGCGCCCCTACGCCATCTGGGACGAGCGGGGGACGCTGACGGTTACATGGCGCGAGGCCGACCGCACCACGCCCGTGGACGTGGAGGTGGCCCTGGACGCGCCTCCGGAGTCCGTCGTATCCGTGGAAGTCCGAGGCAGTGCGCTCTACACGCGTGCCCTGGGCGGCAGGGGTCCCGTCGCGCGGTGGCCGTCGGAGGAGACTGCCGTCCGGGTGCGCGGAACCGCCGCAGGGGGAGTGCGCGTCGAGGCACACGCTGCGCGCACGGCCGAGGTGACCTTGCGCCGGGGTGACGAGGTCGTGCGGGGCAGCGACATCGCGCTCGGGAGGTGGGAGGTCGGCGCAGACGATCCGCCCCTGCGCTTCGAGCGGGGGTGGTGGTGGCTGGTGACCCTGGTGCTCATCCAGGTGCTCGTCGTCGGGCTCCCCGAGGAGGTGTTCTATCGTGGGCTGCTCCAGACGCGCCTCGGGGTGGTGCTGCCCGCGCACGTGCGGCTCTTCGGGGCGCCGTTTGGCGCCGCGAACGTCGTCACGTCGGTCCTCTTCGCGCTCGGCCACTACCTCGTGGAGCTGGACCCGGGGCGCCTGGCCGTGTTCTTCCCCTCGCTGCTCTTCGGCTGGATTCGGGACCGGACCGGCTCAGTCGCCGCTGGGGCGGTGCTTCATGGCGCCAGCAACGTCCTCCTCACCCTGCTGTCCCGCATGTACGTGTGAGGCCAGGGGGGCATCGACGAGGCGGGCCCCTCTTGGGTCCACCTGAGCGTGCCACGGGCGGGCCTCGATACCGGCGCTGCCGAGCGCGGCGGCCATGGCTCGCGCTGCGCGCGCTGCGGCCGCCTCGCCACGCGCGAGGGCAAAGAGCGTGGGCCCTGACCCGCTGATGCTCCCCGCGAGCGCCCCCGCTGATCGGGCGGCCTCCATGGCCGCCTCGAAGCCGGGGATGAACCGTCGCCGCGCTGGCTCCGCGATGCGGTCGGAGACCGAGCGCCCGAGGCGATCCAGGTCGCCGTCGTAGAGGGCGCTCGTCAGAGTGGCGAGGTGCGCCGCCTGGTGGACCGCATCCGCCACCGTGACGTGCGTGGGGAGCGCGCGGCGGGCGTCGAGGGTCCGTACCTCGATGGCCGGGTGGACGAGGCCGAGCCAGAGGTCGCTGGGCACAGGGAGGCTGACGGTCTCGGGGGGGGTCGCGGGCCGGATCAGGATGATCCCACCCAGCAAGGCGGGCGCGACGTTGTCCGCGTGGGGGCTCCCAGATGCAGCGGCCTCTCCTTGCATGCACGCGTCCAGCAGGGCTGAGTCGGGCAGCTCGGGGCACACGAGGGCCCGGGTTGCAAAGGCGGCTGCGACAGCGCTGGCCCCACTGCTGCCGAGTCCGCTTCCGAGCGGCAGGCCCTTGTGGATCCACAGCGCGACTCCCTGGTCGGGCCGTCCCGCGTGGGCGAGCACCGCACGGGCGGCGACCCCGGCGGTGTTGCTCGCCGGGTCGAGGGGCAGGCGCCCCCCGTCGCCGTGGATCGCCTCTATGCGCACTCCAGGCAACGTCATCATTTGCGCACTAATTACATCACCAATCCCCGCGACGGCGAGGCCCAGGCAGTCGAAGCCTGGACCCAGGTTGGAGAGGGTCGCGGGGGCGAATGCGGAGACTCGGAGACGTTCGGGCGTGTCGGTTGCCATGGTGGGCAAAGGTACCCATCGCGTCCGGCAATGGCAACGGGAGCGGCCGAGCTGCTCAAGGGGTCAGCTCCGGGGGGCGGCATCGCCAGGCCCGTCAGGACCGCCACCGGATGGCAGGTCGTTGACATGAAGCGTGCGGAGGCGGACACTTCGGGTAGCCCCACCAAGAGGGTCTGGCCGATGTGGCCCTTCGCTCGCGCGGCATCGCGCGTGCCGGGCTGCGGATCACCGCGGGAGCGCTCGGGATGGTTCCGGGACAGCAAGGATCGGGTCCAGACACGCGGGACGACGGTCACCAACAGACCGAGACTTCAGTGGCCCGCTCCGCACCACTGGTGCTGGTCATCGACGACGAGGTGTCTGTGCGACGCCTGGTGCGGGCGACGCTCACAAAGGCCGCCTATCGGACGGTCGAGGCCGACAACGGCCGCGTGGGCCTGGACCTCGCCTGCCAGGTGCTCCCCGACCTGATCATCCTCGACATCCAGATGGACGAGCTGGACGGTGTCGAGACACTGAAGCTGCTGCGACGCACCGAGGCGACCCGAGACATCCCGGTCATCATGGTGACCGCGCTGGACGACGCACTCACGACCGTCACCTGCCTCAGAGAGGGAGCCAACGACTTCGTCAGCAAGCCCTTTCACCGGGAGGAGCTGCTCGCGAGGGTCCGGGCCCACATCCACGCACGGGGGGCGACCCGGCTCCGGGCGCTCCTGGAGTTCGCGGGGGCGGCGTGCCACGAGATGAACCAACCGCTGCAGGTGATTCTGGGGCATTGTGAGCTTCTCTCCCAGGCCCCCCTCGGCGAGCCGCACGACAGGCACATCCGCGCGATCGAGGAGGCGACACGTCGCCTCGCGACCATCGTCGGGAGCATCCGGCACATCGACCGCTACGAGACCAAGTCCTACCTCGGCGAGTCGCGCATCCTGGACCTCCAGGAGAGCGGCGCCACCAACTCGAAGCGCTGAGCGGTCGCTCTTTCAGGGAGCGGGGATCTGGCATCTTACCGCTAGAGGCGAAAGAACTGCCTGATCTTCTTGATGATTGTGTCCTGCTCATCGGCGAGGTGGCGAGAGGCGTCGGCGTCGCGTTGACGGCTGGAACGTGCGTCCAGGGAGGCCCGCCTCTCGGCGAGGACCTTGCCGATGGCGGCGATCAGCTCCTCGTTGGCTGCGATGATCGAGAGGAAGGCCCCCCGGTCGATGACGTGAAGGCGGGTATCGCGGGTGGCCACCACCGTCGCCGTGCGGCTCTCGCCCGTCATCAGCGACATCTCACCGAAGAACTGACCCGCCCCGAGGGTCGCCACCACATGGTCCTGGGCGGCGCTGGCGACGCGGACCTGGACCTCGCCCTCCGCCACCACATAGAACGAATCGCCCTGGTCGCCCTGGCGGATGATCACCTCTCCGCGGGCGTAGCCGCACGTCCGAGCACGCCGAGCGAGCTCGTCTCGCTCGTGCTCGGACAGGGGCGCGAGGAACGGCACGTCGTCCAGGGCTGCCCGGCGACGGCCCACCTCTCCTCGCTCGACGTCCCGCGCGTTGTCGGGGGCGGCGCTGAAGACGTTGATGTCCTGGACCGGGAAGGGGATTCGGATCCCGTCGCGGCGAAGCTGGTACCAGATACGGCCGAGCACCTGGTCTTCGATGGGCTCGCGCTCGCGAAACGCGTCGATGAAGAAGTAGACGCGATAGATGATGCAGTAGTCGAGGTACTCGACGATGAGCACCTGAGGGCTGGGATCGTGCAGGACCCCGGGGACGTCGCGGATACCCGCAAGGATCGACTCCTTCGCAGTGTTTGGCGCCACGTCGTAGGGGAGCCCGAGCTTCACCTTGCGGCGGTGGGTGGGGGTGGGTGCGCTGAAGTTGATCAGCGGCTCGCGCGTGAGGACGTTGTTCGGGATGACCACCACGTCTCGATGGGCCGTCAGGATCTTGGTCGTGCGCCAGTTGATCTCTACGACCTGGCCGGTCTGCTCCCGGAACTGGATGAACTCCCCCACCTCGAAGGGCTTCTCGACCTGGATGGCGAGACCCGAGATGATGCTCGACAGCGTCTCCTGGAGGGCGAAGCCGATGATCGCGGTCAGGACCGCCGATGTGGTCAGGATGGAGGTCAGGTTGACCCCAGCCTTGCCCAGCACGAGGATCAACGTGACCACATAGATCACGATCATACCGATGTCGCGGAGGATGACCGGCATCTCTACGCGGCGGTAGCGCCCCAGGAACACGTCCACGACGCCGACGACAAGTGCCTGGATGGCCCCGAGCACGAGCACGAAGAGGCTTACGAAGTAGAGGACTTGATACACCTCGGGCCACGCCAGCCGGGCGAGGACCACAAGCACGAAGAGCCCCAGATACGCGATGAGGATGTTGGCTGGCGTCCGCAGCCGAGCGGCCGCAGGCTCATGGCGAAGGAGGAACCGCACGAGGACGGTCCCCAGCAGGAAGACGAGCGCAAAGACGAGGCCTGCGGAGATTGGGCGGATCTCGCGCAGCACACGCGTGAACAGTGAGGGGCGGGGCTCCATCAATCGCCCGAAGAGGGCGCGGTCCTTTGCCAGCCACTCGACGAGGGGCGAGATCCAGGGCTCGTCGAAGGCTCGGCGAGCGAGCCGCACGGACGCCTCCGGCGCGCGGCGGGTGACTGCGAGGGTGGTCGTGGGTGTTTCCCTGTGCGGCTCCCGGCGGGTGAGGCGATCCTCACGGCCTTGGGTGCGCAAGCGCTGGGGTTGGGCAGGCGCGAGTGCCGGCGGGGTGAGGACGTCGGGCGCCGAGTCGGCGTCAGCATCCGCGGGGGCGGAGGCTGACGAGCCGGGGGTAGCCGCATCCACGCGCTCCGCCGCGTCGAGCGACGCCCCTGCGTCGAGAGGCTGCCCGGCAGTGTCCGAAGCGAGGGCCACCAGCAGCGCGCACCAGAGAGCCTTCGGCACCCACCCGAGTCGTCCCACCATCCACGCTCCAGCGGCTTGGCGAGCGCCTCTCTTCAGGCCGCACCCTGGCCGCCCCGGACGCACCCGCAGCGTCGTGGCCAGCGTGCCACCTTGCCCGCGCAGCTTCCTATACCGCGCTCGGCTGCATCCCGCAACGACGACGTGGCTCGGCGCTGGACTTGGACATCCTATGAGAGCTGACGTAGGCTATCGCGTCCGCGCGCCGGCGGGTCGGTGGCGGAGCAGTCGAGGAATACACGCTGCGCCACTCGGGCGCCAGCGCACCCCAAGGAGGGGGTCGCCCGCCAAGCGACCCTACCCCACACGGATGGAAGCATGACCAGCAGGAATGAGCAGGCCCGCCGGGGCCAGAGCCAGGGGCATCACTCCAGGGAGGTGCTCCGGCGCCCTGGCTCGCCAGAGCACCGACCCTACGACGCCAAGACTCCTGGGACGCCCCGGCCGGACGTCACCATCGTCATCCCGGTATACAACGAGGCTGGGCTCCTGTCGTCCTCTGTGGTCGACCTGGTCGAGCGCATGCGGGACCTGGACGTCACCTACGAGCTCATCATCACAGAGAACGGCAGCGTGGATGACACGCTGGAGCTGGCCTACGCTTTGGAGCGCAAGTATCCCCAGCTCCGCGTCCTGCACTCCGGAGAGCCGAACTACGGCAAGGCGCTGCGCCGCGGCATCATGGAGGCGCGAGGCGAGTTCGTGATCTGCGACGAGATCGACATCTGTGACACGGACTTCTACCGGCGAGCCCTCGCGGTGCTGCTCAACGAGCAAGCCGACATGGTCGTCGGCTCGAAGCTGCACGCCGACGCGCAGGACAAGCGCCCGCCGTTTCGCCGCTTCGCCAG
Organism: Myxococcales bacterium; assembly: GCA_045863395.1. Lineage (GTDB taxonomy): Bacteria > Myxococcota_A > UBA9042 > JABWCM01 > BTVJ01 > BTVJ01. Next base: position 381,688 of record BTVJ01000001.1, read on the forward strand.
CCGGGTGATCAACTTCATGCTGCAGGTGTTCCTGGACTTCCACGGTACCGACACACACGGCCTCAAGGCCTTCCACCGGGAGCGCCTCCTGGCAACGGTGAACCAGTGCGTCGTGGATCGGGACCTCTTTGCCTCGGAGTTCGTCATCCGGGCCGAGCGCTCGCGCTTCCGGGTGCTCGAGGTTCCCGTCGAGATTGCGGAGAAGCGGGCGCCCTCCATCAAGCTCGTGAGCCGCGTGCCCAACGTGCTGAAGAACCTGGCTCGGCTGGTCTGGGTCATCCGTGTGAAGGCTTGACGAGAACTGCCCAGCCCCGCGTGGCCTCCGTATCGGTGGACATCGACGGCCTCCACCTCTACCACCGCATCCACGGCCTCCCTGAGCCACAGGGGGGCCCGTCCGTTTACGAGACGGGTGTGCAACGGTTCCTGGAGCTCTTCGCTCGCCACGGGGTCAGGGGGACGTTCTTCGTCGTAGGAGAGGACACCGCCGACCCCCGCGCGCGACGGGTACTGGAGGACGCAGTCAGGGCGGGGCACGAGCTCGCGAGCCACTCCTTCTCGCACCCTTACGACCTGTCCCTGCGCTCCCCGGAGGCCATCGTTCAGGAGCTCGCACGCACCGAGGAGGCCATCGCGGAGATCGCTGGCCGACGCCCGAGCGGATTCCGCGCACCGGGGTATAACATCAGCCCGGCGCTCCTGAACGCACTCAGGAGGCGCGAGTATGCCTACGACTCGTCGGCGTTTCCCTGCCCGGCCTACTACCTGGCCAAGGCCGCGGTGATCGGCGCCTACCGCCTTCGCGGGCGCCCGACCCACTCGATCGCCGGAGATCCCCGCGCCATGTTCGCGCCCAGGCTGCCCTACCGCCACAGCTCCTCGGGCGAAGGCCTGCTCGAGCTACCGATGACCGTTGTGCCGGGACTGCGCCTCCCCGTCATCGGGACCTCCCTGATCATGATGGGGCGGAAGGGTTGGAGGCTGGTCAGGCGGTGGTTGCAGTCGGTATCGTTCATCAACGTCGAGTTTCACGCGATCGACCTGACCGATCACGTGGGCGACGGGATCGATGACGCGCTGTTGTCCCAACCGGACCAGCGGGTCACCCTCGACAAGAAGCTGGAGGTCTTCGACGCGGTCGTCGGAGATCTCGTTCGCGGCTGGGACGTGACCCCCCTGGACCGGGTGGCCCGCCTCTGGGCCGACTGATGGCGAGCGCTGCTCGCGTACTCAAGGAGCCGATGCATGAACATGCGCACTCTGGCAATGACAGCGCTCGCGATGGGGCTTGCGACTGCCTGCGCGTCCGAGTCGACTGACAGCGATACGGGCGGGATTGGCACTGACACGCAGGTCGCTGACTCCGGCTCCGGGGACGGTGACAGTGGCGCGGGGAGCGACATACAGGGCGGAGACGACACGGCGACGGGCGACGACACCGCCATGGACGTCGGCGGGGACACGGGCGCGCCCGAAGACGTCGGTGGAGACACGGGCGGCGGATCCGGTGCCGTCGTGATCAACGAGGTCGCTCCCAACCCCGTGGCTCCGGGCGAGGACTGGGTCGAGCTTTTCAACCCGGGCAGCGTGGCGGTCGACATCTCGGGGTGGACGATGACGGACGACGACCCGCTGCACATCTACGAGTTCCCGGCGGGCACGGTCGTTCAGCCCGGCGCGTACCTGCTCCTGAACAGGGGCGAGATCGGCTCCTTCGACTTCGGTTTGGGGACAGACGACGCGGTGTTCCTCTACTCGGGGAGCAAGAACCTCGAGGCGTTCTCCGACTGGGGCGATGGCGACGCACCCCAGGGGGCGAGCTGGGGTCGCTTCCCGAATGGCTCCGGCCCATTCAAGACCCTGCTGACCCCGACCCCGGGCGCGGCCAACGTGGACTCGGCGCAGCCCGTCTGCAGCAACGACCTCATCGAGTTTGGCGAGGTCTGTGACGGTACGGACCTTGGCGACGCGACCTGCGAGGGCCTGGGCTTCGTCGGCGGCACGCTCGCGTGCGCCTCGGACTGCTCCGCCCTGAGCACGGCCGGGTGTACCCTCGCTCCGGGCTCCGTGGTGGTGAACGAGGTGGTCGCTGCCGACGGCGCTGGGGGGCCTGACTGGATCGAGCTGAAGAACGTCGGTAGCGCCGCCGTTGACCTCGGTGGCTGGGCCGTGACCGACTCGGATCCGGTCCACGTGGCGACCATCCCAGCAGGGACCGTTCTGGAGGCGGGGTCCTATCTGCTGCTGATTCAAGACGAACCCGGGTCCTTTGCGTTTGGCCTTGGCAGCGCGGACGCCGTCAACCTCCACAACGCGAAAGGTGAGCTGACCAGCACCACGAGCTGGGTGAGCGGTCAGGCGCCCACCGGCGCGAGCTGGGGCAGGTACCCGGACGGCACGGGCGCCTTCATGACGCTCACCTCACCGACGCCCGGAGCGGCCAACGTAGAGAACGTCGCTGCCACCTGCAACAACGACCTCATCGAGTTCGGCGAGCTGTGCGATGGCGCCTCGCTGGGAGGCACCACGTGCCAGTCCGTGGGCTTCGACGACGGAGACCTGGCGTGCAACGCCACGTGCGATGGCTACGACACGTCGGACTGCACACTGCCCGCAGACGGTGTCGTGATCAACGAGGTCACCTCGTCGGGCGACGACCAGATCGAGATCTACAATGGGGGCAGCGCTCCGGCGAGCCTCGCCGGGTGGCAGGTCACGGATGACGCTCCCGAGGCCCCCGACCACACCTTCACCCTCCCATCGGGAACGACGCTGGCTCCTGGAGCCTACCTGGTCCTCACGAAGGGAACGCACCACATCTTCGGTCTTGGCGCGAGTGACGCTGTGCGCCTCGTCGATTCTCAGGGAACGTTGAAGAACGTGGTCGCCTGGACCAGCGGTCAGGCCGAGGTCTCCTACTGTCGCATCCCCAATGGCGCGGGCGCGTTCAAGCCATGTACCGTCGCGACGTTCGGGAGCGCCAACATCCCCTGAAGGCCTGCGGTGTGCTCAGCCCTCCTCGATGTTTCACGTGAAACGCCGCGCTCGCGACGCCGCAAGTACGCTGGCGTGAACACGAGCGTTTCACGTGAAACAATCCCGGAGGCGCCTCAGCTCTGGGCGGGTCGGATCGGAAGCAGCAGGATGAACTCGGCGCCTTCGCCCTCGACGCTCGCGCAGCGGACGGCCCCGCCGTGCTCCTGCACGATCTGCTGGACCAGCGCCAGCCCGAGCCCCGTGCCTGTGCGCTTGGATGAGTAGAAGGGGTCGAAGATCTTGTCGCGCAGGTCAGCGGAGATTCCAACACCGTTGTCGGCGATGCGGACCTCGACGCCCGCGTCCACGTGCCGCGCGGTGACGCGAATGGTGCCCTGGTCACGGCGCGCCTCCCGGATGGCCTCCGCAGCGTTTCGCACGATGTTCAGCAGGGCCTGGCGAATCTGGTTCTCATCGAGGAGCAGCGGGGGTACGGGGTCGAGGTCCTCGATGACCTCGATGTTGCTGCCGCGCAGCTCCTCTCTCATGAACGTCAGCAGGCTCCGCGTGATGGCGACGAGGTCCTCCACCTCGAGCTCTGGCTTGGGGAGCTTGGCGAAGCGCAGGTACTGCTCGGTCACGTCCGTGAGCCTGTCGACCTCCTTGCCGATGGCCTGGAGGAGCGCGACCGACTCCTGAACCTCGACCCCCTCCAAGCTGCGCAGGTCCTCCTCGATGAGCTCGGCGTTCAGGCCTATGGACGACAGGGGGTTCCGCAGCTCGTGCGTGATCTGGGCGCTCATCTTCCCGATGGTCGCAAGGCGCTCTGCGCGAAGCAGCTCCTCCCGCTGAGCGGCCAACATACGATCACGCTCCTGAAGGCTCGCAGCCATGCGGTTGAACTCTGTCGCGAGCTGCCCGATCTCGTCGTGTCCGCCGACGCGCACCACCTGTCCGTAGTCGCCGCGGGAGACGGTTCGCACGCCCTCGATGAGGCTCGTGACGCGGCGAATGGCGAGGTGGGTGAGGAGCATCACAAGGAGGCTCACGACCAGCGCCAGGCTGGAGACGAGCAGCACGTTGAGCATCGAGCGCTCCTCGTCGTCGGCCGCCCTCGCGTGGATCGCGTCCACCGCCTGCTCCAGCTCGCGTTGCAGGACCACGACGTCCTTTCTCAGCAGCCGCAAGATGGTCCGCAGACCGGTCTGGACGTGCCCCGCCGCTTCGGGGCGCCCCTCATTGACGAGCTGAACGAAGGACTTGGCGTAGGCCTCGTAGACCAGCTCATTGCTGTACGGTGGAGAGAGCCTGGCCAGCACGGTCTCAAGCACGACGCGCTGTGTCTCCTCCGCTCGGAGCGCCTCAACGACCTCGGTCCCATCGCGGAGCCTCAACACCCGCTCACCGATGCTGCGCGCCATCTGCTGATCGATGGCCTCGAGGTGGATCCGGTCCGTCATGCGGTCCACGCTGTCGGAGAGGCGCCCGATCTGCTCGAAGGGCTTGAGGCGTGGCAGGTAGCTTCGCTGCCACTCCAGGTCCGTCTGGCGCCTGCGCTCCAGGGCCTCACTGAAGCCCCGGAGGCTCTGGCTCAGCTCGCGAGCCCGGTCGACGACCGGCAGGACCCCGGCGCGGATGAAGACGATGTTCTCTCGTAGGGACGCGATTCGAAGCAGACCGTAGACGCTCGACAGGCCGAACGTGGCGATGACGACCGCGAAGCCCAGGAACACCTTCGTGGAGATGCTCAGGCGCACGGGCTCAGGAGCCGGGCGACCAACGCAGGACGGGCTGGCGCGCGGCCCGGGCTTCGTCCATGCGCCGCACCGCCGTTCGCGTAGGCGCCTCATGCAGCGCGTCGGGAGCCTCGGCCGCCTCTGCGGCGATGGCATTCAGCGCGTCGACCAGCTCATCCAGCGCTGCAACGGGCTCCGACTCGGTCGGCTCGATCATCATCGCGCCGGGGACACAGAGCGGGAAGTACACCGTGGGGGGGTGAAAGCCGTAGTCGATGAGCCGCTTGGCCACATCCATGGTCTTCACGCCGAGCGGCTGGAGCAGCTTGTCCGAGACGACGCACTCGTGCATGCACAAGCGATCATAGGGCACGTGGTAGGTGCCGCGCAGTCGCGCAAGGACGTAGTTCGCATTGGCGACCGCCATCTCGGTGACCTGGCGCAGCCCCCTCGGCCCATACTCGCGGATGTACGTGTAGGCCCGCACGAGCATCCCGAAGTTGCCGAAGAAGGCCTTCACCCTCCCAACGGACAGTGGGCGATCGAAGGACAAGCGCCAGGACGCGCTCGTGTCGTCCCGCTCGATGCGCGGGGTGGGGAGGTACGGCTCGAGCCGCCCGACCACCCCGACGGGCCCAGCGCCCGGACCGCCGCCACCGTGAGGGGTGGAGAAGGTCTTGTGCAGGTTGAAGTGCATCACGTCCACGCCCATGTCGCCGGGGCGCGCCCTGCCCAGGAGCGAGTTCAGGTTCGCCCCGTCGTTGTAGACCAGGCCGCCCTTGTCGTGAACGATGGAGGCGATGGTCCCCAGGTTCTCCTCGAAGAGTCCCAGCGTGTTGGGGTTCGTGACCATGATGCCAGCGGTGTCCGCATCCATCGCCTCGAGGACGACCTGCGGCGACACCACACCGCGTTCGTTGGACGGGAGCTGCACCACGTCGTAGCCGTTGAGGGCGCAGCTCGCGGGGTTCGTGCCGTGGGCCGTGTCCGGGATGAGCATCTTCCTGCGCGGCGCCCCATCGCGCTCGATGAGGAAGCGCCGCATGACGCGAACGCCCGTCCACTCCCCGTGGGCGCCGGCGGCGGGCTGCAACGACACCGCCGCCATGCCGCTGATCTCCGCCAGGTGACGCTCCAGCTCCCACATGAGCTCCAGGGCGCCCTGAACCCAAGCGTGCGGCAGATAGGGGTGCAGGTGAGCAAAACCCGGCAGCCGAACCGTCTCCTCGTTGACGCGCGGGTTGTACTTCATCGTGCACGAGCCCAGTGGATACAGACCCAGGTCGATGGAGTAGTTCTGCGTGCTCAAGCGCGTGAAGTGGCGGATGACGTCCACCTCGCTGACCTCGGGAAGCGCCGGCCTCTGCCCGCGACGATGGCGGGTCGGGATGGCTCCCACCGCTGCCTCCGCATCCGACGGCTCCGGGGGAAGGGAGAAGCCGACCCGGCCCTCGCGGGAGCGCTCGAAGATCGGGGCCTCCCGCAGCGTGAGGCCAGTGGTCGCGCGATCATAGATGCCCATCGTTCACCCTCGGTTCATGGACGCTCCGCGACCCCCCCGACACGTGCCCACGATAGAACAAAGGCCGGCTCCGCACCATGCGAGACCGGCCTCCTGCAACACTCACGCTGGCGCTGGGAGCGCTCAGAGTAACCGTCTACTCCACGCTCTTCTCGATCTTGGCCTCGGCCCGCAGCTCCTCCAGGAGCCGCCGTCGCTCCTGGAAGAACTTCTTGTTCTTCAGGCTCTCCTCGATCTGGGGTCGCACCTCGTCGAAGGTCTTCTGCTTGTCCTCGCGCCGCTCGTACACCTTGATGATGTGGAAGCCGAAGCGAGTCCGCACGGGCTCGCTCACCTCGCCGATCTTCAGCTTGAAGGCGACCTCCTCGAAGGGCTGCACCATCTGGCCCTTGCTGAAGAAGCCCAGGTCCCCGCCCTTGTCGGCGCTCGGGCCCTGGCTCTCCACCTTCGCGAGATCCTCGAAGGACTCGCCTCCCTTGATGCGCGCAGAGAGGGCCTGTGCCTTGGTGAGCGCCTCCTTCTCCTGCTCCGGGGTCGCGTTCTGCTCGAGCTTGATCAGGATGTGGCTCGCCTTGACCCCCTCCCGCTCCCGGTAGAAGCGCTGGTTCTTGTCGTAGAACTCCCGCGCCTCCGCCTCCGTGATCGTCAGGTTGCCCTTCTTCTCGATGAGCTTCTCCAGGGCCCGCTTGTCGAGGATGCGGTCCTTGATGCTCTGCTCGGTGATGTTGCCGTGCTTCAGGTAGTTCTGGAACTGCTCGTCGTTCTTGAAGCGGTCGCGGTACTCCTTGAAGGCAACGTCCACCTCCTCGGGCGGAACCGTGATGGCCTCCTTCTCGACCGCTTGCCGCACCAGCTCCCCCTCGATGAGGCGCTTGAGGATGTTCTCCTTGATGCGCTGGAGGCGGTCCTCTGGGATCTCCGCCCCCGTCTTCGTGACCTTCTGCAGCTCGGCGTTGTACTCGTCCGGCGGGATGGGCTTTCCGTTCACCGTCGCGACTGGCCCCGTCGCCGCGGCGACCGGCGGGGTGGCCACGGAACCAGTGCCAGCATCCGCGCCGGCGGCGGGAGTACCACTCGGCTGCGGAGCTGCAGGCGCCGGCCCCTTGGCGGCGGGCGCCCCTCCCGAGGGCGCCGGGGCCGGCTCGTCCTTCTTGCACCCGGCCCCCAGGCCGACGGCGAACAACAGGGCCAGGGCCCCGGCGGACATCCGCTTCATCTCCGAGTCTCCTTCTAGATGACGCACCTGCTGGGATCGCGCACGCCGCTCGCTGTGAGCCCGCGTCAGAGGCGTGTTGAGGCGCTCCCTGCCAGAAGCGTCGCTACACAGCCAACGGTGAGGAACGACCGCGCCTCTGTCGAAGATCTCAGCAAATGTGCGACAAACCGCTGGCGGCCCATTCTATTGACCCACCACATGCTGTCAACTGACGGGGTCACACCACCACCAGATCATCCCGGTGGATGACCTCATCTACCGTTCGGTATCCGAGCCGCGCCTCGATCTGATCGGTCCTGCAGCCCTGGATGGCTCGGACCTCGACGGCGCCGTAGGCGGACAGGCCCCGCGCGAACACCTCCCGCTCCAGCGAGCACACCTCCACCAGCGCCCCCGGCTCGAAGTCCCCCTCTACCCCGACGATCCCGGACGGCAGCAGGCTCTTTCCGTTCTCGCGCACGGCGCGCTCCGCCCCGTGGTCCACGACGAGGCGCCCCTGTGCCTTCAGGGTGTATCCGATCCAGTGCTTGCGCGCCCCGAGACGATCTTGCGAGGGGAGGAACAGCGTCCCGACGTCGACCCCCGCCAGGATGTCTCCGACGATGCCGCGCTGCTTCCCGCTCGCGATCACCGCGGGGATCCCCTGGTGGGCAGCCGCGCGGGCGGCCTGCACCTTGGTCGCCATGCCGCCGGTCCCGACGCTCGAGACCCCCGAGCCGGCCATGCGCAACACGTCGGGCCCCACCCGGTCGACCAGCGACACCAGCCGCGCGTCGGCATGAGCCCGCGGGTCCCGGTCATAGAGCCCCAGATCGACCGTCAGCATGATCAGGAGGTCCGCGTCCACGAGGTTCGCCACCTGGGCCGACAAGGCGTCGTTGTCGCCGAACCGGATCTCGTCGACCGCCACCGTGTCGTTCTCGTTGACCACCGGGACTGCGTGAAACCCATGGATCGCACCGAAGGCATGTCGGGCGTTGAGGTAGCGCGTGCGGTTCGCCAGATCCGCGTGGGTGAGCAGCACCTGCGCCACGGGCACGCCGAACCGGCCGAGGGACTCTCGCCACGCCCGCATGAGCTGCGCCTGCCCGAGGGCGGCCAGCGCCTGCCTCTGGGCGATGGTCGCGGGCTTGCGCGGCAGGCCCAGCTCCTGCATGCCGAGCGCGACCGCCCCCGAGGAGACCACCGTGACCTCGACTCCCGCCCGGTGCAGTCCGGCGACCTCCTCGGTCAGGGCGTCGAGGGTCTCACGGTCCAGCCCGCCCCCGCCCGGGAGCGTCATGACGGCGCTCCCGAGCTTGATGACGATGCGGTGGGTCTGGCCAAGGGTCGCGCGTGGCATGCTCCGCTCAGACCTCCACGCGCTGGATGGCCGCGCCGAGCGCTCGAAGCTTCTCGTCGATGCGCTCGTAGCCGCGGTCGATCTGGCGGATGTTGTAGATGTGGCTCTCCCCCTTGGCGCACAGGCTCGCGATGAGCAGCGCCATGCCAGCGCGCACATCGGGGCTCTCCACCCTGCCACCGAAGAGCTGGCTCGGCCCAGCCACGACGACCCGGTGCGGATCGCACAGGATGATGCTGGCGCCCATGCTGATCAGGTTGTCCACGAAGAACATGCGGCCGTCGAACATCTTCTCGAAGAACAGGACCGTCCCGTGCGCCTGCGTCGCGACCGTGATCACGATGCTCATCAGGTCCGTGGGGAACGCCGGCCACGGCGCGTCGTCGATCTTCGGGATGGCCCCCTGGAGGTCCGGCTGCACGCGGAGCGTCTGCCCTCCAGGCACGAAGACCCAGTCCGGCCCCCGCTCGAGCGCCACGCCGAGCCGCTCGAAGACCTTGACGATCATGCGCATGTCCCCCTGCCGCACGCCGTTGACGCGCAGCCCGTCCCCGATGATCGCGCCGAGGCCGATGAAGCTGCCGATCTCCAAGTAGTCGGGCCCGATGGTGAACTCCGCACCGTGGAGGCTCTCGACCCCTTCGATGACCAGCGAGTTCGTGCCGATGCCCTCGATGTGCGCCCCCATGCTCACCAGCAGGTGACAGAGCCCCTGCACGTGCGGCTCGCAGGCCGCGTTCTGGAGCGTCGTCGTGCCCTCGGCCAGCACCGCGGCCATCACCAGGTTCTCCGTCGCCGTCACGCTCTGCTCGTCGAGGAAGATGGACGCCCCCCTCAGCCGCCCCGGCGACCGCAGGTGGTAGAGCCGGTCCAGCTCGAAGGACGCCCCGAGCTCGCGCAGGCCGATGAAGTGCGTATCCAGCCGGCGCCGGCCGATGACGTCACCCCCGGGAGGTGGCAGATCGACGCCGTGGAGCCGCGCCAGGAGCGGCCCAGCGAAGAGGATCGAGGCCCTGATGCGCTGGCACAGCTCCTCGCTCAGGCGCCGCCGCTCGATGTCTGCGGCCTCGATGATCACCGTGTTCGCCGAGGGCCGCGACACCCGCGCACCAAGGGCCTCGATGACCTGCAGCATCACGCCGACGTCCTTGATGTTCGGGACGTTGTGCAGGGTCACCGGGCCCGCCGTCAGCAGCGCAGCGGCCAGCGCCGGGAGCGCCTCGTTCTTGTTGCCGCTCGGCGTCACCTCGCCGCTGAGACGGCGACCACCTTCGATGATGAACTTCTCCATGGTGAGACCTCGTGCGGGGGCTCAGCGGCCGCCGCGTCGCGCGGGCCTGCTGCCTCCCAGGCGGCTCAGCACCTGGGACAGAAGGCCCTCCACGTTCTCCAACCAGGCGTAGGGCGTCGTGACCACGAGCTTCTCCAGCCGGCCGTCGGCGAGGCCCAGCTCGATGTGGCTGCTCAGGTCGGTCGGCTGCGACCCCTGGCGGAGCTGAAGCCGCTTCGGGTCGAGCTCCTTCCACAGGAGCCTCACCTCGCGGCCGCGCTCCCGCCACCGCAGCGCGTCGCTCTCGATGATCACGCCGCTCATGACACAGAACGCCCGCCATCTCGCAAGAAAATAAACGAGAGCAAGCGTCAGAACGCCGTAAATGACAGGAAATGCCATCAGAGCGCCCTGAAGTCCGCCGATTCGGACGACTGTAAAGGCGAAGTACGCCCACACGACCACCTGCATGATGATCAGGAAGCCCACCAGCCGCCCGTTGAGCCGGTAGCGGAACCGCCGGTCATCGGCCGTCGCCGCCCAGGACGCCCAGAAGTCGCCAGCTCCCACACTCATCGCCGCTCCTCGTCCACGATCTGCCCCCCCTCCATGCGCCAGGCCACGAGCCCCCCCTCGTGGCGGATGTGCGCCAGGTCCGTGGTGCTCACGAACACCTGCACGCCCGAGCCGTCCAGGAATGACATCAGCTCCGTGTTCCGGTGCCGGTCGAGCTCGCTCGAGACGTCGTCGAGCAGCAGCACCGGCGAGTACCCGAGCACCTCCTCCAGGTGCAGGATCTCTCCGATCTTCAAGGCGAGGACCAGCGTCCGGTGCTGCCCCTGGCTCGCGTGGCTCCGGGCCGTCACTCCATCGAGGACGATGCCGAGGTCGTCCCTGTGGGGGCCGCTCGACGTGCTCCCGCGCGCCGCGTCCCGACGCTTGTCCTGCCCCAGGCGCGCGAGCAACGTCGCCTCCAGATCCTCGATCCCGGCTGCACTCCCCCGCCAGTCCGACTCATAGCACAACTGAGCGGCGTGTCTCCCGCAAGCGAGGCGCCCGTGCACCGACCCGAAGTGCTGCATGTAGCCCGCCAGAAACCGCAGCCGCTTGTCCGTGACCCGCGCGCCCGTCGCCGCCACCTGGGCATCGAAGACCTCCAACACGTCGCCCGGCGGCCCCACCAGGTCACGCAGCAGCGCGTTGCGGCTCTTCAGCGCCGTCTCGAAGGCGCGCAGCTCGTCCCAGTAGGCGGGGAACACGTTGAACACCGCACGGTCGAGAAACGCCCTCCTGGCCGCTGGTGAGCCCTTGGAGACCTCCAGATCCTCGGGCGCGAAGAGCACCACGGTCAGCGTCCCGAGGGCGTCCTGGAGCCGCCGCGGCCGCTTGCCATCGACCGACACGGCGCGCCCCTGCGCCCGGATGTTGATGCGGATGTCGCGGGTGACCTCCCGCCGCACCACGACGCCCCTGGCAGCAGCCTCGTCGCTCCCCCACCGGATGAGCTCCGGGTTCGTCGCCGACTTGAAGGATCGGAGCGTCCCGAGCAGGTACACGGCCTCGAGCAGGTTCGTCTTGCCCTGTGCGTTGTCGCCGTGGATGACGTTGAAGCGGGGGTGCGGCTCGATGCTGGCGTCGCGGATGTTGCGGAAGTCGTGCAGGACCAGCCGGTCGACTCTCATCAGGCCATCAGCCGATGCGCATCGGCATGATCACGAACGTGGCGTCGGGGTCCTCGTCGCTCCGGATGACCCCCGGCGAGAACTGGTCGTTGATCTCGAAGCGCACCTCGTCACCGCCGATGACCCCGAGCACGTCGAGCAGGTACTTGTAGTTGAAGCCGATGACCAGGGGCGGCCCCGAGTACACCACGTCGAGCTCGTCCCGCCCCTCTCCCGCCTCTGGGTTCTGCGACAGGAGCGTCAGCTTGTCGTCGCGCAGCTCCACCCGGATGATGCTCGCCTTGTTGGTCGTCAACGTCGCGATGCGCCGGATGGCATCCATCAGGGGCACCCGCGGGATATGCACGGACAGGTTGCTCTCCGAAGGGATCACCTTGTTGTAGTCCGGGAAGCTCTCCTCGATGCGCCGGATGAACATGGTCGCGCCGTCGTTGCGGAACACGGTGTTCGCGTTGACGAAGCCGATCTCCGTGTGGGCCTCGGGCCCGTCGAAGAGCCGCTTGAGCTCGAAGATGCCCTTCTTGTGGACGATGGCGCTCGCCCCGTCGCCCGCAAATTGGACGCCCTCGACGATCTCTTCCACCTTCGACAGCCGGTGCCCATCCGTGGACACCATGACCAGGCGCACCTGGTCGCCCTCCCGCGGCTGCACCTGAAAGAACACACCGTTCAGGTTCATGCGGGTCTCGTCGTTGGACACGCTGAAGACCGTCTTGTCGATCATCGCCTGGATGGTCGCCTTGGGCACGCGGAAGGTCACGAGGTCCGTGTCCTCCTGCAGCCGCGGGAACTCCTCGGGGGAGATGCCCGCCAGGCTGAACCGCGACCGCCCGCAGGTCAGCTCGATCCAGTGGTTGGCCTGGCTCCGGATGCGCACCGGCAGGTCGGGCAGCGACTTGACCACCTCGAACAGGTTGCGCCCGTTGACCGCGATGCTCCCCGCCTCATGCACCGTCGCTGGCCACGTGCCGATGAAGATCACGTCATAGTCGGTGCTGGTGAGCTGCACGCCGCCATCTACGGAGGAGATCAGCACGTGGGACAGCACGTTGATCGTGCTCTTCTTCTCGATGATGCCCTGGGTCTTGTACAGGCCGTTCAGGAAGGTCTGACGGTCGATCGTGAACTCCATCTGCGCCTCCGTGGCTCAAGCCGAGCGATGATACCCGAGATGCCGGTCAGCGCAAGCGGTTCGACGCACCCCGCGCGGCGTCTCGTCCGGGGCACCGCCTCTTGCTCGAGACGCAGGGATCCATGTTCTTTTTATGTTTTTCAGTCGTAGTAGTAAGGGGTGTTGAGTAGTGGAGAACACATCAAACCATTGCAATCACATGGGTTTTACCGCTAGATCCTGTGTACGGACTGCCGAAGAGCGCCCCCGGTGATCTGTGGCAAGGCCGGCGCTGGCGGCGACCACACGTTGTCCACACCCTTCGACCCCACGTTTCACACAGCCTGTCCCCGGGGGGCTGGGGACAGCTCTGCAAGGCCTTGAAGATACCACGGAGCACCTCAGCCGACCCGTGCGGCCGTGCGCGCCTGGATCTTCAGCAGGAGCCCCATGATGGCGCCCGTGTCGATGCCTGCCTCCTTCGCCATGGGCGTGAACAGGAAGTCGACCAGGTAGATGTCGTTGAAGACGTTGAGGGTCGGCGCCGCCAGGCGCGCGTAGCGGTCGAAGAAGAGCATCTGCTTCAGGATCAGCAGGAACTCTCGCGGCAGCGTCACCCCATACTTCAGCGCCGTCCGGGTGCTCTTGGTTATCATGTCGCCATACTGGATGTCCGCGAGGTTCATGCTGAGCAGCGGCGAGTAGGTCTCCTCCAGGTCGCGGCCGAAGGCAGGGATGTCCACGTGGGCGGGCGCCGAGCCCATCTCGACGAGCACCCGGGCGAGCCCCTCGAAGTCCTGCGCCGCGAACGTCAGGATGTAGCGCATCACCATGTGGCGCTGTTCGGCGGAGAAGCGCCCGATGATGCCGAAGTCCAGGAACCCGATCTCTCTGGTCGCGGGCAGGAACATCAAGTTCCCCGCGTGAACGTCGCCGTGGAAGAACCCGTGCAGCAGCACCGTGAGCAGCCAGGCACGCATGCCGATGCGCAGGTGCTTCTCCGTGTCGATGGCGTGCTCTCGCGCGGCGGCCACGTCGTCCGCCTTGAAGCCGTAGAACCGCTCCATGGTCAGCACGTGCTCCGCGGTGTGGTCCCAGTGCACCGCCGGCGCTCGCACGGCCTTCACCCCGTGCTTCGCCATCAAGCCGTTGAACTCCTCCATGTTCCGCGCCTCGGTGCGGAAGTCCATCTCCTCGTGGATGGTCTTGGAGAAGTCCTCGACCACCCCCACCACGTTGGCCGCCCGCGCCGCGCGGCTGAACCAGGACACCAGGCGCGCGCCGAGCTTCATGAAGAACAGGTCGCCGTCGACCCGGTCGGCGATGCCGGGCCGCTGCACCTTCACCACCACCGCTCCCCCGCCGGGGAGCGTGGCGGCGTGCACCTGGGCGATGGAGGCCGCCGCGATCGGCACCGGCTCGAAGGTCTCGAAGAGCGCATCGTGGGGTCTGCCGAGGTCCGCCTCGATGATCCGGTACACATCGGCGAGGGGGAAGGGCGGCACCTGGTCCAGGCAGCGCTGGAACTCGGTGGACAGCGCGTCAGGGAACAGCCCCGGGCTCGACGCGATGATCTGGCCGAACTTGATGTAGGTCGGGCCCAGGTCCTCGAAGAGCTGGCGCAGCGCTGCGGCGCCCGTCAGGGGCCGCCACGCGGCGCCCCTCCCGGTCAGGAGCCACCACAACCTGCGCAGCCCCGTGACCGACGCCAGCATACGAAGAACGAACCACATCACGAGGGCGCTGATCACGAAGGCGCGACGGAAGATCTTGCGTAGCATCGCCCACTCTCGGCAAGTTGGAGCGCTGAGAGTACGGTCGCCCCGACCCCCGGTCAACGTGACCACGCCCCAACGGAGCTTCGATGCAGACAAGGATTCGATCCCGCGCGCTGTGCGCGCTTGCCCTGGCCTCGACCCTCGCCTTCCCCCTGGCCCCTCATGCGGCTGCCCAACAGGCGGACGCTGCGGCCCCGGAGGCCGCCCCGGAGGCCACCCTGGCGCTCCCACCCCCTGCCGCGGACCCCGGCTGGCTGGGGGTGGGTCTGAAGGACGCGGCGGACGCGGCGGCCCAGGGCCTGCCAGCGCCGGTCGCCCAGGTGAAGATGGCCTTCCGCGGCTCCCCGGCGGAGAAGGCCGGCATCAAGCCTGGCGATCTGGTGCTCGAGGTGGGCGACGTCCGCCTGAGCGCCGGAATGAAAGAGATGATCGCTCGCGTGAAGAGCCACGCGAAGGGCTCGACGCTGCGCCTGCTCGTGCGGCGCAGCGGCGCCGACCTGGAGCTGAACATCCCCCTGGGCGCGGTGCCCGATCGGAAGACCATGGTCGACAATGAGTGGCTGAACCGGGAGCTGCCCGCGCTGCCGCTCCGGGACCTGACCACGGACCAGGCCATCGACGTCGCCGGCCTCCGCGGCAAGGTCCTGCTCATCGACGCCTGGGCCACGTGGTGCGGCCCGTGCAAGCGGTCCATGCCCCTGCTCGAGGAGCTCCAGAAGCAGTATGCCCTCAAGGGTCTCAAGGTGATCGGCGTGAGCGACGAGGAGCGCCCCGTCATCGAGACCTTCGTCCGCAACCGCCCCGTGGGCTACCAGCTCGCCCACGACCCGGACTCCAGCCTGGCCGGGACGCTCTACGTCTCCAGCCTCCCCACCTTCTTCATCGTGGATCGTGGAGGCGTCATCCGCGCCATCAAGTATGGCACGGAGGGCGCCCAGCAGCTCGAGGCGACCGTCAAGCCCCTGCTCGAAGTGCCCTGACGCGGCGCCCCTCCAGAGGGGATCTCAGCCCTCGGTCCCGGGGTCCGGTCCGGCGATGACCGACGGCCCGAAGCCGGAGCCACCGAGGCCCTGCAGGAGCAGCTCCAGGTCCGACTCGTCGATGCGCCCGTCCTCGTTCAGATCGAAGCGCGGCAGGTAGCCCCCGTTGGGGATGAAGTAGTCGTTGTTCCCGTACTTCACGACGATGTCCCTGCGGAACATCATCGCCATGTCCAGCAGGTCGGACCCGTCTGCGCTCCCCGACAGGTTGACGTCCCCGGGGAGGGTCCCCCGCGTCCGCTGGAGCAGCGTCCGGGTCGGGTCCGTCGACAGCCGCAGGGGGGCCTGGTCGAGGTGGCGCGTCGCCGTCACCGACTCGCCATCCACCCACACGGGCTCGAGGTCCACCTTGGTGCCGTCGCGCAGGGTCGCCTGCACCGGCAGGTGCATCTGGAAGGGCTTGGTCTTCTGCTCGACCCGCAGCGTCACGTCCCACCCACCGTTCGCCGCCACGACCTCCGCGCCGACGTGGAGCACCGGGCTGCCCGTCCGCAGCATCCACTGGGAGAAGAACCACCCCAGGTCCTTGCCGGACGCGGTCTCGTGGGCCTGGAAGAACTCCTGGATGGACGCCGCCGAGTAGCCGTAGGTCGCGATGTAGAGCTGCATGCCGGCGATGAAGGCCTCCTCGCCCACCTCGTGGCGCAGCATGTCGAACACCACGCTCGCCTTGTCGTAGGCGATGGTCTGGTAGTACGGCGACCCGTACAGTGTGGACGACCCGATGGCCATGTCCGTCTGGAACGGCACCGTATACATGTAGTTCATGCCGTTCTGCACGAAGTTGGACCGTGTCCCGAAGTCGTTCTCGTAGTGCCAGGCGCTGGAGAACTCGGCGAGCCCCTCGCTCACGCTCACGGAGTCCGCCGACGCGATGTTCACCAGGTTGCCCCAGTACTGGTGTGCCAGCTCGTGGCTCATGAGCTGCACCAGCCCGTCGTAGTACCAGCTCACCGGCGTGACCCCGAAGATGTCGGAGAGCATCATGATGGTCGCCTGGGGCCCGTAGCCGCCGCCGAAGCTGTTGCCGATCTCGACGATGTCCAGGTTGTTGAACGGGAACGGCGCGTACACCTCCGCGTAGAAGGCCAGGATGCTCTGCGCGAGCGTCAGCAGGTTCGGCATGTTGGACGCCTTGTCGCTGCGCACGTAGAGGGTGATGGGGTACTCGCCCGACTCATCGGTGAGGGTCTCGTAGTCCGCCATGGCGAAGGACACGAGCTCGGTCTCGAAGTCGTGGGTGAAGTGGAACGTGCTCTTCCCCGCCTCGGCGTCCTCGGTCACCTCCACGAGCCGCCCCGTGGCCGCGACGGTGAGGCCCGTCGGCACGGTGATACGCAGCTCCGTCCGGAACATGTCCAGCATCACGGCGTTGTTGACGGGGTAGTACCGGGCGTGGGTCAGGTAGCTCAGCGACTTCTTGAACTCGCACGCCTTGACGTAGCCGCCCCCGCCGCAGTCCGGCTTGCCCGAATAGCGCAGGATGAAGCTCACCTCCTGGCCCTTCTCGGCCGCCACCTCCGGCAGCAGCGTCAGCAGCTGGAACTCGGGCTTCTGCTCGTAGGGGATGGGCACGCCATCCAGGTCCGTGACCTCCGAGAGCTCGAAGGGCGGGAAGAACATGGCGATCTTGTCCCCAGCCTTGTTCATGGTCAGGGTGACCGTCGACACGACGTCCATCTGCCCGGTGTCGGGGACGACGTCCACGTCGATGTCGCAGCGGGTCATGTTGTACTGGCCGCCGTAGTTGGTCGGCTCGGTGGGTGCCGGGGCCGCAAGCGGAGACACCGGCTCGTGCGTGCGAGCCATGCGGCCGAGCAGCACCCCCAGGTCCTCGGCGTCGAACCCGCGGGGCAGGATCAGCGAGCCCCTGTCTCCGCGCAGCACCTCCCGCGGGAGGGGCTCCATGGCGCTCTGCGCCAAGGCCGTCGTGCTCAGCAGCGTCGCGGTCAGCAGCGTCAGCGTCTTCACTCCACACCTCCCACGACGGGCTCGATCACGATGCTCCCCCCGGACCACACCGTCGGGAGCTGCTCGCCGGACGGTTTGCGCACGTCCTGGCTCTCCTCGACGAAGGTCACCGAGGTCGTCCCCGCGGCCACCACGTCCAGCTCCGCGCGGAGCAGCAGCGCCTCAGAGATCGGCGCGCCCGCGAGGCTCGCTGGGCCCTGGTGATCGTTGCTGGCGTTCGGGAACAGGGCGTGGCCGTAGACGAGCTCGCCCGGCGCGCTCTCCATGAGCGCGGTCACGCCCTTGGCCTTCGCCGACGTGAGCACCTCCTTGGCCTGGCCGCCGGCCCACGAGAGGACCGCCGGGTCCCAGCGCAGCTTGAAGGCGACGCCGAAGACGCTCTCCATGCCCCCCGCCCGAACGTCCACTGCGATGCGGCGGGCGTCGAGCTGTGTCACCTCCGCCCGGACCCACGGGCCCTCCGCGGAGCCCCCGGCCGGCGTGAAGGTGGCCTTCCACTGCGGCTCGGGCTCCACGACCGCGACGTCCTCCATGGGGCTTCCCCCGGTGTCCTCCGTCAAGGTGGGCCCCGTGTCCGTGGACCCGGCGTCCTCGGCGGCCGTCTGCGTGTCCTTGGTCTCGGCGGGCTTCTCGTCGGCGGAGCAGCCGGCGAGGGAGAGGGCGAGCGCGACCAGGCCAGGCCCGGTGCCGCGCCACCAACGTGTCATGAAGCTGCGCATGGATCCCCTCCTCGGGGGGGCGGAAGTTCGGAGTGGCGGCATACTCTACGCGAGCGCCAGGAGTCAAGGTAGTGAAGGCTCCTCCTCTACAGTTACACCCCCTCCGCCCCGCGCCCCCAGTTGCAGCCGCCCGGCGCCCGTGGTACCGCTACGCGCCGGAGAACCGGGAGGACCCCATGATCTTCGATCATCGACGGATGGCGCTCGCCCCCCTCCTGGGGATGCTGCTCGCGACCACCCCGTCGTTCGCCGACCACCGGGCGAAGCCGTCGCGCCCGACCTCCAGCGAGGGCGCCTACGCTCTTGACGCGGGGAGCCTCCAGGCGGAGCTGGGCTACCTCCTCGTAGGCTCGGACACCGGCGTCCTCACCCACTCGGTCCCCCTGCTCCTTCGTCTGGGCGCGGCCAGCTTCGTCGATGTGCGCCTCGGTGTCCCCCTCTTCCAGCACTCGACCGGCTCCTCGGGCTTCGGTGACCTGACCCTCGGCGCCCGCTTCGTCACCAACGACGAGGGCACCTACCTCCCCGCCTTCGGTCTCCTGGCGCAGCTCACGGCTCCGACGGCGACCGGGTCCTTCGCCGAGGAGCACGTGGGCCTGGAGACCGCCCTCCAGATCTCCAAGCGCTTCTTCGAGTTCATCGAGCTCGATCTGACCGGCGGGCTGCGCGCCGACTTCGACGCGGGCCGTGGCGGCGGCCACACCCTGGCGCTCCCCGCGGCCCTCGCGCTGCACTTCGACATCTACGGCGTCATCGACCTCTTCGGCGAGTTCTCCACCCTGACGTGGCTCCAAGGGGGCCCCGAGACGTTCACGGCCGCTGGGCTCGTCGGCTTCGGCTGGCGCGTCGTCCCCGAGGTGGTCATCGATCTGGCCGCCGAGATCGGCGCCACCCGCATGGCCAACGACGTCACCGCCACCATCGGCGTCACCTGGAGCTTCGGCGGCCTCTTCTGACGTTGACAACCCGGCCCCCCTCGCGCTAGGACCCGGTGGTTGATCCCATCCACCCGGAGGTAGCCCATGTCCCGTCCCTCATCTCGAATCGTCCGCTGCGGCCTCATCCAGGCCAGCAACGAGGTCGACCCGTCCCACTCCATCCAGCAGATCAAGGACGCGATGATCGAGAAGCACCTCGGCTTCATCGCGAAGGCGGCCGAGCAGGGCGTCCAGATCCTCTGCATGCAGGAGATCTTCACCGGCCCCTACTTCTGCGCCGAGCAGGACGCGCGGTGGTACGACTCGGCGGAGCAGATCCCCGACGGCCCGACCACGAAGCTGATGATGGAGCAGGCGAAGAAGCACGGCATGGTCATCGTGGTCCCCATCTACGAGGAGGAGCTCCCGGGGGTCTACTACAACACCGCCTCGGTCATCGACGCGGACGGCACCTACCTCGGCAAGTACCGCAAGCACCACATCCCCCACTGCGCGCCCGGCTTCTGGGAGAAGTTCTACTTCAAGCCCGGCAACCTGGGCTACCCGGTGTTCCAGACGAAGTTCGCCAAGGTCGGCGTCTACATCTGCTATGACCGCCACTTCCCCGAGGGGGCCCGTGCCCTCGGCCTGGGCGGCGCCGAGATCGTCTTCAACCCCTCGGCGACGGTCGCCGGCCTCTCCGAGTACCTCTGGAAGCTGGAGCAGCCCGCCCACGCGGTCGCCAACCAGTACTTCGTCGGCGCCATCAACCGCGTCGGCACCGAGGCGCCCTGGGGCATCGGCCAGTTCTACGGCCAGAGCTACTTCTGCGACCCGCGGGGCCAGATGCTCGCCGTCGGCTCCCGCGACCAGGACGAGCTGATCGTCTCCGACCTGAACCTGGACCAGATCCGGGAGGTGCGCAACGTCTGGCAGTTCTTCCGCGACCGGCGGCCCGACAGCTACGGCCCGCTGACCGAGGGCTGAGCCGTGATCCTGCACCACAACCTGATCGGCGGGCGCTGGGTGCCCGCCCGCAGCGGCCGCACCCTCCCCAACGTCGACCCGGCGGACACCCGCGACGTGCTCGGCACGCTCCCGGCGTCCGACGGCGGCGACGTGCAGGACGCCATCGCCGCGGCCCAGGCCGCCTTCCCGGCCTGGCGCTCCACCCCCGCGCCCCGGCGCGCCGACGTGCTGTTCCGCGCCGTCCGCATCTTCGAGCGCCGCCGCGACGAGCTCGCCCGCGCGCTCACCCGCGAGGAGGGCAAGATCCTGCGCGAGTCCCAGGGCGAGGTGCAGAAGACCATCAACGTGCTGGAGTTCATGGCCGGGGAGGGCCGCCGCATGGGCGGCCTGACCCGCCAGAGCGAGCTCCCCAACACGTTCTGCTACACCCGCCGCGACCCGCTCGGGGTGGTCGGCCTCGTCACGCCGTGGAACTTCCCGATCGCGGTGCCCACCTGGAAGATCGGCCCCGCGCTGGTCGCCGGCAACACGGTCGTCTTCAAGCCGTCGGAGCTGACCCCGTGGACCTCGCAGCTCATCTGCGAGATCTTCGAGGAGGCGGGGCTCCCCCCGGGGGTCCTGAACCTGGTCCACGGCACGGGCCCCGACGCCGGCCAGCCCCTGGTCGACCACCCGGCCATCCGGGCGGTCTCCTTCACCGGCTCGAACCCCGTCGGCACCGCCATCGCCCGGTCCTGCGCCGCACGAGGCGCCGCCGCCCAGTGCGAGATGGGCGGCAAGAACCCGATCATCGTGCTCGCCGATGCGGACCTGGACCTCGCCGCCGAGGGGGCCGCCCAGGGCGCCTTCGGGTCCACGGGCCAGCGCTGCACGGCCACGAGCCGCGCGGTCGTCCACGCGTCCGTCGCCGACGCCTTCGTCGAGAAGGTCGCCGCGAAGCTCCGCGCCATCCGCGTGGGCAACGGCATGGACCCGGCCAGCACCATCGGCCCCGCCGTCGAAGAGAAGCAGCACCGCAAGGTGCTCTCCTATGTGGGCATCGGGCGGGAGGACGGCGCCACCCTGGTCGCCGGCGGCCGCGACCTGCGCACCGAGGCGGGCCTCGAGCATGGCTGGTTCCTGGAGCCGGCGCTCTTCGACCACGTCACGCCGTCCATGCGCATCGCCCAGGAGGAGATCTTCGGCCCCGTGCTCGCCGTCCTCCGCGTCGCGACCGTCGAGGAGGCCTTCGAGGTGTCCAACGGTGTGCGCTATGGCCTCTCGTCGTCCATCTACACCCAGGACGTGGCGCGGGTCTTCGAGTACGCGGACCGCATCGAGACCGGCATCCTGCACGTCAACTCGCCGACCATGGGCGGCGAGGCGCACCTCCCCTTCGGCGGCGTGAAGGACACGGGCATCGGTGGTCGGGAGATGAACGAGGAGGCCATCGCCTTCTTCTCGGAGCTGAAGGCGGTGTACGTGGACTACACGGGGCGCAGGCGGGACACGAACATCTACTGAGCGCGCCCCCGGGGAGACGCCCCCAGAACCACCGTCAGTGCTGCAGCCGCTGCGGGTTGCCCGCCACCGCCTCACCCCGCGCGACCAGCTCGTTCCAGGTGACTCGGTCGCCCTTGCGGCGCTCCACCATGTCGATGCAGCCGGGGACGGGGCACACCAGGTGGCACAGGTTGCAGCCCACGCACGTGTCCTGGTCCACCCGCGGCACCCGCGGCCGCTCCCCGCCCCGGTCGAGGCGGATCACGTCGTGGGACCCGTCGCGGCACGCCGTGTAGCACACCTGGCACTCGATGCACTTCTCCTCGTGGATGTGGGCGACCACGTGGTGGTTGAGGTCGAGGTCACCCCACTCCAGGTAGTTGCGCACGGCCTTGCCGACGAGCTGGTGCACGCTGGTCACCCCGTGGGAGTCCATGTAGTCGGACAGGCCCTCGATCATGTCCTCCACGATGCGGAACCCGTAGTGCATGACCGCCGTGCACACCTGCACCGTCGTCGCCCCGAGCAGGATGAACTCCAGCGCGTCCCGCCAGTTGGAGACGCCCCCGATGCCGCTGATCGGCGTCGTCCGGGTGGCCGGGTCCCGCGCCAGCGCCGCGATCATGTGCATGGCGATGGGCTTGACCGCCGGCCCGCAGTAGCCGCCGTTGGTCGACTGCCCCCCCACGTTGGGGATGGGCACGAGGTTCTCGATGTCCACCGCCATGATGGACTTGATGGTGTTGATCAGCGCGAGGCCGTCCGCCCCGCCCCGCACGGCGGCCGCCCCGGGGACCGTGATGTCCGAGATGTTGGGCGTCAGCTTGATGAGCACCGGGACCGTGCTGTACTCCTTGGCCCAGCTCGTGATCGTCTCGCAGACGCTGGCCTCCTGGCCAACGGCGCTGCCCATGCCGCGCTCGCACATGCCATGGGGGCACCCGAAGTTCAGCTCCAGGCCGTCCGCCCCCGCATCGATGGAGCGCTTGATGATGTCCCGCCACTCCTCCTTGGTCTCCACCATCAGCGACGCCACCACCGCGTGCTTCGGGTAGCGCTTCTTGACCTCGGAGATCTCGCGGAAGTTGACCTCCAGCGGCCGGTCCGTGATGAGCTCGATGTTGTTGAGCCCCATCATCCGCGTCCCGTGGTAGTCCATGGCCGCGTAGCGCGAGCTCACGTTGCGGATCGGGTCCCCGAGCGTCTTCCACACGGCCCCGCCCCACCCCGCGTCGAACGCCCGCATCACCTGATCGCCGGTGTTCGTCGGCGGCGCCGACGCCAGCCAGAACGGGTTGGGCGACGCGATCCCCGCCATGTTGACCCGCAGATCCGCCATCTCTGCCTCCTACTGCGCCATGATGGCGTCGTGGATCCCATGCGCCGCGCGCTTGCCGTCGGCCGCCGCGTTGACGACCTCCTTGCCGCCGTTCACGCAGT
The DNA here is from genome assembly GCA_045863395.1 of Myxococcales bacterium. Taxonomy (GTDB): domain Bacteria; phylum Myxococcota_A; class UBA9042; order JABWCM01; family BTVJ01; genus BTVJ01. The sequence goes on from BTVJ01000001.1 coordinate 404,859, forward strand.
CGCCGCCTGACCACACGCGCGGGTTGCCCGTGCACCCCCGCTCGTCGACGACCACGCGCCCGCCCCGGTCCACCTCGACCCCGGGGAACAGCGCCAGCAGCTCCGCCAGCTTGCTCTGCCCCACCGCCAGCACCACCAGGTCCGCGGGGAGCTCGTGCTCCGAGCCAGCCACCGGCCGCGGCGAGCGCCGCCCGCTGGCGTCGGGCTCCCCGAGCGCCATGTCCACGACGCGCACCTTCTCCACCCGCCCGTCCCCGAGGTAGGCCACCGGGTTGCTCAGGAACCGGAACTTCGCCCCCTCGAGCCGCGCGGCCGCCAGCTCGTGGCGGTAGCCGGGCATCTCGTCCTCGGAGCGCCGGTAGACCATCGTCACGTCGGGCACGCCCAGGCGCCGGAGCTGCCTCACCACGTCCAGCGCGGTGTTGCCGCCGCCGACGACCACCGCGGAGGCCGCGACCACGTCGAAGCGCGGCGCGTTCTTGAACCGCTCGATGAGCTCGACGGCCCCGACGACCCCGGCGAGGTCCTCGCCGGGGACCTTCGTGAGCCCGTCAGGCCCGAGGCCCACCCCGAGGAACACGGCGTCGTAGTCCGCGAGCAGGCTCTCCGCCGACACGTCTCGCCCCACCTCCACGCCGGTGCGGATGTCCATGCCGATGGCGGTGACCCACTCCGCCTCCACCAGCGCGTAGTCTGCCTTCATCTTGTAGGGCGCGACGCCGGTCGTGTTCAGTCCGCCCACCAGGCCGCGCTTCTCGAGCAGCGTCACCTCGTGGCCCAGCCGCCGCAGCTCGTGGGCGCACGCCAGCGAGGCCGGCCCCGCCCCGATCAGCGCCACCTTCCGGCCCGTCGGCGCCCCGGCCGCGAACAACTGGATCCCCCGGTCCACCACCTGATCCGTCGCAAACCGCTGGAGCTTCCCGATCTGGATGGGCGGCCGCCCCATGTCGTTGTAGACGCACTCCCCGACGCACAGTACCTCGACAGGGCACACCCGCGCGCAGGACGCCCCGAGGATGTTCGCGTCCAGGATCGTCCGCGCCGCCCCCCTCACGTTGCCGGTGGAGATCTTGCGGATGAAGCCCGGGATGTCGATGTGGGTCGGGCAGATGCGTGTGCAGGGCGCGTCGTGGCAGAACAGGCACCGCAGGGCCTCCGCCACGGCCTGCCCCTCGTCGAGCGGCTTCTTCCACTCGCCCATGTCCCGCTCCAGGCGGTCGTCGGGCAGGGGTCCGAAGTGCCCCGTGGGGCTGGGAGTTGCGCTCATGGCCACCTCGCGTCGGTTGCAGCGGAGGCTGAATGTCCCAAGGATTCGGGAGGCTGTCAACCCGCGGAGCGACCTGGACAGCGGCGGCGGCCCCTACCGGAACAGGTCGAGCGACCCCTTGCCCTCGCGCACGACGACCGGGTCGGGCCCCGTGAAGTCGATGATCGTCGACGGCTGCGGATAGATCGCCCCCGCGTCCACCACGTAGTCCACGTCCCTCCCGAGGCGCGTCGACAGCTCGATGGGGTCGTCGATGGCGTTGTCCTCGTCGTGGGTCACCGACGTCGCGAGCAGCGGCGTCGCCAGCTCCCGCAGCACCGCCAGCGCCACCGGGTGGTCCGGCATGCGGCACCCGATGGTGGTCCGCTTCTCCAGAGCGCCGGGCGGCAGCCGCTTCGAGGCCTCCAGGATGTACGTGTAGGGCCCCGGCAGCGTGCGCTTCATCACGCGGAACGCCGCGTTGGGGATGCCCCGCGTGTAGTCCGTGATGGACGACAGGTCCGGGAACAGCACGCTGAGCGGCTTGCCGGCGGCGGAGTTCTTGATGCGGTAGATGGTCTCGAGCGCCCCCTTGTGCTCGATGCTGCACACGATGGCGTACACCGTGTCCGTGGGCAGGATCAGCACCGCGCCGTCGTTGATGGCGGCGACCACGCGGCGCACCATCCACGGCTCGGGGGCATAGGGGTTCAATGAGATGAGCTCTGCCATGGGGGCCAACCTAGTCACGCGCCGGAGAGCCTGTCAAGCGATTGAATCCGCGCGAACGATCCGCTAGGGTCCGGCCCCCGTGGCTGACTCCATCCCCCAGGCCGACCAGATCACAGGCCGCGTGCTGCTCCCGCCGACGTCGCACGGGCTCGCGCTCGTGCAGGGCGCGGCCCGCCTCGCCGTCCGCTTCACGGAGCCCCCGGCGGCGCTCCCCGAGCCCGGCGACGTCGTTGCGGTGACCGGCGCCCCCGTCGACGGCGCCTTCGAGGCACACTCCCTGGTCGTCCTCGCGCCCTACCAGGGCCCCCGCCCCTTCCCGCAGCCCGGCTCCGACTGGTACCGCCTGCACAGGAACGGCGCCCAGCTCTTTCGAGCCGTGGAGCAGCGCGCGCGGCTCCTCCGGGCCCTGCGCGCCTGGTTCGACGCCCGCGGCTTCATCGAGGTGGACACGCCGGCGCTGGCGACCAGCCCCGGCCTGGAGGTCCACCTGGACGCCGTGCCCGCCACGCCGCGCCTCGGCTTCGGCGCGCCGCCGTCCGAGCGCTGGCTCGTGACGTCTCCCGAGTACCACATGAAGCGCCTGCTCTCGGCGGGCTTCGACCGCATCTACCAGCTCGGCAAGGCCTTCCGCAGCGGCGAGGTCGGCCGCCTCCACAACGTGGAGTTCACCCTCCTCGAGTGGTACCGCGCTCCCGGCACCTGGGACGACGTGGTCTGCGACACGGAGCAGCTCGTCCTCTCGGCCGCACAGACCCTCGGCGTCGGCCCGCAGGTCCCCTACGGCGGCCACCTCGTCGACCTCACCCCCCCCTGGCCCCGCCTGACCGTGCGCGAGGCCATCCAGCGCTTCGCCGGCTTCGACCCCTGGCCCTGGACGGACGCAGACTCCCTCCGCGCGAGGGCCGTCCGTGCCGGCATCGCCGCCGAGGACGAGCCCGAGCCCGCCGACATCCTGGTGCGCACCCTGGTCGAGCGCGTGGAGCCTGCCCTGCCGGGCCACGCCCCGGTGGTCCTGACCCACTGGCCGGCCTGCATGGCCTCCCTGGCACGCCGCGTCCCCGGCGACCCGGAGGTGTCCGAGCGCTTCGAGGTCTACCTGGGCGGAATGGAGCTGGCCAACGGCTTCGGGGAGCTGCTGGACGCGGACGAGCAGCGCGCCCGCCTCCGCGCCGACCTGGACGCCCGCGCCCGGCGCGGCCTGCCTGCCTACCCCATCGACGAGCGCTTCCTGGGGGCCCTCGCCACCGGCTGCCCCCCCGCGGGGGGAAACGCGCTGGGGGTGGACCGCCTGCTCATGTTTCTCACGGGGGCAACCGATGTAGCTCAAGTTGTATCGTTCATGGCGCCTGATGCGTAACCACACCTGGGATTGGAGGCGCGCCGGTTACGATGGGCGCAGGAACCGAGGGATCGTCGAGAGAGCGGGAGTGAATCGGGCCGCGTTTTTTGTTGCAACGACCGGGAGCGCCGCATAGGATGCCCCGTGTAGGTCGCAAGACGCAGGACAATCACTGCGTTACGATTCCGGCCATCGCGCCAGTCCCCGGGCCGGTAACAGACACAGTCACCGATTCAGAAGAGGCACCCACGGTTGGTGCCTGTGGTCCATGAAGTCAGGCATCCGCCTGCGCCGCCCCGAGAGGACCACCCAGCCGAGCCGCAGCCCGCGCCACGCGGAGGGCGAGGCGCGGAAGGCGCCGGGGCCCTCGTGAGGGACGGTGCAGGCAGCCCGGGGGGCGGAGCGCAGCAGATCGGCGCGTCGGCCATCAGCGGGGGAGCCCACCGCGCGCCAGACCGGCCGTGAATGGGGCGCGCGGCCGGCACCAGACGTGAAGAGGTCGGGGAATCCGGTGCATCAGGAAGCAGGCGGCCTCAGGGCTGCTCCGCGAGCGCGCTCCACGTTGGGAGCGCCGCTCGACCGGGAGCGCCCCAGGCCGGCCAACCCGACGAGAGGACGCCGCCGTGGTGGGTCACGGCGTGCACGGGAGACCGCTGGGAGGCGGGCTCCAGCAGCGAGCCCCCGCGCAGGCACCTCGCCTTGTGCGGCGGCTCCGTTCGGCCCGCCCCGTCCAGGGGCAGGGAGGCAGCAGTGAGCGCAGAAGAGAAGCGACGCATGGTCGATGTCAGCAGGGATGGGTCGCGCCCGGTGCGGCGCGTGGTGTCCGTCCGTGGGGGCGACGCCTCCAATGGCACGCCGATGACGGCACCGTCCGACCGCAAGGCCGTTCAGCGCGCAGCGGCGTCCATGTTCTCGGGCCTCGGCGCGGCGCGCGTCGCGGCGCCCGTGAACCCGGACCGCAAGCGGTGGGAGGAGGCGACGTCCGACCTGACGTCCATCCACGGCCGCCCCTACGATCCGGGCCGCGCCTACCACGAGGGCGACATCATCCTCCACAAGCAGTTCGGGATGGGCGTCGTCGAGGGGCGGCAGGAGGCGGACGGAAGCATCGACGTGCTGTTCCGCGACGGGAGCCAGGTCCTGGCCGCGAGCGCCTCGGAAGAGTGAGCCGAGGGCGGCGCCGTCTCCGCACTGCGGGGATCCGGCGCCTGTAGCCAGGGGCCGCGTCGGCGCGCCAGGCAGCGTGGCTGCGGCGTGGGCGCCATGCTCCCTGCACCTCCGGCCAGGTCTCCTCCGAATCACGCACCGCAATCGCTCCTCCGAGCCGGCGACGGCGAGCGCCGAGGTGCGCCAATGGCGCCGGCACCGCGCGAAGCCGGTGCGGGATCAGGGCGCTGCGGCGTCGTATGCCCCGAACTCCACGGCGTAGAGCGCAGCGGCGTGGCGGCCCAGGTCGTCGGCCGACAGCGCCGCGATGGCGGCCAGGGCCCCGGTCCAGCCGTCGTCGTCGGGCGCGGCGGTGACCAGGGTGGCGTCGGTCGCTCCGAGCGCCGCCCCCAGCCCGGCGATGATCGTGCGCCCTGCCCACGCCTCGTTGGTGCCGTCGTAGCGCCGGTCGCACGCGTAGGCGTGGAGCGTCAGCGCGTGGAAGAAGCGCAGGCCCTCCCCCTCCGCCAGCTCGGCCAGGTAGGCGCTCGCCTCGTGGTTCGCCCCGGAGACCGTGTTGTGCGACATGCGCTCCAGCTCCAGGCGCGCCTTCAGGTCCTGCTTGTCGCGCAGGTGGTACTGGCCCCTCAGGTCGGAGAGCAGCGCGCGCACTCCCCGCGCCAGGGGGATCCCTCGCCGGTGGTCGACCACGTGCCGCACCTCGTGGTGGGCCACGGCCCGGCGCAGGAGCGCCGCCATCGCCGTGCCGCACGACGGCGCCCCGGCGTCCTCACAGGCGGCCCCCGTCGCCGCCCGGAGCTCCGACTGCATCGCGGTGACCACGCCGGCGAGCACGTCCTCGTCCGCCCCATACTCGATGCGCGCGCTCGCCCACCGCCCCGAGCAGTCCCGCGCAGGCTCCCCGAGGCACTGCGAGAGCTCCCTGGCCTTGTCCTCGATGTTGTCCACGAGCAGCACCGCCCGCGCGACGCCCGTGGTCCGGTGCCCGAGCATCAGCTCCTGGACGTTGAGCGTGTCCAGGCGCCGCGCCGCCAGGGCCTCGATGGGCGTGCCCCCGACCCGCAGCACGACGGGCTCCTCCAGGGCATAGGTCATCACGTAGGTCTCCTTGCGCCCGTCGCCGTAGCTCGACCCGTTGACCGTGGCCCAGTAGGGCACGTGGCGTCGCTCCAGGGAGAGGTTCAGCAGGTCTCCTGCCACGACCACCGCCCGGTCGTCGTCCTCCTCCAAGGCCGTGAAGAGGGAGCCGAGCGCCTCGCGGATCTCGAGCGGGGTGGGCGCCGCCAGCACCGCGTCGCGCGCCGCCTTCCAGGCGCCGTCCTGGGGCCAGGTCGTCCGGTCGAGGCGGCGGGCCTGGTCGAGGGCGATGATCGCCTTCGGGAGCAGGCCGGCGAACACCGCGCGAACGGCCTCCACCTCGGGCGCGGAGGCGGGCTCCAGCAGAGAAGCGTCCGCGACCCGCACCCGCACGTCCGTGGACTCGACGCTGGAGAACGGCCCCCCGTCGAGGCGCACCGACATGGTGTACCACCCCGGCGGGAGCTGGCGGACGTCGGCGACGAGCTCGGTGAGGATCGCGCTCCCCGGCTCCGCCCAGCGGTCCGCCGGTACGGGGGCGTGGCCGACCACGCGCCCGTCCATGGTGATCTCCACGCTGGCCGGGCGCCGGGTCCCCGACAGGGCCACGTCCACGTGGAAGGACGACGCGACCAGGGTGCCGTCCCTGGGCGACAGGATGGCGACCCTCCAGGAGCCGCCGAGCAGGCGCCACCCCACGGCGCCGCCAATCCCCAGGACCAGCAGGCCGATCACGACCCAGCCCTTGATCTGGACAGGCCGCGGGCGCCGGGCGATGGGTTCGAGCAGCGACATGGGGAGAGCATACCACGGCCGTCGGAATTGCCGAGCTTTCGGCTGTGCGCCGCAGATCCTCGCGCCGGACGCCACGGCAGGGCTCGACGGCGCTCCCGGATCCTGGCAGTCTAGCGCGCCGACCCGACTGGAGGAGGACCCATGGACTTCGAGAACCTGGAGGGCTTCGACCCCCTCGAGCGCGCGCTCTCCAAGGCGATGCGCATCTTCGGCATCCTGCTCGCCCTGTGCGTCATGGCGCCCCTGTGGGTGCGCGGCGAGGGCTTCGTCAAGCTCTTCGGCGCGGAGGGGCCCTCCTTCGGGGAGCTGCTGCCGGGCTGGTACACCGCCGCCGTGGGCCTCGTGCTGCTCGTGCTGTCCTTCGTCAAGCTCGGCAAGGACGTCAAGGGCATCGCGGCCGTCGCCCTGCTGCTCGTGCTGCCGCTGATCATCGGGGTCAACCTCTTCGAGCTGAAAGACATCGAAGAGCGAGACGCGCTGCGCCAGCTCAACCTGCTCTGGACGGAGACCAGCCTCCAGACCTGGCTCATGATGGCGGGCGTCGTCGTCGCCGCGGCCGGCATGTCGCTGCGCAGCCACCAGCCGCGGCTCGAGGTCGGCCGCGTCGCGGTCGGCGCCGGCGTCGCGCTGGTGCTCGCCTACTTCTTCCTGCCGACCGACGCGGGCATGCCCATGATGCGCGCCATCGACAGCCTCGAGATGGCGACCTCCGACGGCTTCGAGTCGGCGGTCATCGCCCTCGCAGGCCCCAAAGAAGGCCCCGCCCTCGCGTCGCAGATGAAGCTCCAGGTGATCCTGCGGTTCACGTTCTATCTCATTCCCGTCGCGATCATGGCCATGAGCCTCCCGGCGCTGATCAAGAAGTCCTACCCCGGCAAGGCGGGCGGCGCGCACGCCGGCATCGTGTCCTGGGCCTGGAAGCTCTTCATCCCCGCCATCTACTTCCCCATGGCCATCAAGCTCGGCATGCAGGCTCGCTCCGGCGAGGTCTTCCTCGGCTTCGCCCGCATGTACCTGATCACCGTGTCCGTGCTGGTGGTCGTCCCCATGGCCCTCGACGCGGTCATCAGCCACTTCCTGGCGCCGAACCGCGGAATCCCGGATCTGGCGGAGGAGACCGAGCCCGCTCTGTGACGCCCCCCTGCGGGCGCCACGCTCCCACGGCGCGCCCGGAGGACGGGCGATTCGCGGGTCCGGCGGGATCGTCCGTTGACGCGCCGCCCGGGCTCCCCTACGCTCGGCGCCATTGCGCATCAGGCGGTCACGCCCGGAAACCAGGAGGTCCCGTGAGGCTCGTCACCGGATTGGTCATCGTAGCGGTCCTCGCCGCGTGTGGTCCCCCTCCGCCCCCGACCGAGGAGTCCGGCGGTGGAGGCGGCGGTGGGGGCGGCGGCAATGGCGCCCCGAGCTGCGAGGGTTTCGACCCATCGCAGGCCCCCCCCCGAAAGCAGCGGCTCCTGCGCACCGTGGGCGACGAGTTCGAGATCCAGATCAAGGGCGAGTGGCGGTCGTTCACGATGATCGGCATGAACATGGGCCTGAGCACGCCGGGTCACCAGCCGGGCGAGTTCGCGTTCGAGTGCGCCGACATCGACCGCTGGCTCGAGCTCATCGGCGACATGGGAGCGAACAGCATCCGCACCTACACCCTGCTGTCGCCCACGTTCTATCGGGCGTTCGCCGCCTATCAGCGGCGCAACCCGGACCGGCCGCTCTGGCTCGTGCAGGGGGTCTGGCTCGACGAGCTGGACGTCGTGGACAGCGAGGACTACTTCGACGCGGAGCAGGAGTTCCGCGACGAGACGAAGCGCGTCATCGACGCGATCCACGGCAACGCGACCATCGACGTGCGCTTCGGCAAGGCCTACGGCACCTTCGACGCGGACGTGTCCGCGTGGACCATCGCCTTCATCGTCGGCCACGAGCTCGAGCCCTACCAGGTGCAGCACACCAACGGTCTGCACACCAACCGGAAGAGCTACGCGGGGGAGTACCTGTCGCTTCCCTCCGGCACCCCCATGGAGGTGTGGGTCACCTCGCTCCTCGACAACCTTGTCTCCTACGGGCAGGAGACCTACGACATGCAGCGGCCGGTGAGCTGGTCCAACTGGCCGACCCTGGACCCGCTCTATCACCCGACGGAGCCCCACGGGGAGGGGGCGAGCGCCGAGGACTTCGAGCAGCTCGATCTGGCCAATGTCAAGCGGTCGGCCGCGGCGGACGCGGGCTTCTTCGTCTCGTATCACGCCTACCCGTACTACCCGGAGTTCGTGATCTACGACCCGGGGTACCTGAAGGTGGAGGACGCAGCCGGTGAGAACTCGTACCTCGGCTATCTCCTCGACCTGAAGGACCACTACGCGGACATCCCGCTGGTCGTCGCGGAGACGGGCGTCCCGTCGAGCCGCGGCGTCGGGAAGTACGCGCCGAGCGGCATGCACCACGGCGGCCACGACGAGCACGCCCAGGGCGTCCACATGGCCCGCACCATGACCACGGCCATCGAGGCCAACGCGGACGGGGTGTTCCTGTTCGCGTTCATGGACGAGTGGTTCAAGCGCGCGTGGGTCGTCGAGCGCCAGGAGCTCCCCGCGGACCGCCGCTACAAGTGGCTCAACCCCATGAACCCCGAGCAGAACTTCGGCGTCCTCGCCATGGACCCCGACATGCCCGGCACCCGCGTCCTCGACGGGAAGGTGGACGACTGGGACGGCTCCGCGCTGGCCGAGGCGACGGGGACGCTGCGCGGCCTCTGGGCGGCGGCGGACGCGGCGCACCTGACGCTGCGCCTCGACGTGGACCCGGCGGCCCTCGACTTCAGCCAGCGCCTGTTCTACGTGGGCATCGACACCTACGACGCGAAGCGCGGTGACAGCAAGTTCCCGGACGGCCTCGACGCGACGAGCACCGACGCGCGGCTGGAGTTCGTGCTGCGGATCGGCGGTGAAGGGGAGACGGAGCTGCTGGTCGACCGCCCCTACGACGTGTACGGGCTCTGGCACGGCCTCCTGGAGGACCACCAGAAGGTCGCCTCCGTCACCAACGACGACGGCCTCTACGCCCCGATTCGCACCATCGTGAACTTCGAGCTCCACGACGACTCCGGCAAGCAGATCGCCGACCGGGTCGACCAGAAGACCGGCGCGCTGCGGCGCGGCACGGCGGACCCGAAGTCCAAGGTCTACGACTCCCTGGCAGACTGGCAGATGGACGAGGCGGGCGGGCACATCGAGGTGCGCATCCCCTGGACGCTCCTGAATGTCACGGACCCCTCGCAGCGCCTGGTGCTGGCAGACAAGGCGGGCACGGGCCCGACGGAGACCGAGGTGACGGCGGGCTTCCGCTTCGTGGCCGTGAGCGCCAAGCGGGGCGGGACGGCCGTGGAGGCGCGGCTGCCGAAGGACGGGGCGACCGAGACGTTCACGTGGCCCACCTGGGAGACAGTGACGTGGCGAGAGCGCGTCAAGCCGTCGTATTACGTGGTTCAGAACGCGATTCATGGGTTGATCGGGGACTGAGGCGGGCAGCGCCGCACACGCAGTCTGTCCTCCGTTCTGGAAGCTCACTGTGCCCGGCAGACACCCTCGACGCACCGGGGGTCGGCGTCCGGGCACTCACAGCCGTCGTCATGACACCACTCGTCGAAGCAGACTCCGGCACCGAGGCAGTAGTCCTGGTGAACGAGGGCCGCAGCCGCCTCCCAGTCCTTGACGAGGTGTTTCGCGATGATGGGGCAGTGCTTGCCGCACTTGTGGTTTCGCACCTGGACGCAGTCTCCGTCCGTCGTGCACGTGCCATACGCCTCCGCCGCCTTCTTGATGGCGGCGTCAGCCGCCTTGAGGATCTGAGAGCAGTAGAGGCAGCCGTCCACGGTCCTCAGCATCCAAGGATCACATCCCTCGTCGCACCACGCCGTCTTGCACCAGTCGATGCACAGGTAGCGGCCTGACGTGTAATCGTCGCACTCACAGGTGATGGCGGGTCTGCACCTGTTGCAGCAGCAGACCTCCTCGCCGTAGCTGCAGACCACGTCCGTGCGACGGCACCCCGGCTGGTGGGTGGGTGGCTCGGGAGGACAGACGCCCGACGCTGGCGACCATGACTCACTCTTGGATTGTGCACCGCTCCCATCCACCGCTGGCGGCTCGGTGCCCGACGGCGCGACGCCGGATCCTGGGCTGCAAGCCACACCCGCGCTCAAGGCGAGCAGGAGCGCGGCCCTTGCGCGCGTCCACGGATGCCTGCTCATGGTCCCTCCGCTCGACCGCTCCACGGACACCGTGGAGGACGTTGTTCCGCTCACGGGAACGCACGAATCCGTCGTGATCCCGGTTCAGGGCACCGCGCGATCCGTGCGCTCCTCTTCGAACGTCACGCCGAGCGTGAGCGCCAGGTCCCGCGAGCTCGCGCCCACCTCCACCGCATACTCTCCCGGCTCCACCCGCCACCCACCGTCGTAGATCGCCAGGCGCTGCCACGGCACATCCAGGCGCACCGTGCGGGTCTCCCCCGCCTCCAGCGAGACCGCGGCAAACGCCTTGAGCTCCCGCGGGGCGCGCTCGACCGCAGAGTCCGGCTTCCCCACGTAGAGCTGCACCACCTCGATGCCCCCGCGATCCCCCGCGTTCTTCACGTCCACCTCCACGGCGAGCCCCTCGCCCTCCACCTCCCGCACGGCCAGATACTCGAACTGCGTGTAGGACAGCCCGAAGCCGAACGGAAACTCCGGCGCCACGCCGGTGCGATCCAGGTGGCGGTAGCCGTGCCAGGCGTCGTAGGTCACCTCCAGTGAGACGTTGTCGAAGGGGGGCAGGTCCGCCTCGGCAACCGGGAAGGCGTGGGGGAGGCGCCCCGACGGGTTCACCACCCCGAGCAGCACGTCCGCCAGGGCGTGGCCGCCCTCCATGCCCGGGTACCACGCCATGAGCACGGCGGCGACGTCGTCCACCCACGGCCGCACCACGACGGCCCCGCCTCCCTCCAGCACGACGATGGTCTGCGGGTTCTGCGCCACCGCCTGGGCGATCAGCTCCGCCTGGTCCCCGGGGAGCGCGAGGCTCTCCCGGTCGCCCGCGGCGATCAGCCCCTCGCCCTCGTCCTCGCTGGTCAGGCCCACCACCGCGATGACCGCGTCCGCGGCGGCCAGGGCCGCCTCCCCGTCCGCATCGAAGGGCCAGGGCACGTGGACGACGCGAGCCGGGCCGAGCGCCTCGACCAGCCCTTCCAGCGCGGTGACCACCTCGCTCGGCGCCACGGCGCTGGAGCCCAGGTCGCCGATGTTCTCCCGGTCCGCCAGGGGGCCGACCACTGCGATCTTTCCGAGCGTCGCCGGGTCCAAGGGCAGCGCGTCGTCGACGTTCTTCAGGAGCACGATGCTCCGCGCTGCCACCTCTCGCGCCAGGGCGCGGTGCTCCGCGGTCTCGATCACGGCCGCGTCGAGCACCGGCGGCTCCGTGTCCAGCCGGTAGCACAGCTTGGCCCGCACGATGCGCCGCACCGCCTCGTCGACGACGGCCTCGTCGAGCGCCCCTCCCGCGACCGCGTCCCCCAACGCGGCCCCGAAGTACACGCCGAAGGGCATCTCGATGTCGAGGCCCGCCTCGGCCGCCGGCACGGTCGTGTAGGTGCCGAAGACCCAGTCGGACTCCACGAAGCCCATGAACCCCCACTCGCCCTTGAGGATGTCTCGCAGCAGCGGCGGGTTCTCGGAGCAGTACAGCCCGTTGACCTTGTTGTAGGCGCTCATGACGCTCGCGACGTTGCCCTCCTCCACCACCTGGCGGAAGTGCGGCAGGTAGAGCTCCCGGAGCGCGCGATCCGAGACCTGCACGTCCACCTTGAACCGCGTGTCGTCGATGCTGTTGGCGGCGAAGTGCTTGGCGCTGGCCAGCACGCGCTCCGACTGCACCCCTTGGACGAAGGCGGTCCCCAGGTCGCCGAGGAGCACGGGGTCTTCTCCATACGTCTCCTGCGCCCGCCCCCACCGCGGGTGACGCAGCAGGTTGATGGTCGGCGCGAGCAGCACGCTGGCGCCCTTCGCCCGCGCCTCGCGCCCCATGGCGGCCCCCACGCGGCGCTCCAGCTCCGGGTCGAAGGTCGCCCCCCGCGCCGCCCCGACCGGGAAGGCGGTCGCGTTCCCCGCCCCCTTGCTCACCCCCCGGGGCCCATCGACCATCTCCAGCCCCGGGATCCCCAGGCGCTCCACCCCGGGCACCGGGTAGAGGCCCGTGGACGAGATCAGCTTGGTCCCGGCGGTCTGCGCGACCTTCTCCTCCAGGGTCATCTGGGCGAGGAGCGCGTCCACCCTCCCTTCCACCTCCTCCCAGTCCGGCCCGCAGTACCGCTCCAGCCGGTCGCGGCGCAGCGCCTCGTCCGCCCCGACTCCGGTGTCGGCGCCGTCGGCCCCGTCCCCGCCCACTTCACCGGCGTCGCCCCTACCGGCATCGCCCCCACCGGCATCGCCCCCGGCGTCGCCCCCACCGGCGCCGTCGCCGCCCGCGCCGCCCGTCCCCCCGTCGCTCGCCGCCACGTCCCCGGCCGGAGCCCCGGCGTCGGGCGCCGAGTCGCTGGAGCACGCGCCGAAGAGCGCCACGATCATCGCAGGAACCAGGACGTGTCTCATGGTGCGGCCTCGCGTGGTGACTCGGGCATGCTCGCGCCTCCCCCGCGCGAGCGCAAGCGCCAAGTGAGCCCAGGCACCCCGCGCTCGCAGCGCCCTCCCGCGTTCGCGGCCGTCATCGCCTCAGCGCGCGGGCCGCGGCCTCGAGCTTCCGATCAAAGCTGACCAGGTCTGCATCGAGGGTCTGCGCGAGGGTGAGATAGCTGGCGTCATGGGTCGTCAGGTCGTACCGCAGAGCGAGCGCGAGCGCCGCGGTGTGATCCACGTCGGTCCACTCCAGCTCGAGGGCAAGCCCGTCTTCCAGCGCCGCCATGATGAGACTGCTCCGGTCCGGCGTGAGGACGGCCTTTCGCCTGGCGATGCTCGCGAGCTCGTAGGCGAGCAGGAAGGGCGCGTGGAGCTTCGCGTCCGCGAGCAGCGCCGCTGCTTCATCGGCCCTCGGCTCTTCGAAGACAAGCGCCCCGAGAACGGACGCATCGACGACCCTAGCGCGCATCGCGTTCGGCCCGGACGTGAGCCGTCGCGTCGTCGCCCGTAGTCAGGCCGCGCCGGCGGTTGGCGTCTCGCAGCGCGGCGATGGAGAGGCGGCGCGGCGCCACCGCCTCCTCCAGGATGGCGACGAGCTCGCCTTGCAGCGAGCGATGGTGGCGGCTCGCACGTTCGCGCAACGCGGCAACGAGGGCGTCCGGGACTTGCTTGACGGAGAGGTTCACGGGCATCTCGGGACCTCCGGTTCCAGTACGGAGCCAATCTAGAACCACACCGTGCAACACGTCAATCGCAGACCGGCTCCAGAAAACCACCGGAGGAACGACGGACCTGTCGAGTCGGCGCCCGGCGAGGCCCCGCTTGTCCCAGCCTGGCTCGGAGCACCATGCCCCGCGAGCCCGCCCCACGAGGGCCGCGCCCCCGCTCGCTGCCCCCCAAGAAGTGGGCAAATGCCACCTACCGCGAGGTCGCCACGTCGATGCGGAACAGCACCTCGCTGAGCCCGTCCGGCGCCACCGCCCGCCCCTGGAGCACGAGCCGTGCGCCCGCCCCGTCCGCGGTGCCGCTGACCGTGGTCCCGGTCGCCATCATGTAGGGGTAGACGCCTGTGGTGAGGGGGGCACCGCCCAGCGTATCCGTGGCCCAGAGCTGGTTCGCGGCCATCGCCTCGGCGCTGTGGGTGTCGGTGAGGCTGCCGGTGACGGACGAGCCGTCCACCGTGAGCGACCAGAACTGCAGGATCGCCGGCGTCGGGCCCAAGTCGACCTGGAACTCGCCCGCCGAGAGCATCAGGAAGTCGCCCTCGGAGGCGGTCGAGCTGGACAGCGTCCCCATGGAGAGGTGGATGGCGTTCGTCTCGGACACGCTCCCGTGCCGGACCGGCTCGCGGACGGTGACCGAGGCGTCCTTCGTGAGCGTCCGCACGTCGCCGCCGCCGTAGTCGAGGGTGACGGTCGCCGTGCCGCGGCTCTCCCCGGCGGCGCCCCCGCCGCCGTCATCGCAGCTACAGGTCAGGCACACCGCGGCGAGCAAGAAGAGCAGGCGTCCCATCGGGCCCTCCTCTCCCTCCCACCGACGGTCCCTCGGACAAGGTCGGCAGCCTCGCAGCCGGGGCAAGCCTCGCCTGCACATCCCGCTTGACCCGCGGCGTACGGCCCGTCGATAGTCCCCGCATCCCATCTGCGCCGGGCGTCGGTCGCTCGGTGATGGACGAGCCGACCGAGGATCTCCCCATGAGCGACTTCGACCTGAGCTGGATCACCAACTTCCTCTGGGGCATCGCCGACGACTGCCTGCGCGACCTCTACGTTCGCGGCAAGTACCGCGACGTCATCCTGCCCATGACCGTCATCCGCCGCCTCGATGCGGTCCTCGAAGGCACCAAGGCCGAGGTGCTCGCGATGAAGGGACGGCTCGACGCGGCGGGGATCGCCAACCAGGATCAGGCGCTGCGTCAGGCCGCGGGCCAGGCGTTCTACAACACGTCGCGCTTCACCCTGCGGGCCCTGAAGAACCGCGGCACCCAGCAGGTGCTGCGCGCCGACTTCGAGGACTTCCTCGACGGCTTCTCGCCGAACGTGCAGGAGATCCTCGACAACTTCGAGTTCAGGAACCAGCTCCCGCGGCTCTCTCGAGCCGACGCCCTCGGCACGTTGATCGAGAAGCTGCTCTCGCCGGACATCAACCTGAGCCCCAACCCGGTGCTGCTGGGCGACGGCTCGGTGAGGCACCCGGGCCTCGACAACCACGCCATGGGCACGATCTTCGAGGAGCTCGTGCGCCGCTTCAACGAGGAGAACAACGAGGAGGCGGGCGAGCACTGGACCCCGCGCGACGCCGTCAAGCTCATGGCGAAGCTGATCTTCCTGCCCGTCGCCGACCGCATCGAGTCGGGCACCTACCTCCTCTATGATGGAGCGTGCGGCACGGGGGGCATGTTGACGGTGGCGCAGGGGACGCTCGTGGAGCTGGCCAGGGCGCGCGGCAAGGACGTGGTCACCCACCTCTACGGCCAGGAGATCAACGCCGAGACCTACGCCATCGCCAAGGCGGACTTCCTGCTCAAGGGCGACGGCGACGAGGCGGACAACCTGGTCGGCGGCCCCGAGCACTCGACGCTCTCGAACGACGCCTTCCCGGGCCGCGAGTTCGACTTCATGCTCTCGAACCCGCCATACGGCAAGAGCTGGAAGAACGATCAGGAGCGCATGGGCGGCAAGAGCGGCCTGCGCGATCCGCGCTTCGTGGTGGATCACGACGGCGACCCGGAGCTGTCCCTCGTGACCCGGTCGAGCGACGGCCAGATGCTGTTCCTCGCGAACCTGCTCTCCAAGATGAAGCGCCAATCGAAGCTCGGGAGCCGCATCGCCGAGGTGCACAACGGCAGCTCCCTGTTCACGGGCGACGCGGGCCAGGGCGAGAGCAACATCCGCCGGTGGATCATCGAGAACGACTGGCTCGAGGCCATCGTGGCGCTGCCCCTGAACCTGTTCTACAACACCGGCATCGCGACCTACGTGTGGGTGCTCACCAACCGCAAGCCCGTGCACAGGCAGGGCAAGGTGCAGCTCATCGACGCGACGCAGTGGTACCAGCCGCTCCGCAAGAACCTGGGCAAGAAGAGCTGCGAGCTCGGCGAGGCCGACATCGCGCGCATCTGCGACACCTTCCTCGCCTTCGAAGAGAGCGAGCACTCGAAGGTCTTCGACAACCTGGCCTTCGGGTACTGGAAGGTCACGGTGGAGCGGCCGCTGCGCATCGCAGGAGCAGACCCGGCGCAGGCCTACAGCGGGGCGGACCTGAAGCGGCTCAAGGCGGAGGGCGCAGTCGACGAGGCGGCGCCGCCGGTCATCCGCAAGATCCACAAGAAGGGCACCGCGCCGGACCCCCTGCGGGGCCTGTTCGAGGCGCGCATCGGCAGGGAGACGCGCGTCGTGGAGTTCGAGCCCGACCCGGACCTGCGCGACACGGAGCAGGTGCCGCTCCTCGAGGAGGGCGACATCGACGGGTTCCTGGAGCGCGAGGTGCTGCCCCACGCCAAGGACGCGTGGTACAGCCCGGCGAGCGTGAAGGTGGGCTACGAGGTGAGCCTCACCCGCTACTTCTACAAGCCGAAGCCGCTGCGCAGCCTGGACGAGATTCGGGCGGACATCCTGGCGGTGGAGCGCGAGACGGACGGGCTGCTGGCGGAGATCGTGGGCGTGGGGAGGGGGCGATGATCGAGGGGGTGGGGCGGTATCCGGCGTATCGCGAGTCGGGCATCGAGTGGGTCGGCGAAGTACCGCGGCACTGGAAGACGCCGACATGTCAGAGGGTCTTTCGCGAGACGACGAGACCGTACCAAGGCACGACAGAGGTACAACTGTCTCTGTCGCAGCGTCAGGGGCTCGTACCCACGACGCTGATGCACGAGCGCTCTCTACAGACGTCGTCGTTCGACAAGTGGAAGGTAGTTTTCCCCGGCGACATCGTCGTCAACCGGTTCAAAGGTCATCTTGGTGTGTTCTTCGCAGCAAACATGCGCGGTATCACGACGTTTCACTACGGCGTGTTCAGGTCACGAACGGCTGTGGTGGCCAAGTACTTCGAGTGGCTCTTCCACACACCACAGTACTGTGCGATTTTCGGAGCCCGCTCCAACGGAATGACGGTCGGGCTTCAGAACCTGTCCAACCAGAACTTCTACAATGTGCGCGCGCTGCTACCCCCACCCGACGAGCAGGCAGCCATCGTCCGGTTCATCGACCACGCCGACCGGCGCATCCGCCGGTACATCCGCGAGAAGCAGAAGCTGATCGGGCTCCTGGATGAGCAGAAGCAGGCCATCATTCACCGCGCCGTGACCCGCGGCCTCGACCCGCACGTCCGCCTGAAGCCGTCGGGCGTCGAATGGCTCGGCGACGTACCGGAGCATTGGGAGGTACTGGCACTGCGCCGACGCTGGCAGGTGACCGACTGCAAGCACCTGACGGTCCCGTTCGTCGACGAGGGCTATCCGCTGGCGAGTGTGCGAGAGGCGCAAACGTTCGAACTGTCGTTTGCGTCATCCAATCGCACGACCAAGGAATGGTTCGAGAAGCTCATAGATGGAGGAAGGCGGCCGAAGCGCGGCGACCTCGTCTACTGTCGAAATGTCAACGTGGGCGCAGCGGCGCTTGTGACAACTGACGAACCATTCGCTATGGGCCAGGATGTCTGCCTCATCCGCTCGGAACGGCAAAGCCAGAGGTGGCTGAACTACTTCTTGCGAAGCCATGGGATGAAAGAGCAGCTCGGCCAACTGCTCGTGGGGTCTACTTTCAACCGGATCAATGTCGCCGACATCAAGGCTCTCCTCGTTGTCGTTCCGCCACGAGATGAGCAGGATCGGATCGTGGCCCACCTCGACCGTGAAGTCGGCACCCTCAACATTGCGATCAACGAGTTGCGCACGGAGCAGGCGCTGATCCGCGAATACCGCACCCGCCTCATCGCCGACGTAGTGACCGGCAAGCTCGACGTCCGTGCGGCTGCGGCCGCCTTGCCCGACGAGCCCGCCGAAGACGAGCCGCTCGACGCGCTGACCGACGACCCCGGCGACGAAGCCGCCGACACCGAGGAGTCCGACGCAGAGGAGGGAGCCGCCGCATGACCGCCACTCACCGAGAGCGCGCCCGATGATCGGCGACCGCACCACCGCCTGGCTCGAGGGCCTGGTCCGCGAGCTGTGCCGGCTCCCCGGCGAGACCGAGTGGGTGGAGCTGAAGGTCGACAAGGCGGAGCCCACGGAGATCGGTGAGTACCTCTCGGCGCTCTCCAACTCCGCGGCGCTCGTGGGCAAGCCCAGCGCGGCGCTCGTGTGGGGCATCCGCAACGAGGACCACGCCATCGTCGGCACCACCTTCGACCCAGCCACCGCCCGCATCGGCCAGGAAGCCCTGGAGAACTGGCTCCACAGGCTGCTCAACCCCCGCATCGACTTCCGCTTCTACGAGCTCACGGTCGACGGGCACCGGCTGGTGGTGCTCGAGGTCGACCGGGCCTCACGGCAACCGGTGGCGTTCCAGGGCGTCGAGTACATCCGCGTGGGCAGCTACAAGAAGAAGCTGAAGGACTTCCCCGAGAAGGAGCGCGCGCTCTGGCGCATCTTCGACCGCGTCGCCTTCGAGGACGGCGTGGCCGTCGAGCACGCAAGCGCCGACGAGGTGCTCCGCAAGCTCGACTACCCGGCCTACTTCGACCTGCTCGACCTGCCGCTGCCGGACGGGCGGGCGGCGATCCTCGACGCGCTGGAGCGGGACCGGCTCGTGTCCGCCTGCCCCGCCGGGGGCCACGACATCACCAACCTGGGCGCGATCCTGTTCGCCAAGCGCCTCGACGACTTCCCCTCGCTCAAGCGCAAGGCCGTGCGCGTCATCCAGTACCGGGGCAAGGGCCGACTCCTCACGGCACGGGAGCACGTCGAGCCCAGAGGGTTCGCCAGTGGGTTCGAGGAGTTGAACGCGGTGATCGGCGGGCTCCTGCCGATGAACGAGGTCATCATTCAGGCGCTCCGCCGCAACGTTCCCATGTTCCCTCCGCTGGCGGTCCGTGAGCTAGTGGCCAACGCGCTCATCCACCAGGACTTCTCGGCCACGGGCACGGGGCCCATGATCGAGCTGTTCGACGACCGCCTCGAGATCACCAACCCGGGCGAGCCACTCGTGGCGGCCGATCGGTTCCTCGACAGCCCTCCCAGGTCCCGAAACGAGGCGCTGGCGTCGCTGATGCGTCGGGTTGGCATCTGTGAAGAGCGCGGGAGTGGCATCGACAAGGTTGTAGCGCAGGTCGAGGCCTTCCAACTGCCGGCCCCGCTCTTCGAGGCCCCGCCCGGGTTCACGCGGGTCACCCTCTTCGCGCACCGTCCTCTCACCGAGATGGACAGGCATGACCGGACACGGGCTTGCTACCTGCACGCCTGCCTGAAGTACGTGCAGCGCGACTACCTCACCAATGCCTCGCTGCGTCAGCGGTTCGGAGTCGAGGAGCGGAACAAGGCTGCTGTGTCCCGCTACATCCGCGAGGCCTTGGAGGCAGGCGCCATCAGGGCCGACGACGCGAATGCAGCGCGCAGGCTGATGAGGTACCTTCCCTGGTGGGCATAGCGGGTGAGGGTTCCAGGTGGGTTTTCATTGACAGGTCACTGACGGCGGACCCCTCAGATGGTGGAGCCACCGACAGAACAGTTGGAAGTTCCAATGGATTTTAGCTCGGATCCTCAATTGATGGATAATTGATCGAAGGGGACGTCGTGAGCAGGACGGACACCAGGGAGAAGGGGCTCGAGGCGCTGATCGTGCGCGCGATGACCGGCCGGACCGACGTGAACGTTCCCGTGGGCTGGGAGACGGAGCATGGGCCGCCGGCCCTCGGCGGCACCGGGTGGTTGCTCGGCGACGCGCGAGACTACGACCGCGACTTCTGCGTGGATCTGGTGCAGCTTCGAGGGTTCCTCGTGGCGACGCAGCCGGAGCTGATCGAGTCGCTGTCGCTAGAGACGGAGGGGCCGACGCGGCTCAAGTTCCTCTCCAGGCTGCAGGGCGAGATCACGAAGCGCGGCGTGGTCGATGTGCTGCGGCACGGAGTCAAGCACGGTGCTCACTCCATCGACCTGTTCTACGGCACGCCGAGCCCGGGCAACGTGCGTGCCCAGGATCGCTTCGCCTGCAACCGATTCAGCGTCACGCGCCAGCTCCGCTACAGCCGCGACGAGACGGCGCTGGCCCTCGACCTCGCGCTGCTCGTCAACGGGCTCCCGGTCTTCACGGTCGAGCTCAAGAACAGCCTGACCAGGCAGACCGTGGCCGACGCCATCGAGCAGTACAAGCGGGATCGGGATCCGCGCGAGAAGCTGTTCGAGCTCGGCCGGTGCGTGGCGCACTTCGCGGTCGACGACCTCGAGGTGCGCTTCTGCCCGCATCTCCAGGGCAAGGCGTCGTGGTTTCTGCCGTTCAACCAGGGCTGGAACGACGGCGCGGGCAACCCACCGAACCCGGACGGACTCGCCACGGACTACCTGTGGAAGCGTATCCTCACGAGGCCGGGGCTGGCGAACATCCTCGAGAGCTTCGCCCAGATCACGGAGCGGCGGGACCCGAAGACTCGCCGCGTCGAGCGCAAGCAGATCTTCCCGCGCTACCACCAGCTCGAGGTGGTCCGCAGGCTGCTGGCGGACGTCGGTGTGCATGGGCCGGGGCGGCGCTACCTCATCCAGCACTCGGCCGGAAGCGGCAAGTCGAACTCCATCGCCTGGCTGTCGCATCAGCTCATCGGGCTTGAGAAGGACGGCCAGCCGGTGTTCGACTCGGTGCTGGTGGTCACGGACCGGCGCATCCTGGACCAGCAGATCCGCGACACGGTCAAGGACTTCGGGCAGGTGCGCGCTACCGTGGGGCACGCCGAGCACTCGGGGGACCTGCGGAGGTTCATCGAGTCGGGCAAGAAGATCATCATCACGACCGTGCAGAAGTTTCCGTTCGTGCTCGACGAGATCGGCAGCGCCCACCGGAGCCGCCGGTTCGCGATCATCATCGACGAGGCGCACTCGAGCCAGGGGGGCAAGGCGTCGGGGGCCTTGAATCAGGCGCTGTACGAGGCGGGGCCGGATGAGGACGAGAGCACGGAGGACCAGATCAACCGGATCATGGAGGGAAGGAAGCTGCTGCCAAACGCGAGCTACTTCGCCTTCACGGCGACGCCGAAGAACAAGACTCTGGAGACCTTCGGCGAGAGGTTCGTGGACGGCGGCGAGGTGCGCCATCGCGCCTTCCACAGCTACACGATGAAGCAGGCCATCGAGGAGGGCTTCATCCTCGACGTCCTGCGCCACTTCACGCCGGTCAGGAGCTACTACCGGCTCGTCAAGACGGTCGAGGGCGATCCCCTCTATGACACGCGGAAGGCGAGGAAGAAGCTGCGCCGGTACGTAGAGGGCCATGAGCACGCCATTCGTATCAAGGCCGAGATCATGGTGGACCACTTCCACGAGCAGGTGCTCGCGCAGAACAAGATCGGCGGGAAGGCGCGAGCAATGGTGGTCACGAGCGGTATCGACCGGGCAATCCAGACCTTCGTCGCCGTCGAGGCGTACCTCTCCGAGCGGAAGAGCCCGCACAAGGCCATCGTGGCGTTCTCCGGCGAACACGAGCTCGACGGGGCGAAGGTGACGGAGGCCTCGCTCAACGGGTTCCCCTCGAGTGAAATCCCTGACCGAATCCGCGACGACCCCTATCGGTTCCTCATCTGCGCAGACAAGTTCCAGACCGGCTACGACGAGCCGCTGCTGCACACGATGTACGTGGAC
>BTVJ01000002.1:0-305220 GCA_045863395.1 Myxococcales bacterium
CGCGAACTCGGCGCATGAGGGCCGCGCCCATAGTTGTTGCTGACCCTGTGATTGCAGCGCCTCCGCGCCTTGCGTACCATTGCCGGTCCCTGGTTGCGGAGGTGTGCGGATGATTCGACTCGGGCTTCCCAAGGGACGCATGCAAGAGGGCGTGTTCGCGCTGCTGGCGGACGCGGGGGTCCGCGTCCGGGCGGGGGCGCGGGGCTACAGGCCCGTCGTGTCTCTGCCTGGGTGGGAGGCCAAGATCTTGAAGCCTCAGAGCATCGTGGAGATGCTGCACCTGGGGTCGCGGGACGTGGGCTTCGCGGGGGCGGACTGGGTGGCCGAGCTCGGGGCGGACCTGGTGGAGGTGCTGGACCTGGGGCTCGACCCCGTGGAGCTCGTGGCGGCGGCGCCGCGGAGCCTGCTCGCTGGGGGGCGGCTGCCCGCCCGGCACCTGGTGATCGCCTCCGAGTATGAGCGCCTGACGCGGGAGTGGATCAGAAGCGAGGGGCTGGACGCGACCTTCGTGCGGAGCCACGGGGCGACGGAGGTGTTTCCCCCAGAGGACGCCGACTGCATCGTGGACAACACCGCCACCGGCGCCACCCTGCGTGACAATGATCTGGAGATCCTGGCGCTCGTGATGCGCTCCTCGACGCGGCTCTATGCCAGCCGCGCAGCCATGGACGACCCGGAGCGGCGGGGGGCCGTGGAGCACCTCGCGCTGCTGCTGCGCTCGGTGCTGGAGGCGCGGGCGCGGGTCATGCTGGAGGTCAACGTGAGCGCCGAGCGTCTGGAGGAGCTCGCCGCCGTGCTCCCGTGCATGCGCGAGCCCACCATCGCGCCGCTGCATGGGGACGCGGGCTTCGCCATGAAGGTTGCCGTTCCGCGTAAGGACCTCCCGGCGCTCATCCCGCTGATCAAGTCCCACGGGGGGACGGACATCGTCGTCTCCTCCGTCGCGCAGATCGTTCCATGATGCGCCCCACCGCCGCGGTGGGCGGCATCCGCTCCTACAGCGTGCCCCGGTCGCCGTGCCCCATGGACCTGCTGCTCGACGGCAACGAGGGGGCGGCGCCGACGGAGGCAGAGAGCGATGCGCTCGCGGACGCGCTGCGCGCCGCCATGCCCGGGGTCCTGCGGGGCTACCCGAGCGCCCGCGGGCTGGAGGCGGCCCTCGCTGCGCGGCACGGCCTGGCGGCGGAGCGGGTCATCGTGACCGCCGGGGCAGACGACGCCATCGACAGGCTGTGCCGGGCGCTGGTCGGCGATGGGAGGCAGGTGATCCTGCCCGAGCCCACCTTCGAGATGATCGCCCGGTATGCGAGGATCGCGGGCGGTGAGGTCGTGGCCGTGCCATGGCGGGGAACGTGGCCCGTTGATGACGTGATTCGGTGCGTGGGGCCGCAGACGGCCCTCATCGTGGCTGTCAGCCCGAACAACCCGACGGGCGCGGTCGTGACTGCCGCAGACGTCGCGAGGGTCTCCGCGGCGGCTCCCCACGCCGTCGTGCTCGTGGACCACGCCTACGTGGAGTTTGCCGACCAGGACTTGACCGCCGAGGTGCTCTCGCTGCCCAACGTGGTGGTCACGAGGACCTTCAGCAAGGCGCACGGGCTTGCGGGGCTCCGTGTGGGCTATGCCGTGGGCCCCGCGAGCGTCATCGGCTGGCTGCGGGCTGCGGGCGCCCCCTACGCCGTCTCCGGGCCTTCGCTGCTGCTCGCCCAGGCGCGCCTCGGGGCCGACGCCGGCCCCTTCGTGGCGCGGGTGCGTGAGGAGCGGGCGTCGCTGGAGGCGCTCCTCGTGAGGCTCGGAGCGCAGGTGGAGCCGTCCCAGGCCAACTTCGTGTTCGCGCGCTTCGGTGACGCGGCGTGGGTGCGGGACGCTCTGGCGGGCTTGGGGATCTCGGTGCGCATCTTCCCGGGGCGGGAGGACCTGGCGGGGGCGCTGCGTATCACGTGCCCGGGCTCTGCGGAGGGCGCCGAGCGGCTCGCGTCGGGGCTCACCGCCGCCCTCCGGCCGGACGCCGTCCTGCTGGACATGGACGGGGTGCTGGTCGATGTGTCTGCCTCGTATCGCCAGGCGATCATCGACACGGCAGCGACCTTCGGGGTCTCGCTGACGGTCGATGACATCGCCACAGCCAAGGCGGAGGGGGACGCCAACAACGACTGGGTGCTGACGCGGCGCCTCCTCGCGCGCCGAGGCGTGGAGGCGGAGCTCGGGGAGGTCACCCGGCGCTTCGAGGCAATCTACCAGGGGACCGCTGGGGCGGCGGGGCTGCGGGCGACGGAGCGCCTGACCGTCGATCACCCGTGGCTGGAGGCCCTGGCCGCGCGGGTCCGCCTGGGCATCGTGACGGGGCGCCCCCGGAGTGACGCCGAGCGGCTCCTCGACGAGGCGGGCGTCCGCGACCTCTTCCCGGTCGTCGTGTGCATGGGGGACGCCCCCGCCAAGCCGAGCCCGGCCCCGGTGCGCCTCGCCTTGGAGCGCCTTGGGGCGCGCTCGGCGTGGATGGTGGGCGACACCCCGGACGACGTGCGGGCGGCCCGGGCCGCAGGGGTGGTTCCGGTGGGGATGGTCGCCCCCGGGGAGGACCCGGCGCAGGCCCGCTCCATGCTGGAGCAGGCCGGCGCCGGGCGGGTGCTCGGCGCGCTCGCCGAGCTGGAGGCGCTGCTGTGACGGGAACCGAGGCAGTGAGGCGCGGGGAGGTGCGGCGCACCACCCGGGAGACGGACGTCACGGTGCGACTCGCGCTGGACGGGACGGGTGCGGCGACGGTGTCCACGGGCATCCCGTTCCTGGACCACATGCTGACCGCCCTGGCGAAGCACGGGCGCCTCGACCTGGAGCTCTCCTGCGCTGGCGACCTGCACGTCGACGACCATCACACCGCGGAGGACTGCGCCCTGGCCCTCGGGGCGGCCATCGATCAGGCGCTGGGCGACCGGCGGGGAATCGCGCGCTTCGGCTCTTCCCATGCGCCTCTGGACGAGGCCCTGGCGCGGGCGGTCATCGACCTGTCGGGGCGGCCCTTCGCGCACGTGGACCTGGGGCTGCGGCGGGAGGCCCTCGGCGGCCTCGCCTGCGAGAACGTGGGCCACGTGCTGCGCTCTCTGGCGGTGGCGGCGCGGGCGACCCTGCACCTGGACCTTTTGCGGGGCGAGAACGACCACCACCGCGCGGAGGCGGCGTTCAAGGCGCTCGCCCTGGCGCTGCGCCAGGCCGTCTCGAGGGACGGCCACGACGTGCCGAGCACCAAGGGGGCGCTGTGACTGACACCGCGGTCGTCGTCGTGCGGACGGGCGCTGCGAACATCGCGTCGGTGCTTGCGGGCCTGGCGCGGGCCGGCGCCGCCGGGGAGGTGACCACGGACCCCGAGATCGTGCGGGCGGCCGAGCGGCTGGTGCTGCCGGGCGTCGGGGCCTTCGGGGCGACCATGGCGCGGCTCAAGCCCCTGGCCGCCATCCTGCGCGAGCGCGTCGAGGCGGGGCGACCGACCCTCGCCGTGTGCCTCGGGCTCCAGCTCCTGTGCGAGTCCAGTGAAGAGAGCCCAGGCGTCGCGGGGCTCGGGGTCGTGCCGGGACGCATCGAGCGCTTCCCCGGCACTGTCCGCGTCCCCCAGCTCGGGTGGAACCGGGTGGAGGCCGGCGGATGCTCCCTGATCGAGAGCGGCCACGCCTACTACGCCAACTCCTATCGCCTCGCCAAGGCGCCGGCGGGGTGGGGCGCGGCGACCAGCATCCACGGGGGGCGGTTCGTGGCCGCCCTGGAGCGGGGTGCCGTGCTCGCGTGCCAGTTCCACCCGGAGCTGTCGGGCCCCTGGGGCATCGCGCTCCTGCGGCGCTGGCTGGAGGCGTCATGCTGACGGTGCGCATCATCCCGTGCCTGGACGTGCGCGACGGGCGCGTGGTCAAGGGGGTCCGGTTCCAGGGGCTCCGGGACGCGGGGGACCCGGCGGAGCTGGCGGAGGCCTACGAGGCGGCGGGGGCGGACGAGCTGGTCGTGCTGGACGTCTCGGCCACGCCGGAGGGGCGCGGCACCCAGCTCGACACCGTGAGGCGGGTGCGGGCGCGCCTGTCCATCCCGCTGACCGTCGGGGGCGGGGTGCGCACCGAGGACGACGCGGGGGCGCTCCTGGACGCGGGGGCGGACAAGGTGGCGGTCAACACGGCGGCGGTGAGGGAGCCCGCGCTGCTCGCGCGCCTTTCGGAGCGCTTCGGGCGCCAGTGCACGGTCTTGGCCCTGGACGCGGCCGCCGTCGGTGCAGGGTGGGAGGTGGTCGCCCTGTCGGGGCGGGAGCGCACCGGCAAGGACGCGGTGGCCTGGGCCCGGGAGGCGGTGCGGCAGGGGGCGGGGGAGATCCTCCTGACGAGCTGGGATCGGGACGGGACCCGCTCCGGGTACGACCTGGCGCTGCTGGAGGCGGTCTCGTTGGCCGTACCCGTGCCAGTGATCGCGTCCGGGGGCGCCGACAGCGCGGCGCACATGGTCGAGGCGCTGCGCGCCGGGGCGAGCGCGGTGCTGGCGGCGTCCATCTTTCACGACGGCGACACCACCGTGGCGGAGGTCAAGCGCGCCCTGGCGGCGGCGGGCCTGGAGGTGCGATGATCATCCCTTCAATCGATCTCATGGGCGGCTCGACGGTGCAGCTCGTCGGCGGACGCGACCTGGCCTTGGACGCGGGGGATCCCCGTCCCTTGCTGCGCCGCTTCAGCGTCGCGGGGGAGGTCGCCGTCGTCGACCTGGACGCTGCCCTCGGGCAGGGCGACAACGGGGCGCTGGTGCGGGAGCTGTGCGCCCTCGGGGACGTGCGCGTCGGAGGCGGCATCCGCACCGCCGAGCGGGCCCTGGAGTGGCTGGACGCTGGCGCCGCGAAGGTGGTGCTCGGGACGGCGGCGGTCCCCGAGGTGCTTCGTCGCCTGCCCGCCGACCGCGTGGTGGTCGCCCTCGACGCGGTGGACGGCGAGGTGGTGGTCGACGGGTGGCGCACCAGGACCGGGCGCGACATCGCCGAGCGGATGGGGGAGCTGCGGGGCCTGTGCGGCGGCTTCCTCGTGACGTTCGTGGAGCGGGAGGGGCGACTCGGCGGCACCCGCCTGGACCGCGTGGAGCCGCTCGTGGAGGCGGCCCGCGGCGCGCGGGTCACCATCGCCGGTGGCGTGACCACCGCCGACGACGTGGCGGCCATCGACCGGGCTGGCGCGGACGCCCAGGTGGGCATGGCGCTCTACACGGGCGCCCTGGAGCTGGGCGACGCGGTGGCGGCGCCCCTGCGCAGCGACCGCCCCGACGGCCTCTTCGCGACGGTGGTCACCGACGAGCGGGGCGTGGCCCTGGGCCTCGCGTGGTCGAGCCGCGAGAGCCTGCGTGAGGCGGTGCGAACGGGGCGCGGCGTCTACCACTCGCGCAAGCGCGGCCTGTGGGTCAAGGGCGAGTCGTCGGGGGCGGCGCAGGAGCTCCTGCGCGTGGACCTGGACTGCGATCGGGACGCGCTGCGCTTCGTCGTGCGCCAGGCCGGCGCGGGCTTCTGCCACGAGGGCACGTGGACCTGCTGGGGGGAGCAGCGGGGCCTCGGCGCGTTGGCGCGGACCCTGGCGGCGAGGGTGGCGGACGCCCCGCCGGGCTCCTACACGCGGCGCCTGCTCGACGACCCTGCGCTGCTGCGCGCCAAGCTGCTGGAGGAGGCCGGCGAGCTGGCCGACGCCCCGTCAGACCAGGTGGCGTGGGAGGTGGCAGACGTCCTCTACTTCGCCGCGGTGGCCCTGGCGCGCGCCGGCGTCTCGCTGGCCGACGCGGAGGCGCACCTCGACCGGCGCGCGCGGCGCGTGACGCGGCGGCCCGGCGACGCCAAGGGGGTGGCATGATCCTGCGAACCGTACTTGCCGCCGACGTCCCCGACCTGCTGCGCGACGCGGTGGACGCGGAGACCCTCGCCGGGGCGCGGGCCATCGTGGACGACGTGCGGGCGCGGGGCGAGGCGGGGGTGCGGGAGCACGCCGAGCGCCTGGGTGATCTCGTGGCCGGCGCCCCAATGGTGCTGGGGCGCGAGGAGCTGGCCGCGGCCCTGGAGGCGCTCCCCGGCGACGAGCAGGCGCTGCTCCACCGCACGGCGCGGCGCATCGCTGCCTTCGCCGAGGCCCAGCGCGGCTGCATCGAGGGGCTGACCGTGGACGTGCCCGGGGGCAGGGCGGGGCACACCGTGCGCCCCGTGGACCGGGCGGGGTGCTACGCGCCGGGCGGGCGCTTCCCGCTCCCCTCCTCGGTGTTGATGACGGCGGTGACCGCCCGCGTGGCCGGCGTCACTGAAGTCTGGGTGGCGTCGCCTCGACCGGCTCCCGTCACCCTGGCGGCCGCCGCGGTGGCTGGCGCCGACGGCTTGCTGGCCGTGGGTGGGGCCCAGGCCATCGGGGCGCTGGCCTTCGGGGCTGGGGTCGTCCCCGCCTGCGACGTGGTGGTGGGGCCGGGCAACCGGTGGGTGACCGCGGCCAAGCAGGTCGTGGCGGGGCGAGTGGCCATCGACATGCTGGCGGGCCCGTCGGAGCTGGTGGTGCTGGCGGACGACACCGCGGACCCGGCGCTGGTCGCCGCGGATCTGCTGGCCCAGGCGGAGCACGACCCGGACGCGCTCCCCATCCTGGTCACCACGGCGCCTGGGCTCCCTGAGAAGGTGGACGCGGCGCTGGCCGTGCAGCTCGCCTCCCTGCCCACGGCGGCCACAGCTCGCGCTGCCCTCACCGCTGGCTTCGCGGTGGTGTTGGCGGACCTGGACACCGCCGTCCGCCTCTGCAATCGCCTCGCCCCGGAGCATCTGGAGGTGCTCGTCGCGGGTGCGGATCACGTCGCCTCGCGCCTCCGCTCCTATGGGAGCCTCTTCCTGGGGCCCGCCAGCGCCGAGGTCCTCGGCGACTATGGCGCCGGCCCCAACCACGTCCTCCCCACCGGCGGCACCGCACGCTTCACGGGGGGGCTCTCGGTGCTCACCTTCCTGGCGCTCCGGACGTGGCTTGCCATCGACGACCCCGCTCTGGCCGCCCCCCTGGCCCGGGACGCCATCGCCCTCGCCCGCCTGGAGGGGCTCGAGGCGCACGCACGCGCGGCGGAGATGCGCTTGCCGCCCGACTGAGCGCCCCTGGACTGACCCCCGCGCATCCGTAGAATGCCGTCACCCCTCTCCCGGAGTACGACCCTGGACCTGCGCCGCCTGCTGTGCCCCGCGATGGGCCTCCTGCTGTCCGCTCCTGCCTGGGCCCACGGGCCGTCCCCGGCGATCATCGGGGTGGCGGCAGCGGGGGAGGGCGGGCCGCAGGTGCTCCAGCTCTCGGCGGGGCTCGCGACGCGGGGCCCGGACGGCTGGACCTGGCTCTGCGGCGCGGCCTGGGGCGGCCCCCCATCGCCCCTCGCCGCGTCGAGCGACGGTGCCACGACGTTCGTGGCCGCCGCGGACGGCCTCCGGGCGATCACGGGCACGTCGGTCAGCGAACCGGTGCTGCCGGACGTGAACGCCGCGACCGCCCTGGTGCTCGATGCCGGCGCCCACGTGTGGGCCCTGACCCGGCAGGGGGGCGCGACACGCCTCTGGCGGGTCGGGACCAGCGCGCCCGTGTGGGAGAGCCCGGACGGCACATGGACGGGCTTCGCGCTCCACGACGGTCACCCGGTGGTCGGGCGCGTGGCCGCCGACGGCCTGCACGTCCTCACAATCGCGGTGGACGGCGCGGAGGTGGGCGAGGCCACCCTGCCCGCCAGCCCTGGCGCGACGGTCACGCTGCGGTCCGCGGGTGCGCTCTATGCCGTGCTGCGGACGGGCTCGACGAGCGAGCTCGCGCGAGTGGACGCCTCCCTCGTGTCACTGGCCACGGACAAGGGCGCCATCCATGGGCCCGTGCTGGCCGGTGGGAGCGCCGTCGTCGTCATTGGGGGCGAGCTGCGGACCATCAGCGGCGACGAGACCGTCCCCTGGGATGCGGCGCGCACCTACACCTGCCTCGCCCGGGCGGGCGGTGAAGCCTTCGCGTGCGCCCAGAAGGAGCTGTTCGCCGTTGCGGACGCCGTCACGGGCCCGGTCGTCACGCTGGCCACGCTCTTGCCCCCGCCCGAGGCGCTGGTGCCCGAGGCGCAACGGGAGTCCTGCCAGAGCCAGTGGTCGCACTTCGCCTCGGAGGCGGGCGTGCCTCCGGATCCCGGCACGGACGACGCGACAGCGGCCGCACCGACCGGAGACGAAGGCTGCGCGGCATCGACGGGCGGAGCCACCCGCTGGGCCGCGCTCCTGGGGCTGCTCGTCGTCAGGCGACGGAGGCGCGGGGCGCCTCGGATGGACGAGCAGATCCGTGGCTGACCCCCTGCAGACAAGCAACACGCTTCGGCCCTGGTCGCGCCGGGCGTCAACCGGGAGCGTCGCTCCCGACCAAGGAGATCGCGTGAAACTCCACTCCCGATCAGCTCTCGCGCTCCTCGCCCTGCTCGCCGCGTGCGAGGGCGCCGAGACCACGACACCCGACAGCGCCGGGTCTGGCACGGACACGGCGTCCGCGGACCCCTCCCTGACGTGGAGCGGAGGGGTGCAGCACCTCTTCGCCGAGAGCTGTGTGGGGTGTCACACGGCCGGAGGCATCGCGCCCTTTGCCCTCGACGACTTCGAGACCGCGCACGCCTACGCCGACGCAGCGCTGGCCGCCGTGGAGGCGGGGCGGATGCCCCCGTGGATGCCGGATCCCGCGTGCCGGGAGTACGTGGACCAGCGGGTCCTGACCGCGGATCAGGTGGCGACCCTGAGAGGGTGGGTCGAGGCCGGTGCCCCGAAAGGCGATGGCGCCCAGGGGGTGAGCCACGGCGCCCACACGGAGAGCAGCCTGGGTGACCCTTCGCTTCGCATCGGCCTGGCCGCAGCCTATACGCCGAACGCGGAGCGACCCGACGACTACCGCTGCTTCATCCTGGACCACACGTTCGAGAAGGAGACGTACATGGTCGCCTCCCAGGTCCTCCCCGACCAGCGGGCGCTCGTGCATCACGTCCTCCTCTACCTGCTGCCCTCCGAGATGGTCGCCGCGGCAGATGCCCTGGACGCAGCCGACGAGGGCCCCGGCTACACCTGCTTCGGCGGTCCGGGGGTGTCTTCAAAGACCATCGGCGCGTGGGTGCCCGGGGCGGTCCCCGTGACCACGCCCGCCGACACGGCCATCCGCCTGCCCGCCGGGTCCCGCATCGTGATGCAGATCCACTACAACCTGCTCTCCACCGACACCCTGCCGGACCAGACGGCGCTCGACCTGTGGCTGACCGAAGAGCAGCCCAAGTGGCTCCTGTCCATCAACCCCCAGCCGCACTTCAGCATCGACATCGCCGCCGGGGACCCGGAGTCGGTCCAGACCCGCGACTTCCCCAACAAGGGCAGCAAGCCGTGGACCGTCGTGGGGGTGCTCCCGCACATGCACATGCTGGGCAAGCGCATCTCCGTGACCGCCCTGCACGGCGATGGCACCGAGGAGTGCATGGTCGACATCCCCAGGTGGGACTTCAACTGGCAGCAGGGGTATCGCTTCCTCACGGGGCAGGAGGTCATCGTCGCGCCGGGCGATAGCGTCCGGCTGGAGTGCGTCTACGACAACTCGGCGGCCAACCAGCCCGTGGTCAACGGCGTCAAGCAGACCCCGGCCAACGTGACCTGGGGGGAGGGCACCCTCGACGAGATGTGCCTGAACTACGTGATGGTGGTCGAGCCCTATGAGCCGCTCCCCCCCATCCCGCCGGACGTGTGCGCGGGCTTCGACGGGTGCTACGCGGACTGCAGGGCCGACGGCGGTCTGACGGCCTGCATCCTGGGCTGCGGCAGCAAGGCGGCCTCCGGGTGCACCAAGTGCATCGTCCAGGGCCTCCTCGGCTGCACGGCGGGCGACTGCGGAGGCCCGACGGCGGATCTGGTGTCCTGCCTGTCCGGCTGCCAGGGCAGCGCCGACTTCCAGGGCTGCGTGTACGGCTCGTGCGCCGACTCCATCACGGCCTTCGACGCCTGCGCCGACCCCGTGGTCGCCGCGGGCACCTGCGACGCCCCCCTCTCGTCGTGCGACGTCACCCTCGATCACTGAGTCCGTCAGCGCGTGACGCCCATGCGGAACCGGTGGGTCACCTCCACCAGGCCGAGCAGCGGCATGTCGCTCGTGCGGAAGCCGTAGGTCCAGTTGTTGATGACCAGCGGGCGCCCGAGTGGATCGGCCCGATCCGACACCAGGCCCACGTGGTCGGGCCCCGGGCGGCTGGCGATGGTGTCCATGAAGAGCACGTCGCCGGGGAGCCAGGCGTCACGTCCCCTAGCGTCGGCGTCGAAGGTCGTCGGCAGCGCCGCCAGGTGTGCGCGGAACCACGGCAACATGCGGCGGACGCGCCGGTGCTCGATGCTCGGATCGGGGCGCTGGCCCGCCTTGAGGCCGTAGCGAGCCGGTCGCGCGCTCATGTCCTCGAACAGCGCGACCTGCAGGTCCAGGCCGGCGTTGCGCCACGCGCGGACGATGACGTCCGTGCACACGCCCTTGTCGCGCGAGACGTCGCCCCCTGGGTAGGCCAGCTTCTCGTAGCCCTCCTGGTAGGCGGCGCCGTTCTTCACCGCCTTGCGCGCGCCCATGGCCACGTCCACGGTGTCCGGGATGCCGTCTCCGTCCCGGTCCGGAAGGTCCCGGGGTGAGATCTCCCGCACGGCGGGCGGACCAAGGGCCTCGAGCTCCTGCCGGTCGGCCAGGCGAAGGGGCAGGGACGCGAAGGAGGTGCTTGACCCATCGCCCAGCGGGTAGGTCTTTGCTGGGTGCGCGGCCAGCAGCAGCGTGGCCGTCTTGCGGGCAGCATCCACGAGGAGGAGCGGGTCCGCCCGTGGGAGCCAGGCGGGGACCTCCAACGTCGCGTAGGCGTCCAGGTCGCTGAAGATGCCCCGGTCCGCGAGGGGAGAGACGGTTGGAGCTTCGGGCTCCTCGTTGGCGCTGGGTCCGGCAGGGGCGGGAGTGACGCTTGGGCGAGGCAGCGTTGCGGGCGCGGGGGACCTCGCCGGGGGAACGGCCGGGGCCGGCGCGGGCGGGTCATCGGCGCAGCAGGCCAGCAGCGCGGCCAGGAGCCAGGAGCGACGGTTCACGGGGTGCACCTCCAGGCACGGTCCAACGCCCGACCGCGCTGCGGGGATCTGCGGCGTCAGCGAAGCCGCCTGACCGCGTCGTCCAGGGCGTCGGCCAGGGCCTCGAGGGTGTGGGCCGCGTAGAGTCGATGCACATGGGCCGCGTACGAGGGGAGGGCGCTGTCACCCGTCCCCCAGCGCTCAGGGGGCTCCGGCGCGAACCAGGAGACCCGATCGAGGCGAGCGGCGGCGTCCTCCAGCGCCCAGGGGCAGGGATCGAAGCGGTTGCTGCGGCCGTCGCCGAGGATCCAGGCGACCGTGCGGCCCCGCTGCGCCCGCGCGACCCGCGCCAGGTCGTAGAGCGCCCGCCCGTAGTCGCTCGGGGCCCCGGGGTGGAGGTCCTCGAGGCTCGCGAGCAGCTCGGAGAACGAGCGCCCTCCCGCCCGGATCCCCTCGCCAGGGCGCCCCCGGCGGCGCGGGTCGGGGCGGACCGCGGCGCGGGAGGCCCGGGGGATGCCTGCGCTGGGCGGCGCTACTGGCGCCACTGTGCCCCGCAGCCACCGGCGCCAGGGTCCGGTCGCATCCACCAGGCGGTCCACGAAGACCAGCACGCGCACGTCGGGCAGCCGCTCCAGGAGCGCGCCGACCAGCAGGAGCATGAGCCCCGCGGCCCTCGCCACCGAGTGGGAGACGTCGAGGAGCAAGAGGAGCCGAGGCGGTCGTCGCCGGGGGGCGCGGCGCGGCAGCACGAATGGCACCCCACCGAAGCGGGCGTTGGCGCGGAGCGCGCGCTGCACGTCAATGCTGCCGCGCAGAGCCGGCCCGGTGCGCCTCCTGAGGGCCGTGCGCAGCCGGGCCATCCGCCGCGCTGCTTCATCGGCCACCCGCGTCTCCTCGGCGATCGTCAGCGCGCTGGCAAGGTCGCGAAGGGCCGGGTCTCCGCGGCTCTCCTCGCCGGAGCGGTCGCCGCGCCGCCGGGGGGGGGGGAGCACGCGGGCGACGTCCGAGGCCATGGGGTGGGCGCTCCCGGGCGTACCGAATTGAATGGGACGGATGGGGGCCCGCTCGGCGGCGGCCGCCTGCGCGCCGTGCGCGGCGCGGGCTCGCCGACCTTCGGCGCTGGCGTCACCCGGCCGCGAGCTACCGGAGCTGCCTGCCTCCTCATCGGGCTCCCGGGGAGGGCTCTGGTCCCGTCCTCGGTCCCCCCGCCCAGCGCCGCCCCCTCCTCCACCGCGCCCGCAATCCAAGGCCATGGCTCGAGGCGCCGCGAACACCCGCGCGAAGCTCCGGGCGAAGGACGCCTGCGCTCCCACATCCTTGGCCAGGGTCGCCTCCAGCGCGAGGCGCAGCAGCTCCCGGTCCCGCAGGTCCACGGTGGCGGCAGCCCGGGCCGCGTCCACCGCCTCGCCCGGCGAGACCGGGTGGCCGTCCTGGCGCATGCCCGCGACCACGTCCGCGATGGCGGCCCGCACCGGGCTACCCGCGACGAAGGCGGGCGGCGTCGGCGCCCACCTGCTCCAGGTCCTCTCGGGTCTTGAGCAGCGCGCCGAGGGTCTCCTGGAGCGCCGCCCCGCCGAGCGACTCGGCCCCGACGGCGGCGAGGGCCAGCGCCCAGTCGACAGTCTCTGCGATGCCGGGCCGCTTGCGCAGGTCCGAGCGCCGCACCGCCTGCGCGAAGCGCACGATCTGCGCCGCGAAGGCCGAATCCAGGCTGGGGACGTGGGCCTCCAGGATCGCCAGCTCCTCCTCGAAGGGGGGGTACCCGATGTGCTGGAACAAGCAGCGGCGCCTCAGGGCGTCGGAGAGATCGCGCGTGTCGTTGGACGTGACGATGACACGCGGCCGTACGCGGGCGCGCACCGTGCCGAGCTCCGGGATGGAGATCTGGAAGTCGCCGAGCACCTCCAGGAGGAAGGCTTCGAAGGCCTCGTCTGCGCGGTCCACCTCGTCGATGAGGAGCACGACCCGCTCCCCGGCGGTGATCGCCCTCAGCAGGGGGCGCGGCAGCAGGAAGGCGTCGGAGAAGAGGGCGTCGGCTTCGCCGCGCAGGCGCTCCACCGCCGCTGCCAGGGTCCCGGTGCCACCCAACAGCTCGCCGACCCGCTCCCGCAGGAGCTGCGTGTAGAGGAGCTGCTTGCCGTAGGCCCACTCGTAGAGGGCGCGCGCCTCGTCGAGGCCCTCGTAGCACTGGAGGCGGATGAGCTCCACGCCGTGGACCGCGGCCCAGGCCCGCGCGACGTCGGACTTGCCGACGCCCGGCGGCCCCTCCAGGAGCAGGGGCTTGCCCAGGCGATCCGCGAGGTGGAGGGCGACGGCGAGGGAGCGCGGGCAGACGTATCGTTGCTCCCGGAGGCGGGCCTGGAGCTCGCCTGCGGACTCAGCCACGCTCGCTGACCGCGTCCGCGCACACCAGGTCCAGGACGGTGCGCACCGCGAGGATCGACTCCTTCAGCGGGAGCCCCGAATCGTCGGGGAGGGGCGGCAGGTGAATGAAGCCGGCGCGCCGCGGCACCCCGGACGTTCGCGCCCGCATCAGCAGGTAGAACACGGCGTTGCACAGGTAGTCGCCCGCGGACCCCGAGATGCGCACCGGCACGCCGGCCACCTCCAGGCGTCGCTGCAAGGACTCCAGCCGTAGATCGCTCCGGTATGCGAGCGGGCCGTCGTCGGCGATGCGCTCGTGGGGGGCGCGGCTCCCGGTGCCGTCCAGGCGATCGAGGGCACGGAAGTTGACGGCGATGCGCTCGAGGGCGACCCAGGGGTTCCGTGACATCCCGAGGCCCACGGCGATCACGGGGCTCGTCCTGGAGAGGGCGCCCTGGAGGGCCTTGGGGGTCTCCGCCCAAGAGACGGGGAGGATCTCGGTGATGATCTCACAGTCCCCGACTTGTGGCGGCAGGTGCTCCAGCACCGCCGCGGACGTGTTCACGGCGCGCTCGTCGAACGGACCAAAGCCCGTGACGAGCACGCGGCGTCTGCTTCCCATGAGAGTGTCGCTCCTGGCACCGTGGGGGCTGCGGTCCCCAGGGTTGGCAATTGTCCACACCTGTCGCCCGAGGCGCAAGTCGACTACACTCGCCCCGTGCCCACTCCCGGAGGGAGCCGAGCTGGCGACATGATGCCCCGCCCCGTCAAGCGGGTGCTCGCGTGGCTGCGGGCTCCCCTCAACGCGCTGCACTTCACTGTGAGGCGGTCCCTCCGGCTTGGCCTGGGTGAGCCGGTGCTCGTGGGCGAGCCCAAGGATGGCTTGTTCGACTACCTGCCGGAGCCCAGCCTGGGTGAGGCGCACCGGAGGGAGGCCGAGCTGCGTGAGCGGTACGACCTGGAGCCTCTGCGGGCGTGCTCCACCCGCCTCGTCTACCGGGACAACCTCTACGTCCTCGACGCCCTCGAGAGCGTGACGTCTGGCGTCACGCCTCCGGCCCCAGGCTCACTCCGCGCAGTAGACGTCGGGTCCCAGAGCTTCACCTATGCCTTCGCGCTGGAGCGCTTCCTGTCTCGCTGGGGAGGGCACCGGCGCGCCGTGACGCTGGCCGGCGTGGAGGTGGACGGCTGGGTCGTGCTCCGCGACCTCCGCTCCCGGCGCGACCACGCGCTGGCCCACGTGCGGTCCACCGGAAACCCGGCGGTGACCTACAGGGTCGCCGACTTCAGCGTGTCCGAGGACCGGGAGCTCGACGTCGTGACCCTGTTCTACCCGTTCCTGACGCGCTACGCGCTGCTCCAGTGGGGCTTGCCCTTGCGTCTCTACGCCCCGGAGAGGCTGATTCGTCGCGCGTTCGAGGCCCTCCGCCCGGGCGGGCTGCTCATCGTCTTCAATCAGACGGAGGTAGAGCGAAACCTCCTGATTCGGCTGATTGACGGACTGGGCGGCGAGATCGAGCGGAGCGAAGCCATCGGGAGCACCCTGGTCACCTACCTGGACGAGACCGCGGATCGGCACGCCACCGTCGTCCGGCGGCCTGCCGCGCAAGACAGGCTCGGGTTGCACCTTGCGCCTGCGGCGGTAGGATGTGCGCCAACGACGGAGGACCGATGACGCTTCAAGAGATGATCGCATCCAAGGACACCCCCATCTCGGAGATCGGTGCCTGGTTGGACTCGCTCCCCCACGAGGAGCGCCTGGAGGCCGTCGTCGGCCTCGGCAAGGCGCACCAGCGGAGCCTGTTCGAGCGGGCGGACCCGGCGATCACCCTCGACCACTTCGTCCCGCCGGGGGTGGGCCCGCTCGTCGAGGTGATCCACCACGGGCGCAACACCCTGCCTGCGTTCAAGCGCTTCCAGAAGCGCTTCTGTCGGCCCGCCGAGGGGAGCGGGCGCCTGTTCGGCTACAACGAGGGGGCGACCCGGGGGCTGATCGGGCCCGGCTTCTTCGTCACGGTGCCGACCCGCGGAAACCCGGCGTGGGAGCAGCGTGGCGCCGTGGTCGTCGACTACTTCCAGGTGCCGGATGCCCCGGTGGTGGAGGGCTGGCCCCGGGTGGTGCCCAACACGAGGGGCCTGCAGGTGTTCGTCTACAACAAGACCCGGGACTTCATGCGCCGCGTGTCCAACCACGTCAGCATCGGCGCCGCCTACAAGGAGGAGAAGGCCATCGGGGCCTGGTTCGTCCTCTGTCGGGAGGACGTGGCCGGGTGAGCCCCGTGGGCGCTGCGCCTCGACTCTGGGGGAGCCTCTGTCTGGTGGCCGCCATGGGGTGCAGCGACTCCATGGAGCCCTCCCGAGCGGACCACATCGCCTCGGTCTTCCTGGAGGCCGACGCATCGCTCCTGCGGGAGCGCCCGGGGCTCGTCGCCGGCAAGTACGCGCGCATGGCGGAGGACCTGTTCAGCTTCTACCGTGGGACCATGCCTCTCTGGCTCTCCGACGCTGCTCGGGGGGCGCACCCGGCGAGCGCCTTCGACCTGCGCGACCCCATGCCCGTGTGCATCGGGGACAGCCACCCCGAGAACTTCGGGACCCTGCGTGCCTCCGACGGCACCCTCGCCGTCGAGGCCAACGACTTCGACGCGGCGGACCGCACCCCCTACCTGTGGGATCTGAGGCGCCTGACGGTGGGGCTCGTCCTTGCCGCGCGCCTGTCGAACCCGGATGACCCCGGCGCCCGCGCCCAGGCGGCGGCTGCGGCCCGTGACGTGGCCCGCGCCGCGGCCCGCAGCTATGCCGAGGCGGTGACGGCGCTGGCTGGGGGTGCGCCGCCGCAGCGACTGGAGCGGCCGGAGGCCCCCGCCCTCGAAGCGCTCTTCGAGGCGGCGACCAAGGCTGCCGAGAAGCGGAGTGAGCTGGACGCGCTGACTGAGGTGGTGGGGGGCGAGCGGCGGCTGCTCCGGGGTGTCCTCGACCTGGCGGAGCCGACCCACGCCCTCGTCGACCTGCCGGCTGCGGCCCGCGAGGAGCTGCCGGAGACGCTCGCAGCGTGGCGACAGACGCTCGTCACGCCGCCCCCGGAGGAACACATGCTCGTCAAGGACGCAGCCCGGGAGCTGGGCACCGGCGTGGCGAGCTGGCCGCGGGTGAGGGCGCTCGTGCTGGTCGAGGGCCCGAGTGACGACCTCGACGACGACCTGGTGCTGGAGGTGAAGGAGCTGGCGGAGAGCGGCGCGCCCGGGGCGGGGTGGCCTGGCGAGCCTGGCCGGCGCATCCTGGAGACCACCCGCGCGCTCTGGGCCCGCCCGGACGCGGATCCGCTGTGGGGCGTGGCGACCTGGCAGGGCTTCGCCGTCCAGGTGCGCACCGAGGCGGCGAGCCACCGCAACCTGCGCGTCCACCGGCTCCAAGGACCCGCCGGCAAGCGCAAGGCCCTGATCGCGCTGGGGAGGGATCTGGGCGGGCTCGTCGGGCGCATGCACGGTGTCGGTGAGGGCGCCGCCATTGCCGCCGTGATCGGCGGGGACATCGAGGGCTTCGCCAACGAGCAGGCGGAGGCGTCCTTGGGCCTCGCCGATGCATTCGAGCGCGACTGGGGGCTGTTTCAGTCGATTCTGTCCGAACGTGGGCCGCTCCTGGGCCATGTGCACGATCCTGCTGCTCCGCCGGCCGCTTTGCGCGACCTGTTCACGGAGCCTCCGTATTGATGACCTCGTGGACCGCGTGCGCATAGGGCTGCGCCTGACCCTCCGTACCCGTCCAGGGCGGGACAAGCAGGCGCACGACGGGTCCCAGCTCCAGCGCTCGCGCCGCCAGGGTGCCTGTCTTGGGTGGGGTGCTCCGCAGAGGCAGGCCCGCACGCTGCACCGCGGCCTCCAGGTCCACGCTCCCCTCGATGACTGCGCCCGTCTCCCCCGCGGCCTCGATGACGACGACGGCCTCCCAGCCCTCACGGAGGAGCGCGTCCAGGGCGGCTGTCTCGGGTGCCTCCGGTGGGGCGAAGCCGGTCTCCACTGGCTGCTTGTCCGCGTTGCTGCCGCTGCCCGTGGCAAGCCCGTCCGGGTTCGGCACGGTGATGATCACCACGGCCGCGGGTGGGGCCTCTGCAGCCAGGAGCAGTGAGGCACGCACCCGCTCCGCGATGAAGGCGGTCTGGTCGCCGCCGTCGGCTCCGCCCACGACCAGGACCCTGCGGGGTGCCTCGCCGCGGCGCTCCAGCAGGATGGGGAGCCCACCGGCGGAGGTGGCGAGGACCTCGCCGCGCCAGGGGGAGTCTGCGGCCTCCTCGGGCTCCCAGGGCCCCGCGGAGGCTCGAGACGACGCCCAGTCCAGGGCGGCCCTGACAGCGACCAGGCCCGCGTCGTAGCCCCCGAGGTCCGGGATGGAGTGGGGCAGCTCCAGCGTGATGGTGGGGATGCCCAGGTCCTCACCCGCCCAGCTCCCGAGGGAGCCCGGCAGGCCGCCGAGGGGTGGCTCCAGGGGGATGCCGCTCGCGTCCGCCATCAGCCTGGCGATGCCGTCGGCGGGCCCGTTCCAGTCCACCTGGTCGAGCGGGTTGTGGACCGAGATGATGAGCACCGGGTCCAGGGACTCGACCAGGGCCGCCACCGCCGCGGACTCGGGCTCCTGGAGAGGGGCCTGGCCGTGGTCTTTGGACGGGGCGAAGTTCGCGGCGTCGAAGTTGCGGTTCAGGTCGATGCCGTGGGCGTTGTGGCGGCTCGCGGCGGCCACTCCGTCCGGGTTTGCGACCGGGAGCAGCACCACCTGGACGCCCCGGGAGGTGGCGAGGCCGGCGAGCAGTGAGGATCGCAGCCGCTCCCCGAGGATGACCGCGGGGCGCTCGTTGCCGTGGATGGCGCTCATCAGCAGGACGCGAGGCCCTGCGCCGAAGCGCTCGGCGACGATGGGGCGCCCGAGCACCGAGGTGCCGACGGTCCACCGCGCGGACGCCTCGCGGGGGCCGGCCCCACCCCCGGAGCTGCCGCCGGAGGGAGCCGGGTCGCCAGCGCAGGCCGCCAGGACCAGCGCCAGGAGGAGTGGGGAGCGCACGGTTCACCTCGCTGCGCACGGCAGAGCGGCCCGGCTCGGACCCGGGCGCCCCGCCGGGTTGACGGGGGGGCAGCCTTGGGGTAGCAGGGGGCGCTGACTGCAAGGGGCCGAGGCCCCATCAAACACGGAGGAGTACACGATGGAAGAGCGCACGGGCAAGGTCACGTTCAAGGGCAACCCGATCACGCTGGTGGGCCACCCGGTCGAGGCGGGCGACGACGCCCCGGACGTCACGCTCTGGAAGGGCCTGAACCAGCCGGTGAAGCTCTCGTCCGCCGCGGGCAAGGTGCTGATCCTGAGCGTGACCCCGAGCGTGGACACGGGGGTGTGCAACAAGCAGGTGCACGCCTTCAACGAGCGCGCTGCGTCCTTGGGCGGCGTGCAGATCTGGAACGTGTCGGTGGATCTGCCCTTCGCGCTGTCCCGCTACTGCGGCGCCGAGGGGATCGCGGGCGTGCAGGCGCTGAGCGACTACAAGGACCGGGAGCTCGGGGCCTCCTTCGGGGTCTACATGAAGGAGCTCGGGCTGCTGGCGCGGAGCGTCTTCGTCATCGACGCAGGCGGCACCGTGCGGTACGTGGAGATCGTCCCCGAGATGACCACCGAGCCCGACTACGACGCCGCCATCGAGGCGGCGCGCAAGCTGCTGTGACCTGGCTCGGGGCGTCAGCTTCGCCCTGGGTCCACTCGCAGGCCGCGCTGCCGCATCGCCGGCAGCAGGCCCCGCGCGAGGGCCGCTGCGCCCGCCCGTGTGAGGTGGATGCCGTCCTCTGATCGGTAGGGGACGATCTGCCCCCGCTCGTCGGGACCCGTCGCCAGGTAGCGCCCGTCGGGTGCGGAGCTCAGCGAGAAGGTGTCGATCCAGGCCGCCCGGTCCATGCCGGCCAGCGCCTCCCGCTGCACGTCGACGATGCGGCGCATCTTCATGCGGGCGGTGGGGGGGCGCCGGTTGGTCGGCGACAGCAGGAACACCTGGCGTCCACCCCGGCTCAGCTCCTGGGCGAGGGTGGCGACCCGGCGGCGGTACTCTCGGCGCCACTCCTGCTCCTCGGACCAGCGGATGGGCCTCCTCTGTGGGCCCCACGGTACCAGGCCCTGCCCGTCGTTGCCGCCGAACATGATGATCACGGTGTCGGGGTCGGTCTGCTCCACGAGCTGCGCGCCCTGCGAGACCCAGTCGAAGAAGTCGGGCCGAGCCATGCCGCTGACCGACCGGGCGTGGCGGACCACCTCGTACCCGGCGTCGCCGAGCGCGGTCTCCAGCGCGGTTCCCAAGGCCAGCTTGATGTTGGAGTCGCCGAGCAGGAGCACCCGAGGCGGACCGGCGGGCCCCTCCGATGCCACGGCGACCCCGTCTGGCAGGGCCGTGTTCGCGGCAGTCAGGGCGAGGATCAGGGCGATCAGCGACACAGGGGTGACCTCGGCTTCATGTGAGCACCGGTTTTACCCGCAGGTGGGGGCGCTCCGCAAGGCGTCTCCTTCGCACACCAGATACTCGAAGGCCTTCCCGTGGACGCGGCCGGTCCAACGCAGCGCCGAGGCTCCCGGCGGCAGGGCCGCGCCGTAGGACACCTTGAGGACCACGCGGCGTCGGGCGACGCGGGCAGCCGCGGCGAGGAGCTGCTCGGACGGGCCGCCAGGGAGGGCGAAGGG
Organism: Myxococcales bacterium; assembly: GCA_045863395.1. Taxonomy (GTDB): domain Bacteria; phylum Myxococcota_A; class UBA9042; order JABWCM01; family BTVJ01; genus BTVJ01. The sequence continues at coordinate 20,153 of BTVJ01000002.1, forward strand.
GCGCATCATGTCGAAGCCTGGGGCTGCCCGTCGGGGCTCGCTGAACATCGGGTCGAGGAGCACCACGTCGGCGCTGCCCGGCGGGAGCGAGGCGAGCACCTCCTCGCTGCGCCCGTGGCGAACGGTGACCAGGGCGGCGGCTGCGCTCCACGCGGGGTCGGTGGTCAGACGCCGAAGCCCACCCTCCGCGAGGCAGGCCAGCGGGGCGGACGACTCGATGCCCAGGACCGGACAGCGCAGGACAGCCGCGAGGTGGAGCGCGTCCCGAGCGAGGCCCAGGGTCGCGTCGACGACCGAGGTGATGGGATCCCTGCCCGGGGCGACTGCCTGGAGGAGCGGGTCGAGGCGTCCGCGAGAGAGGCAGACCTGTGCGGTGCCTGGGTGTACCCAGAGGATCCGTGCGCCGACGATCTTCTCGGCGTCCCGTGACACGACGTAGACGAAGGGGGCTCGCGCCGCGACCTCGCGGCTTGCCCGCGGGACGAGCGGCGCGCCGCAGCGGACGGAGACCTGGGCCGCCCGCGCGCGCTCGGTGTCCGTCGGGCGCCGGGACGTCGTGACCACCATGGGGCAGCCGCCGGCATCTGCGTGCATCGAAACGCCCCTCTCAGACACCGCCCCTCCTGTGGACCCGTCTGCGGGCCACATGGTACACAGCGCTCATGACTTCCCGTCCAGCAGCCCGGCCAGTGGAACCGTATCGGGCGGCAACCGGGGACGCAAGGCTTCGCGACGACGCGGCGGCGCCGTGGTACGGGGTCATCTCCGACACCCACGGCCTGCTGCGCCCCGAGGCCCTGGCAGCGCTGGATGGCGCCACGGCCATCCTGCACGCGGGGGACGTGGGCGGCGCGCGAGTGCTCGACGGCCTCCGAGAGCTGGCCCCCGTCTACGCCGTGCGGGGCAACAACGACCTGGACCCCTGGGGGCGGACCCTCCCCGTGACGGACGTGGTGGATCTGGGCCCCGGGCTCGTGGTCCTGGTCCACGTGATCGACGACCTCGACCTGGACCCGGTCGCTGCAGGAGTCTCGGTGGTCGTCCATGGCCACTCACACGCGCCGTCGGCGGTCGAGCGCGGAGGGGTCTTGACGCTGAACCCGGGGAGCGCCGGCCCGCGGCGCTTCCGCTTGCCGGTGACCGTGGCGCGCCTCCGCTGGGAGGGCGCGCCCGTAGCCGAGATCGTGGAGCTCCTATGACCGAGCGCTGCACCTGGGTAGGGGCCAGCCCCCAGATGATCGCCTACCACGACGAGGAGTGGGGGGTCCCCGTGCGGGACGACGTGGCGCTCTGGGGCAAGCTGGTGCTCGACGGCTTCCAGGCCGGCCTGAGCTGGGCGATCATCTTGAGGAAGCGCGCCGACTTCCTGCGGGTCTTCGAGGGCTTCGACCCGCGAAGGGTCGCGCGGTGGGATGAAGAGCGCATCGCGGCCGCGCTCGCTGACCCGGGCATCGTCCGCAACCGCGCGAAGGTCCGCGCTGCCGTGACGAACGCACAGGCGTTCGAGCGCCTCGCCGAGGAGGGCGTCAGCTTCACTGAGCTCCTGTGGAGCTTCACGGGCGGGGGGCCGCTGGTGAACCGCTGGCAGGACGTGCGGGAGATCCCCAGCAGCTCACCGGAGGCCGATGCCATGGCGAAGGCCTTGAAGAAGCGAGGTTTTCGCTTCTGCGGGCCGACGATCTGCTACGCGTTCATGCAGGCCGTGGGGATGGTCAACGACCACACGGTCGGGTGCTTCCGGCACGGGGAGGTCTGACCCGACGACGCCTACCAGCGGTCGTCCCGCCCGCCCCCACGTCCGCCGCGCCCTCCCCGGTCGCCGCCCCGGTCGCCGCCGAAGCCGCCGCCACCGCCGAAGCCGCCGCCGCCGAAGCCGCCGCCGCTGCGCCCCTTGCTCTCCGCCTCGTTGACCTTGATGGTCCGCCCGTCGAAGGACTGCCCGTCGAGGCCTGCGATGGCTGCGTCAGCCGCCGCGTCGTCCTCGAACGTGACGAAGCCGAAGCCCCGCGAGCGTCCCGTGTCCCGATCCGTGATCACCTTGGCGTCCGAGATCCGGCCGAAGCGCGCGAAGCCCTCGCGCAGCACCTCGTCCGTCGTGCCCCAGCTCAGTCCGCCCACGAAGAGTTTCTTGGCCATCGTACTCGCCTGCTCGTCATCCTGGCGCGCGTCTCGCGACGAGGCACCCTTCGATTTCCGCGGGCGCTCCGTTGAAGGCGCCCGCACCACCAGAGCCGCGCCGGCCGGCGCGACCACCCATCCTCCGCGCCCGACCAGTCGCGCGCGCGGGGTCAACACATTGTTCTGGGGCGACCGCCGTCCCCCCGCTGTGGGTCCCTGCGAGAGGGACGCCCAGAGGACAAGAACCTCTGAATATTCGACTCTAGCACGGACCTGCGACAATGGGGAGCCCCAATCTCGGCGGTCGTCGCGCGGGGATTGGGGCGCCTGGTGCGTCAGCCGCCCGAGCGCTTCGTGTCGTAGCCGCGCTCGCGGAGGAGCTTCTCCACCGTATCCCGGTGGTCGCCCTGGACCTCGATGGCGCCGTCCTTCACGGTGCCGCCGGTGCCGCAGGACTGCTTGAGGCGCTTCCCGAGGGCCTCCAGCTCCGGCTCCGGGAGGGTCAGACCCCGCACGACCGTGACGGTCTTGCCTCCGCGGCCGGCCTTCTCCAGGTGGATCTTCGCGGTCTGGCGGCCCGGCGGAGCGGGTGGGGTGGGTCCCGGGGTGGCGGCCTTCGGCTCCGAGGACCAGGCGAGGGTGCCCTGCGCGGGCCGGGGCGGCTTGGGTGGCTTCGGTGGAGGCTTGCTCACGGCTCACCGCGCGGCGATGGAGGGGAGGATGGCCGGGTCCAGGCGGTAGACGTCCGGGTGATAACGGACGCGCCCGCCGGGGCCGACGTCGGCGGTGGAGTACTCGACGTGCACGGGCACGGGCCGGGGGACCCGCATCACGGTCGTCTTGCCCTCGTGCCCGAGCGCCGAGCGCAGGGAGGCTGGGTCCAGGCCGCCGAGGTCGGCCACCGCGGCCGCCAGATCCTCGATGTGCTGCACGCGCACGCAGCCCGAGGAGTGGGCACGCCAGGCCTCCTCGAAGCGGTGCCTCTCGGGCGTGTCGTGCAGGTAGAAGACCGCGAGGGGGGAGCCCTCGGGGTTGAAGCGCAGGACCAGCCGCCCCAGGGGGTTGTCGGGGCCGGGGGCCATGGAGTACCCCAGGCGCCCGTTCTGTCGGCGGATGGGCACGAGGCCGCGGCGGGCGGCGGCGCCGGGCTGGCGGCGCTCCTCGGCGGCGAGGATCTCGTCGATGAAGCTCTGGGTGGGGATCCAGGGCGGGTGCGCGACCACCGTGTGCACCGCGCCGAACATCTCCCGCGTCATGCCGCCGGTCTTGTTGCGGTAGGGGGCGCCCACCACGGCGCGGGCGCGCATGAGCGGCGCGCCCTCCACATAGAGCACCGCCTCGTAGGAGGGGATGTTGACCCGCACGCGCGTGGGCGCGCCGGCGGCACGCTCCAGCAGGACGAGGGCCCGGCGGAGCTGCGCGGCTCGGCGGGAGGCCGGCACGTCGAGGGCTCGGAGCGTCTCCCGGTCGGGCAGCCCTGTGGGCGTGATCTGGTGGTCCTGCTGGTACAGGCGGAGCGCCGCGGTCAGCGAAGAGTCGAGCAGATCGGGGGCGGCCACCTCGCTCGATGGGTGGACCGGGTAGCCCTCCAGGTGGAGGCGCTCGCGGAGGAGGCCGACGGCCTCGTGTCGCTGACCGGCCCGCACGTCGGCGGCCGACGCCGGCACCTGCGGCCACCCTCCCTGGGCCGAGGCGAGGGCCACCCGCTCCCAGGCTGCGAGCAGCACCTCCTGCTCGGTGCGGGGCTGGGCGACCTCTCCGGGCTGGGCCTCGCACGTGGGCCCGTCGGGGACGGCCACGATGACCGGCCGCGCCGCCCGTGCCGCCTCGGCGCGGCCGAGGGCACGCTGCGGCGTCGCCGCCGGGGGCTCGGGAGCCGCGGTGCAGGCGCCAGCCAGCGTGGCGGCGAGCGCGATCTTCTTCCAGTCTCCCAAGGGCCTCCCTCGTTCGGCGCAGGTCGCGGCGAGCGTAGGGCGGGATCGGCCGGCGGGCAAACTCTTCGCTGGAAGCACAGGGTTGGTGGCCCGGAGGGTGCCCGTGGCATACTCGGCGCCCACAGAGGAGGGCATCATGGAGCACCCGAGCGTGATCAGGCCTGCGGAGCACGCGTCGTTCCGAGGCGACAAGATGGGGAAGACGACGCTGTTCGAGAGCCCGAGGGTCCTCGTCGGCCTCAACTGCTTCGAGGCGGGGCAGAGCCACCCGCTGCACGCCCACGAGGACATGGACAAGGTCTACCAGGTCGTGGAGGGGCAGGGCACCCTGCTGCTCGGCGGGCGCGAGCTGGTCATTGCCGCAGGGGACCTGGTGGTGGCGCCGGCGGGGGTGCCCCACGGGGTGCGCAACGACGGGCCGGCGCGGCTCGTGCTGCTCGCCATCCTGGCGCCAGGCGCTCGGTAGCCGGTGGACGGCCTGCAGGCGAGGGCGGAGCGCCTCGCGCGGCTGCGTGATCGCTTCGTCGCGGTCAACCTGCGGAGCCGGAGCGTGCGGCTGCTGCGTCCTCAGGCGAGCGGCGCGGTGGACCTGGCGCGCCTGCTGGGGGATGGAGCCGAGGCGCTGGCGGCGCTGCTCGGCGGGCTCGGCCGGGGCGACGCCACCTTGGACCTCACGCCCATGGCCGGCGCTCTCGGCCAGGATGTGGGGGTGCTCGCGCGGCGGGCCCACGAGGCGTGGGCCGTGACCGGCGCCGACGACCTGGCGGTCGGGTGGCCGTTCATCGAGGGGTGCAGCGCTGACGGGGTGTGGATCCGCGGGCCGCTGCTGCTCACCCCCGCGACCCTGACCGCCGAGCGGGTGGGCCTCCACCGCTGGGTGCTCCGGCTGGCCGGGCCCCCCGTCCTCAACGAGGCGCTGGCCCAGGTCCTGGCACGCCTGTTCGGGGTGGGCATCTCGCTCGACGACCTGCTCGGGGCCGACGACGACCGGGTGCTCGCACCGGACGACGGCACGTGGCAGGGGCTCGTCGCGTGCCTGAGCGGCCTCGGGCTCCCACTGGAGCCATCGCAGGGGGGCCTCCCCCCGCTGGAGCCGCTCCTCCCACGGCTCCGTGAGGACCGGGAGGTCGCCCGCCGCGGCTCCACCACTCTCTGCCACCACGTGGTGCTCGGGCGCTTCCCCGCGGCCGCGTCCGCCATCGTCGGCGACTACGACCAGCTCGTCGCCGAGCCGCCGACCGATGCGCGCCTCGGCCTCGCCGCCGAGCTCCTGCGCGCCGACGAGGCGGGGGCGGCGGCGCCGGCTCTGCCGCGCCCCGTACCGGGCCTGCGCCGGACGCTGGTGCTGGAGTCCGACACCAGCCAGGACGAGGTGCTGCGGTGGGTGGAAGACGGGGGGCGCGGCCTGGTGGTGCAGGGGCCGCCGGGGACCGGCAAGTCCCAGCTCATCTCCAACCTGCTCGCCGGCTGCGTGGGGGCTGGGCTGCGGGCCCTGCTCGTGTGCCAGAAGCGGGCGGCGCTGGACGTGGTCGCCGAGCGCCTCGCCGCCGTCGGCCTCGGCGAGCCCGTCGCCCTGGTCCACGACGTGGTGCGGGACCGGGGCGCGGTGATGGCGGGCATCGCCTCCTCCCTCGAGCGGACGGTGCCGGCGGCTGGGGTCGCTGCCGACGACCCGTTCGCGCGGCTGGCAGGGCGCGTCGCGGTGGCGGACGAGGCGTGGGCGGCGGTGGCCGGGCCCATCGGGGGCCGCCCCCCCCTCGCGGTGCTGGACGAGCGGGCCCTCGACGACGACGGCCGCCCCGTGCCCGACCTGGACGACGTGGCCGGAGAGGCCACCTGGCGCGAGCTGGAGGCGCTGGGTCCCCGGGTGGACGCCTGGGCTGGGGAGTCCGTCCCCCTGGCCCGGCCCCACGGCCTGTGGGTGCGCGACGACTTCGGGGGCGCCAGCGACGCCGACCTGGCGCGCTCCTTCGAGCTCGTCGCTGCGGTGCACGGCGAGCTCTCCCGGGTGCGAGGCGGGGTGCTCACGCCGGACCGGCTCCGCGCGGCGCGCGACGCGCTGGACCCGGACCTCCTGGAGACGCTGGCCTCCCCCGACGCGGCGCGGTTCGCCCTGTTCTGGGGCTGGTGCGGCGGGGGCGAGCGGGACGGGGAGTGGCGGAGCCTCACCGCGCGCCTGGAGCGTGCAAAGCGCGAGCTGCGTCCCGCCCCGCGCGAGCTGGTGCTCAGCACGGGCCGCGACCTGCGCACGTGGAAGGAGCAGCTCGACGAGCTGGCCGTCTTGCAGGGGCGTTGGTACAGAGCCGTAATCCCACGTTTCTGGCGGCTCCGAGCGACTCCGGCCAGGATACACGCGATCTGCTCCTCCTGGCAGGGCAGGCTCTCCACGGATGGCCCTGTGCGGGCTCTGACGGTGAGCACTGCTGACCTCCTCGATCGCGCCCTCGGGTGGCAGGAGCTCATCGCGGAGATGCCGCTCGATCACCCGTTCGTGGAGTTCGGCTTCCAGGGGGACGTGGAGGACGTGGATCACGCGCTCCAGGGCATCGCGCGCCTGGCGCGGCTGGTCGGGGCGGTCCACCGGCTGCACGAGGCGCTGCGAGGGGAGGGCCCGCCCTACGACCAGCTCCCCCTCGCGGGTGGTGGCGGTGACGACCCCTTCTGCTCTGCGCTGCTCGCGGACGCCGCCAAGCTGGCCGCCGTCGACCGGGCCACGGCGCTCGTCGAGGCTGCGGACGGCGCCGACGCTGGCCTCCGCCGCGCCTGCAAGGAGGCCATTGCCGCCGTGTCCGCCGGGGGAGAGTCAGCCCTGGGTCCCATCCTGGACGCCGCGGCGGACGCCCCGCGGGCCAGGGCCGTGGACGCGCTGCTCGCCGGGGCTCCCCTCTGGGTCCGGCGCTTCCTGCGCCTGTGGCGCCCCGGCGGGTGCCCGAGCGACGACCTGCGCCTCGCCCTGGAGCGGTCCTGGCGTCGCCTCGCCCTGGCCGGGCGCCCGCGGAGCGTCGTGGAGGCGCCGCTGGTCGACCCGGACGCGCGCCGCGCCCTGGCCGCCGCGGTGGCTGCCTGCCGCGAGCGCGCCCACGAGGAGGCGCTGGCCTCGTGGAGGGCCCGCCTCGCCGCGGCGCTGGCCGACGTCGGGCAGGGTCCCGCGCTGCGGCGGATCGGGGACGAGGCCCGCCGCCAGCGCCGGCGCCTCACGCTGCGCCAGCTCGTCTCCCGCGGCTTCACGACGACGATGGCAGTGGTGCGTCCCCTGTGGCTGTGCTCGCCGGAGACCGTGTCGGCGCTGTTCCCCCTGGAGCCGGGGCTGTTCGACCTGGTGATCTTCGACGAGGCGAGCCAGTGCCCCGTGGAGGCGGGCCTCCCGGTGCTGGTGCGCGGCGCACGCGCGCTGGTGGCCGGGGACGAGCAGCAGATGCCCCCGAGCCACTTCTTCGAGGCGGCGGACCAGGACCCCGACGAGGACGAGGCGCTGCTCGCCAGTGAGTCGATGCTCTCCCTGGGGCGGGTCGCCTTCCGCCAGACCATGCTTCAGTGGCACTACCGGTCGCGCCGCGAGGAGCTGATCGCGTTCTCCAATCGCGTGTTCTACGGGGGGCGTCTGCGGACGGCGCCGGGCCTCTCGGGGGGCGGCGCCTCCTGGGAGGGCCTCCACTGGCACCGGGTGGATGGCACCTGGGAGGAGCAGACCAACCGGGCCGAGGCCGACGCCGTTGCGACCTTGCTCGACACCCTGCTCAGGGAGCGGCGTGAGGACGGCCAGCCCGTCTCCATCGGCGTGGTGGCCTTCAACCTCCGGCAGGCGGACCTGGTCTCCGAGCGCATCGAGGCGCGCGCGGCGGAGGACCCGGCCTTTGCGGAGCTCCTGTCGCGGGACGACGCGCGGCCTCCTCTGGAGCAGCTCTTCGTGCGGAACCTGGAGAACGTCCAGGGCGACGAGCGGGACGTCATCGTCTTCACGGTCGCCTACGGGCCGTCCGCGACGGGTCGCGTCGCCGCCCGCTTCGGCCCCTTGGGCCAGGAGGGTGGCGAGAAGCGCCTCAATGTGGCCATCACGCGAGCGCGACGCGCCATCCACGTCGTCACCTCCATGGACCCGGCGGCGCTGGACGTCTCCGGCGCGCGCAACGCGGGGCCTCGGGTGCTCTCCGCCTGGCTCCGCTTCGTCGAGGCGACCGCGTCGGGGCGCGCGGACCGGGTCGAGGCATGTCTCGACGAGGCGGCCTCCCTCGTGAGCGGCGCGTCGACGTCTGAGGGGGCGGGCGAGGCGCCCCGCCCGGGCCACATGGTTCGGGCAGCGCTTGCGGCGGCCCTGCGGCGCGAGGGCCTGGAGGTGCAGGAGCGGGTGGGCCTCTCTGTCGGCCGCCTCGACCTGGCGGTGCGCCGCGCGGGCCCCTGGCGCGTGGGAGTCGACTGCGGCGCGTACCTCGCAGAGCCCGACGCCCTGGCCCGCGACGTCTATGGCCCGCGCCTCTGGGAGCGCCTCGGCTGGCGCATCCTCCGCGTGACCCCGGGCCAGTGGCTGGGGGCCCCGTCGGAGGTCGTCGCCCGCGTCCTGGAGGCGGTGGACTGACGGGGCAGCCTTTGCGCCTGCGCGCGTCTGCCTGGGTCTCGGCCAATTGACGATCCAACCCGTCTTCGCTCCTCGATGGGATCGCGCCGCCCCTCCTGCGATCAAGTGCTTGCACCCGACCGCAAGTCGGGAGTATGTTCCGCCGTGAACAACATGCACGTGATCCCGCACCCTGCCACCGGCACGGTCGAGATCGGAGGTGGAACATGCGATCCACTGCGGCGACCCTTGTCGCGCTCGCGGGTCTCCTGTGGCCCACGCCGTCTCGTTCGGACGACGTCCCCCAGAGAGTGAGCCTGCAGGCTGCCCTTGCCACGGCGAGCGGCACCCCTGCCAGCGGTACGTACACCCTCACGGTGCGCCTGTATGCAGACTCGAGCGGTGGCGCAGCTCTTCTCGAGCAGCAGTTTGCCAACACCGCGGTCGCGGGCGGCCTCGTCGATCTGACGCTCGACCCCGTGCCCCAGCCCCTGCTCGACGCGCACGGCGTTCTTTGGGCGGAGGTGCAGGTGAACGGTGAGGCTCCCCTGCCGCGGCGGCCGGTGCTGCCGACCGTGTACGCGCTGCGGTCCCGTTCCGCGGACACGGCCGCGGTCGCCAAGGGGCTGTCCTGCTCCGGCTGCGTGACCGGCGCCCAGGCGGGCTTCCCGTGGGCGGCCGGCGTGACTGCGGGCGGGCCGGCCACGGGCTTGAGCTGCACGGGTTGCATCGGCACCACGCAGCTCGCGTCGGGGGCCGTGGGGGCGGCCCAGGTGCAGGCGGGCGCCATCGGGCCGACCCAGGTGTCGTTCAGCTACGCGGCCAGCGACGCCAAGGGAGGACCGGCCACCGACGTGAAGTGCGTCGAGTGCGTCGGGGCGCCGGAGGTGTCCTTTCCGTGGGCGGCGGCCGCGACACCCGGGGGGGCAGCCGCCGGCCTCGCCTGTACGGGATGCGTCGGCACCACGGAGCTTGCGTCCGGCTCGGTAGGTACGGGCCAGCTCAAGGCGGGGGCGGTCGGCGACGCCCAGCTCGGCGTCAACTACGCGGGCAGCACGTCGAAAGGGGGGCCGGCGACCGACGTGGCGTGCAGCCAGTGCGTCCAGAGCGGCGACCTGGCGCAGAGCCTGACGCTCTCCGGCAGCATCACGACCGCCGGAGCGCTGACGGCGTGCACGGGCAGTCTCCCCGGCTGCTCCCTCAACGTGGGCGACGTCATGCTGGCGCGGTCGAGCGACCAGTTTCTCAACGTGCTGACTGCGCAAGGGGTCCGCATTCGCAGCGCGGCCGACGACGCCTGGAAGGATCTCCACGCCAACAAGGGCTGGTTTTACGGGGGTCTGGCCGTGCAGGGGGCTTCTTCGTTGGGTCCCGTCACGGTGGGCGGCACGCTGGACCTGGGCGGAAACCTGCTCCTGATGCCGCGCATCCACAACGCGGCATCGCCGCCGGCGTCCTGCGGTGGGTCGACCGCCGGGCTGCTCTACTTCAACACCACGAGCGGCAAGCTCTTCTTCTGCAACGGCGCGGAGTGGGTGGGCCTCGGCACCGTCCCGCCGGGGTCCACGACCAACCCGGCGAAGTCCTGCGCCCACATCAAGCAAGAGAACCCGACCGCAGCGAGCGGCGTCTACTGGCTCCAGCCGGACGGAGTCTCCTCCGCCTTCCAGAACTACTGCGACATGAGCGCGGACGGCGGTGGCTGGACGCTGGTGATGAAGCTCAACGGAAACACGACCACGTTCTCCTATGACGCGGCCTTGTGGACCAACACCGCGACCTACGCGCCCCAGAACTTCGACTTCGACGGCAACGAGGCGAAGCTGCTGAGCTTCAGCAGCGTGCCCATGGACCAGGTGCGCCTCGGCATGACGGTGGGCGGCACCACGAAGTGGGTGCAGCTCGACCAGAGCGCCAACAGCCTGTATGACCTGCTCAAGAGCGGTGGCTACACCCAGACCAGCCTCGGGCGCAACACCTGGAAGTCGCTCGTCGACAACGCGTCGCTCCAGCCCTACTGCAACCGCGAGGGCTTCAACGCGGTCTGCGGCGGAGACACGCGCATCCGCATCGGCATGCTCAACAACCAGGAGAACGACTGCGACTCGTGCGACTCCCGCATCGGGTTCGGGGGGTACGGCTCCTACTGCGGTCAGGATGCGAGCAACTCCTGCGGAAACACCGCCACGTGCAGCTCCGACAATGGCGACCGCAACACCAAGGGCTTCGGCTACGTCTTCGTGCGGCGGGCGGTCGTGTCGGCGGGGGCTCCGGGCAGCGCAGAGAATCCGGCGGCCTCCTGCAAGGCGATCAAGCAGACCACCCCGGGCGTGCTCAGCGGCGTCTATTGGCTGTCTCCGGGCGGCGGGAGCGCCTTCCAGGCCTACTGCGAGATGGTCGCCGATGGGGGAGGCTGGACGCTCCTGATGAAGGTCGACGGGAACCAGGGCACCTTCACCTATGACTCCGCCAACTGGACCAGCACGGGGACGGTCAACCCGTCGAGCCCCGGCTTCGACCTGACCGAGGCGAAGCTCGCCAGCTTCAGCACCTTGCCGTTCACCGAGCTGCGGCTCGGCATGCGCGACGGGGCGACCACCAAGTGGATCACCGTGAGCAAGACGGCAGCGTCGCTGCGGGACGTGATGGTCGGCGGGTATCAGTCCACCTCGCTCGGGCGCAACACGTGGAAGTCCCTGATCAACGGGTCGTCCCTCCAGGCGAACTGCAACATGGAGGGCTTCAACGCCGTGTGCGGCGGAGACACCCGCGTGCGCATCGGCATCGTCAACAACCAGGAGGGCGACTGCAACTCCTGCGACTCGCGCCTGGGCTTCGGCGGCACCGGGACCTACTGCGGGCAGGACGGCGGAAACTCCTGCGGAAACACCGCTACGTGCAGCCCGGACAACGGGGACAAGAGCATCCGCGCGTTCGGCTACGTCATGGCGCGGTGAGCGCGGGGGCGTCCGGAGATTCCATGAGACAAGTCATCATCGGGAGCCTCGTCGTGTGGGGGCTCTCCTGCGCGGATGGCGAGACGGCGCTGCCGCCTCCAACAGACTCTGGGGCTGACTCCGCGGCCGCCGACGGGATCGAGGCGGACGGTTCGGCCCCTGTCGACACCGCCGGAGACTCGGAGGGCGACGCCGGAGGGGACACGGACGGCGCCAGCGGGACCGACGACGGCGCGCCCGACGTCGCGGCTGGGGACGATGCCGGGGTTTCGTGCGAGTCCGACGGGGACTGCGACGACGACTTCGCCTGCACGCTCGACGCCTGCGTGGACGGTGCGTGCCTCTACACGGTGGACTCTGCGTGTGGCGGAGACTGCGAGGAGGACGCAGACTGTCTCGGCGATCCCTGCGTCTCCGCGGCGTGCGAGCCCTGCCCCGGCGGTCTCGACTGGTGCCTGGTCGGCGTCTGCCGCGCGCAGCCCGCCGTCGACTGCGACGACGGCGACCCGTGTACCACCGACGGGTGCTCGTCCGGCGTCTGCGTCCACGCGCCTCTCTGCGCCGAGGGTGGACCGTGCGGGACGCCCACCTGCTCGGGCGGCGTCTGCGGCACGGCCCCGCTCACGGGCACGCCGTGTGACGACGGCTGCCCTTGCACCACCGGAGACTCCTGCCTCGACGGTGCCTGCGTGGCGGGCGCGAACGGCTGCGCGCCGGGTGAGCACCCGGGGTGCCCCGACCCGTGCCTCGCCATGGATGACGGCGACCTGTGCAACGGGACCCTCGTCACCCAGGGGACGGCGTGCGTCGTGGACCCCTCGACCGTCGTCACCTGTGAGCAGGCCGGGCTGGGACCCTGCCAGGAGCGCGTGTGCGTGCCGGCGACGGGGGCCTGCGTCGTCGTGCCCGCGGAGGACGGCGCGCCCTGTGACGACGACCCGTGCGTCGCGGGGAAGGCGTGTGCGGGCGGCGCCTGCGCGGGCGGGACCAGCGCACCCGGCGGCTGCGACGACGGCGACCCCTGCACCGTCGACACCTGCGCCCAGGGCGGCTGCACCCACATCGGCGTGGTGTGTCCCTCGACCCTCTGTGCCGCGGGGGCTTGCGATCCGGCCCTCGGGTGTACGGCCGTCCCCGTCCCCTGCGACGACGGCAGCGCCTGCACGGCCGACGCCTGCGACCCGCTCGCCGGGTGCACCCACGAGGCGGTGGTCTGCGACGACGGCGACGCCTGCACGTTCGACGGCTGTGACCCCGCGGCCGGCTGCGTCGCCGCGGGCGCGCCCTGCGACGACGCCAACCCGTGCACCGCGGATGCCTGCGATCCGCTGACCGGGCAGTGCTCCTTCGTCCTCGCCGGCTGCGACGACGGCGACCCGTGTACCGGTGACTCCTGCGACCCGCTTGCCCTTGGCGACCCTTGCTCCCACGTCCCCGTCCCCTGTGACGACGGCGACGCGTGCACCGCGGACTCCTGCGGTCCGGCCGGGTGTATCGCAACACCGGTGCCCGGCTGCACCCCATGTACGACCTTCCTCGACTGCGCCAAGGACGCCTGCACCGTCGCCTCGTGCCTGAAGGGAGCATGCGCTTTCGCGCCCGTGCCCTGCGACGACGGGAACGCCTGTACGGTCGACGCGTGCGACCCCGAGAGCGGCTGCCTGTACGACGTCGCATCGTGCGACGATGGGAAGTCATGCACCGTCGACACGTGCACCCCGGCGGCCGGGTGCTCCCATACCTCGGTTGGCTGCGACGATGGCGACGCCTGCACCGCCGACGGGTGCTCCGATGCTGGGGGCTGCTCCCATGAGACGCTGTCCTGCGACGACGGCGACCCCTGCACACTGGACGGCTGCGACGTGGCCAGCGGGTGCCTGAACGTGGGCCTCGCCTGCAATGACTACGACGCCTGCACCGACGACCTGTGCGTGGCCGGGGTCGGCTGCGTGCACACGGTGACCGCGTGCGACGACGGCGACCCGTGCACGACCGATGCGTGCGCCTCCGGGGCCGGGTGCGTGCACGCCCCGCTCGACTGCGCCGACGCCAGCGAGTGTACCGTCGATGCGTGCTCACCGCTGACCGGGTGCGTCCACGCGCCCGGAGGGTGTGACGACGGCGATCCGTGCACCGATGATGCGTGCCAGGGAGTGGTCTGCGCCCACGAGGCCCACTGCGACGACGGCGACCCGTGCAGCGTGGACGCCTGCGACGCGGTCACCGGGGCCTGCACGTCGGTCGCCATCGACTGCGACGACGGGAACCCCTGCACCGTCGACACCTGCCTCGGGGGGCCGTGCGGGCACGAGCCATTGCCGTGCCACGACCAGGACCCGTGCACCGAGGGCGCCTGCAACGTCGCCACCGGAGCCTGCGCGTTCACGACGACGCCCGGGTGTGTGGGCTGCACGGTGGCGGCCTGCTTCGACGGCGACCCCTGCACCATCGACGGGTGCTCGGGCGGCGTCTGCACCTACGCTCCCAACCCGTGCGACGACGGGACCGACTGCACCACCGAGACTTGCGTCTCCGGGAAGGGCTGCGCGTTCGTGCCCAAGAGCTGCGATGACGGCGATCCGTGCACCGTGGACTCCTGCGCGTCGGCGACGGGGATGTGCGTTCATGCTTCGCAGTGGTGTGGGGACGGCGACCCGTGCACCGTGGACACCTGCGCTGGCGGCGCGTGCGCCCACACTCCCGTAGAGGGCTGTGGCGGCTGCACCAGCGACGCACAGTGCGCCCCGGAGGACCCATGCACCGAGGGGCGTTGCCAGGGCGGCACGTGCATCGCGGTGGTGGCCTCGTGCGGCGACGGCGACCCGTGCACGACCGACGCGTGCGTCTCGGATACGGGGCAGTGCCTGCACTTCGCCGTGCCCGGGTGCGGTGGCTGCGCCTCGCCAGCCGACTGCGACGACGGCGACGCCTGCACCCAGGAGCTCTGCTCTGGAGGTGCCTGCACCCACCAGGAGGTCACATGCGACGACGGCTTCGTCTGCACCGTGGAGACCTGCGATCCGGCGACCGGCTGCAAGGCAGCGCTCGCGAGCTGCGACGACGGAGACCCCTGCACCGCGGACCTCTGCAACGAGGCGACGGGCGCCTGCGTCCACGTCGCGCAGAGCTGCGGAGACGGCAACCCCTGCACCGTCGACGTCTGCGACCCCGCCCTCGGCTGCACGCACACCACCAAGCCGGGGTGCAATGCGTGCGTGAGCGACGCCGAGTGCGCCATTGCGTCGCCATGTCTCGACCCCTCCTGCGCCCCCGACGGCGTCTGCCTCTTCCCCCAGAGGGGCTGCGACGACGGCGACGAGTGCACCCTGGACCACTGCGTCGCCGCGACGGGCGCGTGCCAGCACATCCCCATCCCGGGCTGCGCCTTTTGTACCGAGCCCGCCCACTGCGACGACGGCGACCCCTGCACCACGGACGCCTGCCAGGCGGCGGAGTGCATCCACGGCCCGGTGACTTGCGACGACTTCTACCCGTGCACGGTGGAGACCTGCGACCCGCTGCTCGGCTGCACGGCGGCGCTGGTCGACTGCGAGGACGGCGACCCCTGCACCGCCGACGCCTGCGACCCGGCGACGGGCGGCTGTGCACATGCGCCGAGCTGCCCTTGAGACCTGTGCGCAGCGAAGGACCACGGGCGACGCGCCGTTCCGCCAGGATCGGTTGTCAGCAGCCGGCGCCCGTGTCTACGATCCGGCCGCACCCACCACTGGAGGTCCCATGGCATCGAGCTCGCCCCCCGAGGGCTATCACACCGTCACCACGTACCTGCTCGTCTCCGACGCCGCGCGGCTCCTGGACTTCGCGCGCGAAGGACTCGGCGCCCGGGAGCTGAGCCGCCATGTCGACGACGATGGCCGAGTCCGCCACGCGGAGATCCAGATCGGGGACACCATCGTCATGCTGGGTCAGGCCGAGGGAGAGTTCCCACCCATGCCCTCGATGCTCTACCACTACGTGGCCGACGCGGACGCCTCCTACGAGCGGGCCCTTGCGGCGGGAGCCACGAGCGTCAGACCGCCGGCGGACCAGCACTACGGCGACCGCAGCGGCGGCGTGATCGACCCGGTCGGCAACCAGTGGTGGTTCGCGACGCCCCGGGAGCGGTGAGTCGCCCGCACCGCCACGCCAGGGGTGGTCTGCGGCACCGGGTCACGGGCCAGGTCCCCGGCCGTCCGAGGAGCGTCAGGCGCGGGGGCACGCGCGGGCTCCGGTCACCTCACTGGGTCGCGGTGGGCGCCTCCCCGGCGCCGAGGGCCGCGACCATCTGGTCACGGGTCCACTCGCCCTGCAGCATGGTCACGAGGGCGCCGTCCGGGCCCACCAGGTAGGCGGCGGGGAGGGCCATGAAGGGCTTGGTCTTGCGCCACGGCTCGACGGCGTCGGCCTGGGTGTCCATGTGCAGGCGCTCGATGGGCAGCGCCCGTCCGCCCAGGGCGTCCGTCAGGGCGGCCCAGCCCGCGTCGATGCGGTCCTGAGTGCACTGGCAGGCGACCTCCTTGTCGACGAAGACGATCCTGGCGACCGTGGCCTCCTGGGATGCCGCTGCGGTCGCCGTCGCGAGGGGCGCGCCGGGAGTCCCCGGTGCTCCAGGAGACCCGCAGGCGACGAGAGCGAGGGTGAGGGTCATGGCGATCCGGTGCATGTGACTCCTCCGTTCAGGCGGTCATGAGAGTGTTGGCGGCGAACCAGACTCCGACGAGGACCACGACGAGCCCTGCGGCCCGTCGCATCCAGGCGGTGGCCTGGGTCAAGCGGCGCGACTCGATCAGCGTGCGCGCCGCGCCCATGGAGGTGCCGGCCACGATGATGAGGACGCTGTGGCCGAGCCCGTAGAGCAGCAGCAGGAGCGCCCCGTAGGGGACGGACGACCCGGAGGTCGCCAGGTAGGTCAGCAGGACCAGCAGGAGCGGTGCTGCGCAGGGCGCCGACACCACGCCGAAGAGCAGCCCGAGGAGGAGGGCCCCCACGGCGCCCCGGGTGCGGGGCGTGATGTTGACGGGCGTGGGGATGGTGAAGGGCAGCAGGTCCATCATGTGGAGCCCCATGACGAGGCACACCGCCACGACGAGCCAGGTCCAGCCCGGGCCGACCTCCCCGTAGAGGCTGCCGGCCAGCGCCGCCCCGACGCCCAGGATCGTGAAGGTGATCGACAGGCCGAGGACGAAGATCAGCGAGTAGCCGAAGGCCCGGAGGGGGGTGGGCCGCTCCTTGCGCCCGGCCACGAAGCTCATGGTCAGGGGGATCATCGCCAGGACGCAGGGGTTCGTGGCGGTGAGGACGCCGCCCCCAAAGACCGCCACGCCAGCCAGCCAGGGGCTCGTGTGGACGAGCTGCTCTACGTTGGCCAGGAGTCCCTCGAGCATCGGTCACCTCGCCTGCGGGTCCTGAAGCCACGCCCGGATCTCGTCCACCTTCGGCAGGCGGCCGGCGCTCTTCACCTCGCCATCTACCACCAGGGCGGGCGTCATGGCGACGCCATGAGCGAGGATGTCGTCGAGGCGCTCGACCTTTGTCACCGTTGCGTCGAGCCCCGCCGCCGCCTCCGTGGCCAGGGCCTCCAGCTTCTTGCACTTTGCGCAGCCAGTTCCCAACACCTTGATCTCCATGATGAACCTCCTTGGGTGGGTCACCTCAGGGCCCCGTAGGCCATGCCGGCGACGGTGGACAGAACGACGACCAGACCGACGAACGCGGCGGTGCGCCGCGTGCCGAGGACGCCGTGGATCACGAGCATGCTGGGGAGCGACAGCGCCGGCCCCGCCAGCAGCAGGGCGAGGGCCGGGCCGTCTCCCATGCCGGCCTGCTGGAGGCCGGCCACGATGGGTATCTCCGTCAGCGTGGCGAAGTACATGAGCGACCCGGCGACGGCGGCAAAGAAGGTCGGGGCGAGGCCCTCGCCACCGACGGTGGCTTCGACGAAGCGCCGGGGGATGAGCCCCTCCCCGCCGCTCGGGCCGCCGAGCAGGAGGCCCGCCACCAGCACGCCGCCGAGCAGCAGCGGCAGGATCTGCTTGGCGAAGTCCCACGTCGCGTCCATCCAGTCACGAAGCTCCTCCCGGTTGAACCACCGCACCACCGCGACGACCAGCGGTACGGCGAACAAAGCGACGAGCAGCCAGCGCGCCGAGTGGACGGCGCTCGCCAGGCCGTCGGCGCCCTGGGGGGCGGCCCAGTTGGCGAAGACCAGCACCCCCACCATGGACGCAAAGGTGGTGCTGGTCTGCCACAGGGGCCGCGCAGGTGCCTCGGCGGGCGTGGCGAAGCCCTCGGCCCGCTCCGCCTCGGAGCGGCGGAACAGGGCGTGCATGAGCAGGCCCACCACCACGGAGAACACGACGGCCGCGACGGCCCGGGCCACGCCCAGCTCGAAGCCGATGACCTGCGCGGTCAGGATGATCGCCATGACGTTGATGGCGGGACCCGCGTAGAGGAAGGCCGTGGCGGGGCCGAGGCCCGCGCCCCGCTTGTGGATGCCGGCGAAGAGGGGGAGCACCGTGCAGGAGCAGACGGCGAGCACGGTGCCGGATACGGCGGCCACGGCGTAGGACACCACCGGCCGCGCGGACGCCCCAAGGTAGCGCATGACTGCGCCCTGGCTGATGAACACCGAGATGGCCCCCGCGATGAAGAAGGCGGGGACGAGGCACAGGATCACGTGCTCCCGGGCGTACCAGCGGGTCAGAGCGAGGCTCTCGGCGATGGCACCCAGGAGGCGAGGGCTTTCGGCCGGCAGGAACCAGAGGCCGGCGAAGACCGCGAGGATCGTCAGCAGCTTGGCTCGTTCGCTCATCGCCCTGGTCCCCTCTGTGCTCGGCGGCCTGGCCGAACAGGGCAGCTCGGGTCGAGATGGGGGGCCACTGACGGGCTCCCCTACGTCGTTGCGCGCTGCTTCATGACGTCCGCTGCGCAGGTGAGGAAGTTCAGGACGCATGGGGTGAGCAGGCGGTAGTACACCGTCGTCCCGACCCGTGTGTCCTCCACGATGCCGTGGCTCCGAAGCAGCGCCAGGTGCTTGCTGACGGTCGACAGGTCCAGGCCGACCAGCTCGGCGAGCTGCCCGACGGAGCACTCCCCCTCGCTGAGCCGGTCGACCATCATCAGGCGCGCCTCGTTGGCCAGCGCCTTGAGCACCCGGGTCTGCTCCTTGTACGTGCTGCGGCACTTCATGGCCACCTCCACGGTTGAACCTACGCCTGCTTGGCCAAACAGGCAAGTAAGCGCTCGCCGTGGTGGTTACGGCCAGCGCCGCCGTGTCTGCGGGCCGGCTCTGGGGGGCAGGGGCGGGCGAGGGCGTGCAGGGGCTGTGGCCGATCCTCGGTGGAGGTCGCTAGAACACGACGTCCATGGCAGACGTGTCGTCGCCGAGGAGCTCGTCCGCCTTGCTGGGGGCGTGGATCAGGACGTGCTCCGCGAAGAAGCGGGCGGCCGCGACCTTGCCCCAGAGGAAGCGGGCCTCGTCGTCCTCCTCCGCGAGGGCGCGGAGGGACTCGGGGGTCGTGTCGAGGCCCTTCCCAGAAGCGAGGCCGTTCAGCGACGCCGTCGCGATGGCCGCCGCCTGCCCCAGGAGGACGCCGACCGTCGCCTGGCCCAGCAGCTCCAGGAAGCCGGTTGCGTTGAGCACCGGGCGCAGCGGCGACCCGGACGCGAAGCCCTGGACGACCCGCCCGGCCGCGGACAGGGCCGTGGTGACCCGAGCGGCGACGCCATCGAGGCCCGGTCCCGTCACGCTCTCTGCCATCGTGCACAGCTCGGCGAAGAGCGCCCGGGCGTCCGCGCCGCCCCGCTGCCCGAGCTTGCGCCCGACGAGGTCGAGGGCCTGGATGCCGTTGGTCCCTTCGTAGATGCGGCTGATGCGCACGTCGCGGACGAGCTGCTCCGCCGGGTACTCCTGGGTGTAGCCGTAGCCGCCGAAGCACTGGAGCGCCATGTCGGCCATCTGGGAGCCCGTGTCCGAGCCGTAGGCCTTGATGACCGGGGTCAGCACCTCCAGCATGCCGTGCCACCGCTGGGCCTCGGCCTCGTTGCCCTCGGCGGCGGCGACCTCCTCCCGGTCGATGCAGAGCGCCGTGAAGAGCCCCAAGGCCCGGATGCCCTCCCCGTGGGCCTTCTGCCACAGGAGCATCCGCCGCACGTCCGGGTGCTCGATGATAGCCACCCGGCCCGGCTTGCGCCGTGTGACGTCGCCCCCCTGAACCCGGTCGCGCGCGTAGGTCAGGGCGTGCTGGTAGGCGGCGTTGCCGAGGGCGACGCCCTCGATGCCCACGGACATGCGCGCCTCGTTCATCATCTGGAACATCTGGCGCATGCCGTCCCCCTCGCGGCCCAGAAGAAAGCCGCGGCAGGGGCCGCTCAGGCCGTAGCCCATCACGCAGGTCGGGGAGCCGTGGATGCCCATCTTCTCTTCGATGCGCAACACCTGGACGTGGTTGGGCGCGCCCAGGCTCCCGTCGTCGTTCACCAGGAGCTTCGGCACCACGAAGAGGCTCAGGCCCTTGGTGCCGGGCGGGGCGTCCGGGGTACGGGCGAGCACCGCGTGGATCACGTTCGTCGCCATGTCGTGGTCGCCGCTGGTGATGAAGATCTTCTCGCCCTCGATGAGGTAGTGGTCCCCCTCGCGGCGGGCCGTGGTGCGCGAGGCGCCCACGTCGGAGCCGGCGCCGGCCTCCGTCAGGCACATGGTGCCGGTCCACTCGCCGGACATCATGCGGTCGACGTAGGTGGTCTTGAGGGCCTCGGTGCCGAAGGAGACGATGAGCCGCGCCGCGCCGCTGGTCAGGAGCCGCGTCAGGGCGAAGGAGAGGCACCCGTTCTCGAAGAGCTCTGCGGTTGCGACGCCCAGCGCCTGCGGGGCCCCCTGGCCGCCGTGCTCCGGGCTCGACGTGAAGCCGACCCACCCGTTCTCGGCGAAGGTGCGCCACGCCGCCGGGAAGCCTGGCGGGGAGGTCACCTTGCCGTCCTTGAAGGTCGCGCCGACCCGGTCGGAGGTCTCGTTGAGGGGCGCCAGGACGTCCCGCGAGAAGCGGAGCGCCTCGTCGAGCATCATGTCGACCGTCTCCCGGTCGAAATCGGCGTAGGGCCCGCGGCCCAGCAGATCCTGGAAGCGCAGGTGCTCGAACAAGGTGAACCTGAGGTCCCGCAGGTCGACTCGAAGCTCCGCCATGGTGTCCTCCTCGCGTGTGGCCGTGGCTGCCGTCGCATACCGCATTTCGCGCCGCGAGGCCAGCCGAAGTTGCCCTCCGGGGGACGGTGGGACGTGCGGAGGCCGTGGGGCGCGAGGGGGGGCGTCAGTAGTGGACCTTGGCGTCGTGGGCCGCCCACAGGTCGAAGACGGCGGTGGCGTCGGCGGACGGGAGGTGAGTGGACTTGAGCTGGCGCTCCGACGGCGGGAGGGGGATCTCCTCGTAGAGCAGCGCGTCGTCGAAGCCGATGCGCGCCGCGTCGAGGCGGCTGTTGGCGTAGACGAGGCGCCCGATGCGCGCCCAGTAGATGGCCGCGAGGCACATGGGGCAGGGCTCGCAGCTCGAGTAGATGGTGGCGCCGGTCAGCGAGAAGCGGTTGAGGCCCTGGCAGGCGGTGCGGATGGCCACCACCTCCGCGTGGGCGGTGGGGTCGTGGGTGGTGGTCACCTGGTTCCACCCCTCGCCCACCACCTGGCCGCCGAGGACGATGACGGCTCCGAAGGGGCCGCCGTGGCCGGCCAGCATGTGCTCGCGGCTCAGCTCCACGGCGCGGGCGAGGTGGAGGAGGTCGGCGCTCGTGGGCGACGTCTCGGCTGGGGTCGTTGGCTGCGTCATGCGGGCCATTGTACCTGCGCGAAGGAAAAGCTCAAACCCCCGGAGGCAGGAGCGCGTCGAGCCACGCCGCGTCGCGGTCCGTAGTGTCCTCGGGGGCTGGTGGCGAGGGTGGGAGCGGGGTGAGCTGGCGGAGGCCGCTCTCGGTGGGGAAGCCCAGGCGGGCGAGGTCGAGCGCCTCTGGGATCGCCCAGCCGTCATGGGCATGTGACGCGAGGAAGCGGTCCAGGTCCGTGCGCTCCAGCGCAGAGAGAGCGGCGACCGCGAGCACCGTCGAGCGGAGCTGGGGTGGCAGCGCGCGGTCGACGCGCCAGTGGCCCCGCGGCGGGAGCGCGGCCCACGTCGTCGCGGGCGCGCCCTCCGGGCAGGCGCAGTCCGACAGGAGCTCCGCCAGGTCCCGGGCGCACAGCCCCCACGCGGCGGCCACCACCGCGTCGAGCTGGGCGCCGAAGCGCAGGCGGTCCGCCCGAGACCGCGCCCAGAGGGAGGCCGGGGGGCGGTCACCCAGTGTGGGGCGGAGCTGGCGCCACTCCCGGCTGAACAGGGGGTGGGCCATGCACAGGCGCGCCACCAGGAGGGGGAATCCCGGGGGCAGGGCGTCTGGCGGCGGGAGCGTCGCCTCCACCATCACGAAGCGGCTCAGGTTGAGCCCGCCGAGGCGTCGCCGGAGCTGGGCGTCGAAGACGAAGGACCCGAGGACGCCCGTGAGCGCCAGGGATGGGAGCAGGCCGCCCGAGGGCCGCAGGAGGAACACGCTGTCCGCGGCGGCCCCAAACGGGAGCAGCGTGGCGGCCAGGGTCCGGGCGTTGGTCGCCGAGGTGACGCGGGCGTAGGCCACCTTGGGGCCCGGGAGGACTCGGGGGAGCGAGAGCACGTCGCGGTCCACGAGGTACTGGGGGCCGAGGCGCTTCTGCTCCCACGGGACCTCCGCCCACCGGGCCGCGCGGCCGCGGCCCTCCACCCAGGCCTTGGCGGCTGGGTCGAGGGGGCCGATCATCCGGCCCTCCCAGAGGGGGACGGCAACGCCCTCGACGGCCTCGGGCGCGAGGGTGGGCCCGTCCAGCGAGGGGATGGCACCGGCGCTCGCGCCCCACGGACCGCGGAGCCACAGGCCGAGCGGGGTCGCCCGGTAGCCGCGGGCCTCCCACTCCGGACGTGGGGGGAACAGCGCCGCGTGCGCGGTGGTGTGCAGCTCCGTGGCCCAGCGCAGCGCCCAGGGGCCCGTGCCGTCGCCGGCGATGCGGTCCCCGGCGGGAGGGCCGAGCCGCTGGAGCAACCGATCCGTGGGGTCGACCTCGGCGACGGCGCCCCCCCCAAACGTGGCGGCAGGCACGACCTCCGCGACGTCCTCGGCCCGGTCCCAGTCGCTCGGGTCCCGGCGCATGAACGCGGCGCGGATGGTGTCTGTCGGCCCGCCTCGCTCCGCTACCACCACGCAGTACTTGTAGCGGTTGTCGATGGGGAAGGCGCGGGCCCGGTTCTCGAAGGCGAAGAGCCACTCCCACCTGAAGGACCGCAGGAGCGCGGAGCGCAGGTCGGCCGCGCCCCGGTCCGTGTAGATGGCCGCCGGCAGGAGCAGGCCGATGCGGCCTCCGGGGCGCACGAGCGCCATGGACAGCTCCGCAAACAGCTTCCACGCGTTGAGGTCGCCCGCGCCCTGGAGGCGGAAGGGGGCCCCCGGCGGGCGCAGCGCTGCGACGTGGCGCACCCAGCGGCCGAGCACTGTCTGGCGGGCCTGGAGCGCCGCCCACTCCGCATCCGCCTCGGGGTGGACGTCGAGCAGCGCGCGCCGCCGCTCCAGGGCCGCCTGGCGCCCAAGCCGGGGCAGCGCGGGGTCCCAGCGGGCGAAGAAGGAGCGCGACGACGGCTTGAGGGCCTCCCAGGGCGGGTTCCCGATGACCGCGTCGAAGGCCCCCGCATCGGGGAACGCGCGCTCCCAGTGGAGGAAGGGGGCACCGCAGCAGGGCACCCAGGAGGCCGCCCAGGCGTCGAGGGCGACCGGATCACGGGGCTCCTCCCGGGAGCGCGGGGGGAGGCCGAGCCCTTCGGCGCGCCGGGCCGCGCCGCGGGCGCGTCCGTCCGCCCGGATCACGAGCCCGGGCGGGCTCAGGCGCTGCCCCGGCCAGGCACCGAGGAGGCTGTCGCCGTGGCGCAGGTGGAGCGCCGCCGGGTCCAGCCGGGCGTCGCCGACCTCCAGCCAGAGGGCCGCGCGGCACAGGTCCACCGCCAGCGGGTCCCGGTCGACGCCGTGGAGGCACCCGGCCGCGGCGAGGGCCGCCTCTCGGGGAGTGGCGCCTGCAGCGACGGCCGCCGCCGCGAGCGCGCGGTGGGCGGGCAGCAACAGGCTCCCCGTGCCCATGGCGGGGTCGAGGACGCGAGGGCTCCCCCGATGTGGGGTGCCAAGGGGGAGCAGGGTCCGGCGCACCGTCGGGTCGGCGAGCCGTGGGTGGGTGAAGAAGCTGCCCGAGCCCTTGCGGTGGTCGGGGCGCCGGGCCAGGAGCTGCTCATAGAGGCGCCCGATGAGCTCCGGGCGCGCGGCCACGGCCGCGATGTCCCGCGGGTCGAGGGACTGAGCGACCGCGGCGATCTCCGTGCCTGCGAGGGTCACGTCCGCTGGCGCGAGGTCGAGGGCCGGCAGGTCCCCCCGCGCCCGGGCCAGCGCCTGGGACGCTGTGGCGGGGGCGTCCAGACCGAAGAGGGCCGGCGGCAGGAGCCCCCGGCGCTCCGCGGAGCGCAGCAACGCCACCGTGAGGCCGACGCGGGCAGCCAGGTCGCGGGCCTCGTCGCTCGCCTCACGCTCCCGTCGAAGCCGCGCCGCGAGCCGCTCCACGGCCGCGGCGAAGGTCACCACCCCCACAGGGCGTCCCCGAGGCCCGACGCCCGCTCCACCCGCTCGGCGACGGTCACGGCGAGCACCCCCGGCGCGCCCACCACCGTCACCCGATGGCGCGCCCGGGTGAGCCCCGTGTAGAGCAGCTCCCGGGTGAGCACGGGGGACGGCCGCTCGGGGAGCACCACCATGGCGTGCGACACCTCAGAGCCCTGGCTCTTGTGGACCGTCATGGCGAAGGCGGTCTCGTGGGCGGGGAGCAGGGCGGGGCTCACCGGCCTCGGCTGGCCGTCGGCGCCCGGGAACCACACGGCGAGCCCACCGTGCCCCGGGAGCACCACGCCCAGGTCGCC
The DNA here is from genome assembly GCA_045863395.1 of Myxococcales bacterium. Classification (GTDB taxonomy): domain Bacteria; phylum Myxococcota_A; class UBA9042; order JABWCM01; family BTVJ01; genus BTVJ01. The sequence goes on from BTVJ01000002.1 coordinate 44,709, forward strand.
GTTGAAGAGCCCCGACTGTGGGTCGTTGCGGCTGACGAGCACCGGGCGGCCGCGCCAGAACAGGCCGCGGGGCGCGATGAGGCCCGCGCCTTCGAGCCACCGCTCCGCCGCCTCGTTCAGGCCTTCGACGCCCCAGAGGCCACGCCGGTGGGCGCACAGCAGGCGGAAGCGGTCCAGGGCCGCGAGGGCCTCCCCGGGGTCGCGCGCCGAGACCAGGGGGCGCAGCTCTGCGACCACCGTCTGCTCCACCTCCGGGGGGAGGACCCCACCGGTGGGGCGCACCCACCGCAGGTCGTCGTGGGGCACGCCGGGGCGCTCCGTGATCGACCCGTCCAGCAGACCCGCGGCCCGCGCCGCGTCCCCGACATTGACGGCCCGGGCCAGCGCGCCGATGCCGCTCCCCTCCTGGAAGCGGTGGGTGCGCACGAGCGCCACCACCGCGTCGCCCATGGTGGGGGGGCCCGCCACCAGCTCCGGTGGGAGGGGGCCCACCAGGGGGGTGAGGGTGGCGGCGAAGCGGGTGGAGAAGCCCCGAGTGGGGGGGCCGCACAGGTCGGCGAGGACGGCGCCGGACTCCACGCTCGCGAGCTGGTCCCGGTCGCCGAGCAGCACGATGCGCGCGCGCCTGGGCACCGCGAGCACGAGCCTCGTCATGAGCCCCAGATCCACCATGGAGGCCTCGTCGACGACGACCACGTCCGCGGGGATGGGGTCCTCGGCGGTGTGGCGCACCGATCCGTCCGGTCGCCACCCGAGCAGGCGGTGGATGGTGGTCGCCTCGTCGGGGATGCGGGCGAGCAGGGTGGGGCTCGCCCCGAGCGCCCCTCTTCCCGCTCGCACCGCCTCGGCCAGGCGCGCCGCCGCCTTGCCCGTGGGGGCCGCGAGGGCGATGCGCAGGGGTCCGCCCGCCTGCTCGGCGAGCAGCGCGAGCACCTTCACCACCGTGGTCGTCTTGCCGGTGCCCGGGCCGCCCGTGATCACGGCGAAGGACCGCAGCACGGCGACGGCGGCAGCCAGGCGCTGCCGGTCGAGCTCGCCGTCGTCGCGCGGGAACAGCCGGTCGAGCCCGCGCCGAAGCAGGTCCAGATCCACCGCGCCGGCGCGCGTCCGCCACGTCTCCCCCTCCGGCGCTCCGTCCCCCACCCGGGCCCGCAGCGCGGCGACCAGCGCTTGCTGCCAGCGCCACGAGCGCTGGAGGTAGAGGCGGTGGCCGTCCAGCACCAGCGGAGCGGCCCCGTCCCCTACGAGGGGCGAGTGACGCAGCGTCTCGACCCACGCCGCCGGCTCGGGCCAGGGCAGGGTGTCCAGGTCGGGGGCCTCCTCGAGGCGCACCGCCCGCCGCGCCGCCGCCAGGTCGAGGCACACGTGGCCCGCCGTGGGCGCCTTGCTCGCCAGCGCCATGGCGAGCACCGCGTCGGGGTTGGCCTCACCGGCGAGACGCGCCGCCGCCCGGGCCAGATGCACGTCGACGGGGGAGAGGACCCCGGCCTCCAGGAGCGCCGTCAGCATGGGTCCCCCTCCCCGGAGAGCACCCGGTCCAGAGCCAGGACCGCCTCCCGCGGCGGACGCGCAGCCCACACGCCCGCGTCGCCGCCCACCATGCCGCGCAGGAACAGCCACAGGCCGCCCCCCACGTGGGCCTCATAGTCGTAGTCCGGCAGCCGCCAGCGCAGGAGGCGGTGCAGCGCGACCACGTACAGGTGGAGCTGGAGCACGTAGTGGTGCTCCACCATGGCGCGCGTCATGGCCGCCACCCCGTAGTCCGAGGCGCGGTCGCCCAGGTGGTTCGACTTCCAGTCGGCCACGAAGTAGCGCCCGTCCCGCCGGACGATCAGGTCGATGGCCCCGGTCAGGAAGCCGCGCAGGGGCTCCGGGCCGAGCCGCGCGAGGCGGTCCGTGTAGCCGTCGGGGACGCCGGGGGTCGGGTGCTGCCGGAAGACGTCCACCACCCGCGCGAAGGGGACTGGGGTGCCGGGCGCCATACCCCCGGCCAGGGGCAGATCGAAGTCCAGCTCCCGCAGGGTGTCGCTGAGTGGGATCGTCGAGAGCGCGGCGCCCAGCGTCGGGATGGGCGTGTCGAGCGCCGCCGTCAGCCCCGCCGTGAGCACGCCGCCCCACGCGGGGTCCAGGCCCTGGCGTCGCAGCTCCCGGTCGGCGAGGTCCCACAGAGGAGCCGCGCCGGCGCCAAAGTCATGGTGCTCCAGCACGGCGTGCAGCAGGGTGCCGGCCCGCGCTCCCCGCTCGAAGGTGGCGAGCGGGACCGGCTCGCCCTCGCTCACCGCGGGCACCTCGCCCTCGTCCGCCTCGTCCCGGTCGTGGGGATCGTCGGCCCCCCGCGTCAGGGCGGTGTAGCTCGTGCGGCGCCACGACGGGTCGCGGGGAGCGTCCAGGTCGTGCTCGCGCGCCCGGGGCTCGCCCGTCGGCTGCGGCGCCTCCCACCGCGCCCCCTCCTCGCCCGGGGCAGTCACCAGGACGCCCACGCTTCCGCCGGATCCGTCGGCGAGGCACTCCAGCTCCGCGATCAGCGCCTCGTCGTCCGTCTGCTTCCACGAGAGGGGCTCCTCTGAAGGGTGGAGCAGCCTCGCCAGGGGGGATCCCTCCGCGTCCGTCGCGGCGGCCCAGTAGATCACCGCGCGATGCTCCGCGCGGGTCAGCCCGACGTACGCGAGGCGCATGGCCTCGGCCCGGTCCTCGCGCTCAACGGCGTCGGCCGCCCCCTGACGGTCCGGGGCCGTGGGATCCACGTGCAGGTGCACGTCCGTCCCCCCGCCCGGGTGGAAGCGCAGCAGCTCCGCCCCCTTCGACGTCTTGCCGTCCCAGAGGTGGGGGCAGTACACCACCGGGTACTGGAGCCCCTTGGAGCCGTGCAGCGTCACCACCTGGGCGGCGTCGGCGTCGCTCTCCAGGCGCAGGGCGCGCTCCTCGGACTTGGACTCCTCCAGGCGCTCGGCGCGGAGCCACGCCACGAGGCCCGCTGGCTCCAGGCGCCGCTCCTCGGCCGCCCCGTGGAGCAGCTCCGCCGCGTGGAGCAGGTTGACCATGCGCCGCTCCCCGCCCACCTGCGCCAGCACGCGGGGGGCGTAGTCCACGGCGTCGAGCAGCGCACGGACCATGCGCATCACCCCCTCCTGGCGCCACAGGCGCCCGAGGTCACGCAGCAGGACGATCCACCGCTCCAGCGCCTCCGGGTCGTCCTCCAAGGCGGCGAGCTCCGAGGCGCCGAGCCCCACCAGGTCCGTCGCCAGCGCCGCCTTGAGCACACCGAGGCGGCCCGGCTCCAGGGCTGCGTCCATCACCCGGAGCAGGTCCGTGGCCTCCTCCTGGCCAAGCACGTCCGCCCCACCGCGGCGGACGGCAGGTACCCCCACGTCCCGCAGCGCGCGCTGGACTTGCGCCGCCTGGTGGTGGCTCCGCACCAGGACCGCCACGTCGCGCGCAGTCAGCGGTCGCCCCTCGATGCTCGCTCCACTGGAGAGCAGCCGCGCCACGTCCGCCGCGACCAGGGTCGCCAGGGCCTCACACAGCGCGGCCTTTCCCCACGGCTTCGCGGGGCGGGGCAGGAACCGGACCGTCAGCGGCGCCCACCCGTCGGGCGCCTGGAGCCGCTGCATGTGACGCGGTGCCACGGGCGTCCAGGGGATGCGCTCCTCGACGAAAGGTGCGTGGATCGCGGGGCGCCCGAACAGGTGCTGCACGGCGCCGATGAGCCCTGCGTCAGAGCGGTGGTTGCGGTCCAGGGCGAACGTCGCGCGCGCCGTGTCCCGGGCCCCCAGGTAGGCGTAGATGTCAGCCCCCCGGAAGCCGTAGATCGCCTGCTTGGGGTCGCCGATGAGGACGAGGCGGCAGGGCGGGGAGGCGAAGAGGGTGTGGAAGATACGCCACTGGGCCGGGTCCGTGTCCTGGAACTCGTCGATGAGGGCGGCGCGGGTCCGGGACCGGATGGAGGCGACCAGGCGTCCCCCCGCCGGGCCCGTGACGGCCTCCTCCACCGCGTGGATCAGGTCGTCGAAGGTCTGGAGCCGCAGCGCTGCCTTGCGCCTCGGCAGCTCCTGACGCACCCACGCGACCAGCCCGTGCCGAAAGGAGAGGGCGACGGCCGCCGCCACCTCCGCCAGCGCCTCCGTGTGGGCCACCAGCTCGTCGAGGGCGTCGAAGGCCGGGTGGTGGGGAGCGGTGCCGCCCTTGGAGGTGGCGGTGGCGAGCGCGTCGGGAAGGAAGCGGGGCATCGCGTCAGGCAGCGCCCGGAAGGGGTCGCCGGGCGCCGCCGCCCAGCCGTCCATGGCGGCGAGGCGGGTCCGAAGCCAGTCGGGGCGCCACTTCTGACCGCTCAGCGCCTTTCGGGTGATGGCGTCCGTGAGCAGCGCCTCGATGGCCTGGCGCCCCTCGATCCACAGCGAGCGCGCGCAGTCGTGGGCGCGCTGCCAGCCGGTGACGTTCACCTCCGGGGGGGCTCCCGGCTTCTCGGGCACCACCACCAGGCGGGGCCGAGCGGCCACTTCGGCGGCCAACTGGATCAGCGACGCCTGCGTCACGCCCTGCGACCGCAGGGCCTGCACCATCGCCAGCGGAGCGTCGTGCAGCTCCCGCGTGAGCCAGTCGGCGACGAGCTGCTGGAGCAGCGGCGTGGCGTCCGTCTCCAGCTCCAGGTCCAGGTCCGCGCCGCTCTCGAAGGCGTTGGCCTGGAGCACGCGCTTGCAGAAGCCGTGGATCGTGTGGATCTGCGCCTCGTCGAAGCTCTCCAGCGCCAGGCGCACGCGGGCCGTGGCGTCCGGGATGGTGGCCACGTGGGCGAGCACGGGGTCTCCTCCAGAGGGTGCGCCGCCGAGCACCGCGAGCCCGTCCCGCAGGCGGGCGCGCACGCGCTCCCGCAGCTCCGCCGTGGCGGCCTCTGTGAACGTGACGATCAGCAGCTCCCCGATGGGGACCCCTTGGGCGACCAGCTCCAGGGCGAGGCTGGCGATGCTCCAGGTCTTGCCGGTGCCGGCGCTCGCCTCCAGCAGCGTGACGCCCTCGGCGAGGCGAGCCGTGGGGTCGAAGCTCATTCGGCCTCCGTCGCGAGGAGCGGGGCCCAGACCGTCACGGCCAGCTCGCCGAAGTCGCCGCCATTCCAGGGGAGCGGGTCGACCAGGCTCGCGTCGCCGAGGATCCGCGCCGCGGCCTCGTCTGCTTCGCCGTCCCAGGCCGCTCTGGCCACCGCCAGCGCCTTGTCCGGCGTCGAGGGGTCGCGGGCCATGGCGACCGCACAGGCGCGGGACGCCTCCGCCGCGAAGGGCAGGGGGAGGCTCTGGCCCCGCAGCCAGAGGGTGAGCAGGCTCTCCAGAGCCGTGCGGGCGTCTCCTTCATCGAGCGCTCCCAGCCGGAGCACCGTGGGGGCGTCCGCGCCGCCCACGGCCACGAGGCGGCTGTCGGCGGGGCCATCGGACAGGTGCAGCGCCAGGTGCCGCACCCAGAGCGCCAGCTCGTGGTGCGCCTTGACCTTGCCCGCCTGGTGGGTGACGAGCCCGCCCGGGAAGCGGGGGACGCGCCCCACGAGGCGCACGCCGCCCAGCGTCAGGTCCACCTCCGCCGGGTCGAGGCGCGCGCCGCCACGCAGCGCCCGAACGACGCGCGCGATGGGGGCCGCCTCCGCCAGGGACAGCGCCACGAGGCCGTCCCCCGGAGTGCCGTGGGGCAGGAGCCCACTCGCCCTGGCGGCGGCGCCGGCCGCGTCCGCCCCAAGGCCGTCGAGGGTCCAGCCCAGCACCTGGTTCCGCAGCCCCCAGGCCCCGAGGGCGTCCAGCTCGATGGGCTCCCGGTCCGAGAGCGCCTCGGCCTCCTCCAGGGGGCGTACCCCGAGCCGCTCGGTGAGCCAGGCGCGCAGCGGCGAGCGGAAGAAGCGCGCGAGCCGGTCCACCGTGACGACGGGGTCCCCGGGCGCGACCGATGCGGTGACGAAGGGGGGACGCGCCACGCGGGGACCCACGAGGGCTCGCGCCCCCGCCAGGTGCCTCCGGTCGTGGCTCAGCGGCTCGTCCCCGCCCACGCCGTAGGCCCGCGGGCTGAAGGGGTGCAGCGGGTGGGTGCGGACCAGGCGCTCCCGCGTGGCCTCCGCGTCCCCGGTAGCGAACGTGTCGGCGATGGCGTCGATCAGCTCCAGCACGGGGCCGCACGGGGGCAGGTGGCGATCATCCCGGGGGTCGCGGCCCGTCCAGGTGATCACCAGGCGGTCGCGGGCCGCCAGCAGGGCCTCCAGGAACATCATGCGATCATCGTCGCGCGGTGTGCGGTCCCCGATGCGCGGGGCGCGCGCGACCACGTCGAGGCTGGAGCGCGGTGCCGCACGCGGGAAGGCCCCGTCGTCCAGGCCGAGCAGGCACACCACCCGGAAGGGGATGGACCGCATGGGCACCAGCGCCGCGAAGGTCACGTCCCCGGAGAGCAGCCCGCCGGCGCCGCCGCTTGCGCCGAGGCGGGCCTCCACCAGTGCGCGGGCGGCGTCGAAGGTCAGGGCGGGGCTGCCCGCCTCCTCCGCGAGGGCTGCCAGCGTGTCCCGCACCTGCTGAACGGAGCGCAGGCCCGCGGTCTCCGGGCAGACCAGCGCGTCGAGGACTCCGCTGAGCGTGGCGGACCAGTCAGCCATGATCCGCGGGGCCCGCAGGGAGGCGAGGGCACCGAACAGTGCCTCGCAGGCCGCCGCGAGGCGCCCGACGCGCTCGGCGCCCGCCCGGTCTCCTGCGGCCAGCGGGAGCACTCCGGCGAACAAGGTGGCCGGGTCGGGCTCCATGGCCCAGCCGAGCAGCAGCCGGTCGAGGCCGAAGCGCCAGGTGTGCTCCCCCGACGGGGGCTGCCCGTGTTCGGCGCGGTGAGCCGCGTCGATACCCCACCGGACGCCGCTGCGCGCGACGGCACCAACGAGCTCCGCCAGCTCCTCGGCGGAGATGTCGAAGCGCGCCCGCACCGCGTCGAGCGACAGCAGGTCGACCACGGCGGGCGCCTCGCAGCGCCCTCCGACGAGCGCCAGGACGCTGAGCAGCGCCTCTGCGGCGGGGTTGGTGCCCCGGAGGGTCCGGTCCACGACGCGGAAGGGGATCCGGGGTTCGGCGGACCCGAACACGGCGTCGAGGATCGGGGCCCACGTCTCGATGTCGGGGGTCATGACCAGCACGTCGCGGGGCGTCAGGTCCGGCAGCTCCGTGAAGATGGCGACCAGATCCTCGTGGAGGACCTCCGCCTGGCGCGTCCGCCCGTGGCAGGCGTGCAGGCGCACGGTGCCGTCGCACGGATCGCGGCGGAGGGGCTCGGCGCCCCCTCCCCGGTGGCGCAGGTGCAGGATGTCCGCCTGCAGGGCCGTGAGCGTCGTCGCGGTGCCGGGGTCCACGAAGAGGTCGCCCGGGGCGTCCCGGTAGCCGTCGCCCCCCTCCAGCACGACCTGGAAGTCTCGCGCGAGGCGCCCGAGGGAGGCCAGCAGCGGGTGCCCCTGCTCCAGGTGCAGGGCGTCGGCGTCGGCCGCGCCGGTCCGCCGCAGCTCCCGCGCGATGGTGCGCCGGTCCTGGACGTGCCCCCAGAAGACCCGGGACGGGCACAGGACGAAGAGGTGCACCTCCACGCGGCGGGACAGGGCGGACAGCAGGTCCAGGTAGAACGGCGGGAGCGCCGTGACGCCGAACACGAACAGGCGCTCGGGGAACCCGGGGATGGGGCCATCCGAGGCTGTGAGGGCGTCAGAGAACGCACGAGCGAGCGCAGCAGCGTGCGGAGCATCGATCAGCGAGGCGACACGGCGCCACAGGGCGGCGATCCAGGCCTCCTCGTCATCAGCGCCCTCCTCCCAGCGCAGGACGGAGTCAGGGCGATACGTCAGGGCCCGGTCGAGCACCTCGGCGAGCGTGCGAGCGAGCTGGAGCCGCCGCCGCGACACGGGCTCGGCGTCGTCGCCCTGGAGGTACGCCGCCAGCGGCGCGAGCGCAGGGTCGTCCAAGGACGTCAACGCTCGCAGCACCGCCCACGCCAGACGGTCGGGCCGCCACGACTCGCCCTGCGCCCTCTCGCCCAGGACCGCCCCGAAGGCCTCCTGGATCACGGCGGCGGGGAAGGGGTGCCGCAGCCCCGCGGCGATGCCGAGCTGCTGCGCCAGGGTCATGCCGAGCCACCGCTCCATGCCGGGCGACAGCACGACCACCGTGCCCGGCGCGAAGGGGTCGCCCCCCGGAGCGGCGAGCAGCTCGCCGAGCACTCGCGCCAGCTCCTCGAGGCGATTGGACCGGTACACCCACATGGGGGCCAGGAGTATCACAGGTCTCCGCTCGTGAGGAGCGCGGATGCCACCGGAGCCCCGATGCGGGGCTTTGTCGCGGCGCCCGGGTCCGCTAGAATCCGCTCAAAGTCAGACCCATGGAGGCGCCGATGCTCACTCTCAACATCTGGGAAGGCGACGACAAGGTGTCGCTCGTCACCAATGGCCGGGCGGCCTACGGCCATGCTGCGCTGGTCCTCGAGGCCCAGGGCGATTCGGTACCCCGCTCCCTCTACATGAGCTGGTGGCCCGGGGACGGCGAGGAGGAGGAGATCAAGGTCCTCGGAAAGACCAAGGGCAAGACGGTCAACCGCCAGGAGGAGCGCACCTTCCGAGAGGACCTCTGGGCGGAGAACAACAACCGGTATCTCACGGACCTCGTGTTCACCGCGCCCACGTCCTCGGAGCGACAGTTCTGGTCCACGGCCAACGACGGGACGCCCGAAGAGCACGTGCGCTTCCTGTTCCGCAACAATGGCCAGGCGCTGCCGGAGCACGAGCCGTGGGATGACAAGCCCGTGCTGAGCGGCACGCTGGAGCGGTCTCCGGGCCACTGGGTGATCGACGTGCCCCACGAGAACCGCCTGTACCTGTGCTGGAACGGCAAGCAGGGGATCAAGGTGCAGCTCCACCAGGGCCACCGGTTCCTGTTCGAGGAGACCATCCAGGGCATCGGGACGGAGCTCGACGACCTCATCGGGCCCGAGGACGTGACCAGGGTCCAGACGGAGGACGTCCCGGACTCCATTCGAGGGCCGCTGGAGGCACATCACTTCCCGGTGCACGAGGACGCGGAGATCCGGCGCGTGTCGGAGCGCCAGTGGGCGATCACGTCGCCGAAGCACGACTACTACCTCGTCGCGACGGACATGGGCCGCACGAAGGTCCGGTTCTACCGCTGGACCCGCCAGGGCCTGGCGCCGAGCCGGAACATCAGGATCCCCACCCTGACGGCCGACGGGCGGGGCCTGGACGACCGCGCCATGGCCCGGTGGTGGGCCGCCTTCAACGCCGACACCAACCCCAAGTGGAGCACGTTCGACCGCAACTGCTCCGTGATCGTCGCGACGGCGCTCCGCGTCGGGGGGGCCACTCGCTTCGCGAAGCCCCACGTCACCGCCTCGTGGTTGTGCTGGACCCCGAGCGACATCGCCACCTACGGGGAGGCGCTGGCGCTCGCCATCGGGAAGAAGGAGAAGAAGCGCCAGAAGAAGGAGCAGCGAACACAGGGGACCGGCGGACCGCGCGTGAACCCGCTGCTCCAAGGCGGCCGTGGCACAGGGTCGACCCAGCGGCCCGGGTGGATGACCGGGCGCGTCCCCCAGGTCACGGAGGGGCAGCAGGGCGGGTTCGTCATCGGCAGCACGCGGACGCGCCAGGAGCCGCCCGACCAGCCGCCGCAGCAGCCGGTGCCGCAGCAGGAAGAACCCCAGCCCGCCCCGGTGTGGACGAAGCAGCAGTTCCGCGACCAGACGAAGTCCAACACCTTCCTCTCCGGCAGGAACTCCGATCTGACGCTGATCGACACCGCACTCCAGGCCTACCACCTGACCTACCACGGTCAGACGCAGGCGCGGATCAACAAGCTCAACGCGGTCCTGGACGCCATCGCGAAGCTGACCCTGAAGCACCCGGACTCGAAGAAGCTGGGCGCCGTCTACGAGCTCGCCGAGCAGGTCGTGGCGCAGCGCCTGGCGCTCGTCGCGCTGCTGTAGGGGGCGTCACCGGCCGGGCGTGGCTGAGGGGAGGGCGCCCTGGACCTCTCTCCGTAGCGCCAGGAGCGCCGGGTCCGGACCCACGCGGGCAAGGGCCCGGTCGACGGCGGCAACGGCCTCGACCGGGCGGCCGGCGCGCACGAGGGCCCGTGCGAGGAGCGCGGTGTTGGGCGGGACGCCGGGGAGGAGGTGGTCCGCCGCTGAGAGCGTCTCCACCGCGTCCTCGACGCGCCCCGCGTCCAGGTAGAGCTGCCCGAGGACGTGGTGGGCGTTGAATGACTCGGGCCAGGCGGCGACGGTGGCCTCCTGGAGCGCCAGGTCGCTCTCCCAGTCCCCGTTGCGGGTGAGCACCATGGCCGCGTAGCCCGCCAGGACGAGGGCGCCCGCCACCATGAGTCGACGCCGTGCGAGCGCATGGCCGGCGGCCGCGACCACCACCGCGATGCCGATGGTCGGGATCAGCAGGAAGCGCTCGGCGGCCCCGACGGGCAGGGGGACGAGCTGGCTGAACGGGAGGAGCCCGACGAGCCAGCACCCGAGACCCATGGCGACGAGGGGCGCGCGCCGGCGGAGCGCGATGACGAGCCCGATGGTCACCACCAGGGCGGCGAGCCCGGCCAGCGCCACCGGGTCGGCGAGGGAGGAGGCCGGCGGCAGGATGGTCCAGTCGTAGAACGGCGTCAGGGGCCACGGGAGGACCAGCAGGCGCACGTAGAGCCCGTAGATCTTCATGGCGCTCATGAAGACCAGGGGGCCATCCAGGTCGCCGAAGAAGCGCACGTCGGTGGGGGTGAGCAGGGCCGCGCGCGCCACCAGCCACGCAGCGAGCACGGCCGCGAGGGCCCCGTACAGCGGCCACCAGGGGCGGGCGAGGAGGCGACCCCGGCGGGTGACGAGCTCCGTCGCCAGGAGCCAGGCGGGCAGGGTCGCGGCGGACTCCTTCGACAGCAGGCCGGCGGCGTAGACGAGGGGGATGAGCAGCAGGTTGCGCGGGCGCCGGTCGCCCCCCGTCAGCAGCGCGAGGGCGCCGGCCACGGCCAGGGCCGCGAGGAGCTCCGTCCGGTAGGTGACCAGGTTGACCGCCTCGGCGTGCACCGGGTGGACCGCATACCAGAGCCCCCCGGCCAGGGCGCCCCCCGGGGAGGTCAAGCGCCCGAGCACGAGGGCCACCAGGGCGCAGAGGGCCGCGTACAGCAGGACGTTCGTCAGGTGGAAGCCGGCAGGCCGCAGCCCCCAGATGGCGTGGTCCAGGGCGAAGGAGGTCGACGCGAGCGGGCGCCAGTAGGACTGGTTGATCTGGCGCTCGTAGAGGTCGTCGGAGTCCGCGCCGACCGCGCTGAGGAACATGCCCGGCACGTTGGCGAGGGAGCGGATCTCGGTGTTGCGGACGACGTTGTAGCCGTCGTCCATCACGAAGCCGTTGCCCAGCGTCGTCAGGTAGAGGGCCGCCCCCACCAGGGCGACCACGAGCGCTGCCCGGCTCCGCGTCACGTCACCACCTCCGCGCGGGCATCTTCGCTGGCGCGGTCGCCGCGCGCAAGGCCGCGGGGGGCCCTTGCGCGCGGTGGGTCCCGGTGCCACCCTCTGCTGCGCAGTCTCCACGGCGGTGTTCGGCCACGGGGCGGCGAGACGGACGGACCCGGCGGAAGGGGCGATGCGGGAGGGTCTCAGACCTCAGGAGCACACCGTGTCGACGGCAGTGGAGCCCCTCGGGTGCCCGCGGTTCGCGCGCCCATACCGGGCGCTCTGGCTGATCCTGCTCCTGGCGCCGAGCGCCCACGCCGCCATCCCGCCCGGGCAGGAGGAGCGGGCGGGGCGCATGCTCGGCCTGGGCGAAGCGCTCCCTGGAAGCTGCCGCCTGACCGCCGCCCAGGTGGGGCCCGACGTCGTCTCCGGCCGCTACGGCTGCCCCGAAGGAGAGGTGGTCCTGGAGCTGGGCCCGCCGTCGGGCGCGGGCGTTCGGACGGAGCGCTTCTCCATCGCTGCCACGGGCCCCGCGCCGAGCGCCCTCGTCGCCGCGGTGGTGGAGCGCGTCCGCCGCGAGGAGGGTGAGTGGCTCTGGGCGGGCGGTCCGCCGTCGCCGCGGGCGGAGGAGCGAGGGTCCGAGGCTCCGCGCAGCGGGCCGTCGGCGTGGATCCCGCACGTTGGTGTCGGGTCCACGCCATGGCTGCCGTGGTTGGCGCTGCTCCTGCTGGCCGCGGCGTGGGTCCCGTCGCGGCGCGGGGCGCCCCCGCCGATCACGGGTCGCAGCGGGCCGAGTGGACTGGGACGGGGGGGCGAGGAGGGGGCCGGGCTCCTGGCCGACGGCACACCGCGGCTGTTCGCCCGCTCGGACGTGGCGACCGCGGCCACGCTCGTCCTGGCCGCGCTGGCGCTGCGCCTCCTCTTCGGGGTCCACGGCCCGCTCCACGTCAACGGGACGGGCCCGCTGTGGCTCGCCGGCGCGCTCCGGCCAGAGCTGCTCCACCTCTACGGTCCGGGCTACGCCGAGCTCATGGCGCTCGTCACGCGCCTGCCCCTGGCCCCCGACACGGCCATCTTCGGGGCCAACGCGCTGCTCGGTGCCCTGGTCGCCGGGCTCGCATCTGCCATCGGGCGGCTCGTCGGCCTCCCTCGGTCCCACGCGGCCATCGCCGGGGCGCTCCTGGCTGCGGACCCCGTGGCGGTGCACATGGGCGCCTCCGAGGCGTACTTCCCCGGCATCGCGGCCCTGACCGCTGGCGGCGCCGTCACGCTGCTGCTCGCGGCACGCCTCGCCCTCGGGCGGCGCTTCGTCCGCGCCGCGCTGGTGGCCCTGGCCGGCGCCCTGCTGTGCGCCCAGGCGGCCCGCGTGCACCCCGCCGCGTGGATCCCCGTGGCGCTCACACCGCTGATCGTCCTCGCGGTCCTGGGCGCGCCGTCCCTGCGTTGGCGCCTGGTGGGCGCCGCGGCAGCCTGCGCACTCGTCGCCGCCGTCACGATCCTGACCAGCGGGCGTCACCTGGCGTCGTCCATGGAGTGGTCCACCCAGGGAGAGGTGCTCACCGGTCCGCTCCAGCCCTCGTGGGGGGGAGTCGCGCTGGTGATCGGGGGGGCCGCGCTGGCCCTCGGGTGGGCTCCCCGCGCCCGGTGGCTGGCGGTGCCGGCGGCGCTGTCCGGGTGCGCCGCGGTCCTGCTGGCGGACTACTACGGCCAGAGCGCCATCTGGCAGCAGTCCTTCGTGCGGCTGTACCTGACCGTGCCTGCGGTGGCGCTCGCCGCCTGCGTCCCGGCGCGCCGCTGGCTCCTCGTGGGGGGCGTCGCGGTGGCGGCGCTGGTCATCGGCTTCTCCGCGGTCCCGCGCGAGCCCACCACGGAGCAGCTCGAATACGCGTGGCTCAGGGAGCGCCTCCTGGCGGCCGAGCCCGGCTGTCGCCTCGCCTGGCTGGGCCGGGCAGGGGACCGCAACATGGCGCTGCCCGGGTTTCTCCTCCCAGGCGCCCCGCGGGGAGCGCCCGACCTGGTGCTCCACCCGGGCGGGGAGCCGATCCTTCCGCCAGGCTGCGTCCTGTACGTCCGCTCGTCCCTGTGCTCCTCCGGGGAGGGCCGCCATGAGTGCGACGCCATCGAGGGGCGCCTCGATCTCGAGCCAGTGGCAAGCGTGGCGCTGCCGGCAGTCCCCAGCTACCGGCGCCACCACTACGACCGGGACGCGGTGGTCGTGGAGCTGTCGCGTGTCCGGGCGGTGCGGGGGGCCTGGGACGGCGCGAGCGGTGCGGGTGCCCGCGGTCGGTGAGGAGTCGTGCGCCGCTCTGGACTCCGCGCTGCGCGTGTGCCACCCTCCGCCGCTCTCTCGAACCCGGAGGCTCCATGGCGCGCGCGATATTGCTCCTCTCCTGCCCCGACCAGAAGGGTCTGGTCGCGAGGCTCTCCCACTTCGTGTTCTCCAACGGCGGCAACATCATCGATGCGGACCAGCACACGGACTTCACCTCCGGCCTGTTCCTGACGCGCCTGGAGTGGGACCTGGACGGCTTCTCGGTCGGGAGGGCAGAGCTGCCGGCGGTCGTCGCGACGCTGGCGTCCGATCTCGGAGCCCGCTGGGAGCTCCATTTCTCGGACGTGGAGCGCCGCGTCGCCATCTTCGTCACCAAGCAGGACCACTGCCTCGTCGATCTGCTCTGGCGCGTGCGCGCGGGGGAGCTCGCGGCGACCGTCCCGCTGGTGATCTCCAACCACGAGGACCTTCGTGGCGTGACGGAGCAGCTCGGGGTCCCCTACCGCTGCATCCCCGTCGACCCGGCCAACAAGCGCGCCCAGGAGGAGCAGCAGCTCGCCCTGCTGCGGGAGCACCGCATCGACCTCGTGTTGCTCGCCAAGTACATGCAGGTGGTCACGGCCGAGTTCCTGGCCGCCGCGCCGCCGGTGATCAACATCCACCACTCGTTCCTGCCGGCCTTCGCGGGGGCGCGCCCCTACCACCGCGCCCACGAGCGGGGCGTGAAGATCATCGGCGCGACGGCCCACTACGCGACGGCGGACCTCGACGAGGGGCCGATCATCGAGCAGCAGGTGACCCGCGTCAGCCACCGCGACACGGTGGCCGACCTGATTCGCAAGGGCCGCGACCTGGAGCGCATCGTGCTGGCGACGGCGGTGCGCCACCACCTGGAGAACCGGGTCCTCATCTACCGGAACCGGACGGTGGTGTTCGGGTAGCGCCTCGGGGGCTGATCGCCACCTCCGCAGCCGTGAGGCCTGGATCGGGCGATGAGTCGCGGGGGCCAGAGAGGCAGGCCGCCCGTGCCCGAACCGCGACGGAAGCCTTCGGGCCCCACCCCTCACTCGAACCGCGCCGCCGCCCCCACCGGAACCTCGCAGTCTCCGGCCGCCACCTCCAGGACCCAGCGGGTCGATGGGTGGCAGTGCGGGGTCAGGTCTCCCGCAAGGATCCCGCACGTCGTCCCCACCACTCTCCCTTCGCCGCCCACGTGGATCGCGTCGATGGCGATGGGGACGCCCAGGTTGACGATGCAGACCTCGCCCTCCACGGGGAACGCGAGGACCAGGCCCTCTCCTGCTCCCAGGTGGCGCCCGACCAGCCCCGCGGCGCGTTCGTCGGGCGTGCGCGCGACCTCCACGCACACGTCGAGCACCCCTGCCTCCCACTCCACCCGCGCGGAGGGGCAGGGCGGGTCGCAGGCGAGGCTACAGAGAGCGAAGAAAGGCCAGCAGCGCATCCTTGTCCTGTGCATCGAGGGCCGTGAAGGCGTCGCGGCTCTTCGCCCCTTCCGTGTCGTGCATGTCGATGGCCTGCTCCAGGGTCTCGGCGCGGCCGCTGTGCATGTACGGGGCGGTCTGCCCCACACCCCACAGCGGCGGGGTGCGAAACTCCCGGGGGCCCGCGTCGCCCGCCGGCACGCCCACGGCGTCCGGCGCGGCCACGTCGTGCAGCAGCAGGTTCGAGTAGAGGGGCACGGGGGTGCCGTCCGCCGCGGGGAGAGACGGCGTGTGGCACGCGGCGCATCCGATGGTCTCGAAGACCTGCTCGCCCGTCGCCAGCTCTGCTCCACCCGCCCCGCGCGGCGGCGGCGCCAGCTCCCGCAGGAAGAACAGGATGGCGTCGTAGTCCACACCGATCAGCTCCGGGTCCGCGGCGCCGTCCTCGTCTTTCGTAGCACCGAAGCTCTGCCCCTCCCGAGCTGGCACGCTCAGGCCCACCTCGTTGGTCATGGCGTCCCGCAGGAACTCCTCGACGCTCGGCACGTTGGCCTTCCAGCCGAAGCGCCCGATGCGCCCGTCAGCCAGCCGGTGGGCGCGCCCCTTGACCCCGTCGCCGTCGCTGTCGTCCGGGTCCTCCCCGCCGACGATGGTCGCCTCGTCGATGGCGTCGATGAGACCCAGCCCGAAGGTGTGGGGCGTCTGGCGCCACTCGAAGACGTTGCACTCGGGGTCCACGGGGGGGCGCTCCTCCGCGCTCACCGAGAACCGGTGTGCCATGGTCCCCATGGGCGGCTCCAGGGTCGTGCCGTCCCCGTGGCGGATCGCCTGGCGCATGACGTTGAGATCCAGCCCGCTCGCGCCCCCGATGGTCGGGGCCGAGTGGCAGGCGCGGCAGGAGTCGCCGTTGAACCGGGGCCCCAGGCCGCTCGCCGGCATGTCCCGGTCGAAGACCTCCCGCCCCGCGGCGAAGCGACCCACGTCGTCCCCCGCGAGCGCCCGCCGCGGCCCGCCGTACTCCCCGACCGCTGGCACCGGCGCCTCCGGGGGTAGCAGCCCGGACGACCGCTGCGCGCGTCCCCCCAGCGACTCCAGGAACGCGATCACCTCGCCCCGCTCCCCGTCGTTCAGGCCGACATAGGCGTCCCGTGAGGCCGCTGCCTCGCCCCCGTGGGCCCGGACCGCCTCGTCCAGCGTGTCGGCGCGCCCGTCGTGCAGGTAAGGCCCCGTCGCGGCGACTCCCCACAGGGGCTGCGTCCTGAACTCGCTGCCCGTGGCGACCCCCATGACGATGCCGTCGGCCAGCTCCTCGCCCATGTCGTGCAGCAGCAGATCGCTGTAGGCGGGTATGAGCCCCCTTGGTCCATCCAGGGCCGGGACATGGCAGGCTGCGCAGCCCAGCTCCTCGAATCGCCCCCTCCCGCGCTCGCTCGCCGCCGTAGGCGCGTCGGGCTCCGGCGCTGCCAGCAACATGCTGAAGGCCACGAGGTCGAAGAGGTCCTGCTCCGAAAGCTCCGGGTCGGCCACCCCGTCCTCGTCGGTGGTCGGCTCGTCGGGGGCCGCCGCTTGCGCCGCCTCGATGACCCCCAGCGCCCCCTGCTTGAAGGACGGCGCCGCGCTCGGCACCGGAAGCGCCGCCTTGCGCTCGTTGCTCAGGGGCACGGTCGTAATGCCCAGGTGGTTGAACAGCGGCCCCCGGATGAACCCCTCGATGCTCACGGTCTGCGCCTTCACGCCGAAGCGCCCCACGAAGCCCCGGTCGTAGTTGGGCCGCCCGCTGATGCCGTCGCCGTCCGCATCGTCGGGGTCGGCGTACCGCAGGATCTCCTCCTCGGGGATCTCCGCCAGCAGCCCGGTCCCGAAGAACGGGATCGGGTTGCGGGTCGCCGTGACGTTGGCCGCCGGGTCCGTGGGCGTCCGCCCGAGCTCCATGTCGAACTGCGTCTGCACGCCGTTCTTGCCGACGGGGATCTGGCTCCCGTCAGCCTGCCGGCTCTGCTGGAGCAGGAAGTTGCGATACCGAGGGGCGCCACCGCCGACCACGGGCTTCTCGTGGCACCCGGTGCACAGGGTGACATTGAACGACGGACCGAGCCCTTCGGACGGCGCAAAGTGCCGCGTGGCCACGGCGCGGCCCCGCTCGAAGGTCGCCCGCTCCTCCGCCGTCGCGCTCGGGAGCACCTCGCCCGCCGTGGCAAAGATCCCCTCAGCGAGGGTCGCCGGCGCCTGCTCCTCCGATGCACACGCCGCAAGCACCACCAGGACCAGCCACCTACTCTTCATCGCCGAGCCTCCGCTCCAGGGCGGCCCCGACCCACGGGCCGCCCGCGTACAGGAAGTTTCCGCCCACCGCCCACAGCCTGCCCGACGGGTCCCCAAAGAGGCCGTGGAAGTCCACCTCCGTCTCGATGGCGTCCACCCTCGGCGTCAGGGTCTCGAAGTCGAACGTCGCCAGGGTCCCCTGGTTGGCGGCCACGTGGAACCGGTCCCCCGACCGCATCCACACGCCGTTGATGCCGGGCAGGGTCGGGAGCTGCTCCGTGCGCCAGCTCTTGCCATCCCAGCGCGACACCACTCCGCCAGCACGCCCGCCCACGATGACCACCCGGTCTGGCCCCGTTCCCCAGACGCCGATGAGATCCGTGCTGGCCCCGACCCCCAGCTCCTCGATCACCGCGCCGTCCCAGTGGAGCACCGCGCCGTTCCTGCCCACGATGTAGACGTCGGTGGCGCTCGACCCCCACACCTTGTTGAAGGCGCTCACCTTGGGGCGCACCAGCGGCGGCAGCTCCACGGCCTTCCACGACGTGCCGTCCCACCGGAGCACGGTGCGGTCCTCGTCCTTCATGCCCCGGCCCCCCACGGCCCACACGTCGTTCGGCGTCGCGCCCCACAAGCCCCACAGGTCCTGGTCCGTCGGCGTGTCCATGGGTCGCAGCGTCGCCCCGTCCCACCGCAGGATGGTGCCGCCGTTGCCGGCGATCATCACGTCGTCGGGGGCGAAGGCGTGGACCCAGTTGAGGAGCGGGACCCCTCCCTCGACGGGCTGCTCCCGCCACGCGCCGTCGAACCGCATGATGCGGCCCTGGTCGGGCTGCCCCCCAACGGCCCACAGGTCCGTGGCGGAGGTGCCGCTGACGCTGAGCAGCCAGAGAGAGGAGGCGTCGAAGGCCTCCGTCCAGGTGCCGGGGCCCGAGGGGGGAGCGGCCGGCTCTTCACACGCCGGGAGGGCCGCGATGGCGGCGAGGATCAGCGCGACGCAACGTGTCATGGGGCCGCACTATACGAGCTCGCCGCCCCCTGTTCCAGACATCAAGGCCCGGAGCTGTGATTCGAGCACCGCGGGCTCGGTGGTCGGCGCCTGGCACGTCCCCTCCTCGCAGACCCAGGCGGTCGCGCCCCCCTTCGCGTCCTTGCCGGCCAGCCACGGAGCCAGGTGACGCACATCCACCCCCTCCTCGACCCGAACCAGGGCGGCGCGGGGCGCCCAGGCCCGGGCGAAGGCCGCCACGAGCGCCGCGTCGTCGCCTCCCCGCGGGCGGATGACCGCCACCTGGACGGGGCGGGCGAGCAGCAGGTCCAGCGCGACCACCATGCGCGCCACGCCGGACGGGTGACGACCCACCAGGTCCCCAAAGGCGCGCAGGGTCCGCACGGCTCGCTCCCGATGGCGCTCGTCGCCGGTCACGCCATGCAGCCGCACGTGGAGCAGCGCCGCCAGGCCGTTGCCCGACGGCTCGGCGCCATCCCAGGCGGGCACCTCCCGGGCGAGCAGGGCCTCCCCGTCGGACGGGGTCATGGCGTAGGCGCCGTCGAGGAGGAACCGGCTCTCCAGCTCCTCGGCGAGCCACAGGGCGCGCTCCAGCCAGAGTCCGCTCCCCGTCGCCTCGAACAGGTCCAACAACCCCAGCCCCAAGGCCGCGTGGTCGTCGAGGAGCCCCACGTGGCTCGCCACCCCTCCCCGGGCGCAGCGCCGGAGCCGCCCCTCACCGATGAGCACGTCCTCGGCGAACCGGGCCGCTGCCTCTGCCGCCGCCGTGTACCGTGGCTCACCGAGGAGCAGGCCCCCCCGCGCCAGGGCGGAGATGGCGAGGCCGTTCCAGGCCGCGATGATCTTGTCGTCGAGCAGGGGCGCGGGTCGCGAACGGCGCGCTTCTCTGAGCCTCACGAGGCACCTCCGCAGCGCCTCGGGGTCTCGGGGCCCTCGCGCCGCGTGCAGGATCGTCCGCCCCTCGAAGTTGCCGCGCTCGGTGACGGCCGACCACTCCTCGACGTGGGCCGCCTCGGACCCCAGGACCTCCCGCAGCTCGTCCGGCGTCCACGTGAAGAACCAGCCCTCCTCCAGGTGGCCGTCCGGGGTCCTGCTGTCGGCGTCCGTCGCCGACCAGAGGCCCCCGCAGGGATCCACCATCTCGCGGACCAGGTAGTCCAGGGTGTCGCGGGCCACGTCCGCATGGCGCTCGTCGCCCGTCACGGCCCACGCGTGCAAGTAGGCGCTGGCGAGCTGCGCGTTGTCGTAGAGCATCTTCTCGAAGTGCGGCACGAGCCAACGCCCGTCCACGGAGTAGCGGTGGAAGCCGCCCCCGGCGTGGTCGCGCATCCCGCCCGCCGCCATCCGATCCAGGGTGTGCACCGCCATGGAGAGAGCGCCGGGGTCACGACGTCCCGCGTGGAGCAAGGCCTCGATCAGCGACGGCTGGGGGAACTTGGGCGGCCCCCCGAAGCCCCCATGCGTGCGGTCATACACCCCGGCCAGCTCCGCCGTCAGGCGCCCGAGCACCTCCGGCCCCGGCAGGTCACCGGGGCGTGCGCGGCGCAGGCGGTCGTCGATCTCTTGCGCGACCCGGCGCCCGTGCTCCACGACGCGCGCACGATCCCCCCTCCAGGTATGCTCAAGCGCCTGGAGGATGGTCAGGAACCCGTGCGGCGAGCCCCGGTCCCCGTCGCGGGCCGGGAAGTACGTCCCCCCGAAGAAGGGCTCCCGGTCGTGGGTCAGCACGGTGGTCATGGGCCAGCCCCCATGACCCGTCATCATCTGCACTGCGGCCATGTAGACCGCGTCCACGTCGGGGCGCTGCTCCCGGTCCACCTTGATGGCCACGTAGTTGGAGTTGACATAATCAGCGATCTCCGGGTCCTCGAAGGACTCCACCTCCATGACGTGGCACCAGTGGCAGGTGGCGTACCCGATGCTCAGGAGGACCGGGCGGTCCAGGGCTCGTGCCAACGCAAACGCCTCGTCCCCCCAGGGGTGCCAGTCCACGGGGTTGTGGGCGTGCTGAAGCAGATACGGGCTGCTCTCGCGCACGAGGCGGTTCGTCCAGCGGGGGCCTCCGTCAGGTCGCAGGTGGTGGGTGCGAGGCGCGTAGCCGGGCCCCATGGCGGCGAGCGCCCGGTCCAGCTCCCCCCGAAGCCCCGCAGGCCACTCCGGCGCCCCGGGGGGCACCGTCCATCGGATGTCGCTCATGTCGCTCCCTCTATCATCTGTAAATGGGGACCGCGTGGGTCCGCGTTGCAGCCTATCCGTCCGCCCCTGGGCGTCAAGCCCCCAGATCGGCTCGGCGAGTCGACTCCCGAGTCGGGTTGGCGTCGGGTCCCCCATTGACCGTATGATGCGCCCCGATGACGCGAGCACCTCTCATCGCCCTCCTGCTCCTCGCTGGCTGCGCCTCCACCCTCTCACGGCCCTTCCCGCCGCCGACGCCCGGTTGGGAGGCCGCGTCCCGCATGGAGCTGGTCTGGCGCTACCGGGTCACGGCGGAGGAGGGCACCCGCAAGGTGCGCTTCGTCGTCCTGCTCCCCCAGACGATGCCGCGGCGGCAGGTCGTGAGCGGCCTGGACTTCGACCCGGAGCCGACCCGTATCTACAGCCAGGGACGGGACCAGTATGCCGAGTACGTGCTCCAGCAGCCGCCTCCCGAGACGGCGCTCACCGTGCGCGCGTTCGTGGAGCTCGCGCGCCCCGACCTGGCGACTGCGGCCCGCCGGGGGGCCGTCTCTGACGACGACGTCCCGGGCGACACGTTGGGTCCCGAGGACCACATCGAATCCGACGATCCCGACATCGTGGCCGCAGCGTCGTCCATCCCGGGCGACGACCCGGTGCGCGTCGTCCGGGGCGTCCTCTCGTGGCTCTCGAAGCACATGAAGTACGGCGGCTTCCAGTCCCGGGAGCTGGGCGCCCGGGGCGCCTTCACGGAGCGGAGCGGCGACTGCACGGACTACGCCGACCTCTTCGTGGCGCTCTGCCGCGCCCGGGGAGTCCCCGCGCGGGTCGCCAAGGGCATCGTCACGGAGTTTGGCGACGACACCTCCAAGCACTCCTGGGCGGAGGCCTGGCTCCCTCCGCTCGGGTGGGTCGCCTTCGATCCACTCTGGGTGGACCTGGGCAAGGCGACGGCGGACACCCTCAAGGCGGTCTATCTCACGCTCTCCTACAAGCGCTCGGACCCGGAGCTCGACGGCTACCACGACTGGGTCTACTGGTACTGGGGTGGGCGGGCCAAAGTGGAGGAGACCCTCGACGTGCTGCGGCCCCTGGCGAGCGGGCCCGTCAGGTTCGTGGCTCGAGGAGAGTGCGCACCTCCCACAGCAGGGGGAAGCACTTCTTCTGCGTCGTCTGGCGCAGGTAGCCGACCCCGCTCGACCCTCCCGTCCCCCGCTTGTGGCCGATGATCCGCTCCACCACCTGGACGTGGTGCTCGCGCCAGAGAGACAGATACTCGTCCAACTCGATGAGGGACTCGCCCAGCAGGTAGAGCGGCAGGTCCTTCTCTGGGTCGCTCCAGATGCCCCGCAAGACGTCGAGGACCATCCCGCGTGCCTCCTCGTCGCCCGCGTCGCACCGCGCGACGGCGTCCTCCGGGATGGGGTGGCCGAGGTCTCTGAGCATGTCGTAGAAGCAGGTCCGCAGATCGGGGTCGGCCAGGCGCTGCTCAAGGCGCCGCAGCTCGTCGGGGCGGTTGCGGAAGAAGCGCAGGTAGCGCTCGTCCTTCAGGCCCGCGGCGAACTCCACCTCCCGAAACTGCACCGATTGAAACCCGCTCGCCGGCATGAGCCGGTGCCGGAACTGCAGGAACTCGGCGGGGGTCATGGTCTCCAGGATGTGGATCTGCGGCACGAGGTTCCGCAGGATCTCCACCACCCGCGCCACGAAGTGCCGCGCCCGCAGGACGGCCCCCTGCCGCATGAAGCCCATGGCAGACCCGAGCTCGTGCAGGATGAGCTTGAACCAGAGCTCGTAGGACTGGTGGATCACGATGAAGAGCATCTCGTCGTGGTGCGCCGGTTCGCTGACCGGCCGCTGGAGGGCGAGCAGCTCGGGCACCTTCAGGTAGTCGTTGTAGGTCAGGTCCGCGCGCTCGCGGACGGCGGGCTCGTCGGGGATGGGCAGCCTGTCGTTTCCCGTCGGTTCGCTCATGATCGTCTCCCTGCCGTAAGGGCGGCCACGCTACCACAGCGGCGCCCGCTTGGGGAATGGCGGCACGATCCTGTATCCTGGGCTCCGCGGAGGTTGGAGTGGTCGGAGCGCTCGGCAGGCGGTTGGGGGGTGTCGTCGCAGGCGCGGTCCTGCTGCTCGGCTGCGAGCCGCCCCCCGCTGCGCCGGCCCAGCCATCCGCGCCCCTCGCTACCGTCGAGGCGGGCCTCTGCGGCACCTGCAACTACCCCTACGTGGGCTTCCTGCCGAAGCTCCCCTACCCGGCGGGCACGGCCCTCGGCCTGAGCCAGAGCTGGTGCTGCCAGTGCAACGGCTGCGCCGACTGCGGGGGGCACACGGGCCCGAGCTCCTACGGGCTCGACTTCGACATGAGCGGCGGCGACGACTGCGGCATCCACGTCCTCGCCGTCATGGCGGGCACCGTCTCCAAGGTGCGCACGGACGTGACCTGCTCCGGGTGCGCCTCGGAGGGGCTCGGCAACTGGGTGCTGATCGATCACGGCGGCGGGGTCTACAGCCGCTACGGCCACCTGGCCGCGGGCTCCGTCAAGGTCGCCCCAGGGCAGACCGTGTGCCAGGGCCAGCACCTCGCGGCGTTTGGAGCCACCGGGCAGGCCGCGAGCTGCCAGCTCCACTTCCAGCTCGAGGACGCGTCCGGGGCGTCCATCCCCTTCAGCAAGTTCGCCGAGACCCCGGCGGTGCCCATCTGCAATACGGCGTCCAACCCCTACGTGTCCAAGAACGCGGAGGTGGCGGCCTGCGGGGAGCCGGCCCCGACGGGCTGCGGCAAGGCCGTCTCCGGGTCAGAGTGGGCGGTCATCGACGACTCGGACCCCTGCTTCGAGAAGAAGAACACCTGGTACGCGCAGGCGCTCGGTCACATGGGTGGGAGCCACTTCACCTACTCGTGGGGCGGAGCCCAGACCCCCGACACGGGCCCGAACGGGGGCACGCCGGACTCGGTCGCCCAGTGGTCGATCCAGTCCCAGGGCGCGGGGCAGTATGAGGTGCAGGTGTATCTGCCGAGCGGCGGGGCGTCCAGCGTCCAGACCAAGTACGAGGTCTCCGCCGGCGGGAGCAAGGCCTGGAAGACCATCGACCAGTCCAAGGGGGCCGATGACTGGGTTGCCTTGACCACCGTGACGGCGCAGCCATCCCAGGCCCTGGTGGTGCGCCTGACCGACACCACCGGCGAGCCGCAGCTCTCCAAGAAGATCGTCGCGGACGCGGTGCGCTTCCGCTGGGTGGGCGCCTCCTGCGACAGCCCCTGTGTCGAGGGGCAGACCGAGTGCACCAGCGGCACGGCGTGGCGCCAGTGCGAGAAGTCCGGGGGCTGCACGGTCTGGTCCGCGGCGAAGCCCTGCGACGACGGCAACCCCTGCACGAGCAACGCCTGCGCCGGAGGCAAGTGCACGGCGACCGCGGCGAGCACCCCGTGCAACGACGGAGACCCGTGCACCGACGGAGACTCCTGCCAGGCGGGCGCCTGCGTGGGGGCGCCCAAGAGCTGCGACGACGGCGACCCCTGCACGGCGGACTCCTGCGCCGGGGGAGCCTGCGCCCACGCCCCTCTGGTCGGCGCGTGCGACGACGGGGACCCGTGCACGCTCAACGACACGTGCGGGGTTGGCGGGTGCGTCGGGACCTCCCTCGGGTGCACCGACGGCAACCCCTGCACCATCGACGGGTGCGTGGGCACGGAGTGCGTCTTCACTCCGACCAGCGCCGCCTGCGACGACGGAGACCCCTGCACGGCGGGCGACACCTGCGCCAGTGGCGCCTGTGTCGGTCAGCCCGTGTCCTGCGAGGCGTGGGAGGACCTCTGCAACGACGCAGAGTGCATCGCGGGCGCCTGCCAGCCAGTTCCCTTGACCGACGCCCCCTGCGACGACGGCGACGCCTGCACGACCGGCGACACCTGCAAGGGCGGCCAGTGCCTGGGGGCGCCGAAGGACTGCTCGGCGCTGGCAGACCCGTGCAACCAGGGGGTGTGCAAGGGCGGGTCGTGTACGACCAAGCCCCTCTGGGTGCCCTGTGACGACAAGGACCCCTGCACGCTGGCGGACTTCTGCATCATGGGCGAGTGCAAGGGCAAGCCGCTGGACTGCGCCGGCCAGAGCGATCTCTGCGGCCAGGGGCTGTGCTGGAAGGGGGCGTGCGTCAAGGTGCCTCTGGTGGACGCGCCCTGCGACGACGGGCGGGACTGCACGGCAGATGACCGCTGCAGCGGCGGCGCCTGCGTGGGGAGCGTCGTGACCCCGTGCTGCGCCACCGACTGGGACTGCAACGACGGGGTAGGGTGCACGGTGGACCACTGCCTCCCGGACGGCGGCTGCCAGAGCAAGGCGGTGAAGGCACCATTCTGCTGCGCGACGGACGCCGCCTGCGCCACGGGGGACCCCTGCGTCATCGGGCGCTGCGAGGGGGGAGCTTGCGTGACGGAGGTCGTGTGGCCCCCCGCCTGCTGCCACGTGGACGCCGAGTGCGACGATGGCAACCCCGTGACCATGGACGTGTGCTCCGGCTCCGCCTGCGTGGGCAAGCCCTGGCCGGGCGCCTGCGTCGCCGACGGGGACTGCGCCGCGAAGGGCCCGTGCGTGACCCTGAGCTGCGTGGCGGGGACGTGCGCCGCTGTCTCCAAGGAGGGGTGCTGCCTGGCGGACGCCCACTGCGACGACGGGGTCTCCTGCACGGTGGACCGTTGCGTCGACGGCGCGTGCGTCAACGAGAGCGCGTGCTGCAGGGAGGACTCGGCCTGCGACGACGGCGACGACTGCACGAAGGACGCGTGCGTGCAGGGCACCTGCATCCACGCGGGCGCCTGCTGCGCCGTCGACGAGGGCTGTGACGACGGTGACCCTTGCACGATCGACCGGTGCGTCGGTGGGGCTTGCGTCTTCGACCCTCCAGGCTGCGAGGGCGCCTGCAGTGAGGACGGCTGCTGCGGCGTGTGCGCGGTGGGCTCCGCCTGCGAGCAGGGCGCCTGCGTGGCGGCCGGGTGCGCCGGGCTCCCGCCCGGGGGGCTGTGCGATGGGAGCATCCTGCGGACCTGTGTGGACGGGCAGGTGGTCTCGGTGAGCTGCGCCGGCCAGGGCCTCGGCTGCGGCGTCGACCCGTCCGGGGCCGCGACGTGCTGCGCCCCGAGCTGCGTGGGCCGCGCGTGCGGGGACGACGGCTGCGGCGGCTCCTGCGGCTCCTGCCCCGCCGGGATGAGGTGCAACGAGCACGCCTGCGAGCACCTGAGCTTCCCGCTGCCGGGGGCCTCGGGGGAGGGCGACGCCGGGGGGCCGGATGCCGCCGCCGTGGACGCCGCGGGGACCTGGCAGCCCCCGGTGGTCGAGCAGGAGGCCACGGCGCCGACTGGCGACGACGGGGGCTGTGCCGCGAGTGGCGGCTCGGCCGCGCCAATTGCCGTGTGGGCGATGCTCGGCCTCGCACGGATCCTTGGGGCCCGGCGGCGACGCACCGGCGAGTCGGGGCGCGGCCGGCTACCCTCCTCCCCGGGGACCGGTGCGCCTGGGAAGTGACTGGGGCCGAGCAGTGTTGAAGCGCCGGCTGCGGGGTCCCGCGGAGTCAGTGATCGCGACCGATGCACCCGCTGGGAGCGTCGGCGGTCGCTCGGGAGGGTGAGCGGGGGCTTGACGCGCCTCGCCGGCGCTTGCTACTCGTAGCCCCCCTTCCGACCCGAGGAGGAGTCATGGCGAAGCTCGACAGCAGAGGCGGCGACCGCATCGACCGGGAGATCGGGATTCTGATCGGGCTCGCGGTCCTCGCCCTCTTCGTGGTGCTCGGCTTCTGGACCGCCCGCAAGGAGTCTGCGCCGATCAGTGGGCCTGTCGCAGTCGCGCCGGCGCCCGCGTCGGCCCCCGCGTCGGCCGCACTCCCTGGCCCGACGGCGCCCACGGGGTCGGGCGGCTCGGCTGGCGGTCAGCAGATCGCCCAGGCCGCGCCCGCTCCGGCGCCCGCCCCGGTGGTCGCGCCGGCGCCCGCCCCGGTGGTCGCCCCGCCACCCGTCGCGCCCGCGCCGCCGCCGCCGGTCGCTCAGGCCCCGGCGCCCGCCGCCAACAACGCCCCGGTGGACCCGGAGCAGGTCTGGCGCGTGAAGGTGAACCCCGAGGACGCCCGCAAGGGCCCCGAGGACGCGCCGGCGACGCTCGTGGTGTTCACCGCCTTCGGCTGCGGGACCTGCACCCCCTTCGCGGACGCCGTCGACCGCATCGTGGCAAAGCACGGCAACAAGCTCCGCGTGATCTTCAAGCACAAGGTCATCCCGATCTCGCCCTTCGCCCTCGAGGCGTCCATGGCGGCCCTGGCTGCCAAGGAGCAGGGCAAGTTCTGGGAGTATCAGGACAAGCTCTGGAAGACCAACGCGGCCCTCACGGGCGCGACCCTCGAAGGGATCGCCACGGAGCTGGGCCTCGACCTGGCGCGCTTCAAGAAGGACGCCGCCTCGGACAAGCTGCGCAGTCAGGTCATGCGGGACTCGCTGCTCGCCAACGAGGTGGGCGCCCACAGCATGCCCAACGCGCTGGTCAACGGCGTGCGCATGGCCGGCGAGAAGTCCTACGAGAGCCTGGAGCAGGTCGTCGACAAGGAGCTGGCCAAGGCGGAGGCGAAGATCAAGGCTGGCGCCGACCCGAAGACCCTCTATGACACCACGGTCGCCACCGGTCGGTTCTTCGAGCAGTTGGAGCCCCAGAAGTTCGCGTTCGCCAATGACGAGAGCCCGTCCCTCGGGCCCAAGGACGCCAAGGTGCAGGTCACGACCTTCGAGGACTTCGAGTGCCCCTTCTGCACGCAGGTCGGCCCCATGCTCAAGGAGTTCCAGGCGCGGTTCCCGAACGACGTGCGGATCGTATTCAAGAACTTCCCGCTGACGTCCATCCACCCCAAGGCCCAGCTCGCGTCGGAGGCCGCCATGGCCGCCCACGAGCAGGGCAAGTTCTGGGAGTATCACGACCTGCTCTTCGCCAACCAGAAGGTGCTCGACCGCCCGGACCTGGAGCGCTACGCCGAGCAGCTCGGCCTGGACATGGGCAAGTTCCGGGCGGCGCTGGACAGCGGGAAGTGGAAGCCGTTCATGGAGCGTGAGATGGCCGACGGCGCCCGCGCGCAGGTCGGGGGGACGCCGAGCATCTTCCTCAATGGCCAGCGCTACCAGGGCCCACGTGGCTACCCTCCCGAGGGCCTCGAGGCCGTCGCCCGCACCTACCTGGGGCTCTAGGAGTGGCGGGGGTCACGCTCGTCTGCCCCGTCTGCCGCCAGCCCGAGCCCGACGGCTCCCTCCCCGTGGTTCTGCTCGCCCGTCGCCCCGGGAGCGACTCCTGCGGGCGCTGCGGCGCCGTGTGGCCGAGGGTGGACGGGATCTCCTGCATCTCCCCGGATCTGGACGCCTTCGCCCTCTCCCAGGCGCTGGCGCTGGACCTGGCGTGGCCGCCGCGGGGCACGGCGGAGGCCCTGCGCCTGTGCAAGGAGGCCGGAGACGACCCGGAGGCCGCGCTGCCCGCCCAGTACGCGCTGGCGCACTTCCCGGAGGCCGTCACTGACGCCGCGCTGGTCGACTCCCTCGATCTGCGGGGCAACGGTGGCCTGATCTCCCGAGTGCGAGGCTGGCTCGCGGGGGCCTTGGGTCGCGGGGCGATCCCTGGTCACGCTCTGGAGGTCGGCTGCGGCCCCGGGGGCCTCCTCGAGACCGTCGGGGCGCCCTTCGTCGGCGGCGTCGTGGGCTTCGATGTCCGCCTGTCCATGCTCCGCGTGGCCCGCCGCCTCCTCGGCGAGGGGGCCGTCACGCTCCCCTTCCGTGCAGAGGGGCGCCGGTTCGTGCCCATCGAGCTGCGCCGGGAGCCGGCGTCGGTGCCCATCACGCTCGTGCAGGGGGACCTGGTGGCGCCTCCCCTCGAGGCGGAGTCCTTCCCGCTGGTCTGCGCCATGTCCCTCATCGACACGGTCCCCGACCCCGTGTTCGCCGTCGGGCAGCTCGACGCCCTGACCGCGCCGGGTGGGCTCCTGCTGCTGGGTGCCCCGTGGCACTGGGAGCCGCGGGTGACCCACCCCGGTGCGTGGTGGTCAACGGCGCAGTCCACGGCGGACGACGTGCTCCGAGCGGCGCTGCGTGGGGAGCACCCGGACCTCCCACACCTGCGCTACGAGCTCCTGGACCAGGCGACCGAGACGTGGTCCATCCCCGGGCACGCGCGGGTCACCCACCGCTACCGGGTGGAGCTCACGTTGGCGCGAAAGAGGGCGTAGCTACCCCGCGTGGTCGCTCCACACGGCGACACGCCGCCCCACGACGCGGCCGACGACGTTGCGCAGGATCTGGGACTCCTCCAGCGCACCCTCTCCGAGCACGCCCGGCAGCCACGCGTCCATGACGGCTCGGACGGCAGGGCCGCGGGCTGCCTCGGCGCCGCTCTGCACCTTGAGCACGAGGCCGAGGCCCCTCTGGGGGAAGGCCATGCAGGCGAGCCCCTCGGCCCCCACCTTGGAGATCACGGGCTCCGTCGCGCCGCGGACGACCTCCAGGTCGTGGCGCCCGGTGCCGCTGACCAGCTCCGGGTGCGCCAGCATCGCGGCCCCGATGCGCCCGAGGAGGCCGTCCCGCCCCTGAGTCGCCGTGGCGAGGCAGGCGAAGGCACGTGCCATGGCCGCGAGCTCGGCTACGAAGCACGGCACGCCGCACCCGTCGACCACCCACCCCTGCACCCCTCCGGTCCGGGCGTCCACGACGTCACGGATGCGCCGCTGCACGGGGTGGTCCGGGTCCCGGTAGTCCGGCGCGTGACCGCCGGCCCGCAGGGCGGCGACCATGAAGGTGTGCTTCCCGGAGCAGTTGTTGTGGATGGGCGCTGGCTCCAGGCCCCCGCGCACGAGCTCCCGGGCGGACGGCTCGTGGACGGGCCAGTGCGCCCCGCAGAGCAGGTCGGCCTCGACCCCCCCGAGTCTGGCGAGCAGGCCCCGGACGCGCTCCACGTGGGCGGGCTCCCCCGAGTGGCTCGCGGCGCCGACCGCCAGGTCCGCGTCCTCCAGGCTGGCGACGACCTCTGCGCCCAGGAGTGACAGGCTCCCCTCGAGCTGGAGCGGCTTGGCTCCGCTCCGCCACGTGGTCACCGTCGGCGGCCCGGTGCGCGCCACCTCGGACCCGTCGCTCCTGCTCAGGACTGCCGCGACGGGGTGCGCGCTCTCCGCCTGGTCTCCGCGCCGCTGCTCGATGTGAAGCCGTGCCATCGGGTGCCACCTCCGCGGGCGCCGGAGCATACAGTGCGAACCGTCGTCCAGCCAACTCCATGGCCTTCCGACCGATCCGTTCCAGGGGCGCGAGCGTAGCGTCAGTGTGTCACAGGGTCCCAGCGGTGCGCCCCCGCGGGATCGGAGCCAGCGTGGGGCAGCATTGGGCCAAGGGGCGCGCGGACGTGGCTGCCCAGGCTCCGGAGGCGGACAGCGGTGCAGGCGAGCCCTCGGATTGACGGATCATGGCGCCGTGGTAGCATGAGCCCTCCCTTGCAGAGGTATGCCGTGTTCCAGTCAAATGACGACAGCGACACTGCCCTGATGCTCGCCATTGCTGGCGGTGGGCAGCAGGCGCTCGCGGCACTGTATGATCGCTACGCCTCGCTGATGTTGGCTGTCGCCCTGCGGGTGGTCGGCGATCAGAGAGAGGCCGAGGATCTGCTCCA
The DNA here is from genome assembly GCA_045863395.1 of Myxococcales bacterium. Taxonomy (GTDB): domain Bacteria; phylum Myxococcota_A; class UBA9042; order JABWCM01; family BTVJ01; genus BTVJ01. The sequence goes on from BTVJ01000002.1 coordinate 74,988, forward strand.
CGACATCTTCCTGGAGCTCTGGCGCTCTGCCGGCGACTACGATCCGGGCAGGGGTACGGTGCGCGCGTGGCTCTTGCTTCGGACGCGGTGTCGCGCCATCGACCGGCGCCGCTCTCCGCGCATCGCCCGCTGCGAGTCCCTCGACGATGGGAGGGAGCGCGCGCACCCTCTGGCGCCCGATCCGGCGAGCGCCTCGGACGCCGAGCGGCTACGCGGGGCCCTGGGCACTCTGCCCCACGAGCAGCGTCGGGTCCTTGAGCTCGGCTACTTCGACGGGCTCTCCTCGACCGAGATCGCCGCCATGACAGGTGTGCCGGTCGGGACCGTCAAGTCGCGGGTGGCTGCAGCGCGCGCCAAGCTGAGAGAGATGCTCACCGGGGAGGGGGAACCATGACGAAGCACCAGGGAATGGGCGGTCCGCGGGCCAGTGCGGCGCCGATGGGCCACGAAGGAAGCCGCGAGTGGGACGAGCGGCTCGCGCCCGAGCTGGAGATGCTGGCGCTGGCCCTGGAGCCGGTGATGCCGTCTCCAGAGGTACGCGCACGCGTCCTGCGCGGCGCGGCGGCAACGAGCCGCTTCGACGAATTCTCCGCACGGGTGGCCGCGCTCCTCGACCTGGCGGTGGATGCGGCGCGCGCGCTGCTGGCCCGCATCGACGACCCGTCGGTCTGGGAGCCGGGTCCAGCCATGGGAGTGAGCCTCTATCACGTGCAGGGGGGCGCGGCCGCTGCGGGCGCCATCACGGGGTTCGTCCGGATTCCGGCCGGCGGCTCGTTCCCCCACCACCGCCATCTGGGCGACGAGCACGTCCTGATCCTCCAGGGGGCTTGCGACGACGGTGCGCGCGTGTCCCGGCGCGGGGACCTGGTCTCCATGCCCCCCGACACCGAGCACGACCTGCGGGTCCTTCCGGGCCCACCGCTCGTCTATCTGGCCGTGGTGCACGGGGGGGTGCAGATAGGTGAGCTCGTCCTGCGGCCCGGCGACCCCAGGGCCTGACGGCCTCAGCCCCGCAGCCCGAGCAGGTAGAACGCGCTGATCACGAGCGTGTGATCGATGCGGCCGGCCCGGATCATCTCTGGAATTGCGGTCAGCGGGGCGGTCACGACCTCGATGTGCTCCCCGTCGTCGGGCCTGGGCTCCGCCACTTTGCGGGCGTTGCGGATGAGCCAGGTGGTGCACTCGGTGTCCTGGATGGCCGGGTTCGGCCGGACGGCGCCCAGCCGCTCAGGGGCGTCTCCCGCATATCCGGTCTCCTCGAGGAGCTCGCGGGCCGCCGCCGTTCCAGGATCTTCACCCGCGTCCACCATGCCGCCGACGATCTCCAGGGTGACGCGGTCGACGCCGTGGCGGTACTGCTCCACGAGGACGACGTCCTGCTGCGGTGTGAGGGCGACGACGTTGACCCACGAGGGCGTGCGCAGCACCTGATACTCCCCGACCAGCCCCGTCCTCGACGAGCGACGCCAGATCCGCTGCACGGCGAACACAGCATACCTGTCGATTGCTCCCTCCCGCACGGTCTCCCACCTCTCCAGCGTCTTTGCCATGGGTCCTCCTGTGCCCGCCACCGTACCCGGAGCCGGGGCGCTCGTCGAGTGCGGCGGAGTCGCGAGGTCGGTGAGGGCCCCGTGTTGTATTGACTGAGGGCGCGGGGTAGGCTGGTGCTGCGCGGGTCGGGCGCGGAGGATCTCACGATGAAGACATCATGGCTGCTCGCCGTGTGCGTGGCCGCCTTGGCCATGGGCTGCACCGACCCGGCTGACTCCACATCGGACCTGGGCGCGACCCCTGACGGGTTCGCCGACGTCTCGGTGGAGGATGGCGCTGCCCCAACGGACACTGCCGGGGACGCGGGCGGGGGGCTCGACGTCCTCCACCGGCAGGATATCGCACCAGACGCCGCGCAGGACTCCTGGGAGCCCATCGACATTGGCGGCGACCTGGGGGTGCCAGAGGACGTAGCTCTCGACACGGACGCTCTCCAGGACGCCGGCGCCGATGTGGATGCCGTCAGCCCTCCAACGGAGCCCACCCTCCCGTACTTTGTCTCCGAGTCGGAGATCCTGTGGTACTGCGCGTCCGAGTCCCAGCCCGACCAGTGCAAGTTCGTGCTCACACGATTCCAGGACGCCCTCGGCGGAGAGGCACACTGGATGAACCCCACGTTCTACACGCTCCACGACGAGTGGTACTGGTTTCGTTTGCTCAATGGTGACGCAATCTCCGGCTATTCCGTGGAGCCCGTCCAGGGATTGGAATTCTCTACCGTTCAAGAGGTGATCGACTGGGCCAAACAACAGACCGTACTCCCCCTGGGGCTGTCGTGGTACGGAGAGCGGCTGTACTCGTCCAAGTTCTACGCGGACTCCTTCGGCGAGTCGCGCTTCTTCGGCGTCGGCTCCCTGCTCCACTTCGACGCGAACCCTGAGCGGGTGCTCCCCGAGGAGCTGTGGCTGTTCGATCTGGAGTTCGTCGACAAGCTGACAGAGAAGCAGCTCGCCGCCTTCTTCGGCCGTCTCTCCGAGGTCCTCCCGCCGTCCGTCGCGTCTCAGCTCAAGTGGCTGGTGCGGTCCTCGGGGCAGGAGATCCTCGCGCAGTCCATCGAGGCGGCGGGCGGTCCGCTTGCCGGGCGCATCGTGCGCTATGAGCAGCTCGTCGTGAAGGGAGACGAGGTCGGCTACAACCCCGGGATCACCGCCGGGACCGTCCGAGTGGTGCCCAAGGGGGCAGGTGGCGGCTCCTATTCGGCTAGCGAGATAGTCGTCCTGTCGGAGGTGCCCGACTATCTCCCGCCGGTGGCGGGCATCGTGACGGCAGTCCCACAGACGCCGCTCGCGCACCTCAACCTGCTGGCAAAGAGCCGCGGGACGCCCAACGCCTATGTCGCCGGCATCGAGTCGCACCCGGGGGTGCTGGAGTGGGACAAGTGGGACGCGCCCGTCATCTTGAAGGTCATGGACGACGGCGTCCTCTGGCACCCGATCACGAAGCCCGAGTACGACACGTGGAAGTCAATGAAGGTGCAGAAGACCTTCGAGATCCCGCCCATCGATCTGACGAATGCGCCTCTGACCGTCGATCTGGGGCAGGGCGGCGTCGGGGCCGTCGAGGGGCTGGTCCCGCTGTGTGGCGGAAAGGCCTCGGGGGTGCTGGCCTTCAACGACCTCCCCGACCTGGATCGCCCGGACCTCCCCCTCTGTCTGACCATCCGCGCGTACGCGGAGCACATGGAGTCGCTGGAGCCGACCATCCAGGCGGTCCTGGAGGACCCGGAGTTCGCCACGGACGCTCTCGTCCGGTTCGTCGTGCTCGAGGGCCCAAAGGAGTTCCTGGCCCAGCACCCGGGCGTTCAGAGCGCCGCGTGGCTCGCGTCGTTCAAGGCGAGCCACGACGGGACCACTCTGCTCGGCTCGGTCCTCGCCAAGGAGGGGGTCAAGGGGCTGGTCCGGTCAAAGGTGATCAAGCCCTCGACGCTTCAGGCCATCACCGCAACTCTGCAGGCGCGCTACGCGACCTTTGCTGATTCGCAGGGGCTGCGGTTCCGCTCCTCGTCCACCGCGGAGGACGTCCCGGGCTTCAATGGGGCCGGCCTCTACGACTCGAACACGGGCTACCTGAAGCCGCTCCTTCAGACCGACCCCGACGAGAAGAAGAAGTCCATCCAGTGGGCAATCTTGAAGACGTGGGCCTCGTACTGGACCTATGAGGCCTTCGAGGAGCGCCAGGCGGCTGGCATCGAGCACCTGAGCGGAGACATGGGCCTCTTGATCCACGCCCGGTTCGACGACGACCTGGAGGTCTCGAACGGGGTGATAACGACCTACCTCGCCCGGGGCCAATATGGCGACACGTTCCGCATGGTGGTCAACGTGCAGAAGGGCGCCCTCAGCGTGACCAACCCCGAGCCGGGCAACCCCGCGAAGCCCGAGATCGACGTGGTGGAGGACTGGGGAAGCGGCCCCAAGATCACGCGAGTGCAGGCGTCCACGGAGGCTGAGCCCGGCGAGCTGCTGCTGGACGACGGGCGCCTCCTGTGGATGTTCGGGCACATGCGTGTCCTGACCGCGCTGTGGCTCGACACGGCCAACGGCTCACTGCCGGAAGCCCAGCAGAGCCTCTCACAGGTCCTGGATCTGGAGTTCAGACACATGGCGCCGGGGTGGCCTGCGCTGGCGTCGGGACAGGTCCACCCGGAGCGCTTCGTGTTCAAGCAGGTCCGCACCCTCGACGAGACGCAGCCGGTTCCTCCGGCCATCGAGGTGCTCCCCGTGCCCGGAGACGTCATCGGAAAGTCGATGAAGGTGCAGCGCCGAACCTGTACGACGGCCTGGTTCACGCTGGAGACCGTGGAGGTCTATACGGACCCAGCCAAATCCTGGGCCTTCGACTACAGCAAGGAGCCCTTCAACGGGTACGTGAAGTGGACCCTGACCAAGCCGATCCCCGGCTTCACGACTCCCGTCGGTGTGCCGCTGACGCTCCTCCACACGGACTTTGCGCTCCAGGCTCACCCCTTCATGCACCACGGCCCGTGGGATCTCTATCTGGAGCTGAAGCCCTCGGCCGCCTCCACCGTGGGCTTCGACACCTTCACCATGTACGTGTGGGGCGACTGGACCGTGACCGCGGGCTCGGCGTACTTCGGAGACGCCCAGGGCTCGTGCGCGGTCAAGGACCTCCTGATCAGCCCGGCGGCATACCTCGAGTCGCTCTTGCCATAGTCCAGTCAGCCCTCCCATGGGGCCCGCCCCGCGCAGGTGGCCGAGATCTGGGCCGATCGCATGTGTTGCCACTTCGCTTCCAGCGCCATGTTTCGACGCCTCATACGCTGCTGCACCCCGGTATTTGACAAGGTTCGGGAGATTCATGTTGACAGGGGACAGAGACAGGGGTTAGTTTCGTTCTCCAGTGAGACCCGATGACCGGTCGGACTCCCGGGAATCGGGACTGCCGATGTAGCTGACCAGAAACAAAGGATGTGACAACATGAGACTTTCGCTGGACCTGAAGGGTCCCGAGCTGGAGGTCGCGCTCAAGTCGAACGCGATTCAGCTCCGCAATGGGACCAACTCCGTGGAGATCAAGGTCTCCGAGCTGTCGTCGCTGATTCGCCAGCTCGAGCTGGTGACGCAGCTCATCAGCATCTCGGGCGGGTACGAGGCGCCGAAGGCCGAGGCTGCCGCTCCCGCTCCCGCGGCGGCCCCCGCCGCGGCTCCGCCCGCCCCCGTGAAGGCGGCTCCCCAGGCACCTCCGGCCAAGGCCGAGGCGCCCAAGGCTGCGCCTGCCAAGGCCGTTGCGGCGCCTGCCCCGGTGAAGGCCGCGCCTGCCAAGGTCGCCCCTGCCAAGGCCGCCGCGCCTGCTCCGGCGAAGGCCGCCGCGCCCGCCCCCTCGAAGGCCGCCGCTCCGGCGAAGGCCGCTCCGGCGAAGGCCGCTCCCGCCCCGGCGAAGGCCGCTCCCGCCGCCAAGCCCAAGGGACCGGAGACTCCGCTCCGCGAGCACTTCGAGAGGTTCATCAAGCAGCGCGGCTCCGCCAGCACCGACGAGCTGATCGAGTTCGTCCGCAAGAACAAGCTGTCCGAGAAGCCCAACCTGAAGCTGGCGGTGACCATCGCCATCGGGCGTGAGGCGCGCCGGTTCCAGAAGGACGACAACGGCCGCTGGATTCTGCGGGACTGAGGTTCGCTCAGATACGATCTCGCGGATCACCGCTTCGCGGCTCTGCCCCGTGTCGCGAAGCGGTGATCCGATCTCCCCTCTCTCGCCCCTACGACAGACTCGACTCATCGTCGAGAAACTCCCCGCTGTCTCGCGCAGCAGTCCTGGCAGGCGCTGGCAAGGTCCCCCGCCGCGACCGGGCCCACGCGCTTGCGGCGGGGCACCTCGGCGATGTGCTCTCAGGGCGCTCGTGTGGGCTCTGCGTCGCCCAGGGCGTGCCAGAGAGTGAATGCGCCCCAGGTGCCAACCTGACGCAGGGGAGGCATCCCCGGGAGCACCTCGGGGAGTCTGGCTGGCTCCTGCGTAAGCACCCACCCGGTCGCGCAGCGGCCCTCGGGGGCCTGTACCCCAGGGAATGTCCGCAGCGGCGGGGTGGGGCGCCCGTCGGTCTTCAGCGCGTACCCGCTCTCCGTGGGGTAGGGTGGGGCGGCGCAGAGGGCCTCTCTGCTGGGCGCCGTGTCGCCCTCGTCGATGCGCAGCGTCGGCCGGTCGCACCATACGGAGGGGTAGATCAGATCGTGGCGGCCCACCACGAGGACGCTGCGCGGGTCGCCGGAGCTGCGCACCACGGCGCACGCCACGGAGAGGTCGCGCCAGTCTCCGAGGTAGAAGCTCTCTGGAGTCGGGCTGAGCAAGGCGATGAGGCTCCCGTGAGTGTGGCCGTTGCCCCGCACCAGGAGGAGCCCGTTGCTCGTCGCGCTGAGGAGCACCCAGACCGCGCCTGCCACGATGGCCAGGCGGTCGCAGACCCTCGGGTGAGCCGGCAGCGCGCGGTAGAGCACTGCCCTGCCGCCGAGCAGCAGATCGCTCAGCAGAAATGGGGCGATGGGAAGGAGATAGCGCCCGTGCTTCCACTCGAGCCCGAGGAGGACGACCAGGGTCGCAAGCACGTAGCAGTCGCTGAGCTGAACCCCCCGGGCGCGGATGCGGATGACGGCTCCGAGGACCATGACGCTGCCAGCGACCAGACCGGTGAGCGCAGGAAAGGCTCGTGGCAGGTCCAGGACCGCCGCGATGCGGCTGGCGCGAAAGAGGAGGTCTCCCAGGGCGGCGGTCAGACCGAAGAAGTCCGACGGCATGAACGTCGTCTGGCGCGCGGAGTAGAACACCCAGCTCAACCCGGCGGACGTGTCTGCCGCCACGGACAACCGCCACGCGATGGTCATGGCGCCGCCCAGCGCGCCCACCAGCACCGCTGGGAGTGCGGCGCGGACCCGACCCGACAGGGGCAGCCCGCGGCCGGCGAGCAGCCCCTGGGCGACGACGGCCGCGCCCAGCGTGACGCCGACGAAGCGGGTCAGGGTCGCGGCCCCGAGCAGCAGCCCGCCGAGCACCGCCCAGCGCCAGCGGTGCGGAGAGGCGCCCATGCGGTGGAGGACGAGCAGGAGCCCCAGAGAGCACGCGGTGAAGGGCCACTCGGACATCACGCGGATGCCCAGCAGGAACGCCGTCGCGAGCATGGCGACCGCGAGGGTCACGAGGCGCGCGTGGGGGCGGCTCTCCTGGGCCAGGAGGTGAATGGACGCCCACAGAGAGAGGATGACGGTCCCGAGGATGACCAGCTTCGCGGCCACCACGCCGTCGAACCCCAGGGCAATGGGGATGGCGAGGAGGGTCGAGAGGCCCGGCGGCCAGTCTGCGATGCGGAAGCCGCCGAAGGTGAACGCCCCGTGCTCAGCGATGGAGCGCGCCCCCACGAGGTACATGACGTTGTCGTAGGTGTCCGGCAGCAGATACGGGTTGAGGGCCAGGCCGTAGAGCGCGCAGGACGCGAGGAGCGTCAGCGCCGTGAAGGTGCGCCTGGACAGCTCGGGGAAGAGGACGATGGGCGTGGCCGCGTCGCTGGGACGGACGCGGATCATTGGCCACTCCCGAGGCGCTCCCGGATGGCGCCGACGGACCGCCCGATGCCGCGGGCCATCTCGGGCCAGGTCACTGCCTCCTCCTGGGAGATCACCCGGAGCGAGTAGGGGACGGTCAGCGCCAGGTTGAACGCGACCAGGGCGCCGAGGGCCGGGATCCAGGCGCGACGGAGCCGCCGGCCCGACGCCTGAAGGAGCACGGCCAGCCCGAGGGCGAACAGCGGCGTGCACTCGGTCAGGTAGCGCATGCCGAAGGCGGCTGCTCCAGACCAGTTGATCTCGCCGAGGGTGCCGATGAGCCACACGTGCGCCAGGATGGTGGCCACGGCCGCAGCGGCCCAGGTCTGGCGCTGCACCGCCGCGGCGAGCAGCCCCCCGAAGCCGATGGCGAGCACGGGGGCCCAGTAGAAGGCGCCGTGCTTGGGTGAGAAGAGCACATGGAGGATGTACGGCGACGTGAAGTCGAAGACGTTGCCTGCGATGGAGCCTGGCTCCTCCGACAGGTGGGTTGCGCCCGTGAACAGCCCGTGGTTGACGATGAGGTGGATCACCTGCAGCGAGAGGACCGCCGCCCCACCGGCAGCGGCCATGGCGGCGCCCTTGATGGCGGGTCGCGCACCTTCGGCTCGCCCGCGGTGGATGACCAGGGCGAGGAGCAGCACGCCAAACATCACGTTCTGGTAGCGCATGGCCACGAGCAGCCCGAGAAGTCCCCCGAGGAGGGCCCACCGTGGTCTCTCTCGCCACCCTTGCTGCCACAGCAGGGTCCAGCCGGCCATGAGCCCGAAGGACGCGGAGTGCACCATGGTCGGGTGGAAGAAGGTGTAGAAGACCAGCGGGCCGCCCAGCGCCACAGCGAGGGCGGCGATGGTCGCCGGGTCCCGGTCGGCGACGCCGCGGCATGCGCGGATGGTCCACCACACGCCAAGGCAGGCGAGCAGCACGCACCCGAGGGCATAGAACGTGATGGGGATGACGCCGAAGGTGTCCGGGGCGCGACCCGACACGGTGGCCGCGCCAAGCTCCACCAGCCAGCCGACCGTGTAGAAAGGGGCCATCACGAACGCGATGCCGACGGGCCACGGCAGCTCCACCCGACCCGTCGAGGGGTTGACGGCCACGTAGCGGTCGATGGCCTCCGTGGCGTCCTCGTCGAAGCGCCGGATCTGGTCAATCTCTGCGGTGACGTCCGTGTCCAGGTCCACGACCAGGGACCGGGTGTACATGAAGTAGGCCATGCCATCCTGCTTCAGGATGGACCGGGAGCGGGAGAAGCGAGACGTGGCGGAGAACGCGGTCAGAGCGACCCCGAGCACGAGGAGCGCGAGCAGCGCGACGCCGACTCTGCGCGTCATGGGGAGGTGTTGCCGAGTGAAGGGGTGGTCGCCATGCCGCGATTAGACCCGGTCGCGCCGCCGCTGGCAAGCCGTTGACCGCGGGTTCACGCGTCGCCATGATCTCGCCATGTCATCGGACCAGGGACAGCGGGGAGGGTGGATCGGGTTCGGCGCTCGCTCCCCCTTCCTCGTGGCGACGCTCCTGGCGTTGGTGTCCTGCGGGGCCGCGCCTCCCGAGGCGCCCCTCGATGCGGCCTCCGAGGAGCACGGTGAGGGGCCCGCGGGCCAGCTCGTGGTTGAGCCAGGAGACCGTGTGCTCCTCGGGCTTCGGTCACAGACTGGAGTGGCGGAGCTGGCCGCGCGCCTCAGGCCCCTCGGGCTCCAGCTCCTCTGCGTGCGGCCTCCCCTCGCCCTGGCGCGCTCGGACGTGCGCGGCCGCCTCGCCGTACCCGCGCTCGCGTCGTGGGTCGAGCCGGCTACGGGGGCCGGGGTCGCGTCCATCACGGCGCGGGACGCCGCCCTCGGCGACGCTGCGGCCACCCTCCTCGCGCCCACGCACCTCGATGCCACCCCTGGCGATGGACCGGACGAGCCCTTCGAGGACCCACCCTTCGAGGAGGGCGCCCCGACCACGACCCTCCTCAAGGGCGACGCGCCGCCCTTTGGCGAGGGGATCACGGACACCTCGCGGTTCATGGTCGGCACCGTGGCCGTCGCCCTCGTGCTGCCGGAGTCCACCGGCGGCATCGACCCGAACACGGAGTCGTGGACTGCGGGAGAGGTGGCGCTGGTCCAGGCCCGAGCGCAGGCGGCGCTGGCCTGGCTCGCAGAGCGCGAGCCGTCCGCGCGCCTCTCCTTCGTGCTGGACCTGCCGAGCGCCCCCCCTCCCGGAGGGGTGGCGGGGACCATCGCGACGGACTACGAGCCCGTCCTCCGGTTCACCAAGGCCGGAGGATGGAACTTCGACGAGGACGTGTGGGCGGACGTCCTCTCGCGGGTGGGGCCACCCGGCGGCTTTACGACGGGAACCGTCGCACAGCGGCGCCTCGCCTACGCCCGCTTCCTTCGCGAGAAGCACCGCACCAACTGGGCCATCGTGCTGCTCGTCGCCGACAACAGCGACCTGCGCCTCGGTCGAGCGTCCGCCCTGCTCTTTGGTCCCGCCGCCGTGCTCTTCTCGTCGGTCGGGGCGAGCGTCTACGCCCATGAGACAGGCCACCTGTTCGGGGCCAAGGACGAGTATCACCCGGACGCGGGGCAGCCACCCTCGGCGCTACAAGGGTGGCTCGGGGTCGCCAATGCCAACAGCCAGTTCGACGACGGCACCGGGTTCGTCGAGGGCCATGGCGAGTCCGTTCCGTCCCTGATGCTCAACAACACGAGCTACCTGACGCCGTACACGCGCATCGCGTGGGGGTGGCTCGACAGCGACGGCGACGGCCTCGTCGACCTGTTCGACCAGCCACCGGTCGTGGCCGTCGGGGCTCTCGCAGGCAGCGGGCCCTTCTCTCTGGAGGCGACCGCGACCGTGGGCACCCTGCCGCCGGTCGGGTCTCTGCTGAGCGGGGCGCTGTCCCTCGACGCCATCGCGGCCGTGGAGTGGCGCGTCACGCCCCTGGGCGGCGCCTCGGGACCCTGGCGGCCCGCCACGCCCGTCGATGGCGCCTTCGACAGCGGCCACGAGGTGGCGGTGGTCGAGATCCCGCCGCTGCCCGAGGGATCATGGGTCACCGAGGTCCGAGCCCGCACCCTGGAGGGGCAGACGGGGATCCGGCGTCTGGACGCTCCGCTTGCCGTCCGGCGCGGGGCCACGCCGGTGGCGGTGCTCGCCGGGCTCGACGCGCCGGCCCTCGCGGTGACCGGTGCGCCCGTGGTGCTCGACGCCACCGGGTCCGCGGCGTGGGGCGCGCAGGCCCGGGCCCGCTGGGACCTGGACGGCGACGGGACCTGGGACACGGCGCTGACCACGGAGCTGACGACGACCGTGACCTGGTCCACTCCGGGGGTGGTCCAGCCGCGGGTCGAGGTCCAGGCGGGCGACGCGGTCTCCGTCGCGGCGGCCGCCGTCGAGGTCGTCGAGGGGAGCCTCCCGCCGGACGCGAGCTTCGTCGTGACGCCCGCCCACGCGGTCGGGGTCGGTGAGCAGGTCCTGGTGACGGCGACCCCGGCTGGTGTGGGGGTGGGGCGCTGGGACTGGGACGGCGACGGGCTCGCGGACACCCCGTGGGAGCCGCTCGGCGCGGCCTCGCGAGCGCTCTCGATCCCCGGGCTCCGGGTGGCGATCCGCGGGAGCGTCGCGAACCCCGACGGGCGCGCCTGGAGGGCGGTCGTCCAGCGAGAGGCAGTGGGGTGGGTGGTGGACGCCGACCGGCAGCAGGTGCTCGCCGTGGACGTGTCCGACCCGGCGGCGCCGTCCATCGTCGCCGCGGCGACCCTCCCGGGGCTGCACCGGGCCTCGGAGCTGGCGCTCGTCGGCGACGACCTCGTGGTGACTCGGGGAGCGGCCGGCGCGACCCGCCTCGTCGCCCAGCCGCAGGGGGGAGCCCTGGTGGTAGCGGGAGACCTGCCGCCCTTTGGCGACGCCACGGGGCTGGCCCTGATGGGCGGCGGACTGATGGTGGCCGACGGAGCGGGAGTCGCCGTCGTGGACACGGCGACCTGGGCGCTCGTGTCGCACGAACCCCACGCCGCCCCCGGGCGCATCGTCGACGTGGATGCGGGCGCGGTCGCCTGCGCCGTCGTGGCCGAGGAGGGAGACCCCTACGCAGGTGCGCTGGTCACCCTCGATCTGGACGGGACCCCACGAGCGACCGTGAGCCTGGCGACCCTGGGCGGCCTGCATGGGTCCGCCCCGAGCGCGGTGCGGGTCCACGGGAGCCTCTGCCTCGTCGCCGACGCCGGGAGCGGGGTGCGCATCTTCGACGTGTCCGACCCGGAGGTGCCGGTGCTCCGGTCGACGCTCGGCGTGGAGGGGGTGGTCACCGACGTGGCTGCGTCCGGGGACTGGCTGTACGTGGCGAGCGGGATCCAGCTCCACCTCTTCGATCTGGCCGAGCCGGACGCCCCTTCGCCCCTGACGGCCGTCGCCCTGCGCTCACCCCGGGGGCTCTGGCTCGGCGACGACGGCCTCCTGCACATCGCGGGTGGCGTCAGCGGGTACCAGATCGCAGAGGTGGTGGACGGCCCGTGGCGGTCGGGCGCCTTCACGGTGGGGCTGGAGGTGGGGGGGACGGCCAGCGCCGTCGCGCGCCGCCAGGTGACGGCCGTGTCCTACGGGGGCGCTCCGGTGGCTGCCCTGGTGGCCAGCGCCACGCCGACCCACGTCACCCTCGACGCCGGGGGCTCCACGGACCCGGATGTGGCGTCCCCCTGGGACGGCCTGCTCCTCGCGCGGTGGGACCTGGACGGCGACGGCGCCTGGGACACCACCTTCTCGCCGGCGCTCTCGCTCAAGGTGCCTGCGGGCGCGCCCGGAGTGCAGCGCGTCCGGGTGCAGGTCCGGGACCGGTTCTGGGCGGCGTCGGAGGCGGAGGCCCAGGTGTGCGTACCGGGACCGCAGGGGCCGGTGTCGGAGCGGTGCGGGAACGGCCGCGACGACGACTGCGATGGCGAGACCGACGAGGGCTTCGGGAGCCTCGGAGGCGAGTGCACGGAGGGCACCGGCGACTGTGAGGCGTTCGGCCAGTGGCTGTGCGATCCCGTGAGCGGGCAGCTCCTCTGTGGCGTCCCCGAGGGCTCGCAGGCGATCGAGCTGTGCGGGAACGCGGTGGACGACGACTGCGACGGCGAGACCGACGAGGGCTTCGACCTGGTCGGGCAGCCCTGCACGGCCGGGCTCGGAGGGTGCGAAGCGGCGGGCGTGTGGGAGTGCGCGGGGGGGGCGCTTGGGTGCAGCGCCGCGGAGGGTGTGCCGGCTCCCGAGGAGTGCAACGGGAAGGACGACGACTGCAACGGCCTCACGGACGACGGCGGAGTCCCGGCCGGTGGGTGCGACGGCCCCGACAGCGGGGGGTGCGCCGCCGGAGCCTGGGTGTGCCAGGAGGGAGCGCTGCTGTGCGTCGGAGACTCACCCGGCGGAGTCTCCGAGCTCTGTGACGGACTGGACAACGACTGCGACGGCCTGGTGGACGAGGTCTGGCCGACCTTGGGAGGGGAGTGCGATGGCCCCGACGGAGATAGCTGCCGTCGGGGGAAGGTCGTCTGCGCCCAGGACGCCAAAGGGGTCGCCTGCAACGAGGACCCGGCGCTCGTGACCCCGGAGCTCTGCAACGGCGTGGACGACGACTGCGACAAGCTGGTGGACGAGGGCTTCCAGCCGCCAGGGACTCCGTGCGACGGGCCGGACGACGATACCTGCCCGACGGGCCTGGCCGAGTGCTCGCCGGACGGCCTGAGCGTGGCGTGCGAGGAGCTGGGGCCCGCCGGAGTCGAGGTCTGCAACGGCGTGGACGACGACTGCGACGGAGACACGGACGAGGGGTTCGGCGCTGGCGAGCCATGCGACGGACACGACGACGATCTCTGCGCGGACGGGGTCATCGTGTGCAAGGGAGGTTGGGTGGCCTGCGACGAGGCGCCAGGCCCGGGGCACGTGGAGCTCTGCAACTGGCTGGACGACGACTGCGACGGTGACACAGACGAGGGCTATGGCCCGCTCGGCATGGCCTGCGACGGCCCGGACGTCGACGACTGCGAGACCGGCTGGCTCGCCTGCGCACCGGACGGCCTCTCTGCCATCTGCCCCGAGGTGGGGCCGACCCCGGAGAAGTGCAACGGCATGGACGATGACTGCGACGGCGAGACCGACGAGGACTTCCCACTCGGGGAGCTCTGCGACGGCCCGGACATCGACGTCTGCAAGAACGGGGTCTGGGAGTGCTCCCCGGGGGGAGACAAGGTCGCATGCGGTCCGGAGAGCCCCGCCAACCTGCTCGAGCTCTGCAACGGCCTCGACGACGACTGCGACGGATCGACCGACGAGGGGTGCAAATAGGGACGTCAGCGATCAGCGGCCTCTCTGTCGTGGTGTCGTCGGAGCGCTGACGACCGGACCCTGACCCCTGATGGTCGAACCCTGCCTGCTAGTAGGGCGTCGCCGAAGTAATGATGCAACCGGGAGGGCCGATCCATCCCCGCCAGGCGCCCGGCCCAAGCTTGAAATACCATGAGTATTCCGGCGCTTGGGCCGAACGCCTGGCGGGGCGCCTCGACCCTCCGGATTGCATCATTACTTATGCGACGCCCTACTAGTGGACACAGGCGTCGATCAGGAGGTCATCGACCCAGGGGCCCGGGAGCGCGTTGAAGAGCGAGTCCAGCGTGACGAAGCGGAGCGCGACGCGTGCCGTCTGTCCGTTCAGGCCGGTGATGGGCAAGCGGATCAGGTGGAACCACTTGCCCCCGAGCATCTCGCCCTGCGGACCCGCGTCCCAGTAGGGGGTCATCGGGGCGTCGCTGCTCCACAGTGTCTGCTGGCCGCCCTCCGTCACGACCAGGACCGACAGGACGTCGTGGTGGGGGCCGTCGGTGAATCCAGCCGTCCACTCGTTCTCGATGCGCACCCACAAGGAGACGGTGGTGCCCGGCTCCACGACGAAGGGGGCGGTCGCCACGGCCACGTCGATGAGGCCCCCGTCGTAGGTGTCCGTCTCCGGGTTCACGGCGCGGAGGCAGCCGCCAGGGGAGTGGCAACCCTCGGCCGACCAGGTCCAGGCGACTCCGCTCGTGGGGTCGCTGTCCCAGAGGGGGAAGAGCAGCTCCGGCTGGGGGAAGTCGGTCGTCAGAAGAGGCGCGCAGCACCCGGTGGCCCCCGTGAACTCAAAGGAGCACGTGCCGTCGTCGCAGCCGCCGCCCGTGCAGGGGTCCCCGTCCTCGCAGTCTGCCGTGCCCTCGCAGCACGCGGGGACGTGGACGCACCCTCCCGCCGAGCAGCGGTCGTCGGTGCAGGGGTCGTCGTCCAGGCAGTCGGAGGCGTCGGCGCAGCAGCCGGGGAGCGCGCCGTGGGTGCAGCGACCCCCGTCTGGGGGGCAGGTGTCCACGGTGCAGGGGTCCCCGTCCGCGCACGTGCCACCCTTCAGGCAGCAATCGAAGGACGGCGGGTTGGCGCAGGTCCCCGGTGGTCCACCCATGCAGAGGTCGTCGGTGCAGGGGTCGCCGTCCCAGCAGCTCGCGGCGGTCACGCAGCAGCCCTTCGTCGGGGCGTGGGCGCAGAAACCCTCCTGGCAGGAGTCCGCCGTGCACGGGTCGTCGTCGTCACAGGGGATGTCCGGGAGGCAGAGCGCGGGAGCGAGGTGCATGCACGCGCCGTTGATGCACAGGTCCGTCGTCGTGGCGTGTCCGTCGTTGCACGCCTGCACGGAGACGCAGGGGGCTGGGGCGCAGGTGGTCGTCACCGCGATCCAGTCCACGAGGACGCCAAGCCCCTCGTTGAAGGCCGAGTCCACGGTGTCGAAGCGGAGGCGGAGCTGAATCGTCTGCCCCCCGAAGGCAGTGAGGGAGATGGCGACCTCGTGCCAACTCTGCGTGGACGGCAGCGCAGACTTGGTCCAGAGGAGGACTGCGCCGCCGGAGGTCACCGCGTGAACGGTCAGGTGGTCTGCCAGCAGCCCCGGCTCGGCGTCGAAGAGCAGGCGCAGGGTCGCCGTGGTCGCGGCCCCTGCGGGTACGAGAAACGGGGGGCTCGTCGCTTCCCCGCTCGACGTCCCCACGTCGAAGCCGCCGGTCTCTGGATCTCCGAACCACAACACGGGCGAGCCGGCCGGCCCGAACGGGGGGACCACGCTCCAGCCCGCGCCGCCCTCGCCCTCGATCTGCCAGCCCGCCGCCTCTCCGTCGTCGAAGCTGGCGCTCCAGACCGCCGGTGTGCAGCACTCGGGCGCCGGTGAGGGAGCGTGAACGCAGGATGCGCTCACGCACGAGTCCAGGGTGCACGGGTCCTCGTCGACACACTGGGCGTGGGACGAGCAGCAGAACGTGGGGTCGTGGAGGCACCCCGCGCCCGGGGCGCAGGAGTCGGCCGTGCAGGGGTCTCCGTCATCGCAGGCCGCCGCCGCGTGCGTACAGAGTGAGGTCGCCTCGCTGCACCCGTCGTCGGTACAGGGGTCGCCGTCGTCGCAGAGCTCGGGGATGACGAAGCAGCCGGCGAGCGGGTCGCAGCCGTCGAGGGTGCACACGGAGCCGTCGTCACAGGGCACGAAGGCGTGCGCACACTCTCCGTCCACGCAGGAGTCGAGGGTGCACGGCGAGGAGTCGTCGCAGTCCCCGTCTTTCAGGCAGGGACCTGGGCCTGCGTCCGTCTCTCCGTCGCCGTGGTCGCCCGCGTCCGCGCCCGCGTCTCCGCCCGCGTCTCCGCTCGCGTCCGCGCCCGCGTCCGCGCCCGCGTCCGCGCCCGCGTCCGCGTCCGCGTCTCCGCCCGTGGTCTCATCCCCGTCGTGGGTCTGCGAGCCGTCGCCCGCGTCGGGACCCTGTACGTCGCTCAGGTCGCCATCGGGGAGAGCGCCGCCGGAGTCCGCATCGGCCGGGCCGTCACAGCCGGTCTCCGGGCACCCGTTCCCCGAACCGCCGTCGCCCGGCACTCCATCGGCGTGGGCGGCCCCGTCGTCGGTCCCAGGTCCGCTCCAGGGACGGACCTCGGCGCAGGCAGAGAGCGTCACGAGCCATGCGAGCAGCCACCCAAGTTTCATCCAGTCTCCACGGGACCTCTCCCCTGCTGTCCGGGGCCCCGGGATCCTACACGGTCGCTCGCACGGCTGCACGCGAGGGCGCAGTCACAGGTGAGAGGCGCACCACGCCCCGAGGGCGCGCATGGCCCGGTCGATTCGGCGCCAGGTCGGGATACCCGCGCGCTGCAGGACGGTGACGCAGGGGTCGTAGAGCGCCCCCGAGTCGATGGCGGCGACCACGGGCTTGCGCGTCGAGGCCACGACACCGGCGATGCGGTTCGGCAGGGAGCCGGCGGCCTCCACGTCCTCGCCGTGCCGACCCAGCGGGTCCCGCGGGAGCACGTCCAGCGCGGGGGTCACCGGGACCGCGGAGACCACCACCACGTCCACGCCCGGGTCCGCGACCAGCGCCTCCAAGGCCCCCACGAACTGCTCCGTGGTGGCCATCGGGGTGGCGTCGATGGGGTTGTCCGCGTGGGCCATGGGGGGCAGTTGGGCTGCGAGCCGCGCCCGGGTCTCCTCGCAGAGCCGAGCGACCTCCAGGCCCCCGAGCGCGTCCATGGCCGACGAGCACTCGAAGCCCGCGTTGGACAGCACGCCGACCCGCCTCCCGGGTCGGTGGTTCCCCAGCAGCGTGAAGGCCACGGTGAGGTCCTGGAGCTCGTCCAGGGACTCGGCCACGAGAGCGCCCGCCGCCGCGAGCAGCGCCCGGGCCACCTCCCAGTCCCCGGCCAGCGACGCCGTGTGGCTCGCCGCCGCCGCCGCCGCCGCCTGCGTGCGCCCCGCCTTGTAGACCAGCACCGCCCTCCCGGCGGCCCGGTGGCGGCGCACCAGGTCGACGAAGCGCAGCCCGTCCAGGGGCTCGAAGCCCTCGATGTAGCAGGTGATCACGCGGACGCTCGGGTCGCCCAGGGCGTGCTCCAGCAGGTCCGCGACCGTCAGGTCCATCTGGTTGCCGTAGGAGATGGCCGCCCTCGGTGAGACCACTCCGTCCAGGTTGCTGCCGAGGGTCACGAGGTAGGCGCCGCTCTGGCTCAGGCACAGCAGGCCGTCGCCGGGGGCGTCGCTCCACGGCAGCTTGACCCGGGGCAGGAAGAACGTGTTGTAGCGACCCTTCGCCACCACGCCGAGGCAGTTGGCCCCGACGAGCACGGGGCCGCCGTCCGTCCGGCTCCTGCTCCCCTCCAGGATGCCCGTGATCTCCGCGGCCAGCCCTCGGTCCCCCGTCTCGGCGAAGCCGCCGGGGATCAGGATCAGGCTCCGCGCCTTGCTCCCATCCACCAGGTCGCGGATCGCGTCGCGGGCTGCGTCCGCCGGGACGGAGACCACCGCCAGATCCACGGGGCTCAGGTCCGCCACCGTGGCTACGCAGGGCACGCCGTCGATGGCCGTCTCCTTGGGGTGCACCGCCCGAAGCTCCAGCCCCGGCGCCTCGCGCAGGTTCTGCAGGATCACCCGCCCTGCGTTGGCGCCACGCCCCGACGCGCCGATGACGGCGGCCGAGCGCGGCGCGAGGAGCGTGTCGATGGCACCGAGGGGCCTCGGGGGTCGCCTCGGCCCTTGCGTGCCTGCCAGTCGCGCGACCCCGTCCAGTGCGACGACGCCTCCTCCCCGCGGCACCAGGGGGTTCACCTCCAGCTCGTCGATCCCCTCGATGGACGCCAGCCCGCGCACGGCCGCCCACAGCGCCTCCCAGCAGAACGGAGGTCGCGGGTACAGCCGCGACGGGGCCGCGAGGAGCGCAACGCCGGGCCCGAGCGACGCGGGGGCCGGCGGCCCCTGTCTCAACCGAGGGTCCGTGGCGGACGCGACCCAGGTGGAGCGCCCGGGCCCCAGCGCGCCGTACCACTCCGTGAGCACGCCGCCCAGGCCCAGCACCACCACGGGCCCGAAGGCCGGGTCCTGGCGGAGGGAGAGCAGCGCCTCACCGCCCGGACCGTCGGGGAAGCTCACCCGCTCGCAGACGAGCACCCCGTCCACCCGCGCGTCGGGTCGCGCCGCCCGCGCCCGCGCGACCACCTCGAGCGCGGCCGCCCGCACGGCCTCGCCCTCACCGGCGCAGAAGGCCACGCCCCCGACCTCGGTCTTGTGCACGATGTCCGCCGCGTGGACCTTGACCACCACCCGGTCCGACCCCACCGCCTCCACGGCGCGTCGGGCGTCCTCCAGCGAGGGCGCGGGTCCGAGCACGGCGTGCCGGGGCGCCCCTATCCCCACGCGGCCCAGCAGCCGGTAGACCTCCGCCTCCAGCAGGCGCGCGCCCGCTCCACTCGTCTCGCTCATCGGGCTCCTCGTGTCGGTCAGCGCTGCAGGTCCCGCGCGGCCCGCTGCCCCCACGCGAAGGCCTCCTCGTTCAGCGGGATCATGCTGCACTTGTCCTTGAGCGCCTGGCGGATGGCCGACAGCAGCGACTCCGCGGGCAGCAGCTCCGTGGCGGCCTGGAGCGCCCCGAGGGCGACCACGTTCTTGACCACCACGCGCCCCAGATCCGCGGCGATGCCCGTGAAGGGGACGCCGAAGACCCGGACCCCCTCCGCGACCTCCGGCACCTCCGGGATCACCGTGCTGTCATAGACGATGGTGCCGCCCGGGACCACGACCGGCCCGAACTTCGCCAGGCTCGGGGCGTTGAAGGCCACCAGCACGTGGGGGTGGGGCGCCGACGGGCTGAACACCTCCTCGGTGGCCATGTGCACGTCCGCATAGGACGTCCCGCCCCGCGACTCGGGGCCGTAGCTCGGGATGTGGGTGGAGTCGAAGCCCTCGTTGATCGCGGCCCGTGTGATGAGCATCGCCGCCGTCTGCGCGCCGTCGCCCCCGGCGCCCGCCAGCTTGAGGGCCACGTCCTCGGCCGCGATGTGTGCAGGGAAGCGGGCACCGAAGCGCGGGGCGGCCTCGTCCGTCGTCTCGAGCGCGGTCATCACCCGGTCGGGCGCGAAGGAGGGTGGCGCAGGCAGCTCGTGGGAGGGGGCCTCCACGTCCTTCTTCACCCCGAGCGGGAACACCTGGGTCATGGAGTCGCGGACCCACCCTTCTGCCTCCTCCGGTGTCATGCGCAGGTGGGTGGGGCACTCGGCGAGCACCTCGACGAAGGAGAACCCCCGCTGCTCCACCTGGAGCCGCACCGCCTTCTCGATGGCCTTCTTGGCCCGCGTCCGCTGCTTGTTGTCGTAGAGCGCCACCCGCTCCACGTAGATGGGCCCGTCGAGCTGCGCCATCACCTCGGCCATCTTGAGCGGCTGCCCCATCCCCGGCGTTCGCCCATACGGGGACGTGCTGGTCTTCTGCCCCATGAGCGTCGTCGGCGCGAGCTGACCGCCGGTCATGCCGTAGATGGCGTTGTTCACGAAGATGACCGAGATGGGGATGCCCGACTGGGCCGTGCTGATGATCTCGGCGAGGCCGATGGACGCCAGATCCCCGTCCCCCTGGTAGCTGATGACGATGGCCTCCGGGTTGGCGGTCTTGTGGCCGATGGCGACGGCCGGCGCGCGCCCGTGGGCCGCCTGGGAGTTGCCCGTGTCGAAGTAGTAATAGAGGAAGACCGCGCAGCCGACGGGCGAGATCATCACCGTGCGATCCTGGATGCCGAGCTCGTCGATGGCCTCCGCCAGATACTTGTGCGCAAGGCCGTGCCCGCAGCCCGGGCAGTAGTGGGTGGACTGGCCCTTCAGGCCCTCGCCGTGGGCGTGCCGCTCGAAGCGGTCGTAGAAGACGGTGCTTGTCATCGGAAGGCCTCCTCAGTGCGCCAGGGCGGCGACGCGGTCCACGATGTCGTGCTGCTGCGGGAGCATGCCCCCGAAGCGGCGGATGTTGGCGATGGGCGGCGCGTTGATGCCCGCGTGGCTCAGCGCGAGGCGCAGCTCGTCCTCGAGCTGGCCGTTGCTCGCCTCGACCACCACCAGGCGCCGGACTCGCCCCATGAGGGGTGCCAGCGCGTCGATGGGGAAGGGCCACAGGGTCACCGGCCGGAACAGTCCCACCTCGTGCCCCTCGGCGCGCAGCTCCCGGACCGCCCCCTTCGCCATGTGGGAGGGCGTGTTGCACGCGACGATGAGGGTCTCGGCGTCCTCGCAGCGGTAGAGCTCCGACCGCTGCTCCGAGCGCATGGCCGCGTACTTCGCGTTGAGCTTGATGTTGTGCTTCTCCAGGTCGGGCTCGGCGAGGTCGATGCTGCACATCAGGTTGCCGCGGTGGTCCCGGTCACCCCAGACCGCCCAGGCGGGGAGCCCCGGCTCCACCATGTGCTCGGGGAGCCTCACCTTGCCCGTCATCTGGCCCAGGTAGCCGTCCCCGAGCACGATGACGGGGTTCCGGTACTTGAAGGCCAGGTCGAAGGCCACCATGGACAGCTCCAGCATCTCCTGCGGGCTCGCGGGCGCCAGCACGAGGGCGTGGGAGTTGCCGTGGCCAAGCCCCCGGCAGGCCAGCTTGATGTCCGCCTGCTCCGGGCCGATGTTGCCGAGCCCCGGGCCGCCCCGCATGACGTTGACGAAGACCCCGGGGATCTCGGCGCCCACCATGTAGGAGATGCCCTCGAGCATCAGGCTGAACCCCGGAGACGACGTGAAGGTCATGGAGCGCACCCCGGCGCCACCGGCCCCATACATGATGTTGACGGTGGCCACCTCGCTGACCGCCTGGATGAAGACGCCGTCCAGCTTGGGCATCAGCTTCGCCATCAGCTCCGCCCCCTCCGTCGAGGGCGTGATGGGGTAGCCGTAGAAGTGGCGGCACCCGGCGAGGAGCGCCCCGACGGCGGCCGCGTAGGTGCCCTTGATCACGAGGGGCTCGCACCGGGGCAGGGGGATGCGCCGGTCGGGGATGGTCCGCGCGACGGGGCGCTCCCGGGGCGCCTCTCCGAAGAGGTGGGCCGGGTCGTGCAGCTCGAAGCCCATGTCCCCGGACTGGGGCTGAAGGCCATAGGGCTCGGGGCACGCCGTCACGCACAGGCCGCAGCCGTTGCAGGACTCCAGGTGCAGCTCGACGGGGACGAGCCCGGTGGCGGGGTTGATCTCGGTCCCGAGGGTGATGCAGTGCTTGGGGCACGCGTCGATGCAGCGACCGCACCCCTTGCAGAACTCCGGGAACACGAACGGCTTGGGCTTCTCCTTGACCATGGCGACCTCCAGCAGCAGCTTCCGCGGTGAGACCACGCCGCGGCCTGGGAGGCCGCCCTGCTGTCGCTGTCGGGCGCGTCGGCCGGGCCACCCAAGCCGTGGAGTCGCCTCCACTGGGCGCAACCTAGCAGAGTCGCCCCAGGGGCCATAGGCGAATCGGACATGGGGTTACACATTCGGGGCGCTTGGGTTACAGGTGATCGGGGCGTCGTTGCTGGTCCGGGCGTGGGGTAGACGTGCAGGGGCGGGGCGGACGGGCGCGGGGTTGCGCGGCCGGTGGCGCTCCGCTACGGTGGGCGCACCTGGAAGTGTCCATGGAGGGAACGATGCCGTTGACCTTCGATGCGGATCGGGTCGTCGCGGCGCTCCGGCGCGGACGTCTCTTCCGCGACATGAGCGAGCAGGGTCTGCGCGACCTCGTCGGGCACATCGCGCAGAGCGACCACGGCGCCGCGGTCCTCCGCGTGCCGCCCGGCACCGACGTGTTCCAGGGCGGGGACGAGGCGGACCGCATGTTCGTCCTGCTCGCCGGCAGCTTCGAGGAGAGGTCGGCGCGCGGGGAGACCCTGCTCTGGTGCCCGCAGGTGGGTGACGTGGTCGGCGAGGAGGCCCTGTTCGCCAACGACGCCCGCCATCACGGTCAGGCGCGGTGGGTGTCGACCCTGCGCTGCGTCCAGGGTGACGGGAGGCGGCAGGACGGGATCCTGCTCGCCATCGGCCAGGAGCTCGCCGAGGAGCTGATCGGCCGCTACCCGGTGCTGGCCGTCGGGCTCCTGCGGGGCCTGGCCACGGACTCCTATCGGCTGTTCGAGGAGCAGCGGCGCGACGACGAGGTGATGCGCACCTGGTTCCGGGACCGGAGCGCGCGCCTCCAGGTGGGCCCGTACTGCGCCGACGGCGCCGAGATGATCGCCGCCGTGGCGCGCACGCGCGGCGGGGGCTTCGGGCCTTTCCTGCCTGACGGGCTCCTCCCCGTGCCCGGCTTCGACGGCGTGTTCCTGGCGGTGGCGGCGCGGTTCGGCTCCATCTACCAGCCCAACGAGCCGGCCGTGCGGCCGTTCAGCTACAACGAGACCACCTTGTTCGTCCCGGCGCTGATGCCGACGCTGGCGCCGCCGTTCCTGCGGTTCGTGCTCTACACGCCGGCCCTCTACCCCGACAGCGTGCTCGCGACCCTGCTCGGACGCGAGATCTATGGGTTCCCGAAGCGCCCCGGGCGCACGACCATCGGCGACGGGGACGCCCGCCTCCAGGTGGACGGGGTGGAGAGCATGCGGCTCCGCTACGAGGACTGTCCGCTGGAGGACCTGTGGGACGCCGCGGGGCGGCTCGGCGCGCTGGCACGGGCGGGCCTCTCCCTGGTGCTCGGCCGCGCGGACGGGGCGAGCGTCACCGACTTCGCCAACCGGTGGGCGGACCTGCTGCCGCGCATCCCGGTGGCTGCCCTGAAGCAGATCCCCGGCACGTCCCAGGCGGCCGGGCGCGTGGACTACGACGTCAACGACCTCGCCCTGTGTCCGTTCAAGGTCCGCAGTGTGCGCACCGTGACCGGCGTGCGCATCCACGAGCTGCGCATCGGCGAGGCGCTGCCCTTCGCGGGGGCGGAGCTCCTGTGGCCCGTCGGCTTCCGGGTGGCGCTCGACGTGAACCTGGAGCCAGGCAAGCGACTGCGCAGCTACCCGCGGGGCTACGAGCCCTCGCCGGTGCGCTGAGGTGGGCGGGCGACACGGCCGCATGGTCTGGGCGCTGGTCCTCGTGGCCGGCTGCTCGACCTCAGCGCAGGGGCCCGGAGACGGGCTCACGGAGGACGGCGGGTCGGACACGTTGGCTGGCGGCGTGGATGCTCTCGCGGATGTGTCGTGGGGGCTGCCGGACCTCGGCGGTGCCGCGGACTCCGTGAGCACCGACTCCGGCGGTGGAGCACCGGACACGGGAGGCACGGACGCGGCCGCCGAAGATGCGGTGGCACTGGTGGACGCCGGCGACGCCGCGACGGACACGGGATGGTGCTGCCCCGACGACGCCCGGGACGTTCTCTGGATCGACGACGGGACCGACGCCGACGGGGACCCGATGGACGCGGATGGCGGCGCAGACGGGGACCAGGACGGCGGCGCCGACGGCGGCCCGCCCGCCGACGTCCCGTGGGTCCCGCCCGTGGGGAGCTGGGACAACCCGATCCCGGCGACCACCTGGCCCTTCGTCCACTCCGGGGACACCACCCTCGCTCCGAGCGCCCTGGTCAGCTCCTACGGCTGCGCGCCCGCCATCGACGAGTCGGGAGGCGAGGTGGTCTACGCGCTCCAGATCCTCCAGCCGTCGCGCCTGACGGTGACCGTCAGCGACCTGCCGGGGGACGACGTGGACGTGGACGTGCACGTCCTCGCCAACGCGGACCCGTCGAGCTGCATCGCTCGCGCGGACAAGTCCCTCGTGGCGACGGTGCCCGCGGGCGAGGTGCTCGTCGTCGTTGACACCTGGGCGGGAGATGGCGTCAGTCACCCGGGGCCCTACACGCTGGTCGTCAAGCTGGAGGGCGGGACGGGCTCCGCCGACTGCACCAAGAACCCCATGGAGTGCCCCGCGAAGCCGCCTGCGCCCCCGTCGCTCCCCCCAGAGCCGCCGGGGGTGGGCGACTGCCCGGCGGGGATGACCAAGGTGGACACCTTCTGCATAGACCGCTGGGAGGCTGCCTTGGTGGATGTCGCGACCGGCGCCCCCTGGTCTCCTTACGTGAACCCGGGCGGGGCGTCCCTCCGCGCGGTCAGCGTTCCCGGCGCGACCCCCCAGGCGTACATCAACCAGCTTCAAGCGGGGGCCGCCTGCGCGATGGCCGGCAAGCGCCTCTGCACGGACCAGGAGTGGCTGCGCGCCTGCCAGGGCCCGGCCAAGACGCTCTGGCCCTACGGTCCGGTGACCTGGCCGGGCTTCTGCAATGACGCCCGCATGTGCCACCCCGCCGTCCAGACCTTCCAGACCACCGCGAGCTGGATCTGGTCCTCCCTCGGGGACCCCTGCATCGCCCAGCTCCCGTGGGGCCTGGCGGCGACGGGCGCCTACTCCGCGTGCGTGACGGCGGAGGGCGCGTACGACATGGCGGGCAACCTCCACGAGTGGACCGACGACCCGGCGGGCACCTTCCGCGGCGGCTTCTACGTGGACACGGCGATCAACGGGACGGGCTGCACCTACAAGACGACGGCCCACGACGTGAGCCACTGGGACTACTCCACGGGCTTCCGCTGCTGCTTCGGGCCGTGACGGCCGAAGCCAGGCGTGCGACACGGCGGCTGGGCGCGGTCACCCTGCGCGGCGTCGCTCATGCCGGTAGCGCGTTACCGCCCAGGGGGGCCAGGGGCTTCTCGCACGCATGGCCCGAGCCAGCTCCGCCCTCTCGGCGCCGCGCCTCCTCCGCGCGCGTCGGCCGGGCTGGGCGGCCCCCACTCCTGGACGCCGGCGTCACAGAAGGTGCGTCAACCCCTCGATGACGCGGAAGCGCTCGTAGAGGTCCAGCACAGCGGTGACGGAGGGCGCCTCGATCTCGACCGTGAGGGCGAGGTACTTGCCCGTTGCCGAGGGGCGGTGGGACACGGTGGGCCTCTCCCCGGGGAGGACCGCCTCGATCGCCTCCAGGACGCTACGCTCCAGCGCCGGAGACCGCGCGCCGATGAGCTTGAAGGTGTAGCGGCACGGGAACGCATGGACCGCGGCGAGGCGGTCGGCGAAGCTCTCGGTGTCTGTCATGGTCACTCCCGCACGGGTCGAGGCAGCAATGCCCGGCGCCGGAGTACCAGGAGGGAGTGCGCCACGTCAAGCGACCCCGTCCTCACTGACCGCACCGCGCCTCCAGCTCCTCGATGCGGCGGCGCTGCTCCTCCAGGGCCTCGAGGACGGCCGAGAGGGGGTCGCCCGACGGCCCCGCCCAGTGCTGGGGGCTCACGAGCACCGTGACCAGACCGACGCCCGGGCGGTCGTAGGATCCAAGCGCAAACCCCAAGATGCGGCCGGGGAGCGTCGCGAGCATGCCAACACCGGGCATGTCCGACGCCGTGATCGGGTCTCCCGGCAGGATAGGGCCTGCGTCGGTCGTCACCTTGACTGGCACCCTGCCCGCGAGCGCCACGAGGACGTCGCGGCCCGGACGGTGGGGCTCGCCCATGCGCAGCGCCGGGTACGTGGACACCACTCCAATGAGGGTCGGGTCGCCCGCAAGCTCCGACCGGCGGACGAGCTGCTCCGGGCCTCTGCCGTCGATGACCAGCAGGTCCCCCGGGTGGGTGGTTCGCGCATCGGCCGATGGCATCCACTCCGCCAGGTCCGCCGGGACGTAGATCGACAGGTCCGCGTAGCCCGCCTTGCCCTTGAGACCCGCCTGACCGCCGCCGCCGCCGCCTGCGTGGCCAGCCGACGCAAAGCCGCCCTGGCCGCCGCCACCACCGTTGACGGTGGCGCTGCCTGGCGACCCGTTGGAGGAACCGCCCCAGGTGGTCTGGCCTCCCCCGTTGGCGGGCGCGTTGTAGGTGGTGCCGACGCTGCCGCCGCCCCCGTTGACCTGGCCACCGCCAGCGCCGTACTCACCCGCCCAGCCGTTGTTGCCCGCCTGGCCGCCGTTCCCGCCCTTGCCTCCGCTGGTGCTCGTCACAGCGCAGCAGGTCTGGCCCGTGCGGCTCCCACCACCACCACCACCGCCACCGACCCCACCACCACCGCCGCCGCCTCCACCACCACCGTCGCCTCCACCGCCGCCCCCACCGCCGCCCCCGTCTCCCCCCTGGGCACCGACGGCGGGGCTCCCCACGGAGAGCTCGTACTTCACCACCACCGAGCCCCCCGCCGCGCCGTCGGCCCCTGCGCCGCCTCCGCCACCCGCGGTCCCGTCATAGCCGATGCCGCCGCCGCCCCCGCCGCCGCTGCCGCCCTTGCCGCCGTCGGCCTTGATGGGGCCCGTGCCGGCGATGACCTTGGCGTAGACCACCACCATGCCGCCGCCCTGGGCGCCCGCGCTTCCGTCACCACCCCGGGCCGCGTTGGAGCTGCCGTGGCTGCCGCCGAGGCCGGCGGCGGACGCCACCTTGCTGAAGGACGGAGAGAATGGCGAAGCCCAGCCGCCGACCCCACCGCCGCCTCCCGCTGCTGCTCCACCTCCGAGGGTGAGCTTCAGGCCGGTCGCTGGGTTGCCGCCGCTCGCCAAGGGGGCAGCGCCGCCGCCTCCCGCGCTGTTGTTGCCGTGGCAGCAGGTGTCGCTGGCGCTGGAGCCGCCGCTGCCCGCCTTGCCCCCGGCCGTACCGCCGTACCCCGCGGTCCCCCCGGCGCCGCCGGATCCCGTGCCGCCACCCTTGCCGCCGGACATGAAGTAGCCGCCATTCCCGCCGTCCTGGCCGCCGCTGGAGATGGAGGTGTTCGTGGCGTCCTGGGGCCCCGCTCCCCCCGGCGCTCCGCCGGCGAACCCCTTCTGCGACACGTCGATTCCTCCGCCCCCAACGGTCAGGGTCCCGTTGGTCAGGAGCGCCACGATGCCGGTCCGCATGTTGCCGGAAGGCGCAGCCCCGGTGGTGGAGAGCCCGTCCCAGGCGGACGCCGTCAGCGTCCCCCCCGCGCCGATGACCACTCCGCTGTACTGCGGCACCCGCTGCATCACGAGCTTCTTGCCCGAGCCGTCGTCGTAGCGCGTCGGATCGATGGTTCCCGTCGTGACGCCGACCTGGGCGCCTGACACGGACTTGACGTCCAGCAGGTCCCAGCTCCCCACGTCACCGGTCGCCCCGGTTGCCTGGACGAGGACGAGCAGCACCTTGTCGCCGGCCAGGATGCCGTCCACCGTCTGTGTCGCAATGATCGTCGAGCCCGTCAGGCTGCTCACCGCGTAGGCGATGCCGTCCGCCTTGGCCCGACCGTTGCTGGCGTTGGTGTTGATGTCGAAGGTGCCGTTGACCGACAGGGTCCCGTCGGCGCCCGTGCCGAAGGCCGGCGGGGGCGGCATATAGATGTCCATCCAGTCGCCCCCCTCGTTCTTCACCTGCATGCGGCCGCCCAGGTCGCGGATGCCGTACCCCCCGGCGCCCACTACGGACCCGAAGGAGAGGTAACGGCTGGAGCCGCCCATCAGCGCGTTGCCCGCCACCTCCAGCGTCGCGCCGGGGGTCTGGGTGCCGGCGCCGACCGCTGCGGCCGCCAGGGTGCCCTGGACCGTGGCTTGGCCGATCACCGCCAGATCACCGCCGGCGGTCACCGCGCCAGCAAGCAGCGGCGCCCACGCGCTATTTCCGGAGTTGCGGACCCGCAGCGACGCGGCCTGCGCCGTCAGAGCCGCGTCCTTGTGGTCGTAGAGGCCCATGGCCCCCAGCTTCAGCCCGCAGCCGGAGGCTCCGGCGGTGCAGGCGGACAGGGCCCCGGACACGCTGGTGTCGCCGGCGAGCGCCAGACCCGAGGCGAGCGCCGTCGACCCCACACAGCCCGTGCAGGCGAGCCCAGTGGCCGCCCCCCCTTGGGACGCTCCCGCGGCATAGGCGAAGGACACTTTTGCGGGGGTGACCGCTCCGTCCTGTAGGTGCGTCGCGGCGATGGCCCCGGAGGCAAGGTCGCTCGCCTCGACACACCCGCCGCACTGGAGGCCCGTGGCGTCGCCGCCCTTCGAGGCCGCCGCCGCGAAGGAGAAGCCGACCTCCGCGTCGCTCACGCAGCCGGTGCACGTCAGGTCCAGTGCCGCGTCGGCGACCTTGGCTGCCTGGGACAGCAATGAGAACGGCACCGCCCGCAGGGGCTCCCGAGGGAGCGTGTCCGGGCCAACGGTCGTCTGGAGCCACAAGGAGGACGCCGCCTCGAGCACACCGGCCGGGATGGGCCCCAGGTCCGCGTCGAACACGCCCGCTGCTACGGTGACCGACACCGGAGCCTGAGTGTAGACTGCTGCGCCCCCGGACTGCACCGGGAACAGCGCGAGGGTCACCGTGAAGTCTCCGCTGGCCGGCATCCCGGCGGAGGTCTCCAGGCGCGCCTGGACCCGCAGCGTGCGGTCCAAGTCTGCGGCCATGGCGGTCGCGGCGGTCAGTGAGAGGAATACGGCGAGGGCGATGGGCGCGGTACGCATGGGTTGCCTCGATGACGCCGCCGGGGCGCAACGGAGCCCCGGCGCCGCCTGGACGAATGCAGCCAGCGCGCAGGAGCATCGAAGATTGTCGTTGGGGCCATGGTACGCCGAGGCACCGATGATCGCCAGTGCCTTTCCGCAGAGGCTCCCTTCGTGCTAAGGATGGTGGCCGGAGGTGGACCATGTCCGTAGACCTCGATGCGAAGGGCAGCAAGGGCGTCGCGCCGCCCGTCTCCACTGGCCCCTCGTGGGGCACCTTCTTCGCCCGGGTGCTGCTCGTGCTGACGCGCCCGACCAAGGCGTGGGAGCGCCTCTCGCGCGAGGAGGTGCCCATCGCGGAGCTCCTCTGGCCGCACGTCGTCGTGCTCCTGCTCGCGCGGGGTGGCGCCGAGCTGGTGGGGCGCCTGCTGGAGGGGTGGACCATCGGGGCCGCCCTGGCGGACTTCGCCATGGGGGTCATCTCGTGGTTCGTCCTGGTCTGGGTCTTCTCCTTCGTGGCGGGCAGCGTCGCCTCGACCCGCGGTGGGGCCCGCCTCGCGGCCGGCGACGCGCTGCGCTTCGGCGCCTACGGCCTCACGCCGCTCTTCGTGGTCGGGCTCATCGGGCTCTTCCCGCTGCCCTACGTGTCCCAGATCGCCGCGGTCCTCGCCATGCCCTACGCCTTCTACGTCCTCGCGGTGGGCGTGCGCCCGATGCTCCACGTGGAGGACAAGGAGGCCGCGGCGGTGACGGGGCTCATGTGCGGCGCCCTGGTCCTCGCCTGGGCCCTGCTCCCGAACCTCATGGGCCTCATCGTGCGGGCCATCGGCACGTGAGGAGAGCGGACGTGACGACCCGACAGTCCCCAGAGACGGCCACGGAGGCGCTCCGCATCGGCGTGTCCGCGTGCCTGCTGGGCGAGGCGGTCCGCTTCGACGGGAACCACAAGCGAGACGGCTTTCTCATGGAGGCGCTTGGCCCGCACGTCACCTTCGTGCCGGTCTGCCCCGAGGTTGGGGTGGGAATGGGGGTTCCCCGGGAGACCGTGCGCCTCCAGAGAGGGGAGGGGGGGGCGCGCATGGTGGCGCCCGGCAGCGGCACGGACTGGACGGACCCCATGCGCGCCTGGGCGGCGGCCAAGGTGACTGAGCTGGCAGCCGCCGACCTGTGCGGCTTCGTGCTCAAGAAAGACTCGCCCTCCTGCGGCGCCTTCCGCGTCAAGGTCTACGGGGGGCCCATGGCGGAGCGCTCGGGGGTCGGTCTCTTCGCCGCGGCGCTGATGGACGCCATGCCGCTGCTCCCCGTGGAGGAGGAGGGGCGCCT
Source organism: Myxococcales bacterium (assembly GCA_045863395.1). Lineage (GTDB taxonomy): Bacteria > Myxococcota_A > UBA9042 > JABWCM01 > BTVJ01 > BTVJ01. The sequence continues at coordinate 105,075 of BTVJ01000002.1, forward strand.
CAACGATCCCGTCCTGCGCGAGTGGTTCGTCGAGCGCATCTTCGCCTACCGCAGGCTCCGGCGGCTCTTTCGCCCGGGCTGGGCCCTCGGCGACCTCGTCGCCTTCCACACGGACGAGAAGCTGGCCCTGCTGGCGCACGACCCGACCCGCTACCGCGCCCTCGGGCGGATCGTGGCGGGCGGCAAGGCGATCCCTCCCGACGCCCTGCGCGATGCCTACGCGGACACCTTCATGCGCACCCTCGCCGTCCAGCCGACCCGCGGGCGCCACACCAACGTGCTCCACCACATGGCGGGGCACCTGCGCGAGCACCTGCCTGACGCCGCGCGGCGCGATCTGGACGCGCGGATCCTGGAGTATCGCCACGGGACACTCCCGCTGATCGTCCCGCTGTCTCTGATCTCCCACTATGTCCGGGTGCACGATGTGCGCACCCTGGCAAGCCAGACGTACCTTCAGCCCCACCCGGAGGAGCTGATGCTCCGCCATGGGCTGTGAACCCGGAGAGTCCATGTCCACCGAGACCCCCGCTGTGTCCGAGACCCCCGAGTCCCTCGCCGCCCTCGCCGCGGCGTGGGAGAAGCGCTCCCCGCCCGTCATCGTCGCCGAGGCGTTGGCACGGTTCGGCGGAGACTGCGCCATCTCCTTCAGCGGCGCCGAGGACGTGGCCCTCGTCCACATGGCCGCGGAGTCCGGTCTGCCCTTCCGCGTGTTCACGCTGGACACGGGGCGCCTGCACCCCGAGACCTACCGCCTGTTCGAGGCGGTGCGCGACCGGTACGGGGTCGCCATCGAGGTGTTCACGCCCGACGCCGCGGCGCTCCAGGCCCTCGTGAGCGCAAAGGGCCTCTTCTCCTTCTACCGCGACGGGCACTCCGAGTGCTGCGGCGTCCGCAAGGTGGAGCCGCTGCGCAGGGCCCTGTCCCAGCTCCGCGCCTGGATCACGGGGCAGCGCCGCGACCAGTCTCCCACGCGCACCGATGTGCCCATCGCGCAGCTCGACGGCTTCCTGGGCAAGGCCGGCCCCGTCGTCAAGGTGAACCCGCTCGCCGCCTGGAGCTCCCACAAGGTGTGGGGCTACATCAGGACCAACGAGGTGCCCTACAACGCGCTCCACGAGCGCGGCTATGTCAGCATCGGGTGCGAGCCCTGCACGCGCCCCGTCCTGCCGAACCAGCACGAGCGCGAGGGGCGCTGGTGGTGGGAGGAGGCGACCCACAAGGAGTGCGGGCTGCACCTGGGAGACAAGCCGGAGTGAGAGTCACCACCTGGAACGTCAACGGCCTGCGGGCCGCACACCGCAAAGGCTTCCTGGAGTTTGTCGGCCGCATCGCGCCCGACGTGCTGCTGCTCCAGGAGATTCGCTGCACCCCCGACCAGCTCGACCCGGAGGTCCGCGAGCCGCCCGGCTGGCACGTGCGCTGGCACCCCGCCGAGAAGCCCGGCTACTCCGGCGTCGCGGTCTGGTCGCGCCACCCGATGGAGGTCGTCGGCACCGGCATGGACGACGCCGACCCCGAGGGCCGCATCCTCCGGGTGCGGGTGCAGGGCGTTCAGCTCGCCAGCGTCTATCTGCCGTCGGGGTCCAGCTCCCCCGAGCGGCAGGAGGCCAAAGAGGCGTGGATGGCGCGCTTCCGGGCCTTCGCCGACTCTCTCCGAGGCAACGACGAGCCCCTGCTCCTTGGCGGCGACCTCAACATCGCCCACACGGAGCAGGACATCCACAACGCGAAGAGCAACGCCAAGACCTCGGGCTTCCTGCCCCATGAGCGGGCCTGGTTCGGCGACCTGCTGGGCAGCGGGTGGCGGGATCTCTTCCGGGAGCACGTCGGCCCGCAGCAGGGGCCCTACTCGTGGTGGTCCAACCGCGGTCGGGCCCGCGAGCTGGACCGGGGGTGGCGCATCGACTACGTGCTCGGCAACGGCCCCGCCGCCGCGCGCCTTCGGTCGGCCCACGTTCTGCGCGACGGCGGCCTCCAGGTCAGTGACCACGCGCCAGTGACGGTGGAGCTGGGCTGACCCGCAGCTCGGAGCCCGTCAGCGGCTCCGCACCACGACGCCGACGGCGGTCTCCGCAAGGTGCAGGTCGGGGTTGAGGCGCACGGCGGCGTTGAGGGCCCACTCCCCCTCGAAGAGGATGACAGGGCGTCCCCGCACGTCCTCCACGACCGTGCCGTATTGGACCTTGTTGAGCGAGACGATCTCGACGGGCTCTCCATCCTTGCGGCTGACCCAGCGGGCGACTCGCCCTCCCAGGGGCTCCATGCGGGCCGCTGCGCCATATTCATCTTCCAGGCGGTACTTGACGACCTCGATCTGGAGCGGCCCGACCGCCCCGAGGATCACGTCCCCGGCCCGCCCCGCCGGCGGCCTGTAGAGCTGGATGGTGCCCTCCCGCGCGAGCTGCTCCAGCCCGGTGGAGAGCTGCTTCCGCTTCAGCGGGTCGCTGCTGACGAGGCGCGTGAAGTGCTCCGGGGCGAAGCTCGGGATCCCCTCGTACTGGAGCGTCGATCCGCCGGTGATCGTGTCGCCGATCTCGAAGAGCCCCGGGTCGAAGACCCCGATGACGTCACCCGCGAAGGCCTCGTCCACGGTGCTCCGCTCCGCCGCCAGGAAGGTCGTGGGGTTGGCGAGGCGCAGCTCCTTGCCGCTCCGCACGTGAAAGACCTTCATGCCCTTGGTGTAGACCCCGGAGCAGATGCGCACGAAGGCGACCCGGTCCCGGTGGGCGCGGTTCATGTTTGCCTGGATCTTGAACACGAACGAGGTGAGCTCCTCCTGGTCCGCCGGCACGTACCCCACGTCTGCGTCGCGGCCGGGCGGCGGCGGCATCAGGTCCCCGAAGGACGCGAGGAAGGCCTCCAGGCCGAAGTTGTTGATGGCGCTCCCGAAGAACAGCGGCGACAGCTCCCCACGCAGGAAGCGCTCCGCGTCGAATCCGTCTCCGGCTGCGTCCAGCAGCTCCAGCTCCTCGTGCAGCCGCGCGACGCCGGCCTCTCCGAGCTCCGCGAGCAGCGTCGGGTCGTCGAGGCCGCTCACCGAGACGGGCTCTGCCTCCACGGCGCCCGCCTGAGCGCTGGACTTCGCAAGCGTCTCGTCGAACAGGTAGACCTGCTTCGCAAGGCGGTGGTAGACGCCGCGGAAGGTCCCGCCCCGAAAGATCGGCCACGTGATGGGGTAGACCCCGATCTCCAGGACGCTCTCCACCTCGCCCACGAGGTCGAACGGGTCGCGGCCCGGGCGGTCCATCTTGTTGACGAACGTGAAGATGGGGATCGACCGCTGCTTGCACACCCGGAACAGCTTGCGGGTCTGCGACTCGACGCCCTTTGCGGAGTCGAGGAGCATCACCGCGCCGTCCACGGCGTGCAGCGTGCGGTAGGTGTCCTCGCTGAAGTCCGCGTGGCCCGGCGTGTCCAGCAGGTTCATCTGGAGCCCCTTGTAGGGGAACTGCAGCACGCTGGTCGTGATGGAGATGCCGCGCTCGCGCTCCATCTCCATCCAGTCGCTGACCGCGCTTGCGCGCCCCCTCTTGGCCTTCACCGCGCCGGCGAGCTGGATCACGCCCCCGTAGAGCAGCAGCTTCTCCGTCAGCGTGGTCTTGCCCGCGTCCGGGTGGGAGATGATGGCGAAGGTGCGGCGCCTCCCGATCTCGCGGAGGAGCCTGGGTCTGTCGATCATGGCACAGCTCCCGGGGCGCGCTGCCCCGCAAAGGGTGGTCAGTTCGAGGCAGGAGTGTCCGCCCGGCGTCAGGCCTCGGCGAGGCGCTTCATGTCGCTCACGACGTCAGCGACGGCGGCGAGCAGCGCCCGCATGTCGGAGGGGAACAGTCGCCCGATGTTTCCGATGCGGAAGGCGTCGGCCTGGCTCAGCTTCCCCGGGTAGATCACGAACCCCCGCTCGTTGAGCCGGTCGTAGAAGGCCGGGAAGTCGAACCACCCGCCCGGATACCGGAACGACGTGATGATCGGCGCCATGAGCTCGGGCCGCAGGGTCGGCTCGAAGCCGAGCGCCACCATGCCCTCAAGGATCACGGCGTGGTTGGCTGCGTAGCGCGCGTGGCGCCCCTCGACGCCGCCCTCGTCCCGCAGCTCCCGCAGCGCCTGGTGGAAGGCGATCAGCGTGTGGGTGGGCGGCGTGAAGCGGAACTGGCCGTTGCCTTCGAGCCCCCGCCACTGGTCGAGCAGGTCCAGCGACAGGGTGCGCCCCGCCGTCGCCGCGAGGAGCGCCTCCCTCCGCGCGATGACGAAAGAGAAGCCAGGGACGCCCTCGATGCACTTGTTGGCCGAGGAGACGAGGAAGTCGATGCCCAGCGACCCCACATCGATCGGGATGGCCCCGAACGCGCTCATGGAGTCCACGATGGTCGCGCGCCCCCGCTCCCGTGCGACGCGGCACACGCCGGCCACCGGGTTGAGGATGCCCGTGGTCGTCTCGCAGTGCACGACCGCGACGTGGGTGAGGCCCGGGTCCGCGTCGAGCGCCGTAGCGACGTCGGCCACATCCGGCGCCTGATCCTCCGCGGACTCGACCGTGGTCACCCCGATGCCGTGGATCCGCGCCATCTGCGCGATGCGGCGCCCGTAGGCCCCGTTGACGAGCACGAGCAGGCGCCCCCCGCGAGGCACCGCCGACGAGATCACCGACTCCACCCCGAAGGTGCCGCTGCCCTGCATCAGGACCGTCTCGTAGCCGGCCTCCTGCGACACGCCCCCGAGGCGCAGCAGCTCGGCGCGGATCTCCCGCACCATGGCGACCAGCTCGTGGTCGCGGGAGCCCAGGTCCCGCAGCATGGCCTGCTTGACCGTGCGGCTCGTGGTGAGCGGCCCTGGGGTGAACAGCGGCTTGTCGTTGGCGGTGGGGATCATGAGACTCTTGCCTCTGGGTTCCTAAGGGCGCTCCCCGCGGCTCAGGCGCCCCTCGATGGTGCCGACGGCGTCCGCGAGGTCCGCCGCGGTGTCGATGACCAGGTGCGCGCCGGCGCGCGCCAGCTCCTGGTACGCGATTCGCACGCGCTCCGCAAGCTCGTCGTGCCCGAGGGCGGCCATCTCCGCCAGCGACAGCCCCACGCTGCTGCTGGTGCGGGCGACGCCGACGGCCCAGCAGCCGGCGTTGAGCCCCTCCTCGATGCCGACCGGCGTGTCGTCCACCTTGACGATGGACGCCATGGGCCACACGTCCAGTTGCCGCGCGTTCTCGTGGATCATCCACGGCGCGGGCCGCCCAGCGGGCACGTGGTCCACCGTCACGACCGCATCCGGCGCGTAGCCTGCCGCCCGGGCCGCGGGCACCACGCGCGCCATGATCGCGTCCCCGTACCCGGTGCATGACCCGATGCGCACCCCGCGCCCCCGCAGCGCGGCGACGGCCTCGATGACGCCGGGGATCGGCTCGGCGAACCCTGGAACCGCCGCGACGGCCTCCGGATCGAAGGCGGCGTAGAGCAGCTCCACGTCCTCGTCGGTGGCCGGGCGCCCGTGGGTCTCGCGCCAGGCGGACGCCACGCGGGGCATGGACAGCATCGCCCGGATGTGGTCCCGCTTGCCGAGGCCCATGGGGGCCCGCGCCTCCTGGATCGTGACGCGCACGCCGCAGCGGCGGAAGGCTCCGACGAACGTGCCCGCCGCGGCCCGGCTCCCGCAGTCGACCGCCGTGCCTGCCCAGTCCAGGATCACCGCCCGCACCCGCCCACGCGCCCGCCGCCCGTTGTTCATTGCTCTCCTCGCTCTCCCCTCTACGAGCATAGACAGGGCAGGAGCCGGCGGGAGGCTGCAACTACTCCGGGTAGGTCAGGGTCTCCGTGTGCGCGATGGCCCCGGTTGCGTCCACGAACTCGACGGTCAGCGTCGGCACGGCGGGGAAGGGGTCGAGGTGGAGCCGCACGGTGTTGTTGACCCCGTCCAGCCACAGGAACTGGTCCTTGTAGAGCCCCTGGCCGATGACCAGCCACATGGGGTTCTGGAGCTTGGCCCCGGGCCCCGCGAGGATCTCCCACACGGACCCATACTTCGTGCCCGGCGGCTCGATGCCGTTGACGGACGCGAAGTGGAAGTCGCCCGCAATCCACACGAGCCCGGGCACGTGGCCGATGGCGTCCAGCACGGCGTCCCGCTGGGCGTCGTAGCCCTCCCACCGGTCGTCGTTCCCGAGGTAGATGGGCGGCATGTTGGTGATGGGCACCGAGTTGGCGACCACCTTGAACACCGCGTCCGACGTCTGCACCCCCTCGATGAGCCACGCGAGCTGCTCCGGCGAGATGTACTGCGCGGCAGCGGTGTCCTTGGTGGAGGGCAGGCGCTCCGAGCGGCAGTCGAGCACGAACAGCTCCAGGGTCGCCCCCCACCGGAGGCTCCGCCAGATGCGCCCGGGGGCCTCCTCCGGGTGGCGCATCGGGGCGTGCTCGAAGAAGGCCTGGGTGGCAGCGGCCAGGTGGGCCGGGTCCACCGTCTCAGGGTCCCAGTTGTTGAACACCTCGTGGTCGTCCCAGGTGTAGACGTGGCTCGTCGCCCCGTGGAGCGCGCGGTAGGCTGACGTCACGTAGCTCTCCGTCCAGAAGTCGCGGTACTCCTCCAGGGTCCGGGCGCCGTCGGCGTAGACCGTGTCGCCGAGCCACACGAACAGGTCCAGTGGGTGGTCGGCGGCGGCGGCGATGGCGCCGAGGGGGGCCTGCGACACGTCGACGCAGGACGTGGCGCCGATGGTGACCTCCACCAGCTCGTCGGGCGCCGGCGCAGTGCCGAAGCGACCCACCGGGGAGCGGCGCGCGTCCGGGGACGTGGCGTCATGATCGTTGGTGAACAGATAGCGCACCGGCGTGCCCGCGGGGAGGCCCGCCACCTCCACGACGGCGAACCCATCCACCTTCTGCGCCACGCCGCTCGCGAGCACCTCACCGGGCTCGTCGTCAGCCCCATCCGTGAGCACCAGCCATCGGAGAGGCCCCCAGCCGTCGTGGCGGGTCCAGATCAGCGCGCCGTCCGAGGCCGGGTCGGCAGCCTGCACGCCCAGCGGGAAGTCGGCCTGGGCGAGCGGGATCAGGGCCGGGGTGACCGTCACCTTCACGTCCGAGGAGGTGTCGCCGTCGTTGGAGTCGGCGCCTCCGTCAGCGGGGGCGACGTCCACCGAGGCTGTCGTGTCCTCGGCGTCCACGGTCGCGCCGTCGAACGGAGCGTCAGCCTCGTGGGTGTCCGGGGTGTTCGCGCTGTCAGCCTCCCCGTCCGCCGCGCCTGCTCCGTCTCCGTCGGCCGTCTCCGCGTCGTCCGCGCCGACGGTCGGCCCCCCGTCGACCAGGGGAACCTCCCCGTCCCCCGCCCCGTCGGCGATGGCACCAACGTCAATCCCCGCGTCCGCCGGAACCTGGTCATCCTCGGAGCAGGCCGCCAGCGTCAGGATGACGAGAGCGGCGATGGTGCGGTGCGTCATGGCGGGACCTCCGTGGCACACCGATGCCACAGGGGGTCCGACGGATCAAGCGCTCTGGGCCTGCCGGTGGTGGCAGAGGGCGGATCCCACGTAGCCGCGCAGGTCGTCCGAGGTGAAGGGCTTGTCGATGAGCCGACCCTGGCGCCCGGAGAGAAACGTTCGCGCTCGTGCGGTGAAGGCTCCGCCGGTCAGGAAGACCACGCGGTCCACCATGGCCGGCCACTCGGCCTCGATGGCCTCGAAGAGGTCCATGCCCGTCATGCCCGGCATCATCAGATCACAGAGGATGAGGTCGAAGGACTGGCCCGTGCGCAGGACCGAGAGGGCCTCCCCTCCGCTGCTGCTCACGGTCACGTCGTGGTCTCCGCTCAGGGACCGAGCCACGACCCGCCCGATGAACGGCTCGTCGTCGATGACCAGGATTCGTGCTCTCTCACCCATGGCGTGGCCTCCGTCGTTGCGTCAAGCGAATCGGCCGCTCGCTCGTAGACCTTTACCGGGACTTCGCGTCGGTTGCGCTTCGCGTCCCGGTGACCGTGCTGCCTGTGAAGGGGCGTGAGGTCCTCCGACCGCGCTCCGGGCCAAGCTCCCGGAGCTCGCCCGCCGTCGCCGCGTCGATCCCTGTTGCGAAAGTGGAACATCTGTGCCAGAAATGGGCCCTCACAGGAGGGCGAGACATGACGACCGTAGTGGTGTTGGGCGGGGCGGGGGGCATCGGCAGCGTGGCCGTGCGCGCATTGACCACGGCCAAGGTGTTCGACGACATCGTGGTGGCGGACGCGCGCCTCGAGGCTGCCGCCGCGGTGGTGGCGGCGGTCGGTGACCCGAGGCTGCGGGCGCGCGCCTTCGACGCGGCGGACGCGCGGAGCCTCCGGGTGGCCATCGATCGCGCCGACGTGGTGCTCAACTGCGTGGGGCCCTTCTACCGCTTCGGGCCGCCCATCCTGCAGGCGGCCATCGAGGCGGGGACTCACTATGTAGATGTGTGCGACGACCTCGCCCCGACGCGGGTCATGCTGGCCATGGACGAGCAGGCGCGGGCCCGGGGCGTCAAGGCGCTGCTCGGCATGGGCAACTCGCCGGGGCTGGCCAACGTCTTCGTGCGCCTGTGCGCGGACACGCTGCTCGACGCGGTGGACCAGGTGGACATCATGCACATCCACGGCGGCGAGCCCACGGAGGGGCCCGCCGTGGTCAAGCACCGCATCCTCGCGATGACCGACCCGGTGCCGCTCTTCGTGGATGGGCAGTTCATCCAGGTGCAGCAGCTCGGGCGGGACGGCGAGCAGCAGACCATCGACACGGACTTCCACCGGGTCGGGACCTACCCCGTCTTCCCGTACCCGCACCCGGAGACCATCACGCTGCCCATGCACATCCCGGGGCTCCGGGGCGCGACCAACCGGGGCGTGATCTTCCCCCTGTCGTACTTCAAGCTGACCCAGGACATGGTGCGGGTGGGGCTCACGGGGACCGAGCCCCTGGACGTGGACGGTCACGACGTGGTCCCGCTGGACGTCGCGGTCGCCCACATCCTGTCACAGAGGCCGCGCCTGCTCGCCGAGGCCGGCGTGACCGGGCCCGCCGGGTGCCTCAAGGTGGTGGTCAACGGGAGCCGCCACGGCGAGCCCCGGTCCCTCATCTTCCAGCTCTCGTCGACCACCGTCGGGGCAGGGGAGGGGACCGGCATCCCCGCGGCGGCCGGGGCGGTGCTGATGGCGCGTGGCGGCGTCAAGCAGGCGGGCGTGCTGCCCCCGGAGGCCGCGGTCGCCCCGCTCGAGCTGCTGATGGAGGCCTTCCGCATGGTCAAGGCCATGGGCAAGGGCGGAGAGGACTCCATTCGCATCCAGCAGGTGGACGCCGCGGGGCGCGTCACCGACGTGCCGCTTCCCTTCTGATGCGCCTGTTCGTCGGGCACGACCTGGGGACGAGCGGCAACAAGGCCGCCCTCGTCGATGAGTCCGGCCGGGTGCTTCGGACCCACGTCAGCTCCTTCTCTCTTCAGCACCCCGGGCCCGGGCAGGCGGAGCAGGACCCCGCCGACTGGTGGGCCGCGGTCTGCGAGGGGACGCGAGCCGTCGCCGCGGGCCACGAGGACCAGGTCGCTGCCATCACCTTCGCCGGGCAGATGCTTGCCCTGGTCGCCATGGACGGGCAGGGGGCTGCCGTCCGCCCGGCCCTGAGCTGGCTCGACCACCGGGCCGACGAGGAGGCCCGAGGGCTGACCCGACGCCTCGGGGGGGCGACGGTGGTGCGGGCCATCGCGGGCGCGACCCCGACGGGCAAGGACATCGTCGCCAAGGTGGCGTGGCTCGCACGCCACGAGCCGGAGAGCCACCAGGCAGCGGCCTTCTACGGCGACGCCACCTCGTATCTCGTCGCCTGCGCCACAGGGAGGGTCGCCCTGGACCCGACGGCCGCCGGAGGAACAGGGATGTTCCACCCCGCGAAGCGGCGCTGGTCTCCGACCCTGGCGCGCCTCGCCGGCTTCCCACTGGACCGCATGCCGCCGGTCGTCCCTTCGACGGAGATCGCAGGGAGGCTCCACCACGCCGCGGCGGAGTCTCTGGGCCTGCGGGAGGGCACCCCCGTCGCCATGGGCATGGCGGACATCCCGGCGGCGGCCGTCGGCAGCGGGGCCCTGCTGTGCGGCGAGGGGCACGTGTACCTGGGCACCTCCTCGTGGGTGGCCGTGACGCTGGCCGAGCCCCGTCACCTGCCGAGGGCGGGGATCATGTCCGTGCCCTCGGCGCACCCGTCACGCAGCCTGATGATCGCCGAGTCGGAGACCGCGGGCGTCTGCCGCGACTGGGTGGGCGGGCAGCTCCAGATCCGGGACCTGGACCACCTGGCCGCGCAGGCTCCCGCGGGGTGCGACGGCCTCCTGTTCTGCCCGTGGATGTTCGGCGAGCGCGCGCCGCGACCCGACACGGAGCTGCGGGGCGCCTTCGTCGGGCTGACCCTGCACCACACGAGGGCGCACCTGGCCCGCGCGGTCCTGGAGGGGGTCGCCCTCAACCTGCGCTGGATCCTGGAGGAGATCGATCGGACCGGGCTGCGGCAGCCGGGCCTCCGCGTCATAGGCGGAGGCGCACGGAGCGACCTCTGGCTCCGCATCCTGGCCGACGTGCTCGGGGAGCCGGTGACGCGCATCGCCGAGCCGCGCTTTGCTGGAGCCTTCGGGGCGGCGGTGGTCGGCGCCGTGGCAATGGGCGCGCTCCCCGACCTTGATTCGGTTCGTGACCGCGTCCGTGTCGATCGGGTCTTCAGCCCGGAGGCCCCCGGGCGCTATGATGCCGCCGCGCGACGGCTGCGGGCTCTGGCTCCCATGCTGTCGCGGGCTGCGCGGCTGCGGTGAACCCGCGGGAGCTCCGAGGACATGACGAAGCGGCGAGCGCGGGGCGAGCTGACCCGGGTGCAGGTGCTGGAGGCGACGCTGCGGCTCCTGGCGCGGGAGGGGCCCCGTGGCGTGACCCACCGGGCGGTGGCCGCCGAGGGGGGGACGTCGGTCCGGGCGACCACCTACTACTTCGCGTCGCGCGAGCAGCTCCTCGGCGAGGCGCTGGTCCACTACGCAGACACGGCCATCGGGCGGATCGACGCGCTGACGGCGACCCTGGGCGCGCTGCCGAAGGAGCGGGCGGCGCTGCGGGAGAAGATCGCCGATCTGCTGGCCCTGTCGGTCCTCAGCAACCTGGGGGACCGCACCGGCCTCATCGCCGAGTACGAGCTGATCCTGGAGACCGCCCGGAACCCGACGCTGGAGGACACGTACCGCCGCTGGCAGGAGCGGCTGGAGTGCCTGATCCGCCACTTCGCGCTGGAGCTGGGCTCCGACGCCCCCGAGGAGGACACGCGCATCGTCCTCGCCGTCCTCCGCGGCGTGGAGATGGAGGCCCTGTCCCGCCCGTCGCGGGAGGCTGGCTTCGCGGAGCTCCGGCAGACGATGGGGCACCTGCTCGCTGGGCTCGAGGCGGGGATGCTCGCCCGGCGGGCCGGGTGACCGAGGGCTCCCGAGGGGGACCCGAATCTCGGACTCCCGTGGTTGACGCGGCGTGGGCCGGCGAGGCAAACTCCGCCCCGCTCCGGGGCTGGTAGCCCCGCAAAGGAGGACCGGATTGGACAGCATTGCCGAGTACGAGGTGGTTGTGGCGCTGGCCGCCGTGGGCTTCCTCGTCGGCATGGTCCCGCTGATCGTCCCCCGGCTCATCGCTCCCCGGGTCGTCGGCGAGAAGACCGCCGAGACCTACGAGTGCGGCGTCGACACGGTCGGCTCCGCGTGGGTCCGGTTCAGCGTCTCGTTCTATCTCTTCGCGCTGATCTTCGTCGCCTTCGAGGTGGACATCCTGTACCTCTTCCCGGTCGCGCTGGTCTACGGCAGCTTCCCGTGGCGGGACCTCATCGAGATCAGCATGTTCCTGATGATCCTGGGCCTCGCCATCGTGTACGCGTGGCGCCGCGGGGTGTTCCAATGGCGGTAGACCCGTCCAAGGAGAGGGGCGGCACCACCGCGGGGGTGCAGCCGAGCCTGGTGCGAGGGCAGGGCGGTGACATCCCCCTGGAGGCGCAGCCCTACGTGCGGTTCGCCCTGCTCGACGACCTGCTCAACGCGGCGCGGGCCAACTCGCTGTGGCCGCTGACGTTCGGCCTCGCCTGCTGCGCCATCGAGATGATGGCCGCCGGGGCGAGCCGCCACGACCTGGACCGCTTCGGGGCGGGCGTGTTCAGGCCCAGCGCGCGGCAGGCGGACGTGATGATCTTCGCCGGCACAATCTCGCGGAAGATGGCGCCCGTCATCAAGGCCCTGTGGGACCAGATGCCGTCGCCCAAGTGGGCCATCGCCATGGGCGGCTGCACCATCGACGGCGGGCCCTTCAAGTACCCGAACCAATACGCTATCGTCGAGGGCGCCGACCACCTGGTCCCCGTCGACGTCTACATCCCCGGCTGCCCGCCGCGCCCCGAGGCGCTGATCGCCGGCATCCTGAAGCTCCGCGACAAGGTCAAGGCGGGCCGGAGGTTCCAAGGATGAGCCTTCGGAAGGAGCTCGGTCCCCTCGTCCGGGAGTCGGCGGAGCGGGATCACGGGCGGGTCGGCTTCCACGCCGTTCACGTGGCGGACGCGGCGGCCATGCCTGCCGTCGCCGCCACCTTCCGGCGCCACGGCTACGTGCTGGAGCTGCTGACCTGCCAGGACCGCCGCTCGGACCTGGGCAAGCTGCGGCTGGTGTATGGCTTCAATCGCTGGGAGCAGGCGGACCGGCACCTGGTCCACGCGGACCTGGACCCGGGCGAGGCCGGCGTGTCCATCACGGGGGTGACGAGGGCCGCCGACTGGAACGAGCGCGAGGTCTTCGACATGTACGGCGTGCGCTTCGAGGGGCACTCGGACTGCAAGCGCATCCTGCTGCCAGAGGACGCGGACTTCCACGCCCTGCTCAAGGACTTCGGGCGCATGGAGGACGCGCCATGAGCGACGCGCGCCCCCCGGTGGGAGTCCACGAGGACGACCAGGACGTCTACACCCTGAACATGGGCCCGCAGCACCCGAGCATGCACGGCGTGCTGCGCCTCGTGCTGAAGATGCGCGGGGAGGAGATCATCGCCGCCGAGCCGGTCATCGGCTATGCGCACCGCGCCCACGAGAAGATGGCGGAGAACCGGAACTACACGATGTTCCTGCCGAACACCTCGCGGGTCGACTACCTGAGCGGCCTGATCTACAACCTCGGCTACTGCCAGCTCGTCGAGAAGATGAGCGAAATAGAGGTGCCGGAGCGGGCGGTGGCCATCCGGGTCATCACGGGGGAGCTGAACCGCGTCCAGAGCCACCTGCTGTGGTTTGGCACCTTCCTGCTCGACCTGGGCGGGTTCACGCCGTTCCTGTACTCGTTTGAAGACCGGGAGAAGATCCTCGCCATCCTGGAGCGCGTGACCGGGTCGCGGCTCACCTACTCGTATGGGCGCTTCGGCGGCGTCACCATGGACGTGGACCAGCGCTTCTGCGACGAGACGCGCGCATTTGCCGCCCACCTGCGCGGGCGCCTCGGCATGTACCAGGCGCTGGTCGGCGACAACGTGATCTTCCGCAACCGTGTCGAGGGCGTCGGCGTGATCTCCCGTGAGGTCGCCGCGGAGTACGCCGTGACGGGGCCGTGCCTTCGCGCCGCGGGCGTCGCCTACGACGTGCGCAAGGCCGAGCCGTATGGGGGGTACGAGGGCTACGACTTCGAGGTGCCCACGGCCCACGAGGGGGACGCCTGGGCCCGCTACCGGGTGCGCATCGCCGAGATCGAGCAGTCCCTGCGCATCATCGAGCAGGGCCTGGACCGCCTCCCCGAGGGGCCCGTCATGCCCAAGAAGATGCCGAAGCGCATCAAGCCGCCGGAGGGGGAGACGTACTTCGCCGTCGAGGCCGCCCGCGGGCACTTCGGCATGTACTGCCTGAGCGACGGGGGGCTCATCCCCGCCAAGCTCAAGCTGCGCACGCCGTCCTTCTCCAACCTGTCGGCCATGCCGGCGGTGCTGCCGGGCACCATGGTCGCCGACACCATCGCGGTGGTGGGCAGCATCGACATCGTGCTCCCGGAGGTGGACCGGTGAGCACCGACTTCCTCACGATCTTCGGGAGCCTGCCCTTCGCGGTGCTGGTGGCCGTCGCGGGCATCATGGGGCTCCTGACCTTCAACGCCCTGTTCTCGGTGTGGTACGAGCGCAAGCTGGCGGGCCGCATCCAGAACCGGCTGGGACCCACCGAGATGGGTCCGGCGGGGACGCTCCAGACCATCGTGGACATGGTCAAGCTGATCTCGAAGCAGATCATCATCCCCAAGAACATCGACCGCCCGCTCTACTACCTGGCTCCCGTGGTGCTCTTCGCGCCGGTGGTGGCGTCGGTGGCCCTGTTCCCCTTCTCCGAGTCCTGGGCGGTCACGGACGTGGACATCGGCCTCGTCCTGGTCTTCGCCTTCGCGGGCATCGGCATCATCGGCATCTTCATGGCCGGGTGGGGGTCCAACAACAAGTACGCGCTGCTCGGCGCCATGCGGTCGGTGGCCCAGAACATCAGCTACGAGATCCCGCTGATCCTCTCGACGCTGTCCGTGGTGCTGATGACCCGCACCATGAACCTGCAGGACATCGTGCTGGCGCAGGCGTCCTTTCCGTTCCTGCTGGTGCAGCCGCTGGCGGCGCTGATCTACGTCATCGCGGCGACGGCGGAGACCAACCGCGCGCCCTTCGACATCCCGGAGGCGGAGAGCGAGCTGGTCGCGGGCTTCCACACCGAGTACAGCGGCATGGGCTTCGCCATGTTCATGTTCGGCGAGTACTCCAACATGCTCATCGTGAGCATGGTCGCCACGGTGCTGTTCCTGGGCGGGTGGCACGGGCCGGTGCTGCCCGGGCCGGTGTGGTTCCTGCTCAAGACGTACCTGGTGCTGACGGTGATCATCTGGTTCCGGTGGACCTTCCCGCGGCTTCGGTTCGACCAGCTCATGACCTTCGCGTGGGGGCTGCTGATCCCCCTGTCGATCCTCAACCTGCTCGTCACAGGGCTCGTGCTGAAGCTGCTATGACCGGAGGGACGCCGTGATCCGCAAGGTGCTCGACGGGGCCCGTTCTCTACTGACCGGCATGGGCGTGACGGCCCGGGAGGGGTCGACGAAGCCCGTCACCCAGCGCTACCCGCACGCGCGCCCCGAGATGTCGGAGGCGTACCGGAGCTGCATCAAGCTCGTGCGCTTCCCGGAGACGGGCTCCCACGACTGCGTCGCCTGCATGCAGTGCGTCAACATCTGCCCGTCGTTCTGCATCGCCATCGACGGGGAGAAGATCGAGGGCATCAAGAAGCAGCGGGCGGTGCGCTTCGAGGTGGACTTCGCCCTGTGCAGCCTGTGCGGCCTCTGCGTGGACGTGTGCCCGACCGTGACCCTGGAGTACTCCAAGCGCTTCGACGACGCGGGCTACACCCGTCACTGGGTGAGCGACCTGCTGGAGCCCTACCGGGACGGCGAGGCGGAGTTCATCGAGGCGCAGCGGGCGCGGGAGGCTGCGGCCGCGGCGGCGAAGAAGGCGCCGGAGAAGCCGGCCAAGGCGGCCACGGGGGACGAGGCGGCGCTGAAGGTGCCCAAGGTGGCCAAGGCCCCGCGAGAGGGCGCCGGGGGCGATGCGCCAGGGGCAGCGGCTGCCGACGGCCCCACGCCCGGCGAGGGGGCCGCGCCATGAGCATGCCGATTGCGCTGCTGATGGGCATGGCGGTGGGCGGGGCGCTGGTCGCCGTCTCCGTGCGCAACATCCTGCACGCCGTCTTCGGGCTCGCCATCGCGCTGCTCGGCATCGCGGGGGTGTTCCTGTACCTGAACAGCCCCTTCGTGGCCGCCATGGAGGTCATCATCTACGTGGGCGGGATCTCTGTGGCCATGGTGTTCGCGGTGATGTTGTCTCGCGCCCTGTCCGTGCCCCAGCCCACTGAAGGTGGCGGGCGCGTCCTGCGTGCGGTCCTCGGCGCGGGGGTGTTCCTCGCCCTGATGGGGACCGTGATCCTGAAGGCAGACCTCGGGACGGCGCCGCCCCTCGGCGAGACCGAGGCGGCCTGGGGAGTCGATCGCATCGGCGAGGCCCTGCTGACCCGCTACAACCTGGTGTTCGAGACCCTGAGCGTCGTCCTGCTGCTCGCGATCATGGGCGCCATCGCGGTGGCCCAGCGCCCGGGCAAGGGCGCGGAGGAGGGCCGATGACCGCGACCCCGTTCCTGCTCTTCGGAGCGCTCCTGTTCGCCATGGGCCTCTACGCGGTCATGGCGCGCCGGAACCTCATCGGGATCCTGATCGGCGTCGAGCTGATGCTCAACGCCTGCAGCGTCAACTTCCTGACCTTCAACCGCTTCCTGAACACCGACCCCGTGGTCGGGCAGGTCGTCGTGCTGTTCGTCATCGGCCTGGCCGCGGCGGAGGCCGCCGTCGCGCTGTCGATCATCCTGGCGGTGTACCGGAGCCGCTCGGCCATCGACGTGGACGATCTGACGGAGCTGAGGGGGTAGGGTGAGCACGAGCCTCCTGGCAAGCGTGTGCCTGTTTGCGCCGCTCATCGCGTTCTTCGTCTCCTTTGCGGTCCTGCGGGGCCAGCAGGCGGCCGGCATCGCCGTGTCGCTGCTCGGCGGGGTCGCGTCGGCGGTCGCCTCCGTGGCGCTGCTGGCGGGCGGCGCGGTGGCCGAGCCCATCACCTGGACGTGGCTCGTCGCGAGCGGCGTGGAAGTGCGCTTCGGCTTCCTCCTAGACGCCCCGGCCCTGCTCATGGGCGTGGTGGTGGCGGTCATCGCGCTCTGCATCCAGGTCTACTCCCTCGCCTACATGGCGGGCGACGAGGGGATGCGCCGCTACTACGCCTTCCTGTCCCTGTTCGCCTGGTCCATGCTGAGCTTCGTCTACGCGCCGAGCCTGCTCCAGGCCTTCATCTTCTGGGAGCTGGTGGGCCTCGCGTCCTTCCTGCTCATCGGGTTCTGGTTCCACAAGCCGTCCGCCGCCGCCGCCGCGAAGAAGGCCTTCCTGATGACGCGCATCGGCGACGTGGGCCTGTTCATCGGCATCCTGATGCTGTTCGGGGCGGTGCAGACCCTCGACATCGTGACCATCAACCAGCCCGGCACCATCGCGGCGATCCCGGCGGGCACCCTCTCTGCGATCACCCTGCTCCTGTTCGCGGGCATCGTCGGCAAGAGCGCCCAGTTCCCGCTGCACACCTGGCTCCCCGACGCCATGGAGGGCCCGACGCCGGTGTCGGCGCTCCTCCACTCGGCGACCATGGTGGCGGCGGGGGTGTTCCTGTTTGCCCGGTTCCACCCGCTGTTCATGGCGGCGCCCGGCACCCTGGACGTGGTGCTGGTCATCGCGACGTTCACGGCCATCATGTCGTCGACCATGGCGACCGTGGCGCTGGACATGAAGCGGGTGCTCGCGTTCAGCTCCATCAGCCAGCTCGGCTTCATGCTCATGGGCCTCGCCGCGGGGAGCCTCTTCGCCGGGGTCTTCCATCTGGTCACCCACGCGATCTTCAAGGCGCTCCTCTTCCTGAGCGCCGGGGCGTTCATCCACCACCACGGCACCAACGACATGGTGGCCATGGGGCGGGACGGCGCTCGGGGGCTCAAGGTGGCCGTCATCGGGGTCCTGGCCGGCGGCCTCGCGCTGGCGGGGATCCCCCCGCTCGCCGGCTTCTGGTCCAAGGAGGCCATCCTCCACGAGCTGTCCGCCGGGGGGCACACGGTCTTCGCGGCCGGCGGCATGATCGCCGCCTTCCTGACCGCGTACTACACGTTCCGCATGATCTTCCTGCTGCTGCGGCCCAACCCGGCCGGGGCGCTCCAGCCTGCTGAAGCGGCCCACCACGGAGGGCACGGCGCCGACCACGGGCATGGCGTCCCCGCGGCCATGGCGGCTCCGATCCTCCTGCTGGCGGTGGGGGCGGTCGTGACGGGGTTTGCCGGCGACGCCATCGCGGGGCTGCTGGGGGTGACGGTCGACCACCCGCCCCTCGTCGCCATGGCCCCTGCCATCGGGGTGGCGCTGCTCGGCGTGGCGCTCGCGTGGGTGGACTTCGGGCGCGCGGGCGCCCCCCAGACCGGCTTCGTCGGGCGCTTCGCGGGGGTCCAGCGCTTCCTCCAGAACCAGTGGTACTTGAACGAGCTCTACGACCGCGCCTTCGTGCGGCCGGCCGTGGCCGTCGCGAGGGCGTGCTTCAGCCTGGAGACCAAGGGCCTCGACACCGGCGCCGACGGCGTGGCGCTCGCGACCCGCGGCATGGGCGGCAAGGTGGCGCTGCTCCACTCCGGGCGCCTCCAGCTCTACGTCAGCGGCGCGGTGCTCCTGGTCGGGGCGCTGTCCTTCTACCTGCTGAGCGCGGACTGGGGGCTCGCACCATGAACGGCTTCCCGCTGCTCTCCGCCATCCTGCTGTGCCCGCTGGTGGCGACCGTGGTCACGGCGCTGCTCCCGCGGACGGCCGCGCAGACGATCAAGGCCGTCAACGCGGTCTGCTCCCTGGCCTCGGTGGTGTTCGCCGGGTTCCTCTGGCACGGCTACGACGCGGCGGTCCCGGGCTTCCAGTTCGTGGAGTCCTACCCGTGGATCGAGGCCGCCGGGATCCAGTACCAGCTCGGCGCCGACGGGATCAGCGTGCTGCTCACCGGCTTGACCGCCCTCGTGTTCTTCACGGGCGTCCTGACCATGTGGGGCCTGGAGACGCGGGTCAAGGAGTACTTCGCCTTCCAGGCGCTGCTGGTCGTCGGCGTCTTCGGGGTGTTCCTCAGCCTGGATGTGTTCGCCTTCTTCTTCTTCTATGAGGTGGCCGTCCTCCCCATGTACCCGCTGATCGTCGTCTGGGGCTCCACGAACAAGGAGCACTCGGCGATGAAGCTCATGCTGTATCTCATGGCGGGCTCGGCGCTCCTGTTTCCGGGGCTCATCGGGCTCTGGCACGTGACGGGCGGGCAGAGCTGGAGCCTGCTGGAGATGGCCAAGGCCGAGATTCCCACATCCACCCAGGTCTTCTTGTACCCGTTCATCTACATCGGCTTTGGGGTGCTGGCGGGCATGTTCCCGTTCCACGGGTGGTCGCCGTCGGGCCACGTGGCGGCGCCGACGGCGGTCTCCATGCTCCACGCCGGGGTTCTGATGAAGCTCGGGGCCTACGGCATCCTGCGCATCGGCATGACGCTGCTGCCCGAGGGCGCCCGCTACTGGATGTGGCCCTTCGCCGTCCTGGCGACGGTCAACGTGGTGTATGGGGCCTTCGTCGCCATGCGCCAGAACGACTTCAAGTTCGTCATCGGGTTCTCGAGCGTGAGCCACATGGGGCTCGTGCTCCTGGGTCTCAACACGCTGACCATCGATGGCATCAATGGGGCCGTGTTCCAGATGTTCGCCCACGGGGTCATGACGGCCCTGTTCTTCAGCTCCGTGGGCTTCATCTACGACCAGACCCACGACCGTGACATCTCCCACTTCGGCGGCCTGGCGAAACAGGTGCCGATGGCGGCGACGTTCTTCATGATCGCGGGGCTCTGCGGCATCGGCGTGCCGGGCTTCGCGAGCTTCGTCGCGGAGCTGCTCGTGTTCCTCGGGACCTTCCAGGCGTGGCCGGTCCTCGGCGTCATCGCCATCGGAGGGCTCGTCTTCACCATGGCCTACATGCTGCGGGTGTTCGGTCGGGCCATGTTCGGCCCCAGGAACGAGCGGTGGGACCACCTGGTCGAGCCGTCGCGCTTCGAGATGATCCCCCGCGTGGCGCTGATCGCCGTGCTCCTCGTGTTCGGCTTCGCCCCCCGCCTCGCGCTGGACCTCGTGGCCCCGGCTACGACGGCCCTCATGGAGCTGTTCTGATGCCGCAGGACCTGCTCGCCTTTCTGCCCGAGGCCGCCATCCTGCTTGGCTCCCTCGCCCTGTTCGCCGTCGCGGTGGTGACTGACTGCCGGGTCGCGACGTGGCGCACGGCGGTCGGGGTCGCGCTCGTGACCGTCGCCGCTGCGCTCGCGGCCCTCGGGGAGCGGGGAGAGCCCTTCTTCCCGGGAATCTATCGCTCGGACGCGTTCTCTCAGGTGCTCAAGCTGGGCCTGGCCATCGGGCTGCTGCTCGTGACCCTGGTCAGCCGGGAGATCGCCGGCGTGAGGCGCCAGGCGCGCACCGACGTTCCCATCTTTCTCGCCCTGGCGACCGCGGGGATGATGCTGCTGGTCTCCTCCACGGAGCTCCTGACCCTCTACGTGGCCCTGGAGATGTCGGCGCTGTCCCTCTACATCGTCGCTGCCTTCCACCAGGAGCGGCTCCGCGGCAGTGAGGGCGCTGCCAAGTATGTCCTCTTCGGCGCGGCGTCGTCTGCGGTCACTCTGTATGGGCTGAGCCTCGTCTACGGCGCAACGGGGACGACCTATGTGGGCGACATCGTCGCACACGTCGTCGCGACGGGCGGGAGCCCGCTGTTTGCGGTCGGCGTGCTCCTGGCCCTGGCGGGGCTGCTCTTCAAGCTCGCGGTGTTTCCCTTCCACGCCTGGGCGCCGGACGTCTACGAGGCTGCCCCCAACGCCATCGTCGCGTTCATCGGCACCGCGTCGAAGGTGGCGGCCGTCGGCGTGCTCGCCCGTGTGATCTCGCTGACCGCGGAGCGGCCCGGCGCCCTGGTCACCGTGCTGCTGGTGCTGTCCGTGTTGTCCATGACCATCGGGAACCTGGCGGCGCTGATCCAGAAGGACCTCAAGCGCCTGCTCGCCTGGTCCACCGTCGCCCACGGTGGCTACGTGCTCATCGGCCTGCTCGCCTTCACGGAGGCCGGGTTCGCTGGCGCCGTCTTCTACGGCCTCGCCTACCTCCTCATGGCCTTCGCGGTGTTTCTCGTGGTCTGCGTCATCGCCCCGGATGGCGAGAACCCCACCCTGGACTCTCTCGCGGGCCTCCACCACCGCTCGCCGCTCCTGCTGCTCGTGTTGCTGCTGGGAGTCTTCGGACTCGCGGGGATTCCACCGACGCCCGGCTTCGCCGGCAAGTGGTTCCTCTTCTCGGCCGCCCTCAAGTCCGGCCACTTCTGGCTGGTCTTCGTAGCGGCGATCAACGCCACGGTCTCTCTCTACTACTACCTGATCATCGTCAAGGCGGCCTTCCAGGCCCCCGCAGCGGATCGGCCCCCGATCCCGCTGGGCCTCCCTGCTCGCGCCGCCACCTGGGCGGCCGTCGCTGCCCTCCTCGTGATCGGCGTCCTCCCCGGCCCGCTCTGGGACCTGGCGGCGGGGGCGGCGGCGGCGCTGCTGGGGTAGGGTCAGCGCGGGAGCTCTCCAGCGCGGCGACCGCACGGCAGGGCAACCCCAAGCCCGGCGCTCCCATCTGGCGGCCGTCGGTGGCCGGTGCTATCGTGAGCCTCACTTCACGGAGGTGCGGTCGTGCGGGACAGCGGTGTCCGGGCGTCCACTGGGGCATTGCGGGTGGGACCTCCACGGCCCTGCCCTGAGCTGCGATGAAGGGTGCGCTCCTCACCTTGGCCCTGTGGATGGACGCAGGCCTCTACGACCCGCACGTCGGCTACTACACCGCGGGACGCGTGCGGTTTGGCGCAGGCCACGATTTCTGGACCTACCCGGAGCGCCTCTCGCCCACCTTCGGGCGGCTCGTTGCGTCGAGGCTCGCGCGCATGCTCGCGCACCTGGAGGCCCACGGCGGTCTCCCACCGGGGGAGCCATTCACGGTGGTCGAGCTGGGCGCTGGGGACGGAACGCTGGCGCGGGACATCTGTGACGCCGCCCTCGAGGAGGCGCCCCGTGATCCCCTCATGCGACGTCTGGAGCAGCGGCTGCGCTACCTCATCGGTGAGCGCTCTCCGTCCTTGCGACGGGTACAGCAGGCGACCTGCGCCTCCCACGGGGCCCGCGTCGCCCACCTGCCGCAGGAGTCTGGGGACGAGCTGCCCGAGGCGATGCCCTGGCGAGGCGTGCTGCTGTCCAACGAGCTCATCGACGTGTTCGCCCACCACCGCGTCCGCCCGCTGGAGCGCACCTTGCTCGCGCTCGAGCCGCGTGTCTCCGGCCGGGAGGAGCCCCTGGGGCTCGCCGAGCTGCTCGCCAAGGTCGCGCCGCAGCCGCTGACGGTCACACCGCGGTGGGCTCTCCTCGATTCCCACCCGGACGCTCCGCTGATCTCGCCGTACCTGGAGGCTCTCGCGCCCGTGGTCGCCCGCCGGGCAGCCGCCCACCCCGCTCCCGCGGATCTGCTCGTAGCGCCAGGGGTGACGCGCCTTGCACGGTGGACCGCGGAGCACCTGCTCGCGGGCTGGGCGCTGACCATCGACTACGGCGGCACCCCGGTGCACGCCATGGACCCGGAGCCGACCATGCCGCACCTGCGCGTGTACCCGCGCCCGGCAGGAGCCGACGAGCGCAGCTACGGGGGCGCCGATGCGGTGGCGGAGCTTGGCTGGCCCGGCACGCAGGACATCACCGCGGAGATCGACTTCGGCCACCTGGCGTGGGAGGGGGAGCGCGCGGGCCTTCGTCCGGTCCACTTCGGGCCGCAGGGCCACCTCCGCGAGCCGGGCGGACTCATTGACCCCATGGATCGCAGCGAGCGCGCCCGGGTGGAGGCGGCGCTGGTTCGCAAGTACGCGTTCGGGCAGGTCGACGCGGCCATGGCTGCCTGGGAGGTCGCGCGGGCCTTTCGCGACCGTTCACCCGGGTTCCGGCTGCTGCTCCAGCAGGCGCGGGTCCCGGTTGAGCCGTTCGCGCTCGGTCACCCCACCGACCCCATCCGAATTGGGGAGCTGGCTCAGCTCCGGCCCGGCGTGACGGCCGAGGTGATCGTGCAGGCGCTCGCAACGGCAGGACTGCCCCCCGACGTGGCGCGCGCGCTTCGCCCGTGGGGCTGCCCCGTCGCGGACCTCGACGACGCCGGCCTCCGGGAGCACACCCGTGCAGTTCTCGCCGCCCTGGGCGCGCTGCTGGCGTGATCCCGGAGGTTCCCAGGCCCGTTGTCGAAGGTCGGTTCCCGGGCTACCATGGGCCCATGGACGTCACTCCCTATCTGGAGAACCTCCGGCGCATGGACCGGGAGCTGCGGGCGGCGGAGGTCCGGCGTGCCGAGGAGGCCCGCACCCGCCTGCCTGGCGTGGTCGAGGTGCTGGTGGCCCTCGGCGCGCGCCGCGTGATCCTGTTCGGATCACTGCGGACGGGTCGCCTGCACGACCGCTCCGACATCGACGTGGCGGTGGACGGAGTCCCTGCGGACCGTTACTGGGAGGCGCTGTGGCGGTGCGCAGAAGTGGCGGGGCGGCACGTCGACCTGGTGCTGCTCTCGGAGGCGTCCGACTCCCTGCGCGAGCGCATCGCCGAGGATGGGGAGGTGCTTCATGGCTGACTCGCCCGTTCGGTCCCTGTTGCTGCGACTGGCGAGCGAGCTGGCCAAGGAGCGTGCGGTCGCAGAGCGGATCTCTGACGAGGTCCTGGAGGACGCCTGCCGGATGGAGTCGTCGCCGGACGATCCGGCCTTGGAGCGCGCCCACCTTGCCGTGGTCGCCGTGGGGCTCCACCGCTGGTACACGGCCGTCGAGGCCATCGTGGAGCGGGTCGAGCGAGCGCTGGGGACGATGCCCACCGGCGCCGAGTGGCACAGCGAGCTGCTGGCCGGCGCGACCCTCGACATCACGGGTGTGCGTCCCGCGATCCTCCCGGAAGCGTGCGCGGATCCCCTGCGGTCCCTACTGAAGTTTCGTCACTTCTTTCGGCATGCCTACGCAGTCCAGCTCGACGGCGCCAAGCTGCGCGGCCTGGTCGCCGATCTGCGGGCCGTTGGCCAGCAAGTTCATGCGGCGCTCGCGGCCTTCGAGGCCTTCTTGCGCGCAGCGGCGGACGACCTGAACGAGCCTGACTCCGGGTAGTCTCGCGGTCTGGCTCGATCCCTCCGTCGAGATGTGGAGGGTTCGCTGCGATGGGCTGCGCGCCTGTGCCGGCGCCCGAGGGGGCAGCGCCCCCTCCGGTCACATGACGTCGGGCCCCACGTTCTCGATGAAGCAGTCCTTGGGGGCCCCGAACGTCAGCGGGTAGAGGAAGCCGCTCGGCTGGTACTTGGCGGGCAGCGGGGCGCCGTTGAGGTTCAGGTCCATGCCCTCCTTGTCCCAGGCGTCCCAGACCTCCTGGTTCTTCTTGGCGCGGGCGTCCATCAGAGAGATGAGCTGCGATGGGGGCGTGCCTGCCGGGTAATCAGGCCCCACGATGTTGGAGAGCACCGCGTCGCGGGCCTTGCTGACGGTCGCCGGGTCGTAGGCCACGACCGCCAGCTCCCCTTCGTAGAGGAGGCCGCGGTTGTTGGAGTTGCAGGAGCCCACCTCCATCCACACGTCGTCGATGAGCACCATCTTGGAGTGGAGGTCGTGGGGCACGAAGTGGGCGTCCACCTCGTCGATGCAGAACGTGCAGCCGGTGTCCACCGCGTCGAAGCTCTGGGTCTGGTAGGTGCGGTAGCGCGTGGGGAAGGCCTTGGCGAGCTTCTCGTTGAGCAGGTAGGTCTGCCAGCAGCCCGGGTCCGCCCACTCGTTCATGGGGTTGGTCACGACGATGAGCACCAGCGCCGGCACCTGGTTCATGCGCTCGGTGACCTTGTCCATGAGCAGCGGGGCGCGGAAGTACTGGTCCTCGATGAAGATGTACTTCTCGGCGCGGGAGACGGCGCGCAGCAGCGCCTCCAAGATGGCGTTCTCCGAGAACGGGGCGGGCATGGTCGCCACAACCTGGGCCTGCACGCCGTCGGCTTTCGGAGGGGCCGGCTTGCCCGCAGCGAACGGGGTCGCCAGGTCTGCGTACAAGGCGCCCGCTGCGATCTGGGCGAGCCAGCGCTCCCGGAACACGTCCTCCACGTCCACGGCGGCGGGCCCCTCCAGGCGCATCATGTAGTCCTTGCGGGGACCGAAGTCCGGCGTCTTCTTCTTGGCCTTGACTTTCTGGCGGTCGGCCGTCGACGCCTTGAACTGCATGCGCAGCTCGTTGAACACCGTGTGGTCGGAGCCATCCCAGTCCGTGGTCTTGAAGTTCATGCCACCGACGAAGGCGACCTCCGCGTCGATGGACATGAACTTCTGGTGCCAGCTCGCGATGGGCACGTCGAGCCAGCCCACCCCGAGCGGGAGGGCGGTCGTGTCGACCGCGATGGGGCCCGAGAAGGCAGGGTAGGGGGCGCTCGCGACCTGAGTCGCCCCGCTCACGGCCTTCAGCCGTGCCCCGAAGTCCGCGGCCTTCGGGGTCACCACGAACTTGCCGTGCACGTCGTTGGCCATGCCCAGATACTCGAAGTCGTCCCCCGGTGCCTTGGCTTTGGCGAGCAGCTCGTCGTCCACGGTCAGGTTGCTGAGCAGCCCGTCCTGGCTGTAGAACTGGTTGACCATCACGCGCCGGTCGATCCCCTGCAGTGCCTCCAGCTTCCCCATGATGGTGTTCTTCCAGCGGTCGCTCGCCGAGAGGAACATGTGGGTCGCCGGGTCGCGCAGCACCTCCAGCTCGCTCGTCCACCACCAGCTCGACGCCATGACGCGCTCCGCGGCGAGGCTGAGGTCTGCGGTGACCGTCGCCCACGCCTGAAGGCCGTCCCGCAGCAGCGTCACGCGGGTGCCGGGACGGGCGGGACGCCCCGCCGGCGCAAACCAGTGGTGGGCGAGGCCCGTGTGGACCGTGTAGAACCGGACCTGCTTGGCCCCCACCGTGCGGAGGTCCGTGGTCAGCGCCCAGGCCGCCTTGGGGGCGCCCGGGGCCGGCTTGAAGGTCATGGCGGAGGTCGTCGCAGACCCGTCATAGGCCAATGTGCCCGTGAGCGGGTCGTGGAGCGCCGCGGAGACAGTGACGCTCAGCGACGACTTGCCGCACAGGGGGATGGTCCAGACGGCGCCCGCCAGAGGCGAGACAGCGGTGCCGGCCGTGACCTCCACCTTCCCGGCCACGGGCTGGGCCCAGACGTCGCGGGGCACGACCTCCAGCATGGCGGTCTGGGGGCCGCAGGTGCCGGACGCCCATGCGCAGTCGCAGCCGCCGTCGCAGACCGCGCCGCAGGTCTTCGCCGCGGTGGCGCACAGGTCGTCCCACTGGGTGTCGCAGCAGAAGGCGTCGCCGGCACAGACGCAGGACTGAATCACGGCATCGGCGCAGCCCGGGCCGGGTCCAGGCAGACAGCAGTCTCCGCCGCAGGGCCCGCAGTCCGCAGGGCAGGTGCCGCAGGTCTCCGTCGGGCCGCAGATCCCGTCGCCGCAGCCTTGCGGGGCCTCGCAGGAAGCCCCGCACGTGTCCTTGGCGCCTATCACACAGAGATTGTCCCACGCGGTGGCGCAGCAGAAGGGGTCGGCCTCGCAGACGCAGGACTGGATCCCCGCGCTCCCGCACCCAGGGGTGGTGCGCGCCGTGCAGCAGTCTCCCGGGTCGCAGACGCCGCAGTCCGCCGGGCAGTCGTCGCAGCCCTCGCCCGCGCCGCACGTGCCGTCGCCGCACTGGTCGACGACCGCGCAGCCAGCGCCGCAGTCCGTCCCTGCTTCCTGCACGCAGAGCGCGTCCCAGGCGGTTGCGCAGCAGTATGAGTCCACCGCGCAGACGCAGTTGGTGATCTCGGTCGACTCGCAGGCGGGCGTGCCCTTCGCGGCGCAGCAGTCTCCGGTGCCGGGGCAAGCGCCGCAGTCGCCGGGGCAGGTCTCACACGTCTCGCCGGTGTCGCAGGTGCCATCGCCACAGTCCGCGCCTCCCCCGCCTCCCCCGCCTCCACCGCCTCCGCACCCGGCCTTGCAGAGAATGGTGGCGGCCTCGATGCACTTGCCGGTCCACTCCTCCTGGCAGCAGACGGGCACCTGGGCGCACACACAGGCCGCGATGCCCTCGTCCTTGCAGCCCGGCGCCTGACTCGTCTCACAGCACGAGTTCTCGGGGGGAGGCAGGGCGTCCTCGGGGGCCTCGCCCGCGTCCGTGGGCGCGTCCGCGCTCGTGTCCCAGGCCGCGTCGTGCGTCGCCAGGTCAGGTGCGGTCGAGGCGTCCGCGGCCGTGTCGGGGCCGTTCGTCCCGCCGTCGTCTCCGCCGCCCGTGATGCTGTCCGCCGCCCCCGGCGCGTCGTCAGCGACGGCCACGTCGAGTCCCGCGTCCGTCCCTGGCGCGAAGGACGCCGTCGGGCTCTCCTCTCCGCCGCAGCCCAGCAAGACCACCAGCACCAGAACCCGGACTCGACCCATGAGACCCTCCACGTCTGCCACGATCCGCGGGCTCCATCATGGCGTATCAGCACCGCTGGCGCCACCCCGCCGGTCAGCGCTCCGGCCGGTCTGCCGCCTCGACTCCAGCACGCAGCCACTCCACGACCGCCGACCACACCCGCACGGTCGCGTCCGGCTTCGCGACCATGTGGGTCTCCCCGGCCAGCGGAAGGAAGCCGTGGGAGATGCCCGCGTCGAACAGCGCCCGCGACAGGACCAGGGAGTGGACCAACAGCACGTTGTCGTCGGCCGTCCCGTGGATGAGCAGCAGGGGGCGCTGGAGCCGCGTGGCCTCGCTCAAGGGGCTGCTGCGGTCGTAGGCGGCTGCGTCCTCCGTGGGGAGGCCCAGGTAGCGCTCCGTGTAGTGGGTGTCGTAGTGGCGCCAGTCGGTGACCGGCGCCCCCGCGACCGCCGCCTTGAACAGGCCCGGCTCGCGCAGCACGGCGAGGGCGGCCATGGTCCCGCCGAAGGACCAGCCGAAGACTCCGACCCGACTCAGATCCATCTCCGGCACCCGCGCGGCGACGGCGCGCAGCCCCGCCACCTGGTCCTCCAGCGCCGGGCCCGCCAGGTCGCCGCGGATCGCCCGCTCCCAGTCGCGGCCACGCCACGGCGTGCCCCGGCCGTCGATGCTCACCACGATGAAGCCCTGCTCCGCGAACCACTGGGGGAGCACGTAGCGACCGCGGGCGGCCGTCGCGAGGCGGGCGTGGGGGCCGCCGTACACGTAGAGGATCACCGGGGTCGGCTGCCCCGCCGCGAGCGCGGTCGGGCGCACCACCGCGGCCCGCAGCTCCCGGTCACCGACCCGCATCAGCTCCACCCGCGGCGTCACCACCGGCTCCTCGGCAACGGACCGCAGCGGCGCGAGGGCCCTCTCGCCCTCCATCAGCGTGAAGGCGGGAGGCGCGTCGAGGGTCTCGGCCCCATGCACCCAGCGCCCCGACCTCCGGTCGCCGCCGAGCGCCTGGTGCTCGCCCGGCGCCGTCGTCAGGCGGGTCGGCGCGGAGCCGTCGAGCGGCACGCGCCAGACGTGGGTCTCCGACGGCTCGGGGCCGCCGTGGACGAGGACCGCGCCGTCTCCGACCACCTCGACGCTGCGGTAGCCCACCTCGGGCCCCCCGAGCGTTCGCGCGCCGTCCGGCGCGAGCAGCTCCAGCGTTCGCGCGCCGCTCCGCTCCGAGGACCAGAGGATGCCGCCCGGGACGCGGCGCGGCACGCTCCGGTCGAGCTCCACCCACGCCGGGTCGGTCTCCACCTTCAGCGTGCGCGTGGCGCCGTCCTCGCCGACCTCCAGCAACGCCAGCTCCTGCTGGGACCGGGTCTGGACCACGAGCAGGGGCGCCCCGGCTCCCCAGTGCACGGCGGCGAGGTACGGGTAGCGCGCGCGGTCCCAGGCAACCCAGGTGGTCTCACCTCCAGAGGCGGCGACGATCCCCAGCGTCACGTCCGCGTTGTCCTCTCCCGCCCGCGGATAGGGCCACACGTCGGGCGCCTTCTCCGGGTGCGATGGGTCGGCGATGTGGATGCGCCCCACCCGCGCCGTGTCCGTGCGCTGGAAGAGCAGGCGGGTGGAGTCCGGGGACCACCAGGTGCCGTCCATGCGCCCCATCTCCTCCTGGGCGACGAACTCGGCGAGCCCGTTGGTGATCTCTCCGCCTCCGTCGGTCGTCAGGCGCCGCGCCTCGCCGTCGAGCGGGGCCACCCACAGGTCGCCGGCGCGCGTGAACGCGACGTGGCTCCCATCCGGCGACAGGCGTGGCGCGATACCCCCCTCTGCGGCCTTCATCTCACGGCCCTTGCCGGCGCGGTCCACGTTGAACAAGCGCCCGGAGAGCGGCACCAGCAGCACTCGCCCGTCCTCGGACAGGCTGAAGGACGTGATCCCCCGCTCGGCCAGGCGCATCCGCTCGCGGCGGGCCTTCTCCTCGGCGGACAGCTCCCCCTCCGCTCCGCCGAGCAGACCCTCGGCGGTCAGCAGCTCCCGCTCGCCGGTGGCCGGATCCAGCTCCCACAGGGAGCGCGTGAAGCTCCGCGGGCCGGACCGCAGGAAGAGCACCGTCCCCTCGGGCGTGACCACCGGCGCGGCGGGCTGCCCATTTCGGAAGCGCCACGTCTCGGCGTACTGGCGCAGCAGGTCCGTACGCTCCGTTCTTGGCGTCACAGGCTCACCTCGTCTGGCCAGGGTCTTGGCGTCGGCCCCAGCGCAGAGCAGGAGGGCCACCATCGGTACGATCCATCTCTGTTTCATGCGGTGGTTGTAGCCTGAATCGCCCCCGGGGTACAGTCCCGGACCATGAAGCACGCCCCCTTGGAGGTGACCCTCCGCCAGCTCCAGTACGTGGTGACCGTCGCGGACGCCAGGAGCTTCCGCCGCGCCGCCGCGCTCTGCGGTGTCTCCCAGCCATCTCTCAGCGCCCAGGTGGCCGAGGTGGAGGCAGCTCTGGGAGTGCAGCTCTTCGAGCGGGACCCGCGGAGTGTGCTGGTGACGGCGGCCGGTGAGGAGCTGGTGCAGCGCGCGCGGGCGGTCCTCATGGGCGCCGAGGATCTGGTCGAGGCGGCGCGCAGGTCCAATCCCCTCGCGGGCACCTTGCGCCTCGGCGTCATCCCCACCATCGGGCCCTACCTGCTGCCCGATCTGGATCCCGCCCTGCGCCGCACCTTCCCCGGCCTGACCCTCCGGTGGACGGAGGACAAGACCCACGTGCTCGTCGACGCCATCGGGCGGGGGGAGCTGGACGCCGCGGTCCTGGCGCTGGAGGCCGAGCTGGGCGATCTGACCCACGAGGTCATCGCCCGGGACCCCTTCGTGCTCGCCACCCCGCCGGGCCATCCCCTGTGCGCGGGGCCGGTGTGCGGCCGCGATCTTCGGGGTGAGACGGTGTTGCTGCTCGACGACGGCCACTGCTTCCGGGAGCAGGCGCTCTCCCTCTGCGCGTCGGCCGGCGCCAGGGAGCTGGGCTTCCGCGCCACCAGCCTCGCGACGCTTGCGCAGATGGTGGCCGGCGGCGCGGGGGTGACGCTGCTGCCGCGCATGGCGGTGGAGGTGGAGAACCGCCGCGGGCGCCTCGCGATCACCCCGCTGACCGATGCTCCGGGTCGGACCGTGGTCCTCGCCTGGCGGCCGCGGTCTGCGTTGGGTGCGGCGCTGGCCCGGGTGGCGGCGGCTGCGCGGGAGGAGCTCGGTTCCCGCTGAGGGTGGGGGAGGGCGGGCGAGAGAGAGCGAGCGTTGGGGCTGCCCCAGGCGTCACGCGTCGGGATCGACCCCCAGCTCCCGCAGCCGCTGGGCGAGGCGCTCGGCGCGCGCTGACTCCTGCTCGGCGCGGGCGGCCTCCTGCACGGCGCGCGCGGCCTCCTGCTCGGCGCGGGCGGCCTCCTGCTCGGCGCGGGCGGCCTCCTGCTCGGCGCGCGCCCGCTCGACGGCGAGGCGCGGCCTCTGCTTGCCTCGGTACCAGATGTCGAGCTTGTCCCCCTCGGTCCACTGGTCCCGGGGGAGGACGCGCAGCTCCAGCTCAGGGATCGACCGAGACACCACCCGGCCGCCCGGAGCGAGCTCGTGGCGCTCATACTGCTCGCCCTCCAGCCGGAACCAGGTGACGGAGCGCGCGTCAGCGAGGTCGGGGAAGATCAGGCCGAACTCCGGGACCCTGTTGAACTCGTTGAGATATCTCTGGAAGTGGATGTCCTTGGACTCCTTCCGCGAGTCGTTCGTCGACACCACCTCGATTACGAGGAGCAGATCGTTGGCCGTGACCCGGTCGATGTCCCCAGGGCGCACAAAGACACAATCTCCGTAGTAGGCGCGCTGCTCCAACGTCTCCGGGTGGATGTACCAGATCGGGTGGTCGCTGATGACCCGGAGCCCGGCCTCGGTCCCAATGGCCCGCAGGATGGGCATGGTCTCGGTCACGAGGAGCTCGTGGGGATAGCTCTGCGGCACTTGGAGAGCCTCGTCGAAGTAGGGAATCCCGTCATAGGCCGTGTGAATCCACGGCTCGATGATCAGGCGATCCGAAGGGGGGGAGCTGCGCCATGTCGAGGGTCGAGACATGCCTGCGAGTGTATACCGCCGCCTGCGGGCCTTCAAGCTGCGGCCTCGCCAGGCGCGAAGCCAACGGGGGCCCGGTCCGGCGTCAGCTCCGGCAGGCGGTTCTGCGGCCCGGACGGGTTGCCGCGCGGGAAGCGGGCATTGCGCCCCTGAACGTGCGTCAGGACAGGTACCGCACCCCGGTCAGCTTCTCTGCGGTCTCCCACAAAGCGCGGGCCACCTCGGCGTCCTGGGCCCGTCGCGCAATGTGGGCCGGCGCCGGGTAGCCGATGAGCTCGTAGGGCCCCCGCGGCCCGAAGTAGGCACCGCCCGCCACGTCGGGTGCCGTCGCCGCATACAGGGTCGGCAGGGCCCCCTTGGGGGCGCTCATCGCAGCGATGGTCGTGAACACATCGAGCAGCTTGTTGTGGCGCTGCAGGTCGGTCTTGGTGCCGCCCGGGTGGGCCGCCACGGAGATCACCCCTGCGCCGCTCGCCTCCAGGCGACGCTGCAGCTCCAACGTGAACACCAGACAGGCGAGCTTGCTCTGGCAGTACTCCCGCCACCCCTTGTACGGGCGCTCTCCGTGGAAGGACCCGAGGTCGATGCGCCCCTGGCGGTGGGCGAGGCTGCTGACCGTCACGACGCGAGCGCCGGGTGTCTCCAGGAGTCGCGACAACAGGAGCCCCGTCAGCGCGTGGTGCCCCAGGTAGTTGACGCCGATCTGGAGCTCGAAGCCGTCCTCGGTCTTGGAGGCCGGGGGGATCATCACCCCGGCGTTGTTGATCAGCAGGTGCAACGCCGCCCCGGACTCCAGGAAGGCTTGTGCGAAGGCCCGGACGGACGCCAGGCTCGCCAGGTCGAGGAGCGCCAGCTCCACCTCCGCACCCTCGCCCCGGATGCGCGCGACCGCCGCCTCTCCGCGCTCGCGGCTCCGGCACGCGAGGATGACCCGCGCGCCTCGGTGGGCCAGCGCGCGGGCGGTCTCGTACCCGATGCCCGCGTTGGCGCCGGTGACTATGGCCGTGCGGCCGGTCTGGTCGGGGATCTGGTCGGCGGTCCACTTCATGACGGCTCCGGGTGTCAGGGGAGGCCGGAGTCTCGCCCATCGCAGGCCACGCCGCAAGCCCCACTGCGGTTTGGCCAAGCCAGGGTCCCTACCGCGCGCACGCCCCCCGCACGCCCGGCAGATCGACCAGCGGACCCTTGGGGACCACGCCGCTCGGGTTGAGCCGCGGGTGGCTCCCGTAGTAGTGGCGCTTGATGTGGTCGAGGTCCACGGTCTCCGCCACCCCCGGCACCTGGCAGAGCGCCCGGGTGTAGGCCCACAGCGCGGGGTAGTCCACGAGGCGGCGCAGGTTGCACTTGAAGTGGCCGTAGTAGACGCTATCGAAGCGCACGAGCGTCGTGAAGAGCCTCCAGTCCGCCTCGGTGGGCTGGTCCCCCACGAGGAACGCCTGACGCCCCAAGCGCGCCTCGAGCTCATCGAGCGCCTCGAACAGGGCATCGAAAGCCTCCTCGTAGGCGGCCTGGGTGGTGGCGAACCCTGTCCGGTAGACGCCGTTGTTGACCCGCTCGTAGACCAGCGCGTTGACCGCGTCGATGTCAGCGCGCAGGGGCTCCGGATAGAGGTCGACGGTCGGGTCCCCGAACGCGTCGAAGGCCCGGTTCAGGGTGCGCATGAGCACGGAGGACTCGTTGCACACGATGGTCCGCGTCACCGTGTCCCAGAGGATGGGCACCGTCGCCCGCCCGGTGTAGTTCGGCTGAGCGACCGTGTAGAGCTGGTGGAGGTGTCGCGCCCCCTCGTGGGCGTCCGGGACGGCCAACGTCCATCCCTCCGGCCCCCAGACGGGCTCCACCACCGTGACCCCGATGGCTGCGTCGAGGCGCTTCAGGGCGCGAACGATGAGCACCCGGTGGGCCCAGGGGCACGCCAGCGAGACATAGAGGTGGTAACGGCCTGCTGCGGCCGGAAACCCCGACGACCCGTCGGCGGTCACCTCACCGCGGAAGGTGGAGTCCTCGCGGACGAACCGCCCCGCGGTGCGCGCCGTGTCGTACCAGTCGTCCGTCCAGATCCCGTCTCTGAGCATGCCCATGCTTCCTCCAACCGGTCCCCCGATGGTCACCCCGCGAGCACGCCATGCACGCGCCGCACCATGCATGCAACCATTGGATTGTAATTGGGAAGCTGGCGATGGCGCGCCGACCGTCCGTCTCAGAACGGGACCGGGTCGACTCAATCTGACAGCGCTCAGGCCCCGATGCGCGCGCGCACGGCGCGAAGCACAGCCTCCCCGGTCTGCCGGGCCGCGGCCAGCGCGGCGTCCGCCCTTCCGCGCGTCTCCGCCGCCCAGTCCGCGTCCCCGTCCATGCCCGCGAGGTTCACCAGCACGTTGAGCCACGCCCCCTCCGCGCAGGTGAGGCAGCAGAGCACCCCGACCCCGGCGTCGGTCACGGAGTTGGGGTTGCCCTTGTCCACGGCGACCGCCAGCAGGTCGAGCACCGGCAGCGTGCGCTCGATGACGCTGAGCGGCACCAGGGTCGCGCCGCGGTTCGCCAGGCGGATCGCCTCGTCGCGGGCCGCCACCTCCTCGGGCGTCCCCTTGGGCAGACGCCGCGCCGCGAGCACCGCGTTGAAGGCCTCCGTGTCGGCGTCGACGGCGCGCATGAGCCAGTCCTTGTGGGGCTGGGCGGCCACGGCGAGCTCGTTCATCTCGTCCCACACGTCCGCCTGCCCCTTGCGCCCCACCGTCAGGCTCGCGACCATGGCGGCCAGCCCTGCGCCGAGGCTCCCGCACAGCGCGGCGACGCTGCCGCCCCCGGGCGCCGGGGACTCGCTCGACAGCTCGTCGCAGAAGCCCTTCAGCGTGAGGTCGGCGAGCCCCTTCCTGCCCCGGGCCAGGCGGTACTCGATGATCTTGTCGTCGGGGTCGAAGGGCGCCACGTCCCGCAGCCCCAAGGACCGGACCGCACACTCGACCACCTCGCGCTCGGGCAGGCCCGCGCTCTTGCCCTGCCGGCGCAGGTAGTGGCGCCCCGCCATGAGCATGGGCTCCAGCGGCACGAGGCCGACCAGCTCGCTCCCGGTGACCCGCATGCCCCGACTGGCGGCCTCCTCGCACGCAGCGTCGAACACCTGGTGCAGGCTCGTCACGCGGTAGTTGGTCAGGTTCATGGAGATCTGCGCCACCTTGTACTCGTCGATGAACCAGCCGACGCCCTTGACGTGGGGGAAGCGCCCCGGGACCTTCAGCGCCTGCCCCGCCTCGTCACGGACGATCTCGCCGTGGGCGTCTCGTCGGGCGCGCCCCTGCTCACGCAGCGTGAGCGCGATGTCATTGGCGAGCTTCCGGTCCTGGGTGTTCAGGTTGACGTTGTACGCGAGCAGGAACTCCCGGGCGCCGATGGCCGTGGCCCCGGCTCGCGGGTTGTGGGTGGCGGGGCCCCGATCGGGCGCGCCGGCCTCGCTGGCGAGCTTCTCCGGCAGCGCCTCATACTCCCCGGCGCGCACGTCCGCGAGGTTGCGGCGCGCGGGGCGGGTGGCCGCGTTCTCGTAGAAGTACACGGGGATGCCGAGCTCGCCCACCCGCTCCCCGAGCCGGTGCGCCAGCGCCACGCACTCCTCCATGGTCACGCCGGACACGGGCACGAAGGGGCACACGTCCGTCGCCCCCATGCGTGGGTGCGCCCCCTTGTGCCTGCGCATGTCGATGAGCTGGGCGGCCGCGCGAATCCCCTGGAAGGCCCCCTCGAGCACGGCCTCCGGCTCGCCCACCATGGTCACCACGGTGCGGTTGGTGGCGGCGCCCGGGTCCACGTCGAGGACCTGGCAGCCATCCACCGCCATGGCGGCCACGATCTGGTCGATGATCCTCCGGTCCCGTCCCTCACTGAAGTTGGGTACACACTCGACGATGGCCATGCTCCACTCCTTGGTTCGCGGTGCCGGCCGGGACCATAGGACGCCCGGCGCGGGCTTTCAAGAGGGTCCGGGGGCCGAGGGAGGGGGCGCTGTTGCCCGGGCAATGTGAATCGTGGCATGTACTCTCTCCATGCCGGGCGCAGCAGGGCGTACCCCCGGCCCGACGGAGGCGGCCCATGGTCACGGTGCGTCAGGGTGCCCGGCTCTCGGTGATCTGGTTGGGCGTCGCGCTCTCGGTGGGGGCGTGCGCCACCACCCGCTTCCACGAGCGGGAGCGCGTGGCAGACCGTGCCGCGCGCTTCGATCAGGACGCCGCCCTCGGCTACATCCTTGGCAAGCTCCACGCGGCCCGCGAGGGGGCCTTCGGGGCCTTCGGCGCTGCGGCGGCGGGAGGGTGCGGGTGCCAGTAGGTCTCCGCCTCGCGCTGGTGCTTGCCGTCATGCCCTCCGTCGCCCGGGGCGAGGGGAGCACCTCGCTCGACCTGACTGTGTTCTCGCAGGGGGACGACGGCGGCGACCCGCACAAGGCGGAGGGGCTCGACTACTACGGACTGCGCGTCGCGTCGCGGGTGCGGGTCTCGGACGAGGTGGAGCTTCGCGCATCGGTGGCGGCGGCCGTCCTCGCGAACGAGGACGCTGCACCTGCGCCGCGCACCGTCACGGGCGTGACCATCACGTCCGCGTCGTCCACCACCGTCACCCTGGACGCCACCGCGGCCGTGGACGTGCGGCCGGCCGGCAGCGGGACGACCCTGTCCGCCGGGGCCTTCTACCATCACCAGTTCGGCTTCATCGGCGGGGGCCTCGATCTGGGCGTCGCCCAGGAGCTCGCCGGGGGAGACACGGTGCTCGACGCCTCCTTCAGCCTGCGAGGGGCCGGCCTCAAGCTGCGCATGTGGGATGGGCAATACCTCGGCTGGACGTACCAGAGCACCTACAACCTGGCGCTGTCCGTGACCCAGACCGTGTCTCCGAGCGTCGTCGTTGCCGTTGGCGCGCAATACTCGAGGCACTGGGGCACCCTGGCCGAGACGTTCAACTTCGTGGTCCTGCACGACCCGACGGGAACGCCGCGGGAGCTGGTGAACGAGGCGCTGCCCGACGAGCGCCACCGCGGCCAGGTCAACGCCCGGGTCCGCTTCACACCCTCGGTTGGCACCAGCATTGGCCTCGACGCCAGCTTCTACGGGGACGACTGGGGAGTCCTCCATGGGGCGGCCGAGCCGAGCGTGGAGACCACACTGCCGTGGGATCTGCGCCTGCGCGTGTGGGGGCGCGTCTCCTGGCAGCGGGCGTCCCGGTACTTCGACGACGGGGCGCAGGAGCCCGTACGGTACGCAACACAGGACCCGGATCTCGGGAACTTCGTCATGCTCAGCCCCGGCGTGCTCGTGATCGTGCCGCTCGGGGCCTCCTCGGAGGAGCTCTCATGGGAGACCCGCGTCGCCGTCTTCGGCTTCTATCGCACGGACCAGATCTACGCGGTGGGGAGCTCCGCCGGGGTGGTCGCCACCTGGTGACGGCGCTGGTGCTGGCCCTCGCAGGCTGCGCGCCCTCGGTCGGCCGGAGCGACGTCGCTGTCTCGGGGGGCGTCGTCGCCGAGGGGGCCGTCAGGGGGAGCGTCGTCGTCGAGGGTACGGCGGACCTGATCGCGACGGACCGCGCAACGCTCGTCGCCGTCATGACTCGCTGGTGCGAGGTCTGCCGGCGTGAGCAGCCTGAGCTGGAGCGCTGGGCGCGGTCCCACGCCGACGTGCGCACCGTCGTGGTGGTCAGCGGAAGCCCCCGCGCCGACGTCGACGCGCTGGTCGCGGAGCGGCGCCTGGACGTGGGGGCGCTCTCCATCGTGGCCGACCCGAGTGGGGGCGTGGCCGATGGCCTCGGCGTGACAGCGACGCCAGCGCTCCTGCTGTTTGCGCCGGGGGGGGCGGCGCCGACCGGGAGGTACACGCGCGTGGATGAGCTGCCACCGGTGGGCGGCCGTGGGGCGGGCGCAGGCGCGGCGGGGGTGGAGGGGGTCACCGACACGGGGACGGAGCTTGGCACGTCCTACGACGCCCTTGTCCTGGGGCCGCAGGAGCAAGCGCGCCGTGACCTGGCGGACGCGCGGACCCTGGTCCGGGAGCTTGGGGCGCAGCTCTCCGAGTGGAACCCCGACAGCGAGCTCAGCCGCGTCAATCGCGAGGCATGGCCGGGGCCGGTCGTGCTCTCGCCGACCCTGCGGCGGATCATCGCGGGCGCCATCCACGTGTCGCGGCAGACCGGAGGCGCCTTCGACATCACCTGGGCGTCCCTGGACGAGCCAAGGGAGGGCGATGATCGGGCCTTGGCGGCGCTGGCCGGGGTGGGGTCGGAGCACCTGATCCTGGACGGTGACACGCTGCGATTTGGTCACCCCGCCACCCGCATCGGGCTCGGCGGCGTGGCGAAGGGCGACATCATCGACGCGGCCTTCCTGCTGCTGCGGAGCCGGGGGTATGCGAGCATCGTGGTCAACATCGGCGGAGACCTCCGGACAGCGGGGCGAGACGAGGCCGGCAAGCGGAGGTTCGAGATCGTGGACCCATACCACCCGCAGGAGATGGCGGGGAGCATCGAGGTGGACGACACGGCCATCGCGACGTCGGGAAACTACCTGCGCCGACGCCGGATCGGGGGGCAGGTGGTCGGGCACATCATCGACCCGCGCACGGGCCGCCCGCCCGCCTTCGACGGGTCCGTGACGGTGCTGACCCGGGACGCGGCGATGGCCGACGCGCTGGCCACGGCGCTGTTCGTGATGGGGCCGGAGGAGGGGCTCGGGTTTGTTGGAGGGCTGGAGGGGGTGGAGGCGATCTTCGTGACCCGCGACGGCGTGAAGGCGACGGTGCCGGTGGAGTCACGGTGAGGGGGGACCCGTGGGCGGTGGACTCCCCGCGCGTCAGCCGCCCACGGCGCGGGCGTCGAGGGTGCGGCCGGTCTGGTGCACGGCCTTGAGCTTGGTCATGACGCTGCCGTGGTGGATCTGCGTGGTGTCCGGGTCGGCGTGCGTGACGAGCTTCTTGTCCAACAGTGACTGCCGGATGCGTCGGTAGATGTCGTCCCACCGCGCAAAGAGGGCGCGCTCCTCCTCCCGCGGGATCCACCCGACGGTGTGGGCGAGCCGCAGCTCGTTCCACGCGCCGTGCATGCCGGTACGGAACACGGTCTGGAGCTTGGACTCGTGCCGGTGCTCGAGGAGCCCGCTCACCGCCCGCCGCACGTTGTCTACGAGGCTCGTGCGCGCCTTGCGCTCCACGCGGGTCCCGTAGAACTTCGTGTAGATGCGTGCCTTCCACTTCACGAGGTCAAACCGGCTCAGGAGCTCCGAGTGGCTCACAGACGGCACCAGGTCGCCGCCCTGGAGGATGTGCGCGAAGTAGGTGCCGTCGAGCTTGATCTTGCCGGCGTCGTACAGCGCGTCGAACAGCTCCGTGCCCGGGAGCGCGAAGAAGTAGCCCACCCCGAGGTCCGTCACGCCCATGCGCCGGATCTGCGCGGCGAACTCCAGGCTCTCGGTCAGGTCCTCCTCGGTGTCGTGGGGGAACCCGATGATCAGGAAGCACGCCACGTTGAGCTCCGCCTCGACGCTGGCGCCGATGCTCGCGAGCAGGTGGTCGGTCCTCATGCGCTTCTTGATCAGCTTGCGGGTGCGCTCCGAGCCCGACTCGGGCGCATA
Organism: Myxococcales bacterium; assembly: GCA_045863395.1. GTDB lineage: Bacteria > Myxococcota_A > UBA9042 > JABWCM01 > BTVJ01 > BTVJ01. Next base: position 143,890 of record BTVJ01000002.1, read on the forward strand.
CGCGATGCTCACCATGCCCGTGCGGCGCATCAGGTCCGCCACCTCGGCGTCGATGGCCTCGGACCGGGTCCCCGAGGGGAACTGCCAGGCGACATCCAGCTTGCGGCGCAGGATCTCCTTGCAGAACGCCACGATCCAGTCCTTCTGCACGATGGCGGTCAGGTCCTGGAACGGGAAGCTGGAGGCTCCGAATTGTCGCAGGTGGTGCTCGATCTCGTCGACCACCTTGATGGGGTCACGCGGGATCCACCGCGGGTTCCACATATTGGGCGACGAGCAGAACGTGCACTGGTACGGGCAGCCGCGGGTGGCGAGCAGCGGCAGGTTGATGCGCCCGGTCTGCATGCCGCCGACCAGGTGCGAGTCGTTGTACGCCTTGATGTCGAACAGGTGCCACGCCGGGTAGGGGATGGCGTCCACGTCCTTGCGCCGCGCCCTCCGCCGGTTGACCGTGAAGCTGTCGTGGTCGCGAAAGCCGATGCCGTCCACCTGCTGGAGCGGTCGCCCGGACTCCAGCGCGTCCAGCAGCTCGATGACGGACTCCTCCCCCTCGCCGGTCACGATGAAGTCGGCCTTCGAGGTGGCGAGGCAGAACTCCGGCATGGACGTGACGTGCTCGCCCCCGACGACCACGGGCATGTCGGGCAGGCGCGCCTTGATGAGCTCGATGAGCCGCACGACGGCGGGCCACTCGTGCGTGAAGACCACGGTGATGCCTACGATGCAGCTCTCGGCGGGCACACGCGCTGCGATGGCTTCCAGCGGGAGGCCGACCAGCACCCCCTTGAAGTACCGCGTCCGCCCCTTCGGGTCCTCGGCGACGGAGTCGAGCAGGTGCACGGGCCTCCCTGCTTCCTCCAGGGCGGCGGCGATGTAGGCCAGCCCGAGCGGCAGCGTGATGGTCGTGGTGACGAACCGGAAGCTCTCGACGGCAGGCGGCCGCACGAGGCAGACGGGCCCACGCAGGGGGGTGGCGCGATGCTTTGGTGTGTCGATGGGGTGCATGGTTGGTAGGGTGGCACAGGTGGGGCGGTTGGGAAAGTTCGCGCGGTGTAGGGGGGCGAGATCGTTGGGGAGGGGGTGCTCGCTGCGCCGCCCATGGCCGGGGCTACCCCCGGTCGTTGCGCGCTCATCGTGGTGCGAGGGGGCGCCGAGACGTGTCCCGCTAGCTCGGGTCGGCCACCCGAGCTAGCCCTATACCCTGGCGCTGTCACTGCGACCCATGGCTCCCGCGACCCACGTGGCCCCCAGGAACCACCGGACCGGCTCCTCCCCATGGCCAGGACGATGATCGAGGCGGCCCGCAGGGCGTCGGCGACCGCGGGCGGCCTCCGCGAAGCTGGAGCGAGGGCCTTGCGAACGCTCCAGGGTTGAACTTCGGTGCTCCGTGGGGCGCAGTGGAAGGGCGGTCAGGTGAAGCGCCACTTGACGCCCTACTAGTCATCGATGACGGCGAGACCGCGGCGCTTGAGGTCCTGAATGGAGGCCAGCATTCCCCGAATGGCATCCTCCGAGTGCCCCTCCCAGTCCTCGACCACGCCAACGACCCTGACTGGCTCCGGCGTGCGATAGGACCTCGTCGGGTTGCCAGGAGATCGCTTGTTCGTGAGGTTGGGGTCGTCCTCAAAAGGTCCAGTTGGCTCGACCAGGTAGATGCGGCCGCGACCCTCCAGACCGGCAAACGACATCGCGAGCTCTGCGCCCCAGATGGCAGGTTCCAGGATCGCGGAGAAGTACAGGTTCCTGGAAATTCGGCCTTCCTCGTAGTTGGAGGGATGGCCGGGGCACAGCAGCTCGCCGACAACCAGGTCCACCTTTGTGCCGTGATAGAACGGTCCGAGGACTTGCCCGCAGTTCTCCAGTGTGACAGGGTTCCACCGATCATCGCTCATATCCAGACCTCCCGACTGAGAGCCTGACGCCTGAACTCTCCGGCCCGCGGGGCTCTCTCCGCTGGCCCGGTGGAGTGACTGCCCCCGACTGGCTGGCCAAGAGGCATGAGTCGGTGTTGGGAGAGGACGAGCAGGCATCTGCTCTGCCTCCCAGTGCTGTACGAGAGCTCGACTCCGAGACCAAGACGCCAATGTTCATCGCGGCATCAGCGCGAACACACCCCAGCCCAGATACTCACGCGTGTAGGCAGCGTGGCGTTCGGGCTCCGAGGCCAGACGGGCTCGAACGTCCTCGGCGGACTCGTCGCCGGGATTGGCTTCGAGCCACCGGCGCATGGTGAGCCACTTGGCTGCTTCGTATCTGTCCCAGCCGTCCTGGTCGGCCAGGACCATTTCAACGACGTCGTAGCCAAGGTGCCCAAAGGACGCGAGAAGTCTCGGGAGCATGAGAAAGTCGCCGATTGAGCTGGCAAGACACCCCATGGCAACCTCCTCCGTAGGCGGCAACTGCCGCCAGAATGGCTCGCCGATGAGGATGATCCCTCCAGTGCGCAGGCTCCCAGCCAGGAGCTCGATTGTGCCGGCGACGCCGCCGCCGATCCAGGAAGCACCGACACAGGCTGCTACATCGACCTTCTCCTCCGAGACATAGCCTGCCGCATCGCCATGAATGAACTCGACGTGATCGGAGACACCGAGCTCTACAGCACGCGCCTTCGCCTGCTCGGTGAACAACTGGCTCATGTCGATGCCGGTTCCGACGATGCCATGATCGCGCGCCCAGGTGCACAGCATCTCCCCCGAACCGCTGCCCAGGTCGAGCACGCGGGCCCCCGGTCCCAGACGCAGCGCTGCGCCGAGTGTGGCGAGCTTCTCGGCTGTGATGGGGTTGTGAATGCGGTGAGCACTCTCAGTGATGCTGAAGATCCGTGGGATATCCATTGTGAGTCACTTCCTTGCGCTGGGATGGATGTGCCCGATGGTCGAGCGATGCACACGGGGCCGCAGTGAGGTCCATGCCGTTGGCCGGGTCGGCTCCGGTGGACGGGCGGTTGGTGTCGGGTCGCGGGGCGAGCGCGGGTGCTGGGTGAGGCGCCAGAGCGGCCTGGTCGAGAGGGTGGGTGGGGCTCGTGTCCCGACTCTGGCCGTGCCGCACGCGGACCCAGGCCCGGGCGCGGTTCCGCGGTGGCCGCCTGGGCAGTGCGCGCAGGTTCGGCGGTCAGTGGTCGTCTGCGCCGGCCACTCGGAGGCTTCGCGGCAAAGAGGGTGCCGCCTGCGTGCGTTGCCTTGGCGCGCGCGCCGACGTGGCGTCTGTCGCGCACGTCACGATGCCTCGAGTCCTGGCGGTCCCTGCCCAGGAGCAGGCGCTGCCGGCGAGCCTCTACGTGCACCGCGACACCCAGGGCATGGGCGACAGCATGTCTGCAGACGCCCTGGGAGTCGCGAGGTCTCTTCCGTGCATGGTGCGTGCTCCTCGAGAGAGCGTCTACTCTAGGGGACGGCTCCGGGGGACGTCAACAGCGGATGGCCTCGCTCGACGTTCGATGGGCAGGCTGTCCCGCGGTGTGGAGATGTCCTGGTCCCGACAGGATGGTGGAGGTTTCCTCAACACGGGTGGCTGACCGTGGCGGCACCGAGCACCCTGCCTCGTCCCCGGCGACGTGCCGCAGCGCCTCCCCGCACCTACGCTCACAGCGACCCCTGGAGGAGCACGGCGATGTGCCAGAAGTCGTCTGCCGTCGTCGGGCGGTCCGGGTAGATGTCGACGGGGATGACCACCGACAGGAAGGGGAAGGCCACGGACGTCTGGATGCGGACTCCTGCCCGCACCCCGTCTCCATCCACCGCGACAGGCGCCCCGACGCCCAGGCCCAGCGATGGAATCAGAAGGAGGAAGGGGAGGGCGGCCTCGACCGTGGGGACGATGAGCGCCCTCGTCTGGAAGTCTGTCTCCACGGCCAGCGCGTAGAGGAGCCAGGACGGGGCGGCTATCTCGTAGCCGAGGCGACCGCGCGCCTCGTAGGGCGAATTCACCCGGGCGCCAATCGCCAGGAAGGGGCCGCCGTGGATCACCGGGGGAGCATCCTCTCGCAGCCAGAGGTCGATGTCACCTCCCGTCGTCGTCCACCGGTCTCCGTCCGGCACCCACCCACCGCGTTCGACCTCGAGGCGGCCCGAGACCTCCGCGCTCACGCTGCTCGTCGCGCCGTCGGGCGTCGAGACATGGATGTGCCACGTCGTGTCCGCGTCGTCGCCGACCAGGAGCGGGTGCCGCGTCTGCACCGCGGTGAGCGCCCACGTGGTGCGCTGCCACTCCGGGGGAGGCGCCAGCACTCCCGTGAGGCGGACCTCGACGCGCGCGCCAGGGGGCGCTGCGGTCATGAGCGTCACCTGTCCCCCACCGTCCGTCGTCGGGGCGCCCGCCTGGGCCGGATCTGCCACGCAGCCCTCGCAGCGGCCGCCCTGGCAGCACTGGACGTCCTGGACCGTGAGCCAGGCGCCCCGCAGGACTCCTCGCAGCGTCCCGCCGGTGTCCCCGCAGGTGGCCGCCCACACGGCGCGCACGTCACACCGCAGGCCCCCGTCCCGGGCACAGCGGATCCAGACATCTCCAGACGTCACCGCGGCCCCGCTCTCCCATCGCGGCCCCTCGAGGGTGCCCGAGAAGCGGCGCGGGGCCGGGATGGCGCCGGCTGGCCCCGCGAGGGACGCCAGGGTCAGGGCGATGACCACCACTGCACGCCCAGCCCAGCCGCCAGCTTCCCGCTCCCGCGGTCCTGCCGCTCGCCGTCCTGGCTCCCCACCGTCTCTGGTGCTCGTAGCTGCGTCCCTGCGGGTCATCGCGTCCTCCATGCCCCGTCCAACGCCCACCAGGCTCCGAGCTTACACCCACTGGCGCTTCCCCCCGACCTCGGACTACCATGGCTCCCATGCGCGCCTCCGCCCTCATGGCCGCCCTCGTCGTGGCCTTCACCGCTGCCCCCGCCGCCGCCAAGGACACCTGGACCACCCCCTACCCGGGCGTCAAGCGGCTGCACCGCACGACCAGCGATCCGCTGCACATCCACGCCCTGGTCGTCGACCTGTGCGTACCCGGGGTCAGCCTGCGCGCCACGGCCGGCGGCGAGCGCAAGCGGACCGTGTCGTCCTTCGGGAAGCTCGTGTCTGCTGAGGCTGCCGTCAACGGGGACTTCTTCAGCTACGCCACCTACGGGACGTCCGGCCTCGCCATGGGGAATGGCGGCAAGTGGGCGGACACGAAGGACACCAGCTCCTCGGGCTTCGTGGCGTTCGGGCAGATCCTCGCCGAGCTCTCCTTGCCGAGCGCCGTCGTGGATGCTCCACCCGGCGCCACCGAGGTGGTCTCGGGGCGCCCCCTGATCGTCAAGGACGGCGCAGTGCCCGCCATCAACTGCACTTCGCACTACTGCGAGCTGCACCCGCGCACCGCGGTGGGGCTCTCGAAGGACCGGCGCACCCTGTACCTCGTGGTCGTGGACGGTCGGACCACGAAGAGCATTGGCGTCACGTGCAAGAAGCTCGGCGCCATCCTCGTCGACCTCGGGGCGCACGTCGGTCTGAACCTCGACGGCGGGGGCTCGTCGGCCATGTGGGTGGCGAAGAGCGGGGTCGTCAACGACCCCTCGGACGGCAACGAGCGCGTCGTCGCCAACCACCTCGCCGTGCAGGCCAACGGCCTCGGCGCCGGGTCGGCGCCCATGTGCGTCGAGGACCCCACGGAAGAAGTGCTGCACCTGACCGCGGGCCTGGACGCGGCCGAGTCCACCGACTTCGACGGCGACGGCCGGGCCGACGCCTGCGCCCGCGCTGCGGCCGGGTTCCGGTGCCACCCCTCCACGGGCGCCGGCTTCGGCGCCGCCGCGAACATCGCCGACCTGAGCAACGCCGCCGGCTTCGATGACCCGGCCAACTGGGCGACCATCCGCATGGGGGACGTCACCGGGGACGGGCGCGCCGACGTGTGCGCCCGCACGGACCTCGGGTTGCGCTGCTGGCCGTCCACGGGCGCCGGCTTCGGCCCGCCAATCACGGGCCCCGAGCTCTCCGACGCCCAAGGGTGGGCCAAGCTGTCTCACGCCACGACCCTGCGCCTCGGAGACATTGACGGAGACGGCCGCGCCGACCTGTGCGCCCGCGCCGGCAAGGGGATGCTCTGCTGGCGGTCCCTCGGAGACTCCTTCGCCCCATCGGTCCCGGGCCCCGAGTGGTCGAATGCCGCAGGCTGGGACACCCCCGAGCGCTACGGGACCATCCGCATGGCGGACGTGGACGGCGATGGGCGCGCCGACCTGTGCGGCCTGTCCCCCACCGGAGTCGAGTGCTGGCTGTCCGACGGCGCGGGCTTCCCGACCCTGGTGTCCGGCCCTGCGTGGAAGGCCGGCTGGTCCAAGCTCGCGTACTGGAGCACGCTGCGCGTTGCCGACGTGGACGGAGACGGCCTTGCCGATGTCTGCGCCCGCTCGGCAAAAGGGCTGGTCTGCCACCTGAGCCAAGGGACCTCCTTCGGGCCCGCCCTCCAGTCCGACTTCATGTCCGACGCGAGCGGCTGGTGGGAGCAGTCCAACTACCTGACCCTGCGCCTCGGAGACATCGACGGCGATGGCGACCTCGACGCCTGCGCCCGGGCAAACAAGCTCGTCGTCTGCAAGAAGTGGACAGCCACCGGATTCTCGGGCGCCACCATCGACGGCCCGACGCTCTCGGATGAGTCGGGGTGGCACCCCTTCCGCTTCTTCCGCTCCCTGCGCCTTGCGGACGTCGATGGCGACGGGCGCGACGACGTGTGCGCCCGGGGCTCGGCCGGCCTCTCGTGCTGGAAGTCCACCGGCGCCGCCTTCCCGACCAAGATCACGGGCCCACCATGGAGCGACGACTCTGGCTGGGGGGCGCCCCAATACTATGGTACAGTGAGACTCGCCACCGCGAGGGTGCTGCCCGTCATCGCGCCCCCGGACCCCGGGGAGGACATCTCGCCCGATGCAGGACCAGACGCCGGGAGTGACGCCGGAGCGAGCGACGCTCCGGACCATGGCGCTGACACCGCGGGTGACGCGGCCGAGCCCCCGGGCCCGCCCGGCGACATCTCGGCCCCCACCGACGACGTCGCGGGTGAGGCCGACAGCGAGACGCCCACTCCCCACGATGACGCCGCCGAGCCGGGTCCAGGCTGGGGCGACCCGGGTGGCGGGCCGTCCTGGGGCACCCCCCGCAACGGCGCCGACGCCTGGACGGCCGACGCCTGGGCCGCAGACACGTCGACCCCCTCCGAGTGGGCACCCGCCGCCCCGCACAGCTCCGATTCGGGCTCCGTCTCTGGCGGGTGCGGATTGGTGTCCGGCGCATCCACGCTCTGGCTCCTCGCGGTGCTCCTCGTCGGCAGGGCCGCCGTCAGTCGTGCTCGCACACATACGAGTAGGACTCGGAGCACCCGACGTCCACCCACGGCGCGCCGTCCCAGCCCACCCCGATGATCGCGCATTTCTCGGTGCCGGAGTCGTCGGGCTCCCCGGGCTCCCCGGGAGCCCAGGGAGGCCCATAGAGCACGTCCTCTCCGGTGACCCACTTCCACGCTCCCTCGGAGCCGCTGTCCGTCAGCCCGATCCACCAGTGCGAGGTGCTCACGGCCGCTGCGATGCCGGCGACGAAGGCGTTCTCGGCAGCGCTCTGGATTGTCACCAGGTGATACCCGTCGCCGGCGCTGGCGCAGTTGTTCTTCGCGGTGTTCCAGGTGACCTTGCCGCTGCACAGGAGGTAGGTGCGGCCCTCCTTGTGGACGGAGGGGCAGGGGCAGCCCGCCTCGTCCACCTCGCCATCGCAGTCGTCGTCCAGCCCGTTGCACTCCTCGGGCGGACCGCTCTCCGGGTCACAGGGGCCCGCCACCCCCCCCACGCACGCCGGTACCTCGAAGCTGCAGGCCCCACTGCCACACGGGACCGTCCCGAGCTCCTCATCCGTGAGCCCGTCGCAGTCGTCGTCCTTGCCGTTGCAGACCTCGTCCTTGGCGCCCGCCGTCGGTCCCGTACACTCCCCTGGCTTGCCGCCGAAGCAGGCAGGGACCGTGTGCGCGCAGGCCCCGACACCGCACGGGAGGCTGCCCAGGTCCTCGTCCGTCTTCCCGTCGCAGTCGTCGTCCTTGCCGTTGCAGACCTCCTCCGTCGCTCCCTCCAGGGGATCACACAGGTTCGCGTTTCCCCCCACACACTTCGGCACGAGGCGGGCGCAGACCCCGACGCCGCAGACCATGTCGCCGAGGCCCTCGTCGGTCTCGCCGTTGCAGTCGTCGTCTGCGCCGTTGCAGACCTCCGTGACGGGCTCCGCGGCCGGGCACTCCACCCCGCACGTGGTCGGGGCCTCGCATGCCCCGGCCGCGCACACCGTCGGCGCGTCCTCGTAACCCTCCAGGCACGGGCACTCCTTGCCGGGCCAGGGCACGCAATATCCGGCTCGGTCGCAGGCCAGACCGCCCGGGCAGGGAGACTCCTCACAGGGAACGGAGCAGAATCGCCCTGTCTCCCCCGCGATGCGGCAGAGCGCCTCGCCGCCGCAGTCGGCGTCCGTCATGCAAGGCCGGCATTGGAGGCAGTCGTCGTCGAGGCAGGGGTTTCCGGGTGTGCCGCTGTCAGTCGGGGACGAGTCTCCTCCCCCGGCCCCCCCCGAGTCGACCGCCCCGGTGTCCGCGGGTCCGCCGGATCCTCCGGAGTCGGTCGCATCCTCCGACCTCGGAGTCACTGCATCCAGGCCCTCACTGTCGTCGCCGCCCCACCCGTCGGCCGCCGCCAGCCCTGGGATGTCATCGAGCGCCCAGCCCCCCGAGCCGCCGCCAGGAGCATCCCCCGCCGAGCAGCCGACGACGATGCAGAGGGCGAGACAGGCAGGGCGGAGCGTCATGGGGGACCTCACGGCAGGGGACCTTCGCACGCTACCACGGCGGCGGTCCCGAAGCGATGCTCTCAGAGCCCCAGCGCCTCGATGTCGGCGCTGGTGCACTCTGCAGGGGCGGTCACGGGGTTGCACCGGCTCGGCGTACCGCCGGGGATCTCACACACGTAGTCGATGCCCTCCACGGGCGCCGGGTAGTCGCTGCTGATCATGTGCGCGCCGCTCTTGAGCGCGGCGTCCCGTCGCCCCACCTGCTTCTCCACGAGCGTTCCATGGTCCGTGTCCCCCCGGGTGCGCACGATGAAGCCCGCCGACACAGCCTCGGCGATGGCGTCTGCGTCGCCCACGGGGTCGTCCAGCAGCAGGATCCCGGCCCAGGCGTCGTTCACCCCCCCATCTGCAAACATCACGCGGCCCTCCAACGACGGGTGCCCGACCAGATACTCGTCGCGGTGGGCGCCGCTGTCGAGCAAGGTGACCACCAGCTTCCCCCGGGTCTGCCCCAGGGTCGGCCACCCCTCCGCAATGATCGCCTCCCGCAGCGTCGGGAAGCCCCCACGCACGTCGTCCGGGGTCAGGACGCGAGAGCGGTCCCACACCTCCAGGATGGCGGCATCCAGCTCGGCGATGTGCCCCTTGAGCTTGACGGGGTCCACCTCGTCCTTGGGCTCGATGAGGATGAAGATCGCGTGGTGGCCCGGGTGGGCATCCGACCACTTGAGCACCACGGTCAGACACTCGTGGAGAGTCTCACAGGTCGTCACCCCGTCCAGGATGGGGATGTGCTTCACCGTGAACCCAACCGGCGGCTCCAGGTGCACGTCCAGCTCGAACTGGCGGACCCCCTGGGCGCCGAGCTGCACGTCGAGGGGCTCGTGGCTGTAGGCCCAGTCGGAGAGCGTCGTGTCCGGGGGCTGTACGTGGTAGCTGTTGTGTGTGCCCAGCGCCTGCAGGTGGTTCAGGCGGAGCACGTCGTCGAGCGGGTAGTCCGGGGAGTGCACGTCCGGCGCTCCGGCGTCCTCGGGAGGCTGGCCCGCGTCTCCGCCGGTCCCGTCGTCGGCAGCATCCACGGCCACAGTGGCGTCCACCGCCGTCGCGTCCGCGTCTCCCCGCGCGTCTCCCCGCGCGTCCAAGAGCACGTCCCCCAGGGCGTCCATCACGGCGTCGTCCGCCCCAGTCACGTCCGAAGCCGCCCCAACGTCCGCCGCACCCGGGACGTCCGCCCCGGCCACTCCCCCATCCACGCCCCCCGGGCCGCCGTCCGACTCGCCCCCGCACCCCGCGAGCATCACCGCCAGGAGCGCCGCAACCCCACGCAATCTCACGAGCACACCTCCTCGACGCGCCGCACGAGCCGCGCGAGCCCCTCGCCAAATATGGCCGGGGGCGTGATCAGGCTCACGACCGCGTGACCCTCGGTCGCGAAGTCGAAGAACCACCCGGGCTGGACGACGACGCCGTCCTCCAGAAACGCCAGCGCCCACGCCTCGTCGCTCAGCGCACGAGGGAGACGCACGACGGCGTACCAGCCTCCGTCGGCGTGCAGGAGGTTCGCAGAGGCCCCCCGCAGCGCCTCCCCCGCCTGCCGCCAATTGTCGCGCACCCGCCCTAGAATCTGCGCCCGCACGCCGTCACCCGCGGCCAACAGCGCCGGCAGCGTCGCCTGCACGGGGGTCCCCACCGACAAGAACGTGTCCGCGATGATCTCCAGGCGCTCCAGAGCCCCCAAGACCAGCCCCTCGGGCCCGTCGAGGCGGATCCACCCGAGCTTCATCTGCGGCAGACCCGCCGACTTGGACAGGCCCCCGAGTCCGAAGAGGAGCGCGTCACGGCTCCGCAGATACCGCTCCGAGTACCCAGGATCCAGCGGGTAGTCGGCGAAGACCTCGTCCACGATCAGCGCGAGCCCCCGCTCCGCCGCCAGCGACTCCAGCGCGGCAGACTCCTCCTGCCGCACGTAGGAGCCCGTGGGGTTGTTGGGGCTGACCAGCAGGATGGCGCGGGTGCGGGGCCCCACCGCTTCGCGCACCGCCTCCACGTCCACGTGCCACTCCCCCGCGTACACGAGGGGCCAGGGGCGTGCGACCACGTCGTCGAGCTGCGCCAGGTACTCCAGGAGGGGGTAGCTCGGGGCCGGCACCAGCACCTCGTCGCCCGGGTCGCAGAGCAGCCGCAGCAGGAAGGAGTAGGACTCGCTGGAGCTCGCCGTCAGCAGCAGCCGGTCGGCACGCACTTCCACGCCGCGCTCGGCCAGCGCACCCGCGACGGCCGCCCGCGCCGCAGGGAGCCCGAGGGGCGCCGGGTCATACCGCCCATCCCCGAGCACCACGGGCGGATACGAGAACCCCGCCGTCGTGGGGTTGCCCCCGGTCAGGTCCAGCAGGGGTGCCCCGGCGGCCCGCAGCTCCGCGAGCCTGCGCGCCAGGGCGTTCTCGGTGAGACTCCAGCTCGTCCTTCGGGAGAACCTCACTTGCACAGGCCGCAGGTGGAGCAGGCGTCGGCGCAGCAGGTGCCCTTCGCCGCGCAGTCCGGGGCGCAGGAGCACCCGAGGGCGAAGTTGATCTGGCCGCAAAGCCCCGTACACGCTGGCGGGAGGCCGCACTCTCCGCACTGGATGCACTCGACGACGCACTGCGCGTCCCAGGCCGTCGCGCAACAGAAGGGGTCCTTCTCGCAGACGCACTTCTGGCACGGGCAGCCCCCGCAGCCGGGGCCCAGCTCCACGTCGCACCCTGGGTCGCACGTCTCGATCCCGACGCACGCTCCCGCGACACACCGGTCCTGGACCGTGCACTGGTCGGTGTCGAAGCAGGCGCTGCCGTCGGCCAGCGGCGTATGGACGCACTGCCCCGTCTGCGCGTTGCAGGAGTCCAGCGTGCAGAAGTTGTTGTCGGCGCAGCTCTTGGTCACCCCGGGCTGGCAAGCGCCGTCCTTGCACCAGTCGTTCGCCGTGCACTGGTTGCCGTCACTGCACGGCGCCCCTTGAGCCGCCGCAGTGAACGAGCATACCCCGGTCGCAGGACTGCACTGGTCCACCGTGCAGGGGTTGTCGTCGGTGCACACCTTGGGCGTGCCCACGCACTCGCCGCCCGAGCATGCGTCCCCCGACGTGCACGGGCTCCCGTCGTCGCACGGGCTCCCGTTCGGCAGCATCCCGATCTTGCAGCCGCCGGTGGCCGGGTCGCAGGTGCCCACCTGGCACGGGGACTTTGTCGGGCAGACCTGCGGAGTCCCGCCACACTCCCCGCCCCCGCAGGCGTCGCCGGTCGTGCATGCGTCGCCGTCGCTGCATGGGGTGCCATCGGGGCGCGGCTTGAACCCGCAGCCCCCGCTCAGGGCATCGCATGCCCCGATGGTGCACGGGTTGCCGTCATCACAGGCCAGCGGAGCCCCCCCGACGCACGTTCCCTGCACACAGCCGTCCTCGATGGTGCATGGATTCCCATCGGAGCACGGCGTGCCGTGGAGCGCCGTGAACTTGCACGCCCCACCGACACATGCGTCGTTGGTGCACGGGTTTCCGTCATTGCAGGCCATCGGAGTCCCCGCGCAGCCTCCGTTGCCGCAGGTGTCGGCGACCGTACACGGGTTGCCATCGTCGCAGGGCCCCCCGTGCGGCGTGTGGCTACAGCCCTCCCCCATGCAGGAGTCCACCGTGCAGGGGTTGCCGTCGTCGCAGCTCAGGCCCACGCCTTTGCAGACCGCGCCCACGCACACGTCGCCCGTCGTGCACGGATTGCCGTCGTCGCAGGTCCCCACCTTCTCTGTGTGGAAGCACCCCTGGACCGGGTCGCAGCCGTCCACCGTGCACGGCTTGCCGTCATCGCAGCTCGCGGGGGTGCCGGCGCAGACCCCACCCGCGCAGTGATCTCCGGTCGTACACGGGTCTCCGTCGTCGCACAGCGCCGCAACCGGGGTGTGCGTACACGCGCCCCCGGTCGCCGGGTTGCACAGGTCCACCGTGCAGGGGTTGCCGTCGTTGCAGCCGACGATGACCCCCTTGCAGACGCCGGCGAGGCAGGCGTCCTGCGCCGTGCAGTCGTTTCCGTCGCTGCAGGGCCCCGCGACCGGGAGGTTCACGCAGTCGCCGTCCGCGCACGAGTCCGCGGTGCAGGGGTTGCCGTCGTTGCAGGTGAGGGCGACCCCGACACACACGCCGCTCAGGCACGCGTCGTTGAGGGTGCACGGGTTCCCGTCGCTGCACGGAGACCCCTGGAGCGCGACGTGTTTGCAGCCCGTCGCCGGCGCGCAGGAGTCCTCCGTGCATGGGTTGAGGTCGTCGCAGCTCACGGGCTGGCCCTTGCAGGCCCCCCCGGCGCAGGTGTCGCCCTGGGTGCAGGCGTCGCCGTCGTCGCATGGCTCGATCACCGCCGTCGCCACGCAGCCGCCGGTGTCCGGGTCGCAGGAGTCGTCGGTGCACGGGTTGCCGTCGTTGCAGATCACCGGAGCCCCCGCGCAGACCCCTCCGGCGCACAGGTCGCCCACGGAGCATGGGTTGCCGTCGTCGCAGCTACCGCCGACGGGCTCGTGGAGGCACTCGCCAGCGTCGCAGCCGTCGGCCGTACACGGGTTGCCGTCGTCGCAGACCTTGCCGAGGCCCTTGCACTGCCCCTCGAAGCAGGTGTCGTCGATGGTGCAGGGGTTGCCGTCGTCGCACGGGCCGTCCAGCCAGGCGTGGTGGCAGCCGTCCAGCACGGCGCAGCCGTCCCACGTGCAGGGGTTGCCGTCATCGCAGGAGGCAGGGGTCCCGACGCACGCGCCCTTCACGCAGGTGTCGCTCTCGGTACACGGGGAGCCGTCGTCGCAGGCCCCGGTCGCGTAGGGGAAGACGCAGACGTCGTCGTCGCAGAGGTCCTCCGTGCAGGGGTTCCCGTCCGTGCAGCCCCCCGTCCACTCGACGAAGAGGCAGCCGATGGCAGGATCGCACGAGTCCTGGGTGCACCACGAGCCGTCGTCGCAAGAGACGACCCCATGAGCGCACCCTGCACCCGGCGCGCAGGTGTCGGTGGTGCAGGCGTCCCCGTCGTCGCACCCGATCTGGACGTGGACGCACCCATCCAGACCACAGGAGTCCACGGTGCAGGTGTTCTTGTCGTCACAGCTCGCCGGCTCGTAGGTACATTCCCCGGCCACGCACCCCTCCACCGTGCAGGGGTCGCCGTCGTCGCAGAGGCCCTCGGCGTCCGGGACGAACGCGCACCCCCCTGAGCCACACGCATCGGCCGTGCATGGATCGCCATCGTCGCACACGACCGCCTCATGGGCGCACGCGCCCGCCGCGCACCCGTCCAGCGTGCACGGGTCGCCGTCGTTGCAGTCAAGCGCTGGGCCCGCTGCGCAGTCGCCGCCCAGGCAGGCGTTCTCGGTGCACGGGTTCCCGTCGTCGCACGGGGTGCCGTCCGGCGCGGCGGCCAACGCGCAGGCCCCCGCCACGCACACGGAGAGCTGGCACGCGGGCGCGGGGCCCGAGGCGCACACCTGGGCCGGCGTGGGCGACGGGATCGCGCACTTGCCCGCGACGCAGATCACGCTCCCGGTGCATGGGTCCCCGTCGTCGAGGGGGGCGCAGTCTCCGTCGCTCGCGCACTCGCAGGGCACCGCACTCCCCGCCTGGCAGGCGCCGCCTCCGCAGGCGTCGCCCTGGGTGCAGGGGTCGCCGTCGTCGCAGACGCCGGGAGCGGCGGTGAAGGTGCAACCCGCGCCCGGCTGACACACGTCCGCGGTGCAGGGCTCTCCGTCGTCGCACACCACCGGGATCCCCGCACACCCCCCGCTGCACACGTCGAGCGCGGTGCACGGGTCCCCGTCGTCGCAGGGGCCCGCGTGCGGCACACTCGAGCACGCGCCGTTGACGCAGTCATCCACTGTGCACGGGTCGCCGTCGTCGCAGTCCGCGGCGCCCTCGCAGTCCGGCAGCTCTCCGTCGGCGTCCAGCGCCGTGTCCAACGTCGCGTCGGGCGCCCCGCCATCCTCGACGTCGCCACCGGGGGCGACGTCCGGCGCCGGCACATCCCCGGGCCCCATTGTATCGCCGGAGTCCACGCCGTCGCCGGAGGCTGCGGAGTCCCCCCCGATATCCCCCCCGATGTCTGTCAGGCCATCCGCGGCGGCATCCGCCACGGCGTCCGCAGCTCCTACGTCTCCCGCAGCGTCGCCACCGCCGAGCGCAGCGATGTCGAACCCGGCCCCAGGTGGGAGCTGGAAGTCCAGGCCCGGTCCGACGGTCCCGTCCCCACAGGCGGCTGCGACAAGGAGGCAGAGGGCGAGTCGGCTTCGCACGTTGACCTCTCGGTGGGCCCAGTGGGGGCTACGGATCGCGGACACAGGTGCTCGGAGCGAGTCTAGCCCGCCTTGGCTGCGGTTTCCAAGAACGTCCGAGTCACCGCGTGAAGCTCCGCGAGCCTTCGGAGCGTCACGTCGAACGGCATCCCGTCCACGGTCGGCTCCGCCCGCAGGGTCACCCCGTCGATGGCTCCGGCGGCCAGGCAGCGCGCGAGCCGATCCACCTCGGTCGCCGCCGAGGGCAGCAGGTCGCGCCCCGCCAGCGCCGACAGGCCGGCGACCAGCCCCAGCGCGCCCCAGTTGGAGACCGACGCCAGCACTAGGCGGGTCGTGTGCGTGACGCACGGCATTCGTGGGAGGCGCGCATCGAGCCCCATCCCGTGGGCGACCACCCCCATGCCGATCTCGTTGCCGCCGTCGCCGACGCCGATGGTCCGGGGGTGAGCCCGGAATGCAGGCGCGAAGTCCGCGGTGGTGGCGCTCAAGTCGTCGCCTCGAAAACCCCTGAAGACCCCGTCCGCCGACGGCCCCAGCCGCTCGATGGCGACGAGGACCCCGGGGCCCTCCGCCGCGACCACCGCCGCGCAGTCCGCGTCCACGGGCACGGCGACGACGCGCATGCCAGGCGCGGCCGCAGACACCACCTGCGCGCAGAGCGCATCGGTCAGGAGCACAATGGGCCGATCGAGCGCCAGCAGGGCCTCCGCCAGGGCGCCCGCGCCGGGGGGGCCGTCGGTCTCAGGAGCGGACCCCCCAACGAAGAAACCGGTCACGAGGGCGATCGGCCCCGAGGTCTCCCAGAGGAGCCGCGCCGCGTCCAGGACGAAGCCCGGCGCGAGGAGCGAGCGCAGGGCCCCGACGCCGCGCCGGTCGTCCCGGAGCACCACGTCGTCGAGGGCGATCACGGCTCCTCGCAGAGATCGGTGACCAGCATGTGCCCGGGGGCGTGGGTGATGGCGAAGGGGAGGCGCGCCGCCGCCAGCGCCGCCTGGGGCGTCACGCCGCACGCCCAGAACACCGGCGTCGTCCCCCGTGGCTGAGGCGCCGCGACCCCGTAATCGGGACGCGACAGATCCGCGATGCCGAGGGCCGCCGGGTCCCCTACGTGGACGGGCGCCCCGTGCGCCAGGGGGTACCGGGCCGTGATCTGCGCCGCGCGGTCGACCTCACCATCCGGGATCCACCGCATGGAGACGACGAGTGGCCCCCTGAGCCGCCCGGCTGGTACCGCGGCCCGCGACGTGCGGTACATGGCGACGTTGCCCCCGCTGCCGCCCGCGTGAACTCCCGCCCTTGCGAGCGCGGCCTCGAAGGAGAAGCTGCACCCGAGCAGGAAGGTCACGAGGTCGTCACGCCACACGTCGAGCACGCCGCGCTGCTCAGTGAGGTCGCCGCCGCGCCACACCCGGTAGCGCGGGAGGTCGGTGCGCACGTCCCCTCCTGCGGCGCAGGAGGGCTCCACGACGCCCGGCTCCAGCACCTCGATGAGGGGGCACGGCGCGGGGTTGCGCACACAGAAGAGGAGCACGTCGAAGGCGGTCTCCCGTGGCACGGCGACCAGGTTCGTCTGCACGAACCCCGGCGCGAGGCCGCTGGTGGGGCCTGTCAGAACCCCCGCGCGGGCGGCGGCACGGACCAGGGCTCCGGTCGAGAGGGTGTCGCTCATGGCCTGGGATGGTACGCGGCCTCCGCCAGCGCCGCCAGCGCTGCCACCAGTCCCGCGGGACGGGCCCGGAGAGCCTTGTATCCAGCCCATGCGCCGGCTATGGTTGCGCGAGCACACCGCCCGACTGGGGAAGGAGCATCCCATGCAGAAGCGAGCCCTCTTCACAATCGCCCTCGCCGCCCTCCTCGGAGCCTGCGGGTCCGACGCTGGCGGCAGCGGTGCCTTCGTCCCGGGCGGAACGGACACCTCTGGAGGAGACCTCGGCGGGGGCATCGACGACGACATCGGGGAGGACCCGGACGACGCCGGAGGGGACCCGGACACGGCCAGCCCACAGGACACGGCAGGCACCGACGTGCAGACGGGTCCGGACGTGGTCACTCCGACGGGCCTGAAGCCGGGCGACCTGATGATCTCCGAGATCATGAAGAACCCGAAGGCGGTGGCCGACACGGCCGGCGAGTGGGTGGAGGTGATGAACACCACGAGCGCGCCCATCCCGCTCGACGGGCTCACCCTCAAGGATCTCAAGACCGACAAGCACGTCATCGCGAGCAACGGCGCCCTCGTCGTGCCAGCGGGTGGTGTCGTGGTGCTGGCGAACAACGGCGACCGCACGAAGAACGGCGGCGTCACGGTGGACTACGTCTACACGGGCTTCACCATGGGCAACGGCGCCGACGAGGTGATCCTGGCCAACGGCGCGACGATCATCGACAAGGTGGCGTATGGGGCGGGCACGGCCGGGTGGCCCGACACGGAGGGGGTGGCCATGATGCTGCCGCCCGGGGAGGACGCCGGCACCAACGACCAGCCCGGCGCGTGGTGCGCGGCCGGGGCCCCCATGGAGGGCGGCGACTTGGGGACGCCGGGCGTGGTCAACCCGCCCTGCGGGACCCTCCCCGAGCTGGTCTGCGACGACGCCAAGGACGACGACGAGGACGGGCTCACCGACTGCGACGACCCGGACTGCGCCAAGGCCACGCCGTGCAAGGTCGTAGACCCGACCCTGTGCGGGAACGGGTCGCCGGACACCGGCGAGGAGTGCGACGACGCCAACGACACGCCCGGTGACGGCTGCGAGCCCGACTGCACCAAGACGCCCGTGTGCGGCGACGGCAAGCTCGGCAAGGGGGAGGAGTGCGACGACGGCAAGACGCTCCCCGGCGACGGGTGCTCCCGCCACTGCAAGGTGGAGGTGGCGCTCGCCCCTGGCGCCCTCGTGATCACCGAGATCCACTACAACCCGAAGGCCGTGGACGACGCCAAGGGGGAGTGGTTCGAGCTCTACAACACGACCGGGGACCCCATCGACATCGACGGCCTCCTGCTCACCGACAACAAGACGGACAAGCACGTGGTGGACCCGGGCGGCCCCCTCGTGATCCCCGCTGGCGGCTACGTGGTGCTCGGCAACAATGGGGACCCGCTGGCCAATGGCGACGCGAACGTCACCTACGCGTACAAGAGCTTCAGCCTCACGAACACCGCCGACCAGGTGGTGATCTCCTTCGCCGGGCAGGAGGTCGATCGCGTGGAGTACACCGTGCCGCCGTTCCCCAAGCTGGATGCCGTCTCCATGCAGCTCGACGCGCTGCTCCTGGACCATGTGGCCAACGACGCGGCCGAGAGCTGGTGCGCCTCGACCGCCCCCTACGGCGCGGGCGACAAGGGAACGCCAGGGCTGCCCAACGGGTCCTGCGGGGCGGCCCCGCCGACGTGCGGCAACGGGGACCCCGACCCGGGGGAGGAGTGCGACGACGGTAACACGGACCCGGGCGACGGCTGCGACCCGTCGTGCAAGAAGGAGTCGGCTCCGGTCACCGCTGGGGTCATCGTGATCACCGAGCTGATGCCAGACCCCGCCAAGGTGGCTGACACCGCCGGCGAGTGGGTGGAGCTGCAGAACGTCACCAACGCGCCCATCGACATCAAGGGCTGGGTGCTCGGCGACGGAGCCAATGAGAAGCACACCATCGCAGAGAGCGTCGTGGTCCCCGCCAAGGGCATCATCGTCCTCGCGCGCAACAAGGAGTCGGCCGCCAACGGAGGCGTCACGGCCGTCTACCAGTACACGGGCGTCAACCTGTCCAACACCGCGGACACGGTGCAGCTCGCCGCCGGGGCCGTCGTCGTCGACAAGGTCCAGTACGGTGGTGCGGGCTGGGAGGGGAAGATCAAGGCCGGCAAGTCCATCTCGCTGGACCCGGACTGGACCGACGCTGTCTCCAACGACGATCCGGCGCACTGGTGCGTCGGGGTCGCCCTCTACGGCGATGGGGACAGCGGCACCCCTGGCGCCCCCAACGAGCCGTGCCCCTAGCTCAGTCCCTGATCGACCCGCTCACGCCGGCCGCAGCGTGAAGTGGAACGTCGCCCCGCGCCCAGGCTCCGACTCCACCCAGATGCGCCCCCCGGCACGCTCGATGATGTTGCGGCACACCGCCAGGCCGCTCCCAGTCCCGGGGTAGCGGTCCCGTGGGTGAAGCCGCTGGAACAGCTCGAAGACACGGGTCGCGTGCTCTCGCGCGATGCCGATGCCGTTGTCCTGCACGGTGACGTGGACCATGTCGTGCTCCACGCTGGCGCGAATGTCCATGACGGGAGGTGACTCTCCGCGGAACTTGATGGCGTTCGAGAGAAGGTGCTCGAACACCGTCTCAAGCTGCCCCGGAGCGCACCACACGGTGGGCAGATCTGCATGTCGCACTTCGGCCCGCGCGGCCGTGATTGACTCCCGCAGGGCCTCCAGCGCCGCCGCCACGGCCCTCCCCATGCACGTGGGCACGGGCGGCTCGTGGTCCTCGGCGAGGCGTGCGTGGGCGTGGAGGTCCCGCACCAGCGCGTCCATCCGGTGGGCGCCGCCCACGATGGTGCGCAGGTACTCGCGGTGCTTGGGCTCGAGGCGGTACCCCGCCCGCTGCTCGACGAGCTGAGCGAAGCTCGTGACCGAGCGGAGGGGCTCGCGCAGCTCGTGGGACGTCGCCCGGGTGAACTGGGCGAGCGCCCGCCCGGCGCGCTCCAGCTCACCGACCTTGTGGGCGAGCTCCCGCTCGACGTCCTTGGAGCGCGTCACGTCCCGCAGAGACCCGGCCAGCCGCACGACCGCTCCATGGCGAATAGCCTGCCCCCGCGCATCGAACCAACGCCACGTCCCTCGCGAAGACCGCAGGCGAAGCTCGGCGTCGACGAGATCCGTGTCGCCGCCGTAGCAGCGCCGAACGGCCGCCTCCGCCTCCGGCAGGTCGTCCGGGTGGATCAGCGCGCGCAGCTCGTCCACCGTCGCCGGGCTGGCCGAGAGCTCCAGTATGCGCGCGAGGCGCGGCGACACATACAAGGAGCCGGTCCGGGAGTCCCAATCCCACAGGACCTCCCGCGCCCCCTGCACGGCCAGGGCGTAGCGCTCTTCGCTCGCGTCCAGCGCTGCCTCCGCCCGCTTCCAGGCCGCCTCGTAGATGGCTCCGAGCACCGCGGAGAAGGCCACCGCGAGGATCGCTCCCACCACGAAGAAGTCCTGGTAGCGCTCCCCGGTCACGGGCTGGGGGAAGTCGTGTCCGGCTCGGTGCAAGAGGTAGAGCGCGACCAGGTCCGCCACCAGCAGCCCCGACGTGACGAGCGCCAGCCGCGGCCCGACCATGAAGGAGGCGAGCAGGGGGAGCGCCGGGTACCAGTAGACCGCCAGGGAGTCGAACCCGCCGTTGACGTAGGAGCCGGCGCAGATCAGCGCGACCCCGACCAGCAGCAGCGACCACCCTGCTGCGGCAAACGACGCGGTCACGCGCAGCACGACGGGGGTGAGGCCGATCAGCAAGGCACCAGCCGCCATCATGAGCAGCGTCGGCGCGTGGGGCTCGTCGAAGGTGAGGCGCCGGACGATGAGCACGAGCAACATGAGCAGGAGCGTCAGCGAGGTCCCTACGATGAGGCGCCCGCGTCGAGCGTGCTCGCGACTCCCGCGGAGTGTCGCCGGGATGAACTGGTCGATGAGCTGGGAGAGGGCGCCAGGTCGCCCCTGCTCCGTGCTCCGCAGACCGGGAGGATGCTCCTCGGCTGGCGACTCCTCGACGGCGGTGCTCACTCTCCTACGTCCTCTCTGGTTGCAGCCCCATGGGCAGGCCGATCCCATGACTGTCCCGCAAACCGACCGCGCAGCGCAACTCCAGGGATTGGAACCGGCGCGGTTTCGCGGTAGTCTCCGTGCGTCACCCACCCCCAGACAGGAGCATCCATGCTAAGCGCGACGTTCGACCTGAAGACCCTGCGAGCAATCCCCATGTTCGCCCCGCTGTCCGACGATGAGCTGGAGTACATCAGGCCGCACCTCAGCGTGCGTACCGTCAGCACGGGGGACCTCGCCTTCTCGGAGGGGGCCGCCGGCGACGAGCTGTTCATCCTGCTCTCGGGCGAGGTGAAGGTGATCAAGGGACATCGGCTGCCCGAGGAGCGCGTCCTGGCGGTGCTCGGGCCCGTCGAGGCCTTCGGTGAGATGAGCCTGCTGACGGGCGAGCGCCGAACGGCCACCGTGGTCGCCACGGAGCCGAGCCGCTTCCTCACGCTGACCCAGGAGGCGCTGGAGGGCGTGCTGCTCAAGCACCCGGACGTGTCCCTGGCCCTGCTGCGCGACGCCTACACCCGCCTGCGCAAGGTGCAGGACCGCCTGATCGCCGACTCCATCCGATGAGACCCCTCAGGACTCCTGGCCGCGCCGCTCGGGCCTACTGCGGGTTCGGCGCGGCCGTTGGTCCACCGCGGGGGGTCGCCCTCCACCGTTCGACCAGGTAGAGCATCGCGGGGAGGGTGATCAGCGAGCCTGTCAGGCACGAGGCGATTCCGAGGGCGCCCGTGAGGCCCAGCGTCTGGATCCCCACATGGTTTGCGAAGAGCAGCCCCGCGAACCCGATGATCGTCGTCACGGACGTCAGTCCGATGGCGCCGCCCGCCTCGCTCACCACGTGCCACACGTCGCCCTCCTCCAGCCACCGGTGGTAGATGTGGATCCCGTAGTCGATGCCCATGCCGATGAGCAGCGGGAAGGCGATGATGCTGAACATGTTCACCTTGATATCCCACTCCAGGTAGATGGCCGCGAGCCACGCGATGGCCATGGCCAGGGGGACCATGATCGCGAGCGCCGCCGCCAGTGAGCGGAACAGGAGCAGCACGAGCACGATCACCGCGAGGGAGGCCGCCCCGAGCACGATGGGGCCGTCCCGGTGCAACGTGTCGATGATCTCCACGAGCACGAAGTAGTTGGCGCCGCTCGGCACCGTCGTGTCCCCGGCAGGGAGGTCGAAGAAGGCGTCGTGCAGGCGCTTGGAGTCCGCGTAGTCGGCCTTGGCGCCCCGGTTCCACATGATGATGAAGCGCCCGAGCTCGCCCTCGCTGTCGCGGAGCTGCTCCCGCACCCACTCGGGGACCTTCTCCAGGGTCATGGGCTCCGTGACCTTCAGGTAGCGGTAGAACTTGTCCACCTTCTCCTGGGTGTCCGCCGTCAGCGCCTCGCGCTTGCGGTCGATGCGCTCCCTGATGTCGGCGATGATGCGCAGCTTCACGTCCTGGTGCTCGGGCACGAAGCTCTGGAGGCTCAGGAATGCCTGCAGGAAGTACCGCAGCTCGTCGGCCCGGTGGGCGCCCAGCGACTGGATGAGGCGCCGCTGCTCAGGGAACAGTGTGCCGCCGTCCAGGGCCGCAGCGACGTCCTCGAAGGGGTCCGCCTCGGGCGTGGCGAAGGGGTCGTCCTCGTCGGCGGGCGCCGGGGGCGGAGGGACGTGGCGGTTGTGCGGCTCCTGGCCCCGCGCGCGGCGCATCTCGTCGTCGTCGGTCTGCTTGACGGCCTGGAGGAGCCGGGTGACCTGCTCGCACTGCGCTGCCGTCTGGCAGAGCGCCACGGCGGGCGCGAAGGTCGTCACGCGCCCGATGGCGTCGCGATAGTCCTTCTTTCCCTCGGCGGCCAGCGGATCCACCGACTTGCGAGGCCCGAGCTTCGTGAAGTCGTACTCGAAGCCCACGTCCTGGGACCGCGCAAGCCCGAAGCCCCCCACCGCGAAGCTCACGACCAGCGCGGCCGCGCAGACAACGGGAAGAGAGCGCCCCGGCGCCTGCGCCGCTCTCTTGACCCGGGCGGCCCGCGGGCGCCACGGCCGGATGCGCTCGGCCAGCACCACAAGCGGCGGCACCATGGTGAAGGTGATGAACAGGGCGACGATCACGCCCATTCCGGCCATGGCCCCGAACTGGGAGAAGCCGCGAAAGTCGCCCAGGGTCAGCAGGAAGAACACGGCCGTGGTGGTCGCGGCGCCCATGGCGACCGCGTTGCCCGTCGAGACGAAGGCGACGCGCAGGGCCTCCTCGGGGGGACGCCCGCGGTCCCGCTCGCTGCCATAGCGCGAGAGGCAGTGGATGGCGAAGTCTATGCCGAGGCCCAGCAGGATGGCGAAGATGAACGTGGTCACGAGGTTGAAGGTGCCGTAGATGGCCCCGCCGATGCCGAGGGTGATGATCGTGGAGACCACCACCGGCAGCAGCACCACCGGGATCGCGCGAAACCGGCGGAAGAACACGAAGATGACCGCGAAGAGCAGGCCGATGGCGAAGGCGAGGGTCGACAGCACGTCCTTGCGCATGCCCGTCATCTCCCCCACCCGCTGCAGGTACTCCCCCTTCACGGAGGCCACCAGCTCCGGGTGGTAGCGAGCGGGGTCGAGGGCCGCGACCTCGGCCTCGATCTTGGCCACGAGGGCCGCCGAGAACTCCACGTTGGTGGTCAGCTCCGTCGGGCGCGCCTTGATGACGACGATGCGGCCCTCGTCCGCCTCCATGTACTCGGTGGGCACGGCGCCGCCGCCCAGGTAGCGCTCGACGAGCTCGTCCTCCTCCATGTCCAGGGGGTCGTCCTTGGACGAGGCCGCCTTGGGCGCCGCCTCGCCGTCCACGTCGACGATCAGCTCCTTCTGGGTCTCGTCACGGATCCGGTCGATGACCTTCCCGCGCAGCTCCAGCAGGTCCGGCACGGGCATGAACAGGAGCCCGTGGTCCTTGAACACCTCCAGCGAGCGCTGGAACTGGACGAAGCGGAGCTCCTTCCAGCCCGTCATGCGCTCCGCGAGGGCCTGCCCGAAGGCGATGTTGGCGTCGCGGGACGGGGACTCCACCGACACGATCAGGTCCGACTGGGTGCCCATGCGGTCGGCCACGTCCTGAAGGCGGGTCACCGACGGGTAGTCATCGGGCAGCAGCGCCTTGAGGTCCTGGTCCAGCTTGACGTGCGACATGCCCCACACGCCCAGGCCCGTCGCCAGGGCGCAGGCGGCCAGCGTGGACCAGGGGTAGCGGGCGCCGAGGATCGCGAACGCCTCGGTCCACGTGCCGTCGACGAGCCTCTTGAGCCACTCGGGCATCCTTGCCTCGCTGATTGGTGGTCCGCTCCGGTGCGGCCGTGGCATGATGCACCGGCCCGAGTGGGCGGGTCAAACCGACGCGAATACGCGGGTGGGGCCGCGCGTCCGGGGCCGGCGCCTTTTGCGAGGTGCTCCCCATGCGTGCTATGACATGGTCCCCTGACTGAACCACTCGGAGGCAGCTCATGAGTCTTCGGCGCAAGATCGCCATCTCAGCCCTGGCCACAGTCGTCATCCTGCTCGGCGTCGCCGCGCTCGGCATCTACTTCTTCGCCAACGAGAGCTACGCGTCCGGCATCGACGCCTACACGGGCACGGCGCGGGCGGTCAGCGACAAGGACATGCTCCCAGCCATGCTGGACGGCGAGCACTACTCCGACAAGTACACCATCGAGGGGTACTTCAAGGGGGGCGGCGACATCTACGTGTCGTTGCTGATCAAGAACTTCGGCATGGGCGACGGCAAGCTGACCTTCAAGTCGCGCCTCACCCTGGCGGACGGGACCTCGCTCCGCGGCGGGGGCAACGAGAAGGCGCGGGACAAGTGGTCCTTCGCGACGTCGCCGTTCTCCCTGGAGGCCGACGGTCAGAAGATCACCGGCAAGCCCCGCGAGTTCGTCGTGAGCGGGGCGGGCGAGGGCTACACCTTCGAGATCACGTTCAAGGCGTCGGTCCCGCCGTGGCGGCCCGGCAGCGGGCGAATCACCTTCGGGAGCAACGACATCGTCTGGGACACCACCCTGCTCCAGCCCAAGTCGGCGATCAGCGGGTGGATCGAGGTCAACGGGGAGCGCAAGGAGATCGGGGGCTACGGCTACGCGGTGCACACCTATGCAAACGTCCCGCCCCACGAGCACGCCAAGCGGTGGGTGGACTTCCGCGCCATCTCCGGGAGCACGGTCGTCTACTACAAGGAGTTCACGGCGCCCGAGAAGCTCGGGGGGGCGACCTACCCGTACCTCCTGGTGGCCCAGAAGGGCAAGGTGGTCTTCGAGAGCCTGACGGCCAAGGTGACCTACGGGGACTGGCAGACGGACAACAAGCACGAGAACAAGTACCGCGTGCCCGAGAAGCTGCTGATCACCGACGAGAAGGACGGCAAGAAGCTGAAGCTCGCCATCGCCGCCGGCAAGCTCAAGGGGCGCGAGGACGTCATCGAGGGGCTGTCGTCCATCGAGGGGGCCATCGTGTCGAAGCTCGCCAAGCCCGTGAACTACCGCTACGGCGGCAAGTTCGAGGTGTCCATCGAGACGCCGGAGGGGGAGGTCACGGGGTCAGGCTCAGGGACCCTGGAGGTCAACCACCTGAACAAGTGATGGTGTCTGGCAGCAGGCCCTCGTAGACCGCCGCTGTCTGCCTCGCCGCCTCGTCCCACCGCAGCGTGAGGGCCTGGGCGGTGCCTCTGTTTCGCAGGTCCTCACGCAGGGCCCCGTCATCGACGACGCGCCGGATGGCCGCGGCGAGCGCCTCCGGGTCCGTCGGAGGGGCGAGGAGCGCCGCGTCGCCCACGATCTCGCGGATCACCGGGATGTCCGAGGTCACCACGGGGCAGCCCGCCGCCATGGCCTCCACGGCCGGGAAGCCGAAGCCCTCGATGAGGCTCGGGAACACCAGCGCCCGCGCCGCCCGCATGAGGGCGTGGACCTCCGCGTCATCGATCATGCCCGTGTAGGTGACGCCGTGGTCCACCCCGAGCTGGAGGCTCAGGCGGCGCAGCTCCGGCAGGGAGTCGCCGCGGCCCACGATGACGAGCTCCAGGGCAGGGTGGGTCGCCAGGACGGCCGCGAAGGCGCGCAGCAACGTGGGGAGGTTCTTGTAGGGCTTGGAGTTGCCCAAGGACAGCAGGAAGGGCTGCGGCGGCTCGGGGCGGGGCGTGCCGGCGTCGGGGGCTCCCTCGTGATCGACCCCGTGGTGGATGACGGTGAAGCGGTCGGCGGGGATGTGGAACCGCGCGATGGCCCGGTCACGGGAGTGGGCGCTGATCGCGATGATGTGGTCCGCCCGGCGCAGCGCGTGCCACATGGTGGCCGTGCCGTAGACCTGGTTTGCCCGCGCCTTGGGCCAGGCCCACCTCCCCGAGAAGGTGAGCTCCGCGTGCTCGACCCAGATCAGGTCGTGCAGCGTCATGACGACCCGGGGAGCCCGCAGGCCAGGCGGCAGGAAGTGGTGGAGGCTGTGGTAGAGGTCCAGGCGCAGGCGGTCGATGCCCGGCGCCGAGAGCAGGTTCGCCGGGTGGTCGAGGAGGCCCGGGAGCACGGCCTCCGTGACGTTGGGTGCGGTGGACAGGGGCTCGGAGATGACGGGGCGCTTGATGATCACGAAGTCGGCGCCGGGCGCGAGGGCCGGGAGGCGGCGGATCAGCTCCCGGGCGTAGCGCCCGAGGCCGCTGGTCCGGGTGTCCACCATGCGCGCGTCCAGTCCGATGCGGGGTCTCACAGTGGTCCTCCGTGGGGGCGGAGTCTCGCACGGGGGGGATGCCGCGGCAACCCGCTTGACCGCGTGAGGGCGCTTCGAGTAGACCTGCCCACCCACGAGAGGAGGGTCCGCATGAGCAAGCAAGAGTCGAAGGCGGCGCCGTTGATGGCGGAGCGGCCGATCCGGGGGCGCCGGCTGCTGTCGGGGGTGCAGCCATCGGGGCTGCTGCACCTCGGCAACTGGTTCGGGGCTATGCAGCAGCACATCGAGCTTCAGCACGACAACGACGCCTTCTACTTCATCGCGAACTACCACTCGCTGACGACCGTGCAGGACGCGAAGCGCCTGCGGGAGCTGACCCGCAACGTGGCGCTGGACTACCTGGCGCTGGGGCTCGATCCGTCGCGTGCGCGCTTGTTTCGGCAGTCGGACGTGCCGGAGGTCACCGAGCTGGCGTGGCTGCTGGCGGTGCTGGTCGGCATGGGCGACCTGGAGCGGGCCGTGTCCTACAAGGACAAGGTCTCCAGGGGCATCCCGGCGACGGCGGGGCTGTTCACCTACCCCCTGCTCATGGCGGCCGACATCCTGATCTACGGCAGCGAGGTCGTGCCCGTAGGCGAGGACCAGGTGCAGCACATCGAGATGACCCGCCGCTTCGCGACGCGGTTCAACACGGAGTACGGCGCGGAGGTCTTCACGCTGCCTCAGGCCCTGCTCAACGAGGCGCGCACGGTTCCGGGGCTCGACGGGCAGAAGATGTCCAAGAGCTACGGCAACACCATCGACCTGTTTGCCGCACCGAAGGTGGCCCGCAAGGCCATCATGTCCATCGTGACCGACAGCACGCCCGTGGAAGATCCCAAGGACCCCGAGCGCTGCAACGCCTTCGCGATCCTCAAGCTGCTGGTGAGCGCGGAGGAGGCCGCGGCGTGGGCGGAGCGCTACCGCACGGGACCGCTCGGGTACGGCGAGGTCAAGCTGCGCATCTTCGAGCGCTACGGGGAGGTCTTCGGGCCGGCGCGGGAGCGGCGGGAGGCCCTGGCCGCCGACCCGGACATGGTGGAGGACATCCTGATCGACGGGGCGCGGCGGGCGCGGGAGGTTGCGGTCGGGGTGATGGACGCGGCGCGGGAGGCGTGTGGCATCGTCACTGGCAGGAGGTGAGCCCAGCGTGGGTCACCCGTCGGTGACCACCCGGTTGCGCCCCCCGTCCTTCGCCCGGTAGAGGGCTGCGTCGACCCGCCTCATCAGGGCGAGCGTGTCCTCGCCGGGCTGGAGGCACGCCACTCCGAAGCTCGCCGTGACCACGTCGGGCATACCCTCCACGGACATACCTGCGAGCTGTGCGCGGAGGCGCTCGGCCACGCGAGTCCCCTGGTCGAGCCCCGTAGACGGGAGCAGCACGACGAACTCCTCGCCGCCGATGCGCGCGACGACGTCGTAGGGCCGGGCGACCTCCTTGAGGTGGCGCGCGGTCTCCTGCAGCACCAGGTCGCCGACGCCGTGGCCGTAGGTGTCGTTGATGGACTTGAAGTAGTCCAGGTCGAGCATGATGAGCGTCAGCGGCGCCAGGCTGCGCTCGGAGCGCTCGTGCTCCCGCTTCAGGGCGGTCATGAAGGTGCGCCGGTTTGCGACGCTGGTCAGGGGGTCGAGGGCGGCCAGCTCCGAGATGACCTTGTAGGCCTCCTCGAGCTGCCTCGTGCGCTCGAGCAGCTCGCGGGTGCGCTCACGGACCCGCCGCTCCAGCTCCAGGTTGGACTGGCGCAGCTCGTCGATCAGGCGGCGGCGCTCCCGCAGGAGCCGGTTGTGCTCGACGCCTCGCGCCACGATGCCCTGGAGCTCGAACGCCTGCCAGGGCTTGGTCAGGTAGTAGAAGATGTGCCCCTCGTTGACCGCCTGGACGACCGTCTGGATGTCACCGTAGGCCGTCAACAGGATGCGCGCCGCGTCCGGCTGGATGCGGACGGCGGCTGAGAGGAGCTCGGTGCCCGACATCTCCGGCATGCGCTGGTCGGAGAGCACGACCGCGACCTGGTGCTCGGCGAGGAGCCGGAGGGCCTCGTTCCCGTCCCGGGCAGAGAGCACGTAGTGGTGATCGATGAGCTGCTCGACGAGCAGGAGCCGCATGGCGACGTCGTCGTCCACGACGAGCACCGTTGCCAGGTCCGGGGCGGCGGGCGCGTCGTCGCGTGCGTCGTCGTCCGGGCCGTGGGAGCTCTCGCCATCCTCGATTCGGTTGGACACGGAGCCCCCTCCCTAGAAGAAGTCTTGATCGGCCACCAGGGTAGCGAGCACGGCCCGCGCCGACTGTGGACGGTCTGCCGGGTCCTTCGACAACAAGCTCATGACCAGCGACGCCAGGGCCGGCGGACAGTCGGGAGCCGACGGGTGCCCATGGAGCGACGTCGGGACATGCGTCTGGTGCATGTGGAGGAAGTTCACGATGTTGGTCGCCGGGATGGGGTGCTCCCCCGTCAGGCACTCGTAGAGGATGATCCCCAGGGAGTACAGATCCGAGCGGGTGTCGGCACGGGTCGCGTCCACCGCCTCGGGGGCCAGGTACTGGATGCTGCCGAGGCTCATCCCGCGACGGGTCAGGCGCCGGTCGCTGGGGTCCGCGTCGGTGAAGCGCACGAGGCCGAAGTCGATGACCTTCACCTGGTCCCCGGCCGCAACGAAGATGTTGTCCGGCTTGAGGTCCCGGTGGATGATCGCGTGCCCGTGCGCCTCTACGAGCCCGTTGGTGAGCTGGGTGGCGATGCGCTGGACGCGCCCCGGCTGCAGGCGGCGCTCCCGGTCGAGGAGCTGGCGCAGGGTGTCGCCCTTCAGCAGCTCGACGACCATGTAGCAGGCTCCCTCTGGCGTGACGCCCGTGTCGAGGAGCCGGATGAGCGTCGGGTGCTTGAGCAGGCGCCCGGCCTCGATCTCGCGCCGGAACCGCCCCAACGCCTGGGGGTTGGTCGTCAGCGTGGGATCCAGGATCTTGAGCGCGACCTCTTGCCCATCGGCGAGGCGCCGTGCCCGGTGGACGCTGGTGGTCTGGCCGCCGCCGAGCAGCTCCAATAGCTCATAGCGGTCGTCGAAGATCTCCGGCTGTCGTGCCTGCATGGGGGCGTCTCCTTGGGGCGCCCACTGTAGCGCGCATCGCCGGGCAGGTCGAGGGCGCGGCCGTGGCGGCCATGGGTTCCGCGGGGTTGATCGCGCAGCGGAGCGGCGCGCGCCGAGCGCGCCGACGTCCTGGATCGTCTTGATCGGGGCTCTCGCTGGCGGCAAGGTGCTCGCCCATGGCGGATCTTCTCACGTCGTTGGCGCGGGAGCTGGAGCGGGACGGCGCGGCGCTGGGGGTCTCCGTGTGCGTGGGGGACTGCCGGGGGAGGCGCGCAGTGCTCGACGTGCGGCGGGGCGGGGCGACGGGGCACCTGGCGTTGACCCCACGGGAGCCCGGCAGCGGGGCGCAGCTTCGTGGCGCCGCGCTGGACGGGGACCTCACCTGGGACGGGGCGCCGGATGCGCGGCTGGAGGCGTGGATCGCGGCGCGGGCGGCGCGAGCGCTGGGGTCGGTGGCGCTGGCGCGCGCCATCGACGCGGGGGAGTATGATCCCCGGTCCATCCTGGACGTGGGCGTCGAGACCCTGGTGGAGCGCGGGCTCAAGCCCAGCGCGCGCCTGGCGGTGGCGGCGGACGCTGACCTGACCGCCTTGGAGGCGCGCGTGCCCGTCGTGGTGTCGTCGCGGGGCGACTTCGCGTTCACCCGGCAGGGGCGCCTCGACCTGGCGGCGGGCGGTCGTCGCTTCGTGTACCTGGGACATGACCGGGGCACGGTGGAGCGCCTGCGGGACATCGACGAGGTGCTGTTCTCGATGCGTGGCCTCTTGGGGGATCCGGCCCGCTCTCGGGCGCTCCGCCGCGAGCAGGGGCTGCTGCTCGGGTATCCCCGCTGCTGCGTGGAGTGGTTCGCCGCGGAGCGCCCGGCCACGGCGCCCCGCGACGAGCTCTGGGACCTCGCGGAGGCCCTGGGGTGGGATGGCCTCGTGGTGGACCCGCGCCTCGGCTTCGTGGCGTCGGTGCTCACGAAGATCCCCGTCCTGCCCCACGTGCCGTGCAGCGCGTCCTGTGACGCCACGGCCCGCCAGACCGGCGCCTGGATCCGCGCGCTCTACAGCCCCTGGTGCGCCCGGGTGGTGCTGCGGCTCCTGGCGACCTCGGTGGCCCTGTGGCCAGACGGGCGCCTCGTGCCCTTTGCGCTGGATGGTGTCGAAGGCGGGGCGCTGCGGGTCCGCGACTTCAACCGCACGCCGTGGCCGGAGCTGATGACGGAGGCATGGAGTCTGCGCCGCCTGGACGGGGCGGAGGCCGTGGACGCGATCCGGCGAGACGGCGGCTTGAGCGTGCGCGTGGAGGGCCAGTGGCGCCCGTGGGGACCCCCGGGGCGGCCGCTGCTGCTGCTGTTCGGCAGTGGTGCCCGAGGCGGGCCGGGAGCGCCCGGTGACGGGAGCAGGGGATCCTCGTAGGGGAAGCAGGCGACGCGGGATGCCAGGCGGGGGCCGTCGTCCCCCTCGCCATCTGGTCGGCGATGGAGTAGGATCCGGCGCCATGATCGCGCTGTGGATACTGACGATCCTCGCCTCCCCGGCAGAGCTGGACGCGGCCCTGGCCCGTGCCGGCGGCCGCCCCGTGATCCTCTACGTGGGCGCGGAGTGGTGCAGCCCCTGCAACGACCTGCGCGCCGAGGTGCTGGAGGTGCCCGAGACCGTGGCGCAGCTCGGCGCGACCGTGGTGCACGTGGACTTCGACACGCCGGAGGGGCAGGCGGTCACCGAGCGCTACGCGATCATCGACCTGCCGACGAGCGTGATTGTGGACCCGAAGGGCAGGGAGCTCTCGCGCGTGGCCGGCTACCCGGGACGCACGGAGTACCTGGAGGCGGTGCGGGATGCCCTGCGCGGGCGCTCCAGCCTGGATGCCGCGCGTGCAGGGACGGGGGAGGCCGCCAGACTGGATGTGGCGGAGGCCCTCCTCGTCAGGGGGAACGAGGCGGAGGCTGCCCCGTTGTTCTCTGCGTACTTCGACCGCAGCGACGATCTGGGGGCGCGAGCCACCCGCGTCTGGGGACGCTACCTGCTCCGGGTCCGGAAGCGGGCGGTCGAGGCGGAGGCCCACTTCCGCGCCGCGGCTGAGCGCTTCCGCGGCCTCCCCGCCGAGGGCAGCTTCATCTACTGGGCCGCGCGCGCGTGCGACGCCCAGGGCAAGCGCGACGAGGCCGTGGCCCTCTTCGATGCGTGGGGGGCGCGCGCCCCGGCGTCACAGGACCCGGCCCTCGAGAAGGCCGACTTCCTGGTCCAGGTGGGCGCAGAGGCTGGGGTCTGCGAGCAGGCCATCCGCGCGGCGGAGCCGGGCGGCAAGGAGCTGGGCTGGCTCGCCTACCTGCTCGCCCAGGTACGGCTCAAGCAGGGAGACTGCGGCGGCGCTCGAGCCGCGGTGAAGCGCGCGCGGGAGCTGGAGCCGGGCCCGGCCATCTACCGCAACTTCGAAGGGCGCCTCGCCAAGGAGTGCGCGTCGCCATGAGCCGGGTGGTCGTGGATCTCGGTGACGTCCGCATCCGCGAGCTTGGTCCGGCGGACGCGAAGCCCATGGCGGCGCTGGCCAACAACCGCCAGGTCTGGCTCAACCTGCGGGACGTGGTCCCCCACCCGTACACGGTGGCCGACGGCCGCGCCTTCATCCGCAGCCAACTGGAGCGCGAGCGACCGGACGCATTCGCCATCGAGGCGGGAGGGGAGCTCGCCGGCGCCATCGGCCTCCACCGCGCGTCAGACGTCCACCGCTACACGGCCGAGCTGGGCTACTGGCTCGGCGAGCCCTACTGGGGCCGCGGCCTTGCGACCCGCTGCGTCCGCGCCCTGACGGACACCGCCCTCGCCGAGAGCGACCTCCTCCGCATCGAGGCCCACGTCTTCTCCTGGAACCCCGCCTCGGCCCGGGTCCTCGAGAAGGCAGGATTCCACTTCGAGGGAGTCCGCCGAGCCAGCGTCGTCAAGGACGGCCACATCCTCGATCAGCACATGTGGGTGCGCCTGCGAGCTGAACTGGGGGACCGCTGGCCTGGGTGAGTCGAGGTTGGGGGTCAAGCCTACTCATATCTCATATCCTGGCGCGCCAGGATATGAGATATGAGTAGGCTTGACCCCCTCTATCGAGCCGGCTGGATGAGCTTCGCCGCCTCTGCCAGGGAGCGCTCCGTGACGGCTCCCTTGCGGAGGCAGCGGAGGCGGCCGGCCGTGTCCAGCAGCGCCTGGACGGGGAGGGCGGGCGGGTCATCCACGCCGAGCGCCGCGTAGAGCTGGGTCCGCCCCGCCCCTTCAGGCAGGTGCACCACTCGCGCCCGGATGTTCTGGCCCGGCTTGCTCGCCATGAAGCGGTCGAGCTGGCGGCGGTCGTCGTCGATGGACAGGAACAGCGGCGCTATCCGCTTGCCCGCGCCCTGCTGACTCGCGGCGAAGCGCTCCAGGAGCGGCATCTCCTCGATGCAGGGGGTGCACCAGGCGGCCCAGAGGCTCACCCAGGTCCAGCCACCCTGCGCGCCGTCGCGGATGAGCTCGCCGGCCGGGATCGCGATGACCGGACCGTCCTCTCCGTGGGCCACGTCGCAGAGGGGACCGTCATCGTCCGCTGGCGTCGCCACGACGTCTGCCGTCGGAGGAGGCGGCGGCTTGACCTGGTCCGCCGTCACCACCTGGGCGCGCTGCGGCGGGGCGACCGCGGGGGCCCCGCCACTGAGTAGCGGCACCACGAACCACGCGCCCGCCCCGAGCACACCGAGAAACAGCAGGATCCCCAGAAGCCGCATCACGCCCCCACTTAGAGTTGGCAGTCAATCCACGACACGACGGCGCTCCGGTTGATCAGCTCGGCTTTGCACGGCGTGCCTGTGCGGGAGCTCTGCCACGCGCAGAAGTCCTCCTCGAGCTGCGCGTACTCCTCGCCGAGCCACAGGAGGCCCACCTTCTTCTCGATGTCCGGGTCGCCGAAGCGCTCCTGGAGCTGGAACAGGATGGAGTTGGCTCGCCGGTGTGACAGGGCCCGGTTGCGGTCCGCGTCGCCGTCCGTAGAGGCCCGGGCCACCACCAGGAACCAGGAGGCGCCGCGCCTGTCGGACCACAGGCGCTCCACCAGCGCCTTGCCGCCGTCGTCCAGGTCCTCCTTGCCCAGGTCATACAGCACGAGGCCCCCGCGGTCCTTCAAGGGGTCGAAGAGCGCGTTGAAGTCGCTGTCTGCGATCTGCGCCACGTTCTTCAGCTCTCCCGGCTGGCAGCCGCGGCGCCCGCCCCCAATCAGGCCGCAGTTGTTGAGCACGCGGCGCAGCACGGTCTTCAGGTGCTCGTTGCAGTAGCCCTCCTCCGCCGTCGATGCCACCGGGGCCGTCGCCTTCGGGACCGCGTCCGGCGTCACGCCCGGGTGCTCCAGGCGCTCCGCCGCGCGCCCTACCATGCCGCGGGTCGATATGCCCAGGGCGCCGAGCAGCGCAGCCATGCACACCACATTCAGGATCCAGGCTCCCTTCATCGCTCACCTCCTCGGAGGCGCCGGAGCGCGTACTCCATGCCCAGGTCCGTGTCCTCGTCGCACAGCCGCTTGCCGTCCACGTAGAGCTGGGGCGTGATCACGGGCAGGGCGTTGTCCACGGCCCATCGCAGCGCGTCATTGAGGCGGATCGCGGTCTCCGGGGCGTCCAGGCAGGCGTCGATCTCGGGGAACCGCCCGACCAGCGTCTCCCGGATGCGGTCGAGGCGCCGCCCGCGGCCCGCCGAGCGCAGGTCGTCCTGCTGCTCGAATACGAAGTCGAGCAGCTCGGACGCGCGGGGGCCGGCGCACAAGAGCCCCTTCGAGAGCAGGCACGCGCCCGGGTGCAGCGAGTCCTTGAGCATGAAGTTGCACTCCGCGTCGAGGGGCATGAGCAGCATGTGCATGTCCAGGTCCCGCGGCGCGCTGTGCAGGGTCTCGTGGAACGCCTTGCACGCCGGGCACAGCGGATCGAGCACCATCACCGCCTCGGTCCCCTGCCCGCCGAGCGGCACCAGCACACCGCGGGGATCCTCCCGGCTCGCCAGCCGCTCGCAGTCGAGGACGTGCTTGTCGTAGTCCGGCAGCGACGCCGCGTAGAGCGCCGGAGGGCCCAGCACGGCGAGCCCCATCTCGACGCTGAGCGCGGCGAATGCCCCGAAGCCCCCGAAGGTGGCCGCAGGGGTGTCGTCCTCCGCCGCTGCGGCCAGCGCGAGGCGCCGGTCCTTCACCGCCGTCATCGCGGCGGCAATGGCGCCGGCGAGCAGGACCGCCGACGCCAGGTACATGCCTGCGCAGGTCTGGCACACCGTCCCGAGCTTGCCGAGCGCGATGCTCGCGTAGGTGCCCGAGGCTCCGGCGGCCACCACCCCGGACGCGAGCAGGAACAGCGACGGCCACAGGTCATGGGCGCGCCGGGATGCGAGGGACCACACGCCGAGGGCGAGGGCAAAGGCGAACAGGCCCAGCGCGAACAGCGACACGGGGACCCCTCCCCACCAGCGGTCCCGCCAGAAGGACGAGTACGGCGACTGCATCGCGACCTTGCAGCCCTCTCCTCCCGCGTCTTGCGCCGGCAGCAGGGAGCAGCTCACGGGGTGGACCTGCCGGTCCAGGTGAGCGGCGAAGTCTCCGGTGGACACCCCCGCGTAGACTACCCCGAGCAGCGCCCCGAGCACCGCCACCACCACGAACGCGCCTGTCAGACGGCTCACTCCGACTCCTCCGTGGGCGCGAAGCGACGCGACGCCTTGCGCACGCTCCGCTGCTTCTTCTCAGTCAGGCGCTCTTCTTTTGCGCCTCGCGGGACCTTGGTCGGCACGCGCTCCGGGTCCACGTGGTTCAGCTCCGCCAGACGCTCCGCCATGCGCTCGAAGGCGAGGTCCCGGTTGCGGGTCTGGCTGCGTCGCTCGGTGGCCATCACCACCGTCCCCGACGGCGGGTGGACGAGCCGCACCCCCGTCTCCCGCTTGTTGCGGTGCTGCCCGCCCGGTCCGCTCCCCTTGAGGAAGGTGACCTCGCAGACCTCCTCGAGGGTCTCCCGGTCCGTGGCCCACGGCGCGTCGGTCACGCTCTCTCCAACAGCATCAGCGCCGCGAGGCTCTTCGCGTCGCACAGCGCTCCGGTCCCGATGGCGTCCCGAACGCGCCCCGAATCGAGCGTCTCGACGCTGATCTCCTCCCCCACGTCCAGGCGCTGCCCCTCGAAGCGCAGCCCCCGCGCCGCGAAGACCTCCATCCACTCGGTCGAGAAGGAGGGCGCCAGCCAGAACCCCCCGAGGCGCTCCATGGTTGCGGCCCGGTAGCCCGTCTCCTCCAGCAGCTCGCGGTGGGCGCAGGCGAGCGCGTCCTCCGGGGGCTCCAGCGTCCCGGCCGGCAGCTCGAGCACCGCGCCGCCCACGGCAAAGCGCCGGTTTCGGATCAGCACGACGCGCCCGTCGTCGAGCACCGGCACCAGCACCACGGAGCCCGGGTGCACCACCAGCAGCTCCCGCCGGGGGCCGCCAGCGCCAATGTCCACCTCGACGACCCGCGCCTCGCCCTTGCGCCCCCTCCACAGTGTCTCGATCTCACGCATGGGCGCCATGATAGGGGTGTTGCCGCGCGGGAGCAACGGGCCCGCTGGCCTGCCTTCGTGTATGCTGCGCCCATGTGTACCCTGGCTGTCTGGTGGCGCACCTGCGCCGAGCACCCCGTCGTCGCGGCGACCAACCGCGACGAGCTCCTGGATCGCCCCGCCGAGGCCCCCGGTCCTCGCCCCTGGGGCCCGGTGCCCGTCTTCGCGCCCCGGGATCTCGTGGCGGGGGGCTCCTGGATAGGCGTCAACGCGCGCGGAGTCTTCGTCGCAATCACCAACCGCTTTGGCGGACCGCGGGATCCCGGCCGCCGGTCCCGGGGGCACCTGGTCGCGGAGATGCTCGCCCACGAGAGCGCGGCGGCGGCGGCCCTCGCCCCGATTCGCGGTGGCGACTACAACGGCTTCCACCTGCTGGTCGCGGACGCGAGCGCTGCGTGGCTCCGCGTCGGGGACGGCGTTGCCGCCCCCCTGACCTGGCTCGAGCCCGGTCTCCACGTGATCACGGAGCGCAGCTTTGGCGCTGCCCCGACCGCCCGGGAGCCGCTGCTCCGGGACCTCCTCGCTGGCGCGGATCCGTGCGGGGGCCAGCCGGCGTCGTTCGCGTCAGCCCTCACGCCCGTCATGTCAGCGCATGCGGAGGCGACCCTCGACGGCGTGTGTGTCCACGCGGAGGCGCTGCGATATGGCACGCGCTCGTCGTCGCTGGTCCGTGTGGGTGCGCAGGGGACGCAGTGGCTCTTCGCGCCGGGCCCGCCGTGCACGACGCCATACCAGGATCTTCCAGTGGACCTCGGGTGACCCCCGAGTGCTACGCGGTCACCACTCGTCGACCTCGACCAGCACGACCGTCACATTGTCGCGCCCCCCGTGCTCACACGCGACCTCCACCAGGTGCTGGGCCGCCACGCAGAGATCTCCGTTGCGTGACGTGAGGACGGCCTCCAGCTCCGGGTCGGGCACGTCCCCGGTCAGCCCGTCCGAGCACAGCACGTAGAGGTCCCCAGGCTGCGGTACATGGCGCTGCAGCTCCACGTCCACGTGGTCCTGCATGCCAAGCGCCCGAACGATCACGTTCTTGTAGCGGAAGCCCGTCAGATCCGCCTCCGTGACGCTGGGGTGCAGCTTGCGGAAGTCGTTGAGCAGGGAGTGGTCCTCTGTGAGCTGCCGCAGGGCCCCGTCGCGCAGCAGGTAGGCACGGCTGTCCCCTACGTGAGCGACCGCCAGCCCTGAGTCGGAGAACAGCGCCGTGACGATGGTGGTGCCCATCTGCTTGCACTTGGGGTCGCGCTGCGCCGTGCGATAGATGAGCCCGTTGGCCAGCTTGATGGCCACCGAGAGCCGATTCTCGTCGTAGGAGAGGGTCTCCTCCTCGCGGTAGGGCCAGGTGATGTCCTCGTCGTCCCGGGTCTCCTCGAAGAACTCTCGCACCGAGTCCACCGCCATGCGGCTGGCGACCTCTCCCGCGAGATACCCGCCCATGCCGTCCGCGACGGCAAAGAGACCGTATTCCGGCAGAATGGCGTAGGAGTCTTCGTTGTTGGTGCGCCGATGGCCCACATGGGAGGCACCCGCGAATCTCAGCTTCATCGTCGACAGCCTCGGCCGGGACGCTGGGGGGCAGGCACGATGAAGCTATCGAGCCCGGCTGAGACTCACAAGCCAAAAGTTGCGTCGTTGGGTGACAGGAGAAGGGACCACGGCGACGGGATCGCCGATCACTCCAACTACTTGCCTAGGATCTCACCCTCGATGACCGCCTTGAACGACTCCACGTTGTAACCGGAGGGGGGCTGGAACTTGCGGCCGTTGATGAAGACGGTCGGGGTCCCACCCACACCGGCCTTGGTGCCCTGCTCGGTCTGCGCCTTGATGGCGTCGTCGAGCTGCGGGTCCGCCATGGCGGCCTTCCACTTCTCCATGTCGAGGCCGAGCTCCCGCGCCCACTCCTCGTACTTCTCGGGGCCCAGCTCCTTCTGGTTGGCAAAGAGCTTGTCGTGCATCTGCCAGAACTTGCCCTGGGCGTGGGCTGCGAGGGCCGCCTTGCCGGCCGGGGCCGCCTGCTGGTGGAAGGACAGGGGGAACTGCATGAAGGTCACGGACACCGCGTCGCCGTAGGCGCTCTGGACCTCGTCGATCACCGGCCCGACCCGCGAGCAGAACGGACACTGGAAGTCGCTGAACTCGACGATCTGGACCCGCGCGTTGGCGGGGCCCTTGGTGGGCACCCCGGTCAGGTCGAAGGACTGCACCGTGTCATCAAGGGCGCGGAACACCTTGCCGTCCTTGATGACCGCGGCGTAGACACCGCCGCGAGGCGTCCCGCCGTCGACCAGCTTCTTCGCCTTCTCCAGCTCCTCGTCCACCAGCGCCTTGAAGGCCTCGAAGGGCTGGGCCCCGGTCATCTGCCGCCCGTTGACGAAGGAGTTGGGCGTCCCCCTCGCGTTGACCTCCGACGCGAGCTTCTGGTCCTCCTCCACCTGCCGCTTCGTCTCTGGAGACTCCATGTCGGCCTTGAAGCGCGCCATGTCCAGGCCGAGCTCCGTCGCCCACTTGTCGATGTTCTCTGCGCTGAGGTCTCGCTGCCCATCGAAGAGCTTGTCGTGCATCTCCCAGAACTTGCCCTGGTTGCCGGCCGCGATCGATGCCAGCGCGGCGGGCACCGCGTTGTTGTGGAAGGCGAGCGGGTTGTGCTTGAAGACCACGGCCACGTCGTTGGGATAGGCGTCGAGGAGCTGCTTCATCGTCGGGAGCACCCGCGCGCAGAACGGGCACTGGAACTCGCTGAAGGTCACGATGGTCACGAGCGGCTCCGCGGCGCCCTTGCGCGCATCCTTCGGACCTACCTGCACCTTCCAGACGGTCGCGTCCACTGCCGGGCGGGCGGGCTGCGCCGGCTGCTCCTCTTGGACCGGAGGCTGACCACCATCGACGACCCAGGCGATGAAGTTGTCGCCGGCCGGGTGGGTCGCCTTGGCCACCTGCTGCCACGCCTTGGCGGCAGGCGCGCCCTCGGCCACGGCCTTGTCCGTCTCCGCCAGCTTCTTCTCGACGATGGCCTTGAAGGTCTCGAAGGGTTGCGCCCCCTTGATGGCCTCGCCGTTGATGAAGAAGCCGGGCGTCCCGCGGGCGCCGAGGGCGACCATGGCCGCCTGCTGGCGCTTGATCTCCTTCTCGATCTCCGGGTCGCCCATGTCGGCCTTGAAGCGCGCCATGTCGAGGCCGAGCTCGCCGGCCCACTTGTCGAAATTCTCCGCCGTCAGCTCTCGGGCGTTGGCGAAGAGCTTGTCGTGCATCTCCCAGAACTTGCCCTGCTTGTGGGCCGCCATGGACGCCTTGGCCGCGGGCATGGCGTTGGGGTGGAAGGCGAGCGGGTTGTGGAAGAAGTAGACGGCCACGTCCTTGGGCCAGGTCTCGGCGACCTTCTCAACGGTGTCCTTCGCGCGGCTGCAGAAGGGGCACTGGAAGTCGCTGGACTCGATGATCACGACCTTGGCGTCCGCCGGTCCCTTCCGGGGGATGTTCGCGAGGCCCGCGGCCTGTTCGGCCACCGGGATCGGCGCGCCCTGGGTGGGCTGGGAGGGCTGCCCGGCTGCCCCTGGCTGTGCGGGCTGTGTCGGCTGGGCCGGCGGCGTCGCCGGACCGGCGGGTGGCTGGGGCTCGTCTTTCTTGCATCCGCCCGCCAGCGTCATCGCGGCGAGGGCGACGACAAGGTTCGATGGGAATCGCATGCCGCTCACTCCTCCTTCGTGCACCGCCTCGGGTGCGTCATGGGCGCATGGCACCGGCGGAGGAACCCCGCGGCCTGCGCTGGCATTCCTGGGCTCCAAGGTGTCCGCCGGACCTCTCCCGCGCCGCTGCTCTTATCACCGCCCACGGGTGGTTGCAAGGGCTTGACCCCGCGCCGTCGGTTCCGCACCCTCGGGGTCCATGAAGCAGCCCACCACCATCGTCTTCGTGCGTCACGGCGAGACCGTCGGCGACTCTGCCATCCGCCTCTACGGGGCCACGGACATCGCCCTCAGCGATCTCGGGCGTCGCCAGATGGCGTCGGTGGCTGCTGCCCTCGCCGCGGAGCGCTTCGATGCGGTGGTGGCGAGCCCGCTGTCCCGGTCCCTGGAGTCGGCGGGACTGTGCGCTCCTGGGGTCCCGGTGCTCGTCATCGAGGGCCTCCGGGAGATCGACTTCGGTGCCTGGGAGGGGCGCACCCTCGCGGAGGCCGAGGTGCAAGACCCGGTGACCTGGGCGCGCTGGCGTACCGAGGGCGACGTCTTCCGCTTCCCCGGTGGTGATCAGCGTGCAGCATTCCGGGGGCGGGTTCGCGCCGCTACGCAAGAGATCCTGAAGCGCACGTCGGGCCACATCCTCTGCGTGCTCCACAAGGGCGTCATCAAGGTTGCCCTCGCGACGCTCCTCGGGCTCAGCCCCGACGAGGCCCACCGCCTGCCGGTCCACCTCGGGAGCATCCACCGGCTCAGGCGTGAGGGTCCGCAGTGGCGCCTGGACTCGCAGAACGAGACCGCGCACCTGGGATCCGACCACCTCCCCGAGTAGGTCTACTTGTGGGAGGCGGTGCCCGGGGTGAAGGGCTCGGTCTCGAAGCGGAAGTTGTCCAGGATCACCTGGGAGTCGTAGATGCCGTCCGAGGCGTCGTGGATGTGGAAGGTCAGCGTGAACTTCTCGCCGCCCTTGATGGGCCAGCTCGTCGTCAGCCAGCCCGTGGAGCTGCCGGTGGCCTGGCTGTCCAGGAAGAACGAGGAGGCGCACTCGTAGCCGGTCCCCGAAATGTTCGTCGGCGGATTCGGACACTTCTCGCTGAACGCCGTATTGATGGCGATGTAGCACACCTTCTTCCCCTGCCCGTCCACCTTGTCGTAGTAGGAGTTGGGATTGCTGCACGCGGTCGTGTTGATCACGATCTTCTGCCCGTTCGTGCTCTCGGGAGCGGTCAGGAGGATGTAGAACTTGTCGTTGTACGCGGTTCCGATGTACTCCTCGTACTCCTCTGAGAAGAACACGTAGTCGATTGAGAAGCCCAGCGCGTTCTGCGGGGCCGTCATCACCACCGTGAACTCCACGTTGTCGAAGGTCGGGTAGCCGTCCTTGGCGAAGGGGTCCGGGATGGAGCCGCCGCCCGACAGGTCCGTGGAGTGCGACGTGCCGGTCGCGGGCCCCGTCGCCAGGAGGCCATAGGACTTGCCGCCGAACGGCTTGAGGCCGTTGTTCGGGTTGCCGAAGTGGTTCACCGCGGCCCACGCCGACGAGATGTTGTCGTTGGTCGGCGACGTGAACGTCGATGACTCGATGAGGCTGCCGAAGCACATCTCCAGGGCGCACAGATACGCCTCGACCGTGTTGCCCGTGCAGGGGCCCGCGCACTCGGCGGACTCGTCGATCTTGCCGTTGCAGTTGTTGTCGAAGCCGTCCCCGAAGGTCTCCGCCGCGCCGGGGTTGATCAGCGGCGAGTAGTCGAAGCAGTCGCCGCCGCCGTGCGGGCACACCTTGGGCTTGCCGACGATCTTCATATTGCCGTCGCAGTAGCCGTCCTGGTCGTCGTCGCAGCCCTCGTCGACGAGCATGTTGCAGTTGTTGTCCAGGTCGTCGCAGGTCTCCTCGTGCCAGGGAGAGACCGTCGGGTCGTTGTCGTTGCAGTCCCCGCCGGCGGTGGCCGTGTG
Organism: Myxococcales bacterium; assembly: GCA_045863395.1. Lineage (GTDB taxonomy): Bacteria > Myxococcota_A > UBA9042 > JABWCM01 > BTVJ01 > BTVJ01. The sequence goes on from BTVJ01000002.1 coordinate 185,750, forward strand.
GGTCCCGTTGGGCGCGCACAGGCAGACCCCCGTATCGGAGCGACCGGTCCCGTCGCCGTCGTCGTCGATGTAGAAGTACGTGCAGTTGCCGTTGGCATCCTCGTCGGTCTGACCGTCGCAGTCGTCGTCGATGCCGTTGCACTGCTCCTTTGCGCCGGGGTGGACCGCCGGGTTGGAGGGGCCGCAGTCGTCGTCATTGCCGTACCCGTCGCCGTCGACGTCGTCGTCGCAGGCGTCACCGATGCCGTTGCCGTCGTAGTCCTCCTGCCCGGGGTTCTGGACCTTGGGGCAGTTGTCGTTGACGTCGAAGATCAGGTCGCCGTCCGTGTCCTGGGTGGGGTTGACGACCGGGCCTGCGTCGGGTCCCCCGGCCGCGGGTCCCCCGTCCGGGTTGGGTGTGAGCGTCGCGTCGGCCGGTACGTCCTCTGGCGCATAGCACTGGTAGTTGGCGCAGAGCTGGTCGCCCTCGCAGGACCCGCAGGGGCTGCCGCACCCGTTGTCTCCACAGAGCTTTCCGTCGCAGCTCGGGGTGCAGTTGCCGCCGAAGCCCCCCGGCGAGCCACCGCCCGCGCCGGCGTCCGTCACGCCGCCGCCGGGGACGTAGGCTGCGCCACCCTTGTTGCCGCCGCACGCCGCGAGGGCGATGCCCATCGCCGCGATGCCCACCCGCCAGATGATGCGTCCCTGAGTCATGATCCACCCTGCGGAGCCCTCACATCGGGGGCTGCTCTACTGGTTGCCGATCGCCTCGATGCGGAGCCCGCCAGGGTAGGCATAGCTCACGTCGCAGTCATAGCCGTAGGCCGTCAGGCCGAAGGGCTTGTTTGCCTTGATGGTGTGCACGCCGTCCGTGAGGGGCACCTGGGCCGTCCCCCAGGTCGTCGATCCAAGGGGCACGAGGGGCTGGGTCATCGCCGTGCCGTCGACGGTCACCTCCGCCTCCAGGGGCGCGACCACGTTCACGTAGTCCTGCTCGTAGCCCGGCGGCGTCAGCACCACGTACTCGCTCAGGTACTGGGCCGTCGGCACCGCGAGGGTCAGCGCGGGGTCGCCCGTGCCCGTCGTGCCGCACGTCCAGTTGGAGCCCGGGTAGTTGGATCCGATCATGTAGTGACCGACGAGCAGGCGCCCGGTGCCCTCGATGAGGAAGCTCTCCTTGGCGAGGAGCTGCACGACCTGGCCACGGTTCAACGTGAAGGCCTCGTAGCCGGGGATGGGCGGGTTCGTGGTCACGAAGATGCCGTCCTCGCCGCCCATGATGCGGAAGATGTCGAACTGGGCGTCGCTTCGCTTGGCGAAGGTGTCGGCCACGTAGGTCTTGCCCCACGCGGCGACCGGGATGAGCTGCTGCTCGACGTGGTCGCAGTAGTTCACGCCAAGGGGGATATTGGCGCACTCGTGGCCGCCGAACACGTTGATGCGCTTGTCGGACTTGATGTGGCTTCCCGTCAGGTCCTGGCCCTCGTTGCCGTCGCTCTCCAGGTTGAGGACCTCGCCCTGCTCGAGCTGGAAGCTCGCCGGCTGGTTGGCGGGCAGCGAGGGAACGCCCGGGCCTCCGAGCACGTTGGCCCGCGGGGTGACGGTCACGTTGGTGACCCCCTGCTGGGTGGCGACCACCGTCAGGAAGCCGCGCAGGGTCTCGAGCACGTCGGCGCGGTGGGGCCACGACATCACGTAGTACTCCATGCCGCCCACGTTGGAGGGCAGGAGCAGCGACGCGTCGTTGGTGTAGACCCCGTCGCCGTTGAGCGGGTTGAACTGGTGGACCGTCACGGGTGCGGTGGTCACGATGCGGTAGGAGCGCTTGTCCTTGAGGGAGCCATCCAGGTCGCTGCCGAGGGGGAGGGTGAAGACCTGCAGGGTGCCCTTCTTGACGATGTCGCTGGGCGCGCCGAGCTCCGCTGCCGTTACAATTGTGCCGGTCGCCATGTTCGTGAAGGTGACCTTGGCGTCGCCGCCGTCGCTGGGCGCTGAGACGACCACGGCCACCGGCTCGAACTCCGCGTCCTCGATGTTGTCCAGGTCCACGGCCCAGTAGTCGCAGCCCAGGTACGTGTTCTGCTTGGTGTTCGCCTCGCAGGCGTCGGCGCAGTAGGCCTCCTTCGTCTCGTCGTCGATCTTGCAGAGGCCCCCATCGCCGCAGGGCTCCGGGTCCAGCCAGGCGGACCCGTCGTTCTTGCACTTCTTGATGCCCGACGTGCCCACGCAGACGCTGGAGCCCGGTGCACAGAGCAGGGACACGCAGGCGCCCTGATAGCAGGTCTGGCCACCGTCGCAGGTCGCGTCCTCATAGGCGGTGCCGGTGGGGTTGCAGCGCTTGAAGGTCGTGGGGCCCGAGCACTCGGGCGGCTCCTTGGCCGCCAGGGGCTCACAGATGGGGGCCGTGCAGTAGCCCTGGAAGCACTTCTCGCCGGCGCCGCACTCCTGCTCCTGCCACTCGGTGCCGCTCGGGTCGCAGACGCCCCGGGTGTCCTCGTCGATACAGGTGCTGACGCCGGGGATGCAGCTATTGCCGATGTCGGGCGCCGAGGCGACGTCCGCCGCCGGGGTGCCCGTGTCGGGCGTCGGGGTCGAGGTCGCGTCCTTGTCGCCGCCCGGGCCGAAGCCGCCCGGGTTCCCGCCTCCGCTCGTGTCGAACCCGGTGCCTGGCTGGGTGCCAACGCCTCCGCCTCCGCCGCTGCTGCTGCACGCGGCCGCGATGGACGCTATGAACGCGAACGATCTCAAGAACTTGCTCACGAGGTTCTCCCGCGGGGGTGGAGGTGCGAGGCCGGTCGCTCGACGGCACCAAGGTAGAGGGCCCGCGCGCGGGAATCAACCCTGAACGGTTCCGGTGCTACGACGGGCGGGACGCGCGCAACCGCGTTGTGGCATGATGCGGGCCCAAGTACGGAGGTACACCATGGCGTTCCCCGACCACCTGCTCGACGAGACCCACGTGCAGTTCCGCAAGGTCTGCGTCGACTTCGCGCGCAGAGAGATCGCCCCCTTCGCCAATGAGTGGGAGGAGGCGGAGGAGTTCCCGCGGGAGCTGTACGCCAAGGCGGCGGCGGCGGGCCTGCTGGGCGTGTCGTTCCCCGAGGAGGTCGGAGGGAGCGGGGGCACCATCGTGCACGCCATGGTCGCGACGGAGGCGCTGCTGCGGGGGGGCTCCATGGGCGTGCTCGCGGGGCTCGGCTCCTTGGGCATTGGCCTCCCGCCGGTGGTGCAAGCGGGGGACGGGGACCAGATCGACCGCTTCGTGCGGCCGACGCTGGCGGGGGAGACCATCTCGGCCCTGGCGATCACGGAGCCCGACACGGGGTCGGACGTGGCCGGGGTGCGGACGACCGCGCGGCGGGACGGAGACGACTGGGTCATCGACGGCGCCAAGATGTTCATCACGTCGGGGGTGCGGGCGGACTTCGTGACGGTGCTGGCGCGGACGGGGCCGGACAAGCACGGGGGCCTCACCTTCTTCATGGTGGAGCGGGGGATGCCTGGCTTCACCGTGTCGCGCGCCTTGCGGAAGACTGGGTGGAGGGCCTCGGACACGGCAGAGCTGGCCTTCGACGGCGTCCGCGTGCCGGACCGGAACCGAATCGGGAGGGAAGGCGGGGGCTTCCAGACGCTCATGCGCAACTTCCAGGCGGAGCGCATGGGCCTGGCGGTCTACGGCCACGCGGCGGCAGAGATCGCTCTGGAGGAGGCCTTGAGGTGGGCCCGGGAGCGCAAGGCCTTCGGGCGCCCGCTCGTCGGCTTCCAGGTGACGCGGCACAAGCTGGCGGACATGGCGATGCGGGTCGTCGCCGCCAAGACCCTGAACTACACGCTGGCCTTGCGGATCGCGGCGGGGGAGATGCTGGTCAAGGAGGTCTCCCTGGCGAAGAACCTGGCTGCAGAGGCCGCCATGAGCGTGTGCACGGAGGCGGTGCAGATCTTCGGCGGCATGGGCTACATGCGGGAGACCCTCGTCGAGCGGCTGAGCCGCGACGTGCGCCTGCTGCCCATCGGCGGCGGCACGACGGAGATCATGAAGGAGATCGTCGCGCGGTCCATGGGGCTGTGAGCGCTGCGTCGGGGACGCCGCGCGCGGGCGGCTGCTCCTGGGTGAATCGGCCGCACCCGCCGCAGGGCATGTCCCCGGCGAGCGGACTCGCGGCGCACGCCGACGCCCCGGCGGGCGGCAGCAGACCCTTGACCTCGGGGGCCTTTTGAGGATAGACGCACCCGGTTCGCGGTCCCTGGCCTGTGGAGGCGTTCGTGAATCGGCTGTTCCTCGCGTTCCTTTGGTTCTTCAAGATCCTGTTCGGCGGCGGCAAGGCCGAGCTGGCAGAGCTCGAGCGAAAGGCGTCGCTGCCACCGCCCAAGGCCCCGGAGCCCCGCAAGGCGCCCGAACCGGCCCCGAAGCCCGCGGCGAAGGTCGAGGCCCCGCCGAAGGCTGAGCCCGCCAGGGGGGCGCGCCCCGAGGACGGCGCGCTGCGGCTGCTGGCGTTGCTCCAGGGAGACGGGCGGCTGGTGGACTTCCTGCGCGAGGACATCGGCGCCTACTCCGACGACCAGGTGGGGGCGGCGGTGCGCAACATCCACGCGGACTGCCGGAGGGCGCTCGACAAGGTGGTGACCCTGGAGCCGGTGCTGGCGGGGGAGGAGGGCGCCAGCGTGACCGTTCCGCGCGGCTTCGATCCGTCGGCGATTCGCGTGGTCGGCAACGTGCGGGGCGAGCCGCCCTACTCAGGGGCGCTGCGGCACCACGGCTGGCGGGCGAAGCGCATCGAGCTGCCAGGCGTGCCCTCGGGGCAGGACCTGACGGTGGTGGCGCCGGCCGAGGTGGAGGTCTGACATGGACACGTCGCGCTATATCGTGGGCATCGACCTCGGCACCACGAACACGGCGGTCGCGTACGTGGACACCGAGGGGGACGGGGTGGTCCACCTGCTGGAGCTGCCCCAGCTCGTGCGGCTCGGGCACGTCGAGGCGCGGCCTACGCTGCCGTCCTTCGTGTACCTGGCCAACCCGGGGGAGCTGCCGCCCGGGTCCCTGCGGCTCCCGTGGGATGGGGGGGCCGGCGACGCGGTGGGCGTGCTGGCGCGAGACCACGGCGCCAAGGTGCCTGCGCGGCTGGTGAGCTCCGCCAAGTCGTGGCTGTCCCATGGTGGTGTGGATCGGCGGGCCCCCATCCTCCCATTGGGTTTGGAGGACGCGGAGCGGCGCATCTCTCCGTTGGACGCCTCGGCGCGGGTGCTGCGGCACGTGCGGGACGCCTGGAACCACCTCATGGGGGTGCGCCTCGAGGAGCAGAGCGTGCTCCTGACCGTGCCGGCCTCCTTCGACCCCGTGGCGCGGGAGCTGACCATGGCGGCGGCGCGGGAGGCGGGGCTCGACGCCGTGTTGCTGGAGGAGCCCCAGGCGGCGCTGTATGCGTGGCTCGGGGATCACGAGGGCTGGCGCAAGCAGGTGTCGGCCGGCGACGTGATCCTGGTGTGCGACGTGGGTGGCGGCACCACTGACTTCAGCCTCATCCAGGTGCGGGACGAGGGGGGCGACCTGGTGCTGGAGCGGGTGGCGGTGGGGGACCACATCCTGCTCGGCGGCGACAACATGGATCTCGCCCTGGCCCACCTCGTCCAGGCGCAGCTCGAGGAGCAGGGGACGCGCCTCGACGCCTGGCAGAGCCGCGAGCTGTGGCACGCGTGCCGTGAGGCCAAGGAGGCGCTGCTGTCGGGGGGGGCGGAGAGTCACCCCATCACGGTGCTCGGGCGGGGGTCGCGGCTCATCGGGGGAGCGATCAAGTCCGACGTGTGGCGCGACGACGTGGAGGCGGTGGTCCTGGACGGGTTCTTCCCGCGGTGTGGCGCGGATGAGAGGCCCGCGCGGCGGCGGGCGGCGGGCCTGCGGGAGCTGGGGCTGCCCTATGCGGCAGATCCGGGCGTGACGAAGCACCTGGCGGAGTTCCTGGGGCGCCACGCGGGGGCAGGGGCGGCGACGGCGGTGCTCTTCAATGGTGGCGTCTTCAGGGCAGACGCGCTGCGGGGGCGCGTCATCGAGGCCCTCGACGGGTGGGCCCGGGAGGGGGGGGGAGCTTCGGTCAAGGTGCTCGACGGCGCCAACCTGGACCTGGCCGTCGCGCGGGGGGCGGCCTGGTACGGCCTCGTGCGGCGGGGCAAGGGCTTGCGGATACGGGGCGGCACGGCGCGCAGCTACTACGTCGGGGTGGAGTCGTCCATGCCGGCGGTGCCGGGCATGGCGCCCCCCATGCGGGCGCTGTGCGTGGCCCCCTTCGGCATGGAGGAGGGCACCGAGGCCGCCGTCGCCGAGCGGGAGTTCGGCCTGGTGGTGGGTGAGCCCGTGGAGTTCCGCTTCCTGGCGTCGACCACGCGGGCCGATGACCGGGTGGGGGACATGGTCGACGCCAGGGAGCTGAGCGAGCTGACCCCGCTGGAGGTCACGCTGGACGAGGGGGCGGACGGCCAGGTGGTGCCCGTGCGGATCCACGTCAGGGTGACGGAGGTGGGGACCCTGGAGGTGTGGTGCCAGTCGCGCGGTGGGGACCGATGGAAGGTGGAGCTGGAGACCCGCGCCGAGGGGGCGCGATGAGCGAGGCCCCGGCCGTCATCGGAATCGACCTCGGCACCACCAACTCGGCGGTGGCGTGGGTGGACACCCGCCGGCTGGTGGAGGGGGAGCAGCCTCCCGTGCGCCTGTTCGAGCCGCCGCAGCTCGTGCGGCCCGGGGCGGTGGAGACGCGGCCGCTGCTGCCGTCCTTCGTCTACGCGCCGGGTGAGCACGACCTGCCCGCCGGGAGCACGGCGCTGCCGTGGGACGCCGGGCGGGCGTTCGCGGTCGGTGAGCTGGCCCGGGACCATGGGGCGCTGGTGCCGGGGAGGTTGGTGGCGTCCGCCAAGTCCTGGCTCTGCCACGACGAGGTGGACCGCCAGGCGGCCATCCTGCCGTGGGGAGGGGGCGACGAGGTCAAGAAGCTCTCGCCGGTGGATGCCTCGGCGCGGGTGCTGGCGCACGTGCGTGAGGCCTGGGACCACGTCATGGCCAAGGGGGACCCGGACCTGCGCTTCGAGCGGCAGGAGGTCATCGTCACGGTGCCGGCCTCCTTCGACGAGGTGGCCCGGGAGCTGACGCTGGAGGCGGCGCGCCGGGCGGGCCTGGAGCGTGTGACGCTGCTGGAGGAGCCGCAGGCTGCCTTCTACTGCTGGATCCAGCAGCACCACGGCCAGTGGGGGGCGAGCTTTCCCGGCGGGCTGGTGCTGGTGTGCGACATCGGTGGGGGCACCACCGACCTCTCGCTGATCTCTGCGACGACGGCGACTGGAGGCGTGCCGGCCTTCGAGCGGGTGGCGGTGGGGGCCCACCTGCTGCTCGGTGGTGACAACCTCGACCTGGCGCTGGCGCGGGTGGTGGAGCAGACCGGTGGGGGCACGCTCGACGCACGGCAGTGGACGACGCTCAGCCATCGCTGTCGGGTCGCCAAGGAGCTGCTGCTGGCCGACGAGGGACCCGATGGTGTCGCCGTGACCGTGCCGGGCTCCGGGAGCCGGGTGATCGGGGGCGCCCGCAAGGTGGAGGTGACGCGGGAGCTTGCCGAGCGCGTGCTGCTCGACGGCTTCTTCCCGCTGACGGGGGCGCAGGAGCGGGTGGGGGGCAGGAGGCGAGGGGGGATCCAGGAGTTTGGCCTCCCGTATGTGCAGGACCCGGCCGTGTCGCGGCACGTGGCGGCCTTCCTGGCGCAGCACGCGGGGCAGGTGGACCCGGAGGCGCGGTGGGGGGACATGGCGCGCCCGGACGCCATCCTGTTCAACGGCGGCACGGTGAGCCCCCGGCGCATCCAGGAGCGGGTGGTGTCGGTGCTGCGGGGGTGGTTTCCGGTTGGGAGGGGCGGCGGTGCCTGGGAGCCGCGGGTGCTGGCGAATGGGAGGCCCGACCTCGCGGTCGCGTATGGGGCCGCCTACTACGGCCTCGTGCGGAGAGGGCACGGGCTGCGCATCGCGGGCGGGTCTCCGCGGGCGTACTACGTGGGGGTGGGGGCGTCGACGGCGGGGCCACCGCCGGTGCCCGGCAGCGTGCGGGTGGTGTGTCTGCTGCCCCACGGCATCGAGGAGGGCCGCCAGGTGGAGGTGGGGGCGGACCTCCACGCGCGGACCAACGCGGCCGTGAGGTTTCCCCTGTGGAGCAGCAACACGCGCATGGGCGACCAGCCTGGCGACGTCCTGATGCTGGCGGAGGACACGCTCGCACCGCTCCCGCCGCTCCACACCTTGCTGCGCTTCGGCAAGAAGGGGGTGGAGAGCAGCATCCCCGTCAAGCTCCAGGCGCAGGTGACGGAGGTGGGCACGCTGGCGCTGTTCTGCGCGTCGCTCCAGACCCACCACCGGTGGAAGCTGGAGTTCGACCTCAGAGCCGGGTGGGCCGCCGACGGGGACGCCGCGGCGGTGATCGAGACGGAGGCCATCGACGAGGCGCGTGTCGAGGCGGGACGAGCGCTGATCACGGCCTGCTTTGGGACGGGTGGGGACCCGGCGGGCCTGGTGAAGGAGCTGGAGAAGGCCCTGGATGCGCCTCGCGACGAGTGGCCATTGGGGGCGATCAGGGCGCTATGGCCCGCGCTGCGGGATGCGGCGGACGGGCGGCGGCGCTCTGCGGCTCACGAGGCGCGGTGGCTCAACCTCGCGGGCCACTGCCTGCGGCCGGGTACAGGCATGCCCGGCGACGAGATCCGCATCAAGGAGCTGTGGCGGCTGGCTTCGGAAGGCGTGACGCACCGGCGCGACTCCCAGCCACTCAGCGAGTGGTGGGTGCTGTGGCGGCGGGTGGCGGCGGGCCTGTCGGCGGGCCAGCAGGTCGAGATCACGGGGCGGGCGCTGCCGCTGGTCATGAGCAAGAAGGTGGACCCGTTCAAGTACGGGCGTGGGGCCCCGGACAAGAACGAGGAGCGGGAGATCTGGTACGCCCTGGCGAGCCTGGAGCGCATCGAGCGTGCCACCCGGCTCAATCTGGGCGAGACCATCGTCAAGCGGCTCGGCAACCGGGAGACGGCGCGCTACGGGTACTGGGTGCTGGCGCGGGTCGGCGCGCGGGTGCCGCTCTACGGGCCCGTGTCCGGCGTGCTGCCGCCGGATGTCGTAGGGCGCTGGGTGGACGCGGTGCTGGAGGCGAAGTGGCACGAGCCTGAGAAGGTGGCCTTCGAGGCGGTGCAGCTCGGGCGCCTGACCGGCGACCGGGCGCGGGATCTGCCGGCCCCGGTGCGCAAGAAGCTGGCGGCGGCCATCGAGAAGCAGGCGGACGCGTCGCGGCTCACGCAGCTCCTGATGGAGGTCGTCCCCCTGGAGCGGCGGGAGCAGGTGCGGGTCCTCGGCGACTCCATCCCCCCCGGGCTCGTCCTGGCGCCGTGAGCCGCGCGGCGACCATGGTCGCGCTGCTGCTCGCCGGCGGGATGGCGAGCGCGGACCACGGCGCAGCGGGGGGGCGCTGGGGAGGGGCGAGGTGGGCCGAGGGGATCGCGGGAGGCGGGCCTGGGGAGGGAGCCGGCCCCCAGGCGCGGGAGGCGGACGCCGAGCCCCGTGATCGCGCGGGGGAGCACGTCGCGACCGACACCGCGGGCGCTTCTCGGACCGGCGCAGCTTCGGCAGGAACCTGGCTCGTGCTGTCTCCGGCGACCGGGATGGTCGAGCCCCCGTGCGCGGAGACGGGCGCCTGCCGCCCCATCCTCTTCGTGCGCCCTGCCGACTGCACCCCCAAGAGCCGCTGGTACTACGAGCGCCGCACCCAGCGCTGCGAGGCCGAGAGCCGGCTCGTGCTGTTCGTGGACCGGGTGGGGGAGATTCACGGCGCACAGCGCCTGGGAGACCAGCCGGCGGGGAAGGAGCCGGTCCCCGACGAGGTCCGCCACCTCTGGCGCCACTGCGGTGAGGACGCAGAACCCCGCTGGGACCCGCTGCCGGTGGCGTTCGTCCGTTACGTGGACCCGGATCTGGGGCGCTGTCTCGTCGCACACCCGGACGCGCAGGAGCTGTCGCCGGACCTGGCGAAGAAGGCCCGCGTGAAGGGCCTCGACACCCTCCACCCGTTCGTGCGGTACGCCGGCCGGGAGCTGGTCCGCCGGGCCTACGAAGAAGGCATCGAGATCAAGGTGATCAGCGGCCACCGCCACTACAAGGCGCGGGTGGGCTATGACCGGAACCTCAAGCGGCGGCGTGTGTTGGCGAGCTGGCACGCCTTCGGGGTGGCCCTCGACATCAACATGACGTGGGCGCGGGGCCTGGTGGAGGCGTCGAGGCGCCGCCGCGACGACCCCGCGGAGCACGCGCGGTGGGAGCGCCTCGGCGAGATCGGCCGCGAGTTGGGCCTCCGCTGGGGCGGCGACATGAAGAGCGACGACATCTTCCACTTCGAGTGGCACCCGGGCTACGGCGGGCGGCTCCAGCCCCGTGAGCTGGCGGCCTTCCTCAATGCCACGGCGGGAGGCAAGCACTACGAGAGGTCCTGGCACCTCTTCGGGCCCGGCGCGAAGAAGATCGTCGCCGCCACGAAGCTGCCGCCTCCGCCCAAGGTGACGAAGCCCCGCAAGGGAGCCCAGGGGGCGGGCAAGGCGGTGAAGGGGGGCAAGGATCCCCCTGGGAGAGCCCCCGGGGGAAAGGGCGCCCTCCGGTCCAAGGCGAAGGGCGGCCAGAGCGCGGTGGGAGGCTCTGGCGAGAGCCCCAAGAAGGGCGCCGCCAAGCGCGGAGGCAAGGCTGGGGTCAAGGGCGCAAAGGGGGCCGGAGGGCAGCGCAAGTCGGGCAAGGCTGCGTCCAAGGAGTCCCGCGGCGGCCGGAAGCGGGGCGCGCGGTGAGGGGCAGAGGGGAGCTGCACCGGGCGCACCTTGCGGCCGCACCCGCCGGCGTCTAGGGTAGGGCCCATGAAGCGCTTCAACACTGCCGGCCCCTGCATCGAGGGGATGCACTACATGCTGCCGCCCCTCGACCGGATCCCCGAGGCGCGGGGGCTCGTCGAGCAGGGCGCGTACTTCGTGGTCCACGCGCCCCGGCAGACCGGAAAGACGACGGCGCTGCGGGCCCTGGCGCGCGCGCTGACGGAGGAGGGGCACTACGCGGCCCTGGCGTTCTCGTGCGAGGCGGCAGAGGCCTGCGGGGAGGACGTCGCGCGAGCACAGCGGGCGATCCTGGAGGAGATGGAGCTGGCCGCGGCCGTGGACCTGCCGCCCGATCTCGCCCCCCCCCCTCTCCCGGCATCCGACACGCGGGTCTCGCGCATCCGCGCGGCGCTGGCCGCCTGGGCCCATGCCTGTCCGCGGCCGCTCGTGCTGTTGTTCGACGAGATCGACGCGGTCCGGGGGGAGAGCCTCCGGTCCGTGTTGCGACAGCTCCGTGCGGGGTTCCAGTATCGCCCGCGGGCCTTCCCGTGGTCGGTGGCGCTGTGCGGACTCCGCGACGTGCGTGACTACCGGGTGGCGTCCGGTGGGGACCCGGACCGGATTGGGACGTCGAGCCCCTTCAACGTGAAGACCGAGTCTCTGCGGCTCGGGTCGTTCAGTCACGAGGAGGTGCGCACGTTGTGGAGCCAGCACACGGCCGCGACGGGCCAGGTGTTCGCGGATGCCGCCACGGAGCGCGCCTTCCTGCTCACCGAGGGGCAGCCGTGGCTGGTCAACGCGCTGGCGCGAGAGGTGGTGGAGAAGCTGGCGCCGCCTCCCGTCGAGGTGACGGCAGGTCAAGTCGAGGCGGCGAAGGAGCGCTTGATCCTGGCGAGACAGACGCACCTGGACTCTCTCGTGGCGCGGCTCCAGGAGCCTCGGGTCCGCCGAATCATGGCCCCGCTGCTCGCTGGCGAGGCAGTCGGAGGTGACGCCTACGACGACGACGTCTCATTTGCGCGGGACCTGGGGCTGGTGACGGGCAAGCCACTGCGCGTCGCGAACCCCATCTATCGCGAGATTGTCATCCGCGTGTTGGCGTCGGCAGCCGACGACGGGATTCAGCTCCCGGACCGCCGCTGGCAGACGGAGAGCGGTCGCCTCGACGTGGAGACGCTGCTCGACGCGTTTGCGGCGTGGTGGCGCGAGCAGGGGGAGGCACTGGCGCCGAAGATGCCCTACCACGAGGTGGCGGCGCAGCTCGTGCTGCTGGCGTGGCTCCAGCGCGTGGTCAACGGGGGCGGCTTCATCGATCGAGAGTACGGCTTGGGCCGGCGCCGCATCGACGTTCTGATCCGCTGGCCGCTGCCGGACGGAGGCTGGCAGCGGGAGGCGCTGGAGCTGAAGGTCCGCCGGGACGGAGAGGCGGACCCGACGGCGGAGGGCCTCCGGCAGCTTGGGGGCTATCTCACCTCTCTGGGCCTTCCCCACGGCTGGCTCGTCGTGTTCGACCGGCGCGCGGATGCCCCCCCGGTGGCAGACCGCACGCGCTTCGAGGCGGCGACGTTGCCGGAGCAGGGGCTGCGGGTGACGGTGCTGCACGCCTGAGCGGGGCCCGGGGGCCGGGGAGACCCTTGCGCCATGCGCGTGCCATGTGGACTCCACGCGGTGGTGGAGGAGGAGCGCGCCTGCCGCCGGGTGGCGACCCGCTTCCAGTCGCCGAATTGGAGTGACTCGGAATGGCGAGGCGCGCCACCCGGGGGGCGCGGTGCGTGTCGCTGTGGCTTTGAGGGGGGCCTCGGCTCCGGTCGTCAGGACGCGCGAGAGTCCTCGCCGCTCTCGGTGAGAATGTCGACGAGCGCCTCCTCCGCGGCGGCCAGTGTAGGCGCCTCCAGGGCGATGTCCAAGACACGGGCTGCGACGGTGGCGTCGTCGATGGCGCGGACTCTCTCTTCAAGCCGTGGCGGTACTTCACGGAAGCGGAAGGCGAGCACGCGGAGTGCTCCGCGCGCCTCGCCGCGCGCCTCTCCGCGTGCCTCGCCTTCGGCCAGGAACCTCTTGTGCCACTTCTCGGGTATGCTCTCTGTCTGCATGATGAAGTCCTCCTCGTCCGGGGTGAGCACTCCTCGTCGAATCAGCTCCTCCCGCCACCCGGCCACGACGGCTTGGAGGGTCCTCCCGGGGACGGACCCTGCCGGAGCTGCGTCGAGGTCTTCCAGCGCTTCTCGAAAGACGCGACCGCGGCCGAGCATGCAGAGCGCGAGGGTGGCAGGCTCCCTCGGCAGCGCGTGGGCCGCGACGACCACTGAATCAAGGCCCGTGGCGAGGCGAAGGACGCCGGGGCTCAGGGGGGTGCCGCCGAAGGCGGCGATCAGGGGCTCCGAGGCGGTGGTGGCGCCGGTCAGGAGGGCCACGGTGGCGCATGGTCGCGGGTCATCCGCCGCCCGCCGCAGGCGCCCTCGGCCTCCGCTGCTCAGGTCCCTGGTGCCCCAGGTCCTTTGGTCCCTCGGGTGGCAGACGACGGACGTTCGGAGCGCAGACCGAGCGCCCCGCCGTCCGCCGAGCGCCCCCGGTCAGACGGGGGAAGGCACCCGGCGAGACCGCGCGGCGCCGTGAGTTGGGAAGGGCACGAACCGTGAAGGTCCAGAAGGGGAGAGCCCCTCCGTCGCTCGCCTGGCCACGGTGGCTGACCATGGCATGCTGTGGACCGCCCTCGCAAGGACGCGCTCCACGAGCGGTGACACACGGACGCGTCCGCCTCCAGGAGCGCGGGTGCCTGCCAGCGCCACCCACGCGAGCGCCCACCCGCCTTGAACGGCCCCAACGGTTCCGCCACAATCCTGACGGGCTGCATCCATGGACAGAGGAGCGGGCGTGAGGCGGCGGGACTTTCTGCGACGGGTGGGGGCGGGGGCGGCGGGCGCCATCGCATCGGGGCTCCGCCTCCCCACGGCCCGCGCCTCCTGGGGCGCATGGCCCGCGGCCTCCCTGCCCGCCGCGCTCCCCCTCGCCGCGCGCCCCAAGCACGTCCTCGAGGTCTTCCTCTATGGCGGCCTCTGCCCCTGGGAGACCTTCTACGTGGTGCCGTCCTTCGGTGCCCCCGACGACCCCAACCCAGCCCTGCGCAACACCCAGTGGTGGACCTTCCAGGAGGGGCCCGCGAGCGTCGCCGAGGTCCACGAGAAGTGCAGCCCCGTCACCTCGACGCCGCTCCTCGTGCCCTTCCGGCAGGACTCCGCCGGCAACCTGGTGCACCTCGGGCCCTTCACCGAGCCGCTCAGGAGCCGGGCAGACATCGTCGACCGCCTGCGCCTGCACGTGGTCACCCACAGCCTGGAGCCGCACGAGGCCGCCATCCCGCTCGCCATGTCGGGGTTTCGCCTCGGGCAGCCCAAGCTGGCGGGGGTGGGGGCCTCCATCCAGCACCATGACCAGGCCGCCGGGCTCTTCGGCGAGCCGTCCTCCTACGTGCTCTACGCGCCAGGCGACTTCCCCACCGACAACCTGCGGGCCGCAAGCGCCGTCGGCCTGCACCCCGCCTCGTCGCGCCCGCTGGCCATAAACGTGAGCGCCGGCACGGCCTTCATCGACGCGCTCGGGCGCAAGAAGGTGGGGGCGAAGCGCGCCGAGTTCGACGCGCTCATCGACCACTACACCGCGCTCCATCGCGCGCGCCTGACACCGCCGTCTCTCCCGCCTGTCCGCTCACGGACCCTGAGCGACTGGCAGTTCACCCTGGACACGCTCCAGACCACCGACACGCTGATCGACATCCTGGAGCCCGGCCTCTTCGTGCCCATCGGCGACCAGGCGTGCTCTCAGGCGGCTTCTCCCTCCTACCCGCGCATGGGGCTGCGCCTCGCCGCCCACCTGCTGACGCGGCCGGGCAGCCAGGCGCGCTACGTGTGTGTCGTCGACGGCGGCCTCATCCCCGCGTCCGGCGGCGGGGGCTATGACACCCACAACGCGCACATCGCCGACTCCGCGCGCAACCTGCGCAACGTGTTCACCAACCTCTGCGCGGTGATCAACGAGCCGGGCGAGGGGGACCCGGCCAAGCTGAACCTCGACGACACCCTCGTCGTGCTCAACACCGAGTTCGGGCGCACCCCCTGGGCGCAGAACGGCGACGGGCGCAACCACCACCCCTACGCCTACGTGACCGCCATGTTCGGGGGGCCCGTGGGGGCGGCGCAGCAGGGCATCGTCGGCGCCATCGGGCCCGACGGGTACGCGACGTCGGCGCTGGCCCCGGCCGAGACCCGCGCGGCCATCCTCACGGCCCTGGGAGTCTTCCCCTTCGCGCCGGAGTGCTACGCGGTCAGCGACGTGGGCGGCGCGGTCACCGAGCTGGACGCGGCCCTTTGGCTCCGCGACGTGGTGCTCGGGGTGACGTCGTGAGGTGGGCGCCGCTCCTGCTGCTCGCGGGGTGCCTCAGCTCCACCGACGAGCTGCTCCAGCGGGAGCCGGTGCCGGGTCCGACCGCCGACGTGGCGCAGCCAGACGTGGTCCCCGCGCCGGACACCGCGAGCGACCCCGACTCTGGCGCCGATGGAGGGCTCACCGACGTCCTCTCGGACGCCGGTCCGCCCCAGGACGCCGGCGGGGCGGAGGCCGACACCGGGGATGTTGCCGCCGCGCCCGACGTCGCCGACGCCACGACCCAGGACGACGGGGGCACCGACATCGGCGCCGACGCCGACGCGGTGGACCCTCCCTTCGACCCCATGGTGTGCGACGCGGGAGACGAAGCCTGGGTCAAGCGCACGGTGCAGGCCCTGCTGGGCAGGAAGCCCCACGGAATGCAGGAGGTGCGGGCCCTGGTCGCGCTCGTCGCCGCTACTGACCGCCCCAGTGTCGCCCGCGGCCTCATGCGCTCGCAGGACTTCGAGGACCGCTGGGCCGACTGGCTCATGGACGAGCTGCGCGTCAACCGCATCGGAGACAAGGCCCACGGCACCTGCTACGGACCGCCGAAGCGCCCCGAGGACGCCGGCGAGGTGGCCGCCTTCATCCGCGACAACCCACCGACCAAGAGCCAGACCGACCTCGCCTTCAACATGACCGACGTGCTGCGCTCCTCGCTGCGCCTCGACGACCTCTCGCCGCTCTACCGCGCCCACCTGTTCGCCATGCTCTCGAAGCCCATCCAGGGGGCCAACGTGGCGGACCTGGAGCTGGACATCACGCGCCGGCAGGACTTTGGCGAGGTCTTCGAGGCGACCTACCTGGATCGTGGCATCGTCTGCGCTGGATGCCACAACAGCGAGTGGTCGGTCACCGATCACCCGGACCCCGCGCAGGACCGCTTCTGGCCCATCCCGGGCCGCTTTGAGGCCGCGGTCTACGGCGCCTCCACCGGCGGCAAGGAGCTGGCCTTCTACTCGGCCTTCCGGCACCTGGGCGTGGTCATGAAGACGGGGGGCATCCGCCCCTGGCACATGGACGGGAGCTGCGGGCGCTTCAACACCAAGGCGTCCCTCGACGACGACCCGGCGGGCTGGGAGACGTTCTTCGTCTCCCCGCTCGCGAAGAAGGCCAGCGTGTGGGACGTGGAGGCAGCCCTGCGCACCGGCGCCGCCTCGATCGTCGACGGGCTCGTCGTGGATCCCGACACCCTCGCCGTCGCGGGCCCCGACGCGTTCGCCTGGCTCGTGGCCGTCCACGTGTCCAACCGCGCCTGGCGGGCCGTCCACGGCTCCCCCCTCGTGCTCGTCCACCACTTCCCGCGCAACGAGGCCCAGCGCTCGATCCTCTGGGAGCTGACCGACCGCTTCGTGTCGCACGGCTGGTCGCTCCGCGCCCTCCTCGAAGCCATCGTGACGCACCCGCTGGCCAACCAGCTCGCCCCGCTGGACGGCTGCGGCGAGAGCCCGTACCTGCTGCCTCCGGTCTTCGACCCGTGGGTCATCGCCGAGGAGGACCCCGCGCTCTGGCTCAACGGTCCTGGCGACATGGTGCACCGCGCCGGCGCCCGCGTCCTGCTCCGCATGGCGTCCCAGGCCCTCGGCTGGCCGACCCCGCTCGCCTTCCCGAGCGGCGGCGACGAGCAGTTCCAGAAGGCGGTGGGGGTGTTCGTCAAGGACGGCGAGCCCGGCTTCGACGGGGTCGACTTCCAGGGGATGCTCACCTGGGAGAACCGCTACGGCGCCTGTGACCCGCCACCGCTGGCCGCCGGCGAGGCGGGCTCCTGCGTCGGGGCCTGCGGAGGGCAGGCCCTCGCGGGCTGCTGGTGCGACCCGCCCTGCGTGGGCTACGGTGACTGCTGCGCCGACTACAAGACCGTGTGCGTAGACGGCGTCGTCCCCCCGAAGGAGGTCCAGGCGGACTGGATAGACGCCCTCGCGGCGGCCGCCACCGCCCACGACGCCGCCCACCCGGCCGATCCCACGACGCTCCGTCGCGTCGCCGCGGCGCTCTCCGACCGCCTGCTGACCGCCCCCGACCTCGCGCCCGAGCAGGAGGCGCTGATCGCCGCCCTCTATGGCACCGCCACCCTCGACGCCGCCGCCCTGGGCGTCAAGGACTGGGTCGCCCGCACCCGCACGGTCTGCGGCGCGCTCCTCCAGACCCCCCAGTTCTGGCTGGCCGGCCTCGCCCAGCCGGACCAGCAGACGACCCCGGAGCTGGTCGTGGATGGCGCGACCTTCCAGGCCGCGTGCGAGCGCTGGGCGCCGCTCGTCCTGCCCGGCGCCACCTGCACCGCCACGGCGGCCCTTCCGCCCCCGGAGGCTCCGTGACCCGACTCTGCGCCGTCCTGCTCGCTCTCGCGGCCTGTGGGCGCCCGGAGGCACCCCAGCCCCCGCAGGCGCCCGCTCCGGCCCCCGCAGCCGCGCCCCGCCCCCAGCTCGTCCCCATGAACCCCGGCGCCCAGCCCGTGGACGCGGCCGTCCGCGCCGCCATGGGCGCCCCGGGCCGCGACGTCGTGGTCTACGTGGGCGCGTCCTGGTGCGAGCCCTGCACCCGCTTCCACGACGCGGTCGCGTCGGGCGCCCTGGACGCCACTTTCCCGACCCTGACCCTGCTGGAGTTCGACCTGGATCGGGACCGCGCCGGCCTGGAGGCCGCGGGCTACGGGAGCCGTATGATCCCGCTGTTCGCCATCCCCGGCCCCGATGGGCGTGGCACGGACCGCCGGATCCAGGGCGGCGTGAAGGGGGAGGGCGCCGTCGACAACATCGTGCCACGCCTGCGGGAGCTGCTCCGCTGACCTGGCCGCCTATCCCCGCGGCGGCGTCCGCAGGAGCCCCCCGAGCACCCGCCGTCGCACCGTCTCCCGCTGCCGCGCCTTGTAGACGTCGTGGGCGGCGAGCCCCGAGCGCGAGAGCTGCCACGCCTCCTCGTCGAGCACCTGCACCTCGTAGGGGAAGAAGATCCGCAGGTCCTGCTCGCGGTCGAGCTGCGCGCGCAGCGTCCTGGCCACCGCCTGCGCCTCCGCCGTGTCGGGGAGGCCGGCGATGGTCTCCTCCAGGCTCTCCCGCAGCGGGTTCGGGATGCGGATCTGCTGCCTCGCCGTGAACTGGAGCGCCCGGTAGAACGTGGAGCTGTGGGGGTTCGAGTGCCCCTCGGGGGGCGGCGGGAACGGCAGGCTGCGCACCGACGCCCGTAGCGCGTCCAGCCGGTCACCGTCCCGCAGGTCGCCCGCCTCCACCCGCTCGTCCAGGTCCTCCATCTCTCGGCGGAGCCACTCCATGTCGATGAGCGTGTTGCGCGAGCGGCTCGGCTTGACGTTGCCGAACACCACCACGTTGTTCGTCCGCAGGTAGCGCACCACCAGCAGCGCGTCGAAGCGCTCTCGCGTCACGAAGCGAAGCCCCACCTGGTCGAAGATGTCGGCGGCGACGTTCTCGACCTTGTGGAGCAGCTTGAGGATGGTCGACCTCCGGGACTTGTTCGCCTTGATCTCGAAGCGGGACAGGGGGATGGCGTCCGGCCCCGCCCCCAGCGTCACCCCGGCGGGGCCCTCTACGACGTGCGGCTGGAACCGGGCGATGATCTGCTCGCGGATCTGCGCTCCGTACCGCTCCTCCAGGCTCGAGTGGGCGTGGCTGACCGTGTGCATGACCCGCAGGAGGGCGCAGGCCCACCGCTGCGTCTCGTCCCGTCGATCCGCCGAGGCGAGCAGGAGCAGCCGTGCGACGTCGCGCTCCTCACGCAGGGCGGGGGGCACGCGGAGCTCCCCCGGGTCGATGAGCTCGCCCTCGATGAACTCGATGGCCTCTATCCGGTGCCGCTCCAGCGTCGCGCGCTCCGTCGGGTCGCCGGTGTCGTAGCCGTAGGCCGCCAGGTAGGCCCGGGCGTGCTCCTCGGTGCGGAGCCGCAGGGCGGGGATGTCCACCGCCGAGTGCCCGCCCACCATGGCGTTGAGGGTGTCCCAAGAGAAGCCGGCCGTGGACAGGGGGTGATGGATGGTCATTGGCGCTCCGTGGTCGTCCCTCCCGGCGCCGGAGGGTACATCACTGCGGCGCCGGGAGGGAAGCGTGTCCGGCCCTTGATCGACTCCCCCACTGGTGCCATGGTGGCGCCGACCTCCGCAGGAGCCCCATGACGTCGCCGACCCCGAGACGCAGCGCCTATGTCACCCCCGAAGGCTACCGGCGGCTCGCTGGAGAGCTCGAGCGCCTCTGGACCCGCGACCGCCCCGTGATCACCGCAGAGGTGGAGGCCGCGGCGGCCCACGGTGACCGCTCGGAGAACGCGGAGTACATCTACGGCAAGAAGAAGCTGCGCGAGATCGACCGGCGTATCCGCTTCCTGCAGAAGCGGCTCGACGAGGTGAAGGTCGTGGAGCCGAGCTCCGCCCAGGAGGGCCGGGCCTTCTTCGGGGCGTGGGTGACGGTGGAGGACGAGGACGGCGCCGAGTCCACCTGGCGCCTGGTGGGGCCCGACGAGCTGGACGTGGAGCGGGGATTGATCAGCGTGGACTCGCCCATGGCCAAGGCCCTCCTCGGGCGCCGGGAGGGAGACGAGGTGCTCCTGCGTCGACCCAAGGGCGACACGCGGCTGACGGTCGTGGAGATTCGCTACCAGCCACCGGAGCGTTGATGAGTCGCATCAGGTAGTCTGGTTCAACCGTTCGAAAACATGGCTATCCCTTCGCCATGTCGCGCGGCCCGAGGTGCCCCCCGACGGGCAGCGTCAGTGCGAAGGTCGCACCCACCCCGGGCTGTCCGTCCGCCTCGATGACGCCCCCGTGGCGGCGGACGATGCGCTCCACGATGGCCAGCCCAACCCCCGTCCCGGGGAAGTCGGCCCCGTGCAACCGCGCGAAGGGCCGGAACAGGCGCTCCGCGTGGGCCGGGTCGAAGCCCACGCCGTTGTCGCGCACCGTCACACGGCAGCCCGTTGCCCAGGCGGCGCACTCGACGTCGATGCGGGCGTCGGGTCTGTGAGACGTGTACTTCCAGGCGTTTCCGAGGAGGTTCTCGAAGGCGACGCGCAGGAGGCCCGGGTCCCCGTGCACGACCATGTCGCTCTGGACCCGCGTCACCACGGACCTCCCCGCCTCCCGGGTGGCCAGCTCGTCGAGGATGCCCCTGCACAGGCTGGCCAGGTCGACCTGCACCCGCACCATCTCGGCCCGGGCCACCCGCGCCAGCTCGAGCTGGTCGTCGATCAGCTCGTTCATGCGGCGCCCGGCCTGGCGGATCTGTCCGACATACCCCACAGCCTCCGGCTCCAGCGTGGGCCCATGCCGGTCCAGGATGGCTCGCGCGAAGCCCTCGACGGCCCGCACCGGCGCCCGCAGATCATGCGACACGGAGTAGTTGAAGGCCTCGAGCTCCTGGTTGGCGCGGGCCAGATCCTCCTGAAGCCGCGCGTCGGACCACAGCAAGGCCTCCAAGCGGCGCCGGTCCCGCAGGCGCACCGCGAAGACGATGCAGGCGAGAACGGTGGCCTGGAACATGGCCAGGCTGAGGTCCACCCAGGGGGAGGCGTCGCCGGGCGGCGTCGGAGCCAGCCACGCGCTGAGCGCAAAGGCCGCCACGACGCCGATCTCCGCACCCACGAACCAGGCCGTCGAGAAGAAGAAGAATGACACGCCGAGGGCGATGAGCATGAAGCTCAGGGACTCCAGCGGCTTGTGAAGCATCACCATGTGCAGGACGCTGTCGGCTACCAGGGTCGCGGCGATCAGGCCCGCGAGCGGGTGAGCGAACCGCGGCGAGATGCTCCTGAGCCGCAGCCGGAGGCGCATGGCCGCGAACATGGCGGCCATGACGATCTCGACGGCCACCAGCGCGGTGATCGCGTCGTGGGAGACCCCCGGTCGATCCATGCTGAAGGGCTTGACCGTGGCCAGCACGGAGTAGAGGAGGGCCAGGCCGAGGGTGATGGACTGGATGGCCCGCAGGAGGGTCTGGTCGAGCGCCCTGCCCAGATCCCGTTCGGAGATGGCCGACATCCGTGGTCCTGCCGCCTTCCCCCCTGGCTCGCGCGCCCGCCGCGCTGCGACGAACGCGGGAGGCTAGCCCGTCCCGTGCGTTCTGTCGAGGGGTTGCATCGCAGAGGGTCGCCGATGATACTCACGCCCGTCAACGACTGGGAGCACAACCCATGAAGCCAACGCGAATCGCCGACATCCTCGCAGGGCGCGTGCCCGTCGGAGAGACCGTCCTCGTGCAGGGGTGGATCCGGACGCGGCGCGACTCCAAGGCAGGCCTCTCGTTTCTCCACGTCCACGACGGGTCGTGCTTCGACCCGCTCCAGGTGGTGGCCGGCGCCGCCCTGTCGAACTACGCGGAGGTCCTGCGACTGACCACGGGCTGCTCCGTGGAGGTGACCGGGGCCATCATCGCATCCCAGGGCAAGGGCCAGGCGGTGGAGCTGGACGCCGCGGCGGTCACCGTCGTCGGCTGGGTGGAGGACCCGGACACCTACCCGATGCAGCCGAAGCGCCACACCATGGAGTTCCTGCGGGAGCACGCCCACCTGCGGGCGCGGACGAACCTGGTCGGCGCGGTGGCGCGGGTGCGCAACACCATGGCGCAGGCCATCCACCGCTTCTTCTCGGACCGGGGCTTCGTCTGGGTCCATACCCCGATCATCACGGCCAACGACTGCGAGGGCGCGGGCCAGATGTTCCGCGTCTCGACGCTGGACCTGCAGAACCTCCCCCGCACCCCGGACGGTCGCGTCGACTTCGCCCAGGACTTCTTCGGGAAGGAGGCGCACCTGACCGTGTCGGGCCAGCTCAACGTGGAGACCTACTGCCTCGCCCTGAGCCGGGTCTACACCTTCGGGCCGACCTTCCGCGCCGAGAACTCCAACACCCGGCGGCACCTGAGCGAGTTCTGGATGATCGAGCCCGAGATTGCCTTCGCCAGCCTCCGTGAGGACATGGAGCTGGCCGAGGACTTCCTCAAGGGCATCGTGAAGGCGGTCCTGGACGAGCGCCAGGACGACCTGGCCTTCTTCCGGGAGCGCGTGGACAAGGGCTGCATGGACCGCCTGGAGGCCTTGGTCGGCTCGTCCTTCGAGCACCTGACCTACACCGAGGCGGTGGAGACGCTCCAACGCGCTGATCGGACCTTCGAGTTTCCGGTCAGTTGGGGTATCGATCTTCAGTCGGAGCATGAGCGCTATCTGACGGAGGAGGTGGTCGGACGCCCCGTCGTGGTCACGGACTATCCGAAGGACATCAAGGCCTTCTACATGCGGCTCAACGACGACGGGCGCACCGTGGCCGCCATGGACGTGCTCGCCCCGGGGATCGGGGAGATCATCGGGGGGAGCCAGCGCGAGGAGCGCCTGGACGTGCTCGACGCGCGGCTCGCCGAGATGGGCCTGCCTCAAGAGGACTACTGGTGGTACCGGGATCTCCGGCGCTACGGCACCGTGCCCCACGCGGGCTTCGGGCTCGGCTTCGAGCGGGCGATCCAGTACGTCACGGGCATCGACAACATCCGCGACGTCATCCCGTTCCCCCGGGCGCCTCGCCAGGCGGACTTCTGAGGGCTCGGGAGGCTCACTCGGCGGCGGGGGCGCACCGCACGCAGGTCGTGGCCCACGGCAGCGCGTCCAGCTCGGTCACGCTCAGGTCCTCCCCACATCCGTCGCAGCGCCCGAAGCTCTCGCCATCCACGCCGCGGGCCGTCTTCATCAGGTGGTCGAGGAAGCGCCGGAGCCGCTCCTTGGGGCGCTCCCTGGGCTCGCCGCCGTAGAGCAGATCCAGGTCGGCCAGCTCTACGTCCTCGCTTCCGAGCAGCCGCGCGAGCTTGTCTGCCACCTCCTGGCCCTTGGCGAGCGCGGCCCTCCGCCATCGCTCTCTGTCCGCTGCCGTGTACTCGCTCATGGGGGACACCTCCGAGGGCATCCATGCGCCACGGACCCGCTCCCCGTCAAGCGTCACCGCATGGCCGCAGCCCGAGCGATTCCCGTTGCGCGCAGGAGGGAACGGCGTTAGAAGCCGCGGTGACGCCGGGGGACGCGGTCCCCCTCGGAGGTGCCCCATGTCACGTCTCCTGCGCGCTCCCCTGCTGCCACTCGTCGCGCTCGCCCTCGTCGGCTGTGAGCCCCCCGACGAGGGCCCCGAGGCGCCCTCGCTCGGCACGTTGACCAGCGATGGTGCCCCCATCACGCTCGACCACACGGCGGTCATCGCCTTCCAGGCCGACTGGAGCGAGGTTGTCACGGTCGGCCCCGTCATGGCGGGCGGCAGGCTGCGGGTCGAGTACGACCCCGCGCGCCTGCCGTCGTGCCGCGCCACCAAGTACGGACTGCCCGCGTGGAACATCCTCCTGAACTGGGACTTCGGCGCCGGGAGCAAGTCCGTGGCGCTCTCGCAGAAGGGCGCCGTCATGGAGGCGACCGTCGACGTCCCCGAGGACGCCAAGTCCATCTCCCTGTGGTTCCTCAACAGCGACTACTACGGGTGCAAGCAGTGGGACTCGAACCTGGGCGTCAACTACGTCTGGGACGTGCAGCCCCCGGCTCAGGTGGCGGTCCTCGCGTTCACCGCGGACTGGCAGGAGGTCGCGTCGAGCCCCGTGCAGCAGGGGGCGCTCCTGCGCATCGACTATGCGGCGGAGCGTCTCACCGCGTGTCGCCATGCCCCGAACGGCCAGCGAGCCTGGAGCATCTACGCGTCGTGGCGATTCCTGCCTGGCGGGCAGAGCGCGTCCCTGGAGCTGACCGAGGGAGCGGCCGGCGCCCTGACCAAGCCCCAGGTGTCGGTGCCCCAGGGGGCGACCTCGGTCGAGCTGTGGTTCTCCAACTCGGACACCACGGGCTGCGTCGCCTGGGACAGCAACTTCGGCGCCAATTACTCCTTCCCCGTGGCGCCCGCGGGCAACACACCCCAGGTGGGCTGGGCCGGAGACTGGGACTTCGTCAAGGTGGGCAAGCAGCCCCAGCACCTGGGCAAGGTGGACCCGGCCTATTACTTCGACTCCTGGCAGGGCATGCCCCTGTCGAGCCAGGTGGAGGTGCAGGTGTGGATCCCCGGTGTCACGGACAAGGCCTATCCGAGCGCCGACGCGGCCCGGGCGGCGGCGGAGTCCCTGATCGTGGCGCAGGCGGTGACCGACGGCCTCTCGGGGCCCGTGGGAGGCTGGGGCACGCGGCCGATGCCCTTCGAGCGGCAGCAGGGCAACAACTTCGTCTTCGCGTTCCGCCTGGGCGAGCTGCGGTGGCAGACGGCGGGGCTCAACGTCCCTGATGGGCTGTGGCGCTGGTACGCGCGCTTCTCCACCGATGGTGGCGCCTCGTGGTTCGAGGCCGGCAAGGACCCGGGCCCCCGTCGCTACGTGCTCGCCAAGACGCAAGACTGCTCACTGTTTCCTGATCAGGCGCCCCCCGAGTGCCCCCAGGGCAAGGCGGTCGGCTGGGCAGGCGACTGGGGGCGTTACGCCAGCCACGCGTGCTGGTTCACCCAGGATCTGCCGGACCCGCTGGTCCTGACCAAGTCCGCGGTGGGCCACGACTGCATGACCGTCACGGCGGACGTGTGGGTGCCTGGCCTCACCGACGCGGGCGGCTCCCCCGGGTCGATCCTCGCGCAGGTGGAGACGAACGTCGCATATGGGGGTGGGCCCCTGGCCACGCCGGTGACCTACCCGCTGACGTTCGACCAGAAGGTGGGCAACAACTACCGCTACGCCTGGACGCTGGGCCAGCTCGTCGGCATGGCGGACCGGGACGACTACACGTTCCGGTTCCGCTTCTCGGCCGATGGCGGCAAGACCTGGAAGATCCTCGGCAAGGGAGATGGGCCTGCGGCGCCTTGGAGGTCCCTGCACGTCCGCAACGACTCGCAGGACGTGGAGGTCACTCAGCTCTGCGAGGGCATCTGGTCCTGGAGCGCAGCGTCGGCCAGCTTCCCCTCCTGCATCGAGTGGCAGCCCACCGTGAACCAGGACGCTGCCTGCGAGCTGTGGCTCAACGCGCTGGGCAGGGGCCAGTGGTCGCACAACGGCGTGTCCCTGGGGTGGCTGGAGGCGTGGATCCGCGTGCAGGCGCCCGGCCAGGTGCTCGGCGTGGGGATGTGGGTGAAGTCCAAGAGCAAGCAGGGAGTGGTCAGCGAGGCATTCAGCTTCGGCGCGGAAGTGGAGCCGGGGTACTGGCTCACTGGCTTCACCACGAAGAAGAGCGCCGATGGAACGGACCAGACGCCGCTGGCCTTTGCCTTCTTCGCCGACGTCGCCGCGGGGGGGACCGTGAAGCGGCTGTGGCAGAGCGCGGGCGGCGCCAACTACACCGTCGAGGGCGCGTTTGCCGTGCCCGGCTACGTGAAGGGCATCGGGTCGGGCTCCATCGAGTACGCCGACGAGTCAGTCGGGCTCTTCGCCCCCAAGCACGCGTGTGTCCCGTGAGGGCCTGCCTGGTGGTGCTCCTCGTGGCCGGCTGCGCGAGCGGCGGCGGGGAGGCCGGAGGAGGGCCCGGGAGTGACTCTGCCGCGGACGTGGCCGCGTCGCCGGACTCCGTGGGAGACGCGCCGGTGCCCGGCACGGCGGGAGACACGGCGGTGCCTCAGGACACGTCGGGCACCGGGGACGATGGCGGCGAGACTGGGGTCGACACCCACACCGCAGACGGCGCCGACACCCACGCGACGGACGCCACCGGCTCCCCCGACGGGGGCGGCGCGCTCGGGGCTGGCGCGTTCTGCGTGGCCTACGGCGAGGCCTGGTGCGAGCTCCTGGACCGCTGCCCGCCCCCCTGGCGCGCGGCGTGGCCGGGGGGCTGCGCCTCGGCCATGACGGTGGGCTGCCAGGCTGCGTGGTTGGACGCCGCGGCGGCCGATGGGACCCTCGCCTTCGACGGGGCCGCCGCCGCCTCGTGCATCGAGGCGCTCGACTCCATGACGTGCGCGGCCTCCGACGCCTTGTGGCTCTCCCAGGCGGACAACGTCCCCGCCGACTGCAAGGCGGCGCTCGCGGGGAGCGTCCCCCCCGGCGGCGACTGCTCCGTCGGGCCGGAGTGCGCCGAGGGGGCCGTGTGCGTGTTCGGGGACTCGTGCCCGGGCGTCTGCACGGCGCAGGGAGCCCCTGGCGACCCCTGCGCCAAGGGCGAGCTGTGCGCCTGGCCCGAGTCCCTGTGTGTCGAGGGCACCTGCACGGCCCTCCCCGGCGAGGGCGCTCCCTGCCTCACGGGCCTGTGCCGCGCACCATTGGTGTGCGAGGGCGGCCTCTGTATGGCGCCCGGCCTGGCGGGAGCTTCCTGTGAGGACGGCGCGCCCTGTTACGCGGGGCTCATCTGCTTCCGGCCGAGCGACCAGCAGCCGGGCACCTGCACGCTCCCGCGAGCGCTCGGTGAGACCTGCTTCGCGTCCTGGCAGTGCGATCCCACGTCCAGCGTCGGGCGCCTGGTCTGCGCGGGCGGTAGCTGCCAGGTGGCGCCGGGCCCCGGCCAGCCCTGCTGGGAGTTCCTCTGCGACGGCGCGGCCTGTGACGCCGCGCAGATCCCCCCCACCTGCGTCCCGTTGCCTGGCCCTGGCGCGCCCTGCTGGCAGGGGGGCGCCTGCGCCACGGGCGCCTTCTGTGACGGTAGCAGCTGCGCTGCGCTCGGGACCCCCGGGGACCCCTGCGGAGGCCACAGCCAGTGCGCCTCCTTCCGGTGCTACGGTGGCGTCTGCGTCGCCCCCGACGCACCCGCCTGCTCGCCCTGAGGGACCGTGCAGTGATGACCTGATCCACCGAGGGCGCTGATGCGCCCCGCTGGGGGCTCGACGAGACCGCAGGCAGGGCCTTGTCCTTCCAAGGTCTCGGCGGGCCGCCAGCGGGGATGCAGCGGCGGCCGAATGGACAGGTTGTTGCTGCACGGGCCCCAAGGTGACGGGAGCGCCTGCACGGCACCCGGGACGCACGTGCCCCGTGTTCCCCGCCTGGATTTGTGGCATGCTCTGCCTGCTCGGCGCTGGCCGACCACACCCGGAGGGCACGGATGAGGCGCGCGTGGATGGTGGCAGCACTGCTCGTCGTGGGCTGCGGGGATGAGGCGGGGCCCGGCGGGACGGGTGTGGCGGGCTCGGCCTTCGAGCCGGTCCAAGGCATCGGGGAGCCCGACGTGGCGGCCGATGCCCTTCCCGACGAGCCCCTGCCCGACGTGGTCGTGGCTCCCTTCGACGTGGCGGACCAGGACGCCGGGCCTGCGACCACGCTCGACACCGGGGCCGGCGGCGCGGATACCCCGATGGTCGACGCTCTGACCGAGGACGCGTCGTCCCCCGACACGGTCACACCGATAGATACGGCGCAGCCGGAGGACGTCTGGACGCCCCCGCAGGACGTCGCCGCACCTGCGGACGTCGCCACTCCCCCCGTGGGATCCCCAGGCGACCCGGGGCCCTATGGCGCGAAGGTCCAGGACAAGGTGGTCATCGACACCTTCGACGGCCGCAAGGTGGAGGCGACGCTGTGCCTGCCCTCGCTGGACGGCGGCGCAACGGTCGCCCAGGGCCCGCTCTCCCTCGTCATCCTGTCCCCTGGCTTCCAGGTCGACCGCGCCCAGTATGGCTGGGGCTGCAAGCACCTGGCGACGTGGGGCTTCCTCGTCGTGCTCCAGTCCTACGCCGGGTCGGGGCTCTTCCCGGACCACTCCGCCATCGCGCAGGACATCAGCAAGATCATCGACTGGGTGGGCTCCCCGAAGAGTGGCCTCGCCGAGCGCTGGGACGGCTCGGTCGGTACGGCGGGGCACAGCCTCGGCGGCAAGCTCAGCCTCCTGGCTGCCGCCATCGACCCGCGCGTCGGCGCCGTGGCCGGGTGGGACCCCGTCGACGCCAACGCCCCCTCCGTGACGCCGGAGATGATGGGCGATGTCCAGGCTCCGCTGCTGCTGCTGGGTGAGACGCTGGACGGTAGCGGCTGGACTGCGTGCGCTCCGACGGACCAGAACTACCACCAGTACTTCGAGGCGGCGAAGCCCCCGGCGCTGGAGATCACGGTCCTCGGCGCCGACCACATGGACTGGGTGGACGATCAGAACTGCCTCCCATGCCTCGCCTGCAAGAAGGGCACAGCCGACCACGTGGAGGTCAAGGCCCTGACGCGGCGGACGACGGCGGCCTTCTTCCTGGCCCACCTCCGGGGGAGCCCGTGGATGGAGCCGTGGCTCACGGGCAGCGTCATGCAGGCAGACGTGGCGGCGGGGCGGGTCACCCTCCAGCAGAAGTGACGCCGCCGCACGAATCCTCTTGACCGTTCAGGGGCCCGATGCTACAAACCGCTCCGCATCACGGCTGGGGCTGTAGCTCAGCTGGGAGAGCGCCAGAATCGCACTCTGGAGGCCGTCGGTTCGATCCCGATCAGCTCCACTGAAATCCAGCGGTTACGTGATGCTCGGCGGCGGCCGGTGGGATCGTCCACCGGTTCGCCACCGATACTCAGAAGCCCTCGGAGGGTCCATCTCCGGGGGCTTCGTCGTTTCCGACCACCTGCAGCATCGGAGCCCCTTCCCACAGCCGGTCCGCGATCCCGCCGAGTGCCGCTGCAGCTCGCCGCCGGTCCCCCGGCAGCACGTGCCTGTAGCTCGCCTTCGTGGTCCGCTCGTCGCGGTGCCCGGCCAGGTCCCGCAGGTCCTCCGCCGGTACCTCCTGGCCAGCCAGAGTCAGCGCTGTGTGGCGCAGGCCGTAGGGGCTGACGTAGGGGACGCCGGCAAGGGCTGCCGTGGCCTGGATGCGCCGCCGCAGCGGCTTCTCGTCGCGGGCCCGGCAGCCCCGCCGGCCGAGGGGCCAGACCAGCGCCGTCCCGGTGGCGCCGGACGCGAGCCTGGAGGTGATCCACGCACGCAGGAGCTCGAGGGCCCGCGTGCTCTTGATCGGCACGGCGCGCTCGGCCTCCTCGCTCTTGCCCTCCGCGATCCGCACGACCCCATAGAGGAGGTCCACGTCGCGGATCGTCAGACGCGTAAGCTCTCCTGGGCGCAGCGCTGACGACAGCGCGACCCCCACCAGCGAGGGCCACTCGGGCCACCTGTCGCCGAGCTTCACGGCGGCCCGCAGGAAGGGCCCCACCTCCGCCGTGCGCAACCACTCCCGCCCACGCTTGCCCTTCGGCCGCTTCAGGTCGGCCCACGTTGCCTCCTTCGCCCAGCCCTTCGAGACGAGCCAGCGCTGCCACTCGGTGATGGCGGCCAGCTCGGCCCGGACCGTGGCGGGGCTGATGGTCTCCCCGTCCCGAGCTCCCGGCATGGCGAGGCGCCTGGTGCGGTAGTCCTCCCCCTGGGCCGCGGTCAGCTCCCACGGGTCGGGGCGCCCAAGGACTCGCCCCACGGCCTCGATGCGCTGCCTGTAGACGGCGATGCCCGTCTCCTTGTCCCCCTCGGCTCGCCGGTGCGCCAGGAAGAGGTCCCGCGCATCGTCCCAGCTCTGTGGCGCGATCAGGCCCCGGGTGCTGAGCTGCTCGACGAAGGCCGATGCGGCCGCCTCCGCTGCTCTCTCCGTTGTGCCAGCAGGAAGGCGGATCTCCCGAGTGCGCGGCCTGCCTCGTACTCGATCCCAGGTCGTGTAGGCGATGACCCACTGCCCGTGGTGCTGTCGGGCCCATGCTCTGTCTCCCGTGTACTTCCGTCCCATGGTGACTCCTCAGTCGGTATGGGGCGGCGAAGCGATGGTGCCGCCGAGGATGCGCCCTCTCCCCGCCAGCGCGCAAGCTGCGCCTCCAGCACGCCCAGCTCCGCTCGCAGCCCGACGACGCGGGCCTCCAGCGCGGTGATGGTGGCGGGGTCGGTCACGGGGCCACTCGCCGGCGCGGTTCTGGCATGGCGAGCCCCAGCGCCGCGAAGAAGTACGCCTCCTCCTCGCACATGGACACGCTGCCCGGCCCCGCCCTCCGCAGAGCCCCGTCCTGGACGTAGAGCCCCCGGGTCCTCGCCCGCGTGACCAGCCACTGTGAGTAGTCGGCAGGGCCTGTCCGGATGGCTGCGATGACGCCCCACTGCGCCGGCGGACGCACGATGAACAGATCGAGCTGCGCACCATCGAGCGCGGCGATGGAGTACTGCCGCATGCGCGGGCCCATGCGTGGGCCCGGCACCAGATCGCCGGCTGTGATCTGGCGGTCGAGCTCGTGGAGGAGGTGGTCTCGCTCGACAATGAGCGGCCCGAGAAGGTCCCCGGGCTCCTCTGCGGGGCCCACGTGAGGGACGCACACGACCTCGATGTCACCGACTGTTGGCTTGCAGCGTCTGACGCTGCCTGCCACCAGGACGCGGAGGACGGCGCCGCACAGCAACAGCCGCTCGGTCCAGGGGTAGGCCCACGCTTCGGCGCGGGCTAGAGGCAGTCTGGTCTTCATGGGGTCTCCGTGGTGCAGGGGGCGCCGTCGTGGCAGGCAGCGTCCCCGGCATACAGCGCCTCCACCCACTCCCCGGCGGCCTGGGCATTAGACATGCTCGGGCATTGGATTCCCTGGGCTGCGAGCCTGAGCGCTCGCGCGGGGACATAGCCGAGCATCTCCATCCGTCCGCAGTGGACGCAGGTTGCCGTGATGCCGCCGTCCCTGACGATGCACCAGGCGTGGGGCCGGGGACTGTCCATCCGATCCTCCTGTCGTAGCTGCCCGCCCGCCCCGAGCGCGCGAGCAATGGGGCGGGCGGGCCTACCCCACCGTGGGGCAGGCTGTCATGGGGTCGCCGGGCCGCGGGTCTTGACCCTGGCCTCGTAGGCCGCGGCCTCGCTGCGCCTTGCGATGGCCGTGTGCTCTCGGGCCTCGGTCAGGTCGGCGCGGGCTTCGTCGCGCTCCGCGCGCGCCGCGGCGAGCTGCTCTCGGAGCCGAGCGCACTCGGACTCGGCCTCGTCGCGCTCCCCTCTGGTGAGCGTGAGCAGAGCGGCCATCGTCTCCGCATGTGCGGTCGCCGCGTCCCGCTCCTTGGTGATGCAGAGGATGCAGACTCGCTCGCCACCGCTCTGGCGGTAGTCGCAGCACATCTCGCCGCACCTGCTGCACGGAACCTCCTCGTTGCAGAGGAGGTCTCCGTCGCAGTGCCGGCCACTGGTGCCGACTGGGAGGCGCTCTGGCTCTGCCTCGGGCCTCGGCGCCTGCGCCTGCCCCAGCGCGCTCAGCATGTCTCGCGCCCAGGCGGACACGCCCCCGGCCCGGGCCTCCGCGACGAGTGCCTCGGCCACCGCCGCGAGCTGCGAGGCTCCCCGGTCATCACCCTGGCGGGGCGCGTCAAGGAATGCCGCCTGCTCGTCATGGTGGGACGGACACGCGACGTACCAACCCAGCGCCTGGTAGTCGGGCGTGAGGGCGTCCTCGTCGAGGGCCGTGTTGAGAGCGGCGATGGCCGCTTCGATGTCCCCGTCGTCCTCGAGGGCGGCGAGCACCGTGCGGCAGAGACTGCGGAGCTCCTCAGCCTCGCCGCTCGGGTGCGCCGCGCACCGCAAACCAGCTCGAAGCGGTCGCCTGTCGTGCGCAGCAGAACCGGCGCCAGCACGCCCACCTCGCGAATGCTGGCGGCGAGCTCCGCCACACGCTCCGAGCAGAAGCGCCGGCGGGGGTTGTGCGGAGACTCGTCGATCCGCGCGAGCGGGATGATCGCCGCGTAGCCGTCGGGCGCCCGGGTTGACGGCGGAGGTGCATCCACGGGCTTGGTGTCCGGCTTCTTCTTGGTCGGTCGCTGCGGCTTGGCTGTCTTCGTCTCGGTCATCCTCGTCTCCCTGCCTCCTCGGCCTGTTCCTGTCGGGTCATCTGCTGCAGGGGCAGGGCCATCTGCCCGGCCTTCGTCTGAGCCTCGGCACCGCACGGGGTCGTGCGGATGTGCTGCTGCTGGGTGTCCTGGACGGTACGGGCGCCGCAGCGGTAGACCAGCTCCACCACCGCCGCGCTGCACGATGGACAGACTCGGGGTGAGATCGGCATCTCAGTACTCCTCCGTGGTGACGATCGGGTCCCTCACCGTGCCTCTGTGGGGCATCGTCGGAATGGGGCACAGGCGCATCGCCTCTAGGGCGGCGCGCTCCTTCGGTGTCGGTGCTCGCCGGCCCATGGCCACCTGGTCGCACTGCCCCCGCGTCAGACCGGTCCCTGCCAGGATCTCCGACACCGACCACCCGGCGTCCAGGAGCTGCCGGACCAGGGCCTGGCCTTTTGCGTGCTTCGCAGCCCAGCCACAGCGGATCAGGTGCGCGCGGTGCTGGCCGGTGCAGGGGCGCCCGCACTTCGGGCAAGGGAAGGTCTCTGGCGCTCGCTCTGCGTCTGCATCGAGGAGCTGCCCGATGTGGGGCGCCGGACCCACGCCCTTCGGCTGGTCCGCGTACCGGGGGCGGGCCCCGTAGTGGCGGAGCATCTGTTCCACCGCGCTCCGCGTGACCCCTCGGGCCTCCACGATCTCGTCGATACAGGCGCCTCGCTCGACCAGCGCAGCCACCGCGGCCCTGCTGGCCGGGTCAGTTCCTGGCTTCGGGGTGGCGGCCCGACGGCCAGGTTCTGGAGGCGACGTCACCGCAACTGGAAGGCCCCGCCGGCCCTGCTGCGGCACCGGGGGAAGAGGCGGCGGCAGGGGTTCCGCCGCCTCCTCTCCCCGGGCCGCGACGGTGACGACGGAGGCGGGTGGTCCCCCGTCCATCAGCGCCTGCAGGGCTTTCGCTCCTGCCTCGAGGCGCTCGGCCTCCAGCAGAAGCTGCTCGCGCTCCTTGCCCACGTTGGCCAGCACGGTGACCAGGTCTTGGGCCCGTCGCCGGCGATAGCTGGCCTCGCCGCGCAGCCACTCCACCGTCGGGAGGTCGCGAACCGTCGGCAAGGTCCCGAAGCGCACGCCCGCCCGTCGCGCCTCCTCCGCCTCCAGGTCGCTGTCCCGCATGGACGTGCAGTCGCTCATGCCTCTCCTCGTGCGGCTCGCCGCCGCGTGATGACGAGCTCCCGCAGCTCGCCGTGGATGTGCTCGGGGACCTCCCACAGGCCCTCCTTGCCTCGCGCGAGACGGGGCACCGGAAGCGCGTAGCGCTCTGCCACGTGCCACCACATGGTCATGTGGGGGTTGGCCCACGGGCTGCGGAAGCCGTAGGGCACCCGGTCGTGCTTGCAGATCCAGTCGATGCGCACCACTCCGAGGACCACGCCCAGCGCGAGCACCCCCGCCCTGGGGGCCTCGGGCCAGAGCTCCTCGACGGCCGCCCAGGACTCAGGGTCCGGCTGCGTCTTGCTCGCGTGGATCGCCAGCCACAGGCCACCGCGCGGGACGTGCCGGCCCCAGGAGCGGTTCTCGACGTCCTTCGGGCCGTGCACCAGGGCGGTGGCCCAGGGCTGGATCACCGACAGGCCGCGGAGCAGGGGTTGCTCTTCCGCGTGGCTGTAGTGGGGCTTGCTCACGCCGCGCCCCAGTGCAGGCTCTTAGCCAGCGCTTCGTGCTCCCGCTGCGTCAGGAACTGATGGAGGTCCGACCACCCCTCGCCGGTCCACGCGCCGCCGCCGTAGCCGATGAGGCCGACGTGCTTTCGCCAGACGGGCCCGGTGGGCTCGACCTCGGCCTTGGTCAGCTCGACAGCGCCGTCGGGGAGTGCGACGTAGCCGCAGTCCAGCGGGAGCCGCCCCGCCGCGTGGGAGTAGACGCGGCCGGCGCGGTTCACGCTGTAGAGGTCGTTGCCGACGCGGTACCAGTGGCAGGGCCACCGGCGCGCGCGCTTCCACAGAGGGCTGTCCAGCCAGGCGTAGAGGTCGAACGGGCGCGGCGCGGCGGGATTGTGCTGCGGAGCCTCATAATTGAGGGCCAATTGTTCGGATCTTTGCATTATGCTACTCGCGCGTTCAGTATTAGGCTTCTTCTGCCTCGGACCGCGACCGTCACAAGCATCATGCACCGAAGGTGCCGAATGGGCACAATCAAGTCAAGCGGAAACGTGCCTATACGGCACAAACGGGTGAGATGGACTCCCGCCTGTCGTTTTGGCCAGGTCGGACGCCTGCAGGTTGACGATCTGGAAGTGGATAGAGAGGCCTGCCCGCAGGCGGGCGATGTGTGCCTAGTGCTAGCTCAGGACGGGGCGCAGGCACTCACGACGCTGCAGGACGATGGTTCGCACTTGCCGATGTCGGAAGGATTTCGGCCATTGACGCCGTCAGATGTCCACGTTCAAGGCGTGGTCATCTCTTTTCGCGCGTTCTCTCCCCGACGCTTCTCAGCCCGATGACTCTCACCACCCGGGGGGGCTTTTCCGCGCCCGACGAGCGACGCTTCGCCAATGCAGGCCGCAACCATTGGCGCGACTTCCTCGTTGTAGTAGATCCAGCAATCCTCTCCCTGGCTCCGGCCCGCGCTCGGCACCTTCATCAGCGGAACTCCGCATTGAGCTTCGAGTTCGACGACCGTGAGCCCGAGCGTCACATCACAGTGGCGGAGTTTGCCATCGTCTTGTTGGTACACGAGCATTGTGGTTGGTGCGTACCCGCACGCAGCGACAAGAAGCACCGCGACAATCGCTGTCCGACGGAGCTTGTTCATGTCAGCATCCCCTCTTTTGCCAGTGCTTCTGCCTGAATCCGCAACAGTCGAATAGCCTGAGCATCGAGCTGGACCAGCAAAGAAATCAACTGCGCAGCCATCGGGTCCATGTCACCCGACGGAGGGGTGGTGTAACCAAATAGTTCGTGCTCCGCAACCCCCAGGCCCCGCGCCAGGATAGGGATGTGTTCCGCAGTCCAGTTCGCCCGCTCTCGCTCGATCTTGGAGATCCATGTGCGGTCCAGGCCGCATGCCTCTCCAAGCTGCTCCTGGCTCATTCCTTTGGCCTTGCGAAGCTCCCGCAGATGTCGGGCAAGTAGGTAAGTCATTTGCGCCATGACCTGCGATGTTGCCTTTTGCCAAGCCCGATGGACCACGGCCTGAAGGGCACAAATCGTCTTGACATCATTCGTGCCTAATGGGCACTATGCCCCCATGGACCTGCGAACCTATTGCGCGCATCGCCGCATCACAGACGAACATCTGGCCGGCATTCTCGGGGTGTCGCGTCCCTACATCACAAAGCTCCGCAACGGACGCTCGGTGACCCTCGCGCAATTGGCTGTGGACATCTCAATTGCGACTGGCGGGCTGGTGAGCATCCAGGAAGCCCTCTTCCCTGACGGGGTCCCGGCCGGAGCCACCATGACCCCAGCGGACGTACCCGCCGATCCTGCCTTCCCGCACTCCGCATCGCACGCAACACCCGAGGAGGGATCTTGCGCACCCACCCCCTGACGGCCGCAGAGCGCGCCATCCACCGACTGCTCCAGGACCGCCGCCTGCTCCAGGAGGAGCTCGCCGCGCTGGTCGGCTACGACCCAGGCCACATGAGCCGCTGCCTGTCCGGGCAGCACGCGCTCCCGCTTCGGGTCCTGGCCCCGCTGGCCGCCGCTGGCTTCCGCGAGCCGCTCGAGGCGGAGGTCCTCGCGGCGGGTGGGCGCATCGAGTGGGACGAGACGCCGGTCAACGTCGTCGAGCTGCACCGCACCGCCACGGAGCGTGGCGTGTCCGCGGTGGGGACGGCCACCGACTACGCCTCGACGGCATGTGCTGCCGAGGCCCCCTCTTCGCCCGGTGGCCGCAACGTCACCCGGGCGGAGCTCTCCGAGCTGGCCCAGCAAGCCCGCCGGAACGCCACCCGCTGGCACCAGGAGCTGGCCATCCTCGAGCGCCAGCTCCGCACCTACGACCTGAGGAGGCGCCCATGAAGGCGTTCACCATGGCGGCGGTGAACACGTCTGGCCGCTTCGCACGGGTCCCAAGGTGCTACAGGAGCGGGGGCTCATGAGTGCCCAACTCCACGGGCCTTGGGCCCTCTTCCTCGTGCGCGCCGACGGCACCTTCGAGGCGGCGCCCATCGTCTGGTGCCGCAACCGGGCGCTTCTCGCTGAGGTCTGTGGGCACCTGGTGGGGCGACCCGGCGTTGATGTGGTGATGGCGCCTGCTGACATGGCCGGTCGCCCCCGCTCTGACCTGGCGAAGGTGCTGGCGGCCATGAAGGCGCACGAGAACTGACGCACGTACCAGAGGGGGACGAGGTGCCCCCCCCGCAGCAGCGGCGACACGCCGCGAAGGGCCTCCATGGCCGGCAAGTACTCCGAGCAGCTCCTGGACGCCATCCGCCGCGCCACTGACCTGCACGACCTGTGCAGGGAGCTGGGCATCCCGGGCCACCGGGAGGGGCGGGGCGTCAAGTACCAGTGCCCGCTCCACGGGGACAGCTCCGACGGCAAGTGGAACTTCGACGTGCGGGACAAACGGTCCCGCGAGAACGGCAAGTGCTACTCCTGCGGCAAGAGCGCCGACGCCTTTGGGGTGTGGCAGGCCGTGCGGGGAGGGACGTTCCCCGACGCGGTGCAGGCCCTGGCCTCTCGGGCGGGGATCCGCCTCGATGACGCTGCGGGGCCCCCTCCTGCTTCGACGCCTGCGGCCGGGGCTTCGCGCCAGGGGGCGGGGGCTCAGGCCAAGGGCCCGTCGCTGTGCTCCGCGGACTGGATCCCACCCAAGAAGGGGGAGGTGGTCGCGCAGTACCCCTACGTGGACGAGGCGGGCCGCGTCCTCTTCGAGGTCCTGCGGTTCAGCCCCAAGAGCTTCGCCCAGCGCCGGCCCGGTCCTCACCCTCACTCGTCGCTGTGGCTCTGGACCCTGGAGCCTGTGCAGACCGCCCGGCTCAAGGGCCGGGAGGTGGACGTGCACCTCGGGCCGGTGCGGCGCGTGCCTTACCTCCTGCCCGCAGTCCTCGCCGCGGGGAAGCGGGGCGAGCGGGTCTGGTTCGTGGAGGGGGAGAAGGACGTCCGGACGCTGCAGGCCCTGGGGCTTACTGCCACCACGTCCCCACAGGGGGCGAAGAGCTGGGCGGAGTCCAAGGAGGAGGTGGCCAAGGCCATCGCCGGTGCTCACGTGGTGGTGCTCTGCGACAACGACGGCCCGGGCCGCGCCTTCGCCGCGGAGGTGGTCTCGACGCTGGCGGCGAGCGCAGCCGCGTCGGTGCGCCTGCTTGACCCCCTGCCCGCTCTGCCAGGGTACCAGCCGGCGGAGCACGACGACGTCACGGTGTGGGTGCGGGCCGGGGGCACTCGGCCGCTGCTCGAGACGGCGGCCGCGTCGGCGCCGCCGGCTGAGCCGCCCTCGACGGACCCTGCCGCGTTCCGGGTCGCCAACTTCCTGGCTCGGATGGAGGCCGACGCGGACGGCAACGAGTCGATGCGCCGGTACTCCGTGCCCCTCAACGAGATCCTCCGGACGCTGCACCAGGCGACCGGGGGGTGGCCACGCACGATCAACGGGCTCCTCTTCGCGCACGAGCCCCCGGCCTCCGGGACCCTGCCCGCGCCGGACGCCATCCGTCCGCTGAACAACGATGCGGAGCTGTTCGCGTGGCTGAAGACGAAGGGCACGGAGGTGAGCTGGACGGGGCGCGAGGTGGTGCAGCCGTCGCAGCTCGGGACGTGCGCCCCTGTCTCGCGTAACGAGCTGCTCGCCGGCGCACGCATGGCCAGCCCCGCCAGGTACGTCGCTGCCGAGCTGCTGCCCCACCATCCCCCCCGGCCTCTCACGTTCTACTCGTGCGGGCACATCCCCAGCGGCAACGGTAAGGCCCTTGACGAGTTCGTGGGGATGCTCAACCCGGCGAGCGACCATGACCGAGACCTGCTACGAGCGCTGATCGTGACGCTCCTCTGGGGGGGAGAGCCCGGCGCTCGGCCAGGGTGGGTGATCACCTCGGAGCACGGGGTCGGCACAGGGAAGACGACCACCGCCATCGCCATCGCCGCCATCGTGGGCGGGTGCGTCGGCATCCGGCCTAACGACGACTGGGCCAAGACCTCGGAGCGCCTGCTGTCGGACAACGCACTGAGCAAGCGCGTGGTGCTCATCGACAACCTCAAGGGTCGGCTCAACAGCTCGGAGTTCGAGTCGGCCATCACCGACGGCACCATCAACGGCAAGCGCATGTACCACGGCGACTACGAACGACCCAACACGCTCACGTGGGTCTTCACCGTCAACATCGCCGAGCTGTCCCGCGACCTGGCCGACAGGTGCGTGGTCGTCAACATTGGTCGGGCGCGACACGGCGTCGACTTCCGGGGAGCCGCCCAGGCGTTCCTCGAGTCCAGGCGGTACGAGCTGGTCGCAGACATCCTCGCCCACCTGAGGGCCGCTCCGCTCGACCCGATCACGACGGACAACGCTGACCGCTTCCAGTCGTGGCAGCAGGCCGTCCTGTCGCGGTTCCCGAACGGCAACGAGCTGGCCGCCCTGGCGAAGGAGCGGCGCCCCACCGTGGACTCAGACGCCAGCGACGCGCGGGAGGTGGCCGCTTCCATCGCGGACCTGATCCGCGAGCGGGGGTACTGCCCGGTGCACGAACACATCTTCATCCCGACCCGGGAGCTCGCCACGCGCTTGCACCCGCTGTTCGGCACGCGGACCGACGTGGGGCTCAAGGCGAAGCTCAAGAGCCTCGCGCACGACAAGTCCTTGCACCCCGCGAACTTCGAGGGCAGGCTGGCAGGGATAGGGACCCGAGGCGCAGACTGGTTCCCGCTCACCGCCATCGACACCACCCAGCGACTGCTTGGTCCTGCGCTGGCAGGTGTGACGGCTGTGACGGGTAAAATACATTGTTCCCACTGTACACGCGGAACGACTATCACTACCCCTCCCACGTGCAGTGAGAACAATGTATTTTACCCGTCACACTCGTCACACCTGACAGATCCCCCCCCTTCTCCCGGCTACGAGGAGGGCACCCTGTGACCTCGCCTTCCCCCGCAGTGTTGGTGGCCGAGCTGCTCCAGCAGGGGGTGGAGCTGCGGGTCAACGCCCTCGGCGAGCTGGGCTTCCGGGCCACGCCCGGCGCCATGACGCCGGAGGTCAAGGCGCGCGTGGGAGCGCAGAAGGGCGAGGTCATCGCCTACCTGCGGGCCCTGCGGCTGCCAGGGACCGCCGAGCTGACGCGCATCGAGGCCGTGGCCATCGCCCAGGGGTGGACCCACGCGGAGCTGTGGGAGACCGCCGGGCCGATGCGAGCGCGCGGCCTCGTGTGCTTCCTCCGCCTCGGAGACCGGATCGTGGCGGTCTCCAGGGCGCGCATCACCTACGAGCGCCGGGCTCCCACGCCTGCGCGCCTGAGCTGGTACGGACACGCGGGGGTGCGCCCCGTGTGGCAAGGCAGTTTGCACGCACGTCTGGAGCGCGAGGCGCCACCCATCGACGTGCGAGAGGAGTAGTACGGGCATGGACGAGGCGGAGAGGGACAGGATGCTCGCGGCCATTGCGCTGGCATCGGTGGTGTGCGGCGACAGGATGGACCGGCACGTGTGGGCTGTAGCGGTGCAGCAGCTCGCCCTGGTCAGGGACCCGCGCGGCGAGGTGCTGCAGCGCCTCGATGAGGCGCGTGATGCGCTGAGCGCGCCGGTCCTGGTGACGCTCAGCGGGCTGACGGTGGAAGGGGGTAGCCTGTGACGGTGTGCGTGGCGGTGATGGACGCGACGCACGTCGCGATTGCAGCGGACGGCCGGTCCGTGAACCAGGGCGGGACCATCGTCGCCGAGGAGACACGCAAGGTGCTCCGCTTCGGGCAGATGATCGTCGCCGCCGCGGGCGAGCAGGGACTGATCAACGAGTGGCACCACGCGCTGGACCAGGTGGCGACCGATGAGCTCACGCCGCGCGTGCCCGCGCGCCTCGCCCGTGAGCTGTGCCGGCAGGAGTGCACGACACCGTTCGACGGCGCCGGCATGCCCACCGCGTGGGACCTGACCGCGGTCATCGCCACGGCGCAGGGGATCTGGCGGTTCTCGTATGGGGGCATGCTGTGTCCCGTGGTCGGCTCGTGCTACGCCATCGGCTCAGGCGCGGAGGCGGCCCGCGGAGCCGTCGAGGCGATGAAGGTGCTCGAGGCGTCGTGGCCGGCCGGCAAGTGGCCCCTTCCGAGCGCGGCGCTGCTGGCGACGCTGGCGGCGATGGCGGCCTGCCGTGTGGACAGCGCGTGCGGCGGCAGTGTCCACGCGGTCAGTCTGGCCAGGGGTTGACACTGAACATTCATTCAGGCATCGAATCACTCATGAGGTGGACCCATGCGATCTCTGTTCGGTGGAGCGAAGGCAGCGACGGCCGTCCTGCGACGGCTGGAGTGGAGCGTCTGGCTGACCATCCGGTGGCACGGCAAGCCCCTACTCGACCTGGAGGCGGGGGCAGGGGTCGGCGGCGAGGAATGACAAGCCGCCCGACCCCCCTGGGGGAGGTCCCAGGGGCCGAGCGAAGCGGAACATCCTCCCCCCGAAAAACGCCCCGGTTTCAGGGAAAAAATCAAATGTGTGAAGTGAATTCGGAGGCTTGAACGCGACCCATGGCCAACCCGGAGCGACCAGCAGCGAGCCGCAAAGCGCGGGACATCGCTCCCGCGCGGTACGTCCAGGCCGCGGAGGAGCGGGCTGCAGCGGAGCTTGCCGGGGTGGACGTCGATGCGGTGGCCCGCGAGAAGCAGGCCGAGCACGACCAGGCCCGGCGCGAGCTGGACGCCACGCTGCTCCGCGGCCGCTCGCCCTTCGCGCGCAAGATGTTCCGGCTGTTCGCGGTGGCGGACCTGGACACCTGCGCCGGGCTGGTCGGCTTGTGCTTCGCCGAGCAGCACGAGGAGCGGCAGGCTGCCGTGGCTGCTGCGGCCGCTGCCCAGGCGGATGCCGAGCGCCTCGAGGACGAGGCCGCCAAGTCGCGCCCCGTCAACCCCATGCTGCAGCTCGACGGCGTGGCCCCTCCC
Organism: Myxococcales bacterium; assembly: GCA_045863395.1. Classification (GTDB taxonomy): domain Bacteria; phylum Myxococcota_A; class UBA9042; order JABWCM01; family BTVJ01; genus BTVJ01. The sequence continues at coordinate 226,742 of BTVJ01000002.1, forward strand.
GCTGCTCGCAAGAAGGCCCCGCGGATCGTCGCCGTGGCAGGGCCGGTCATCGACCATCGCAGCCGTCGCGGGTACGTCGAGCTGACCACCCTCCTGAAGCAGGTGGTTGAGGCCAAGCTCTCGCGCCACGACGATGGCCTCGACGAGGGCCCGCGCGCTGCGACGGTGGTCTTCGAGGGCCCCCCCGCCGCCAACGCGTCGAACCTCCCCCCTGAGGGCTGAGCCATGGGCATCGGACAGGCGCCGATCCACGTGTCCGTGTCAGCGGAGCGGGCGTTCGGGGTGCCATGGCACGACGGCCAGACCCGAGGGATCCTGTCCACGACTCCACTGCTCATGATCGTGGCCGGTCGCGGCTTCGGGAAGACGACGCTGATGTGCGCCAAGGCCATCCGCGAGAGCCAGGAGCCGGAGAATGCGGGGCTGCCCGGCGCCCTGCTGTGCCCCACGTACCGGCAGCTCACCCGCGTGCACCAAGTCACGCTCGAGAAGCAGTTCCGCACCTTCCAGGAGACCACCGGGGTCAAGCTCCTGCGCAAGTTCCACAAGAGCGCCAAGGTCTTCGAGCTGATGAACGGAGCGGAGATCTGGCTCCTGAGCTACGAGCGCTACGAGAACCTCCGCAGCTTCACCCTCGCCTGGGTGGGGGTCGACGAGATCACCGCGGTCAGCAACGAGGAGGCGGTCCTCGACGTGGTGCTCCCGGCGGTGCGCGGCGAGGGTACCGGGCGGATCTGGTTCTGCAACACGCCGCGTGGGCTGAAGGGCATCGTCAAGACGTTCGTCGATGAGGTGCGCGCTGGCAACCCGGACTATCAGGTCATCCACGGCACCAGCTACGACAACTCCGGCCTCGACCGCGAGCGCATCGACCGCATGCGCAAGACGATGGGCCGCGCGCAGGCCCGTCAGGAGATTGACGCCGTGCTCCTGCGCCCAGCGAACCTGGTCTACTCCGAGTTCAGCCGGTCCGTGCACCTGAAGCCCTGGCGGTACAGCTCGAGGTACCCCTACAGCTTCTGGGTGGACTGGGGCGACTCGCACCCGTCGTACCTCCAGGTGCAGCACAACGTGCCCATTGATGGGGTGCCGTCCGACGTCGTTGTCTGGCAGTTTTGCGATGACGACGTGCCGTGGGCCCGCGGTCAGTCGGTGCTCAAGGCCCGCGCTGCCGAGTGCGACCGCGAGCCCGAGGAGTTCGTGGGGGACCGGGCCGTGCGCTCGCAGATGCAGTGGGCGGCCCAGGCGTTCCCGCAGACGCGGACGCGCAAGATGGAGACTCGAGAGGACCAGGAGATCTGGCGCGGCGTTCAGATCGTCAAGTGGCGGCTCGAGCCGGAAGAGGGCCCCCCCCGGCTGTACTTCGCCTCCAACCTGGCAGAGGACCTGCGCCAGCGAGGGATCATCTCGGCCCTCGAGCAGTACAAGCGCTGCCTGGACCCCGTGTCACAGTCGCCCATCGACAAGCCCTACAAGGACAACGTCACCGACCACGCCAACGACGCGCTTCGGATGGGCGTTGTCGCGCGCTACGGCGGCGCCGTCCGTCGCGATCCCATTCGTGCACCACTCTGAGAGGCCCTCGATGCTCGCCCCGCAGCACACCAAGGAGATCAACACCGACGCGCAGCGCGAGCTTAGCGAGCGCCTCGATGCCTACCACCGGCAGGACTTCCGCCCTGCCGACGCCGCGCTCCGGAAGCTCTACCCGCGCAGCCAGTCACGCATGGTCCGCAAGCCTCTGGCGCTGGTCTACCGGTACGTGATGGAGACGGCGGACGCCTACGCGCGAGCGCCGGAGCGGACCTTCTTGACGGGGGACGGGCAACCAATGGAGGCCACGCGCGCCCAGGAGCTGCTGCGCTGGTATGGTCGCCTCAACATGGAGGAGGCCTTCCAGCTCGGCAACGAACTGCTCGCCGTGCAGCGGACCTACATCGGCGCCATCCTGCCACGACCGATGGGAGGCTATCGTCACCAGGTGTGGAGACCGTACCAGTACGAGGTCACACCGCACCCGGACGATCCCGGATCGCTGTCCAGCGCCAAGGAAGTGCGCTTGGCCGTGCCTGTGGAGACGGACCGCAATCGGGTCCGGTTCGGGCTTCTGGTGATGAACCAGGAGCGGATCTACATCAAGGACGGCAGAGAGGAACGCCCCGTGTTCTTTGGGTCGACGCAGAACCCCTTCGCGGGCCGCCTGCCCCTCTGGTACGGGCGCGAGGGCTCGCCCTTGGACGGGGAGTTCAACGCCGCCGTCCCTGACGATCTGGACGCGGCCCAGACGGCGATGTGCCTGGAGCCCAGCGAGTCGAACCTGATCGGGCGATCGCAGAGCTTCGGACAGCGGACGCTGTCTGGCGGGAGCCGCGTGAAGCCGCAGGAGATGGAGCTCGGGCCAGAACTCATCCTGCCCCTCGAGGATGGCGAGATCCTGGCCAACGTGCAACCGAGCCCGACGCTGGGACAGTACCTCGACGCCGGCGACCGGTACCTGCGCCTGTTCTTCCAGCTCCGGGGCATCAACGCCGACAGCGTGTTGAAGGGCGCCATGACCTGGTTGGCCAAGCAGATGGACCTGGCCGACCGGGAGCGGTTCAAGGTGCGGATGCGCCGCGCGCTGGAGGCGGCCGAAGCCCGCTTCCTGCAGGCCCTGGTGACGGTCCTCAACAAGGGCGCCGTGCGCATGTGGCCCACCGATCTGCACGTCACGGTGGGCTGGCGGGAGCAGGCATGGCCGGCGGACCCGCAGAACGAAGCGGCCGCCGCAGAGACACTGCAGCGCATCGGCGTGGAGTCCGGGCCGGAGCAGATCGCGAGGCGTCGACAGATCACCATCGAGGAGGCGACGAGGGTCTACCAGGCAAACATGACCCTCGCCCGGGCGGCCAGGGCTGCGGCTCCGAGCAGTCCATAGGTGGAGTACTCGCAAGAACGTGCTTGCGTTCTTGCGCGACGTTCGTAAAGTCCATGACTAAACGTGTGTTCAGCAGGCATAAGAGGACAGGATGAAGGTCCGGAGATGGAATGGCGACGGCGACGGGTGCTCCGCCTACGGTGACGCGGAGGGGTCGTGCGACGACGGCGACGCTGAGGCCGCGAAGAAGAAGGCCGACGAGGAGGCCGCGAAGAAGAAGGCCGACGAGGAGGCCGCGAAAAAGAAGGCCGACGAGGAGGCCGCCGCCAAGAAGGACGTTGCGACGCAGCTCGTCGACCTCCGCGCCCAGCTCGAGGCCGCAAAGAAGGAAGCCGAGGCCGCCGTGGCGGGCCTCGGCACCGTGAAGGCCCAGGCGAAGCGCGACGCGCTGAAGCGCGCCGGGCTGGTCAACGACGAGTACGGCAAGCTGGCGCCGGACGTGGACGTCACCACGGATGCCGGCGCAGCGGAACTCCAGAAGTGGATCGACGCGAACCCACCGCTGTTCCGGCCGCGGGTGTCTCCGCCGCCTCCGGCCAAGGATCCGGCGGAGCCGACGAACGCCATCGGCAAGGCGTTTCACCACTGGGTCGCTCCGGTGGTCCAGGCACTGACAAAGAGGGCATGATGGCACGGAGACCCCTGGGCGCAGTGGACAGCTACGACGACGAGGCGGCGCAGGAGAGCACCAGGCCGACATTCACGGTTGAAGTCGAGTCCGAAGCGGACTTCTTCGCGCAGACCGACTCCGAAGACGAGTACCAACGGGACGTGGAGGCGGCCCGCACTCGCCGCCGCGCCGCGGCAGCTCGCGGCGCGGTCGACCCGGAGACGCCCATCGGCGGAGACCCTCGGTACGTCTACACGTCCGTGGACCCGCGCTTGCCGGGGTACGAGGCCACGACGATGGGGCTGGAGGCCAAGGGCTGGTGCCGCGACACGCGTGACGTGCAGCGGGCGGGCTTCTCCGGCGCGGAGACCTGGCGGAAGCCGAAGGAGCTGGTGGACGAGGACCGCCGGGACCGGGACCAGCGCTTCGCCCGCGCGCTCGCCAAGGCGGGCGTCGGCGCCGGCGGACAGCGGGCCCTGCGCCAGCGGCGCGGCGGACGACGTCTGCACGAGGAGATCTGACCGCCGCTCCGCGGCACGACCCACAGAGCTGACCACAAGGAGGATCGGATCATGCCACTTGCTTTCACCACCTCGGACGCGCTGCAGACCGGCATCAGGGCCTACCAGGGCGCCGTGGCCGAGGAGGCTCCCCAGCAGGACTACACCAACTTCGTGAACGTGCTCCTGGACCCCGCCGCGGCCCTGCGGTTCGTCGCCGTGCGCCCCGTGGGCCTGCCGATCTCCTGGGACGGCGAGGCGGACATCTTCGCGGACGGGGACAATGAGACCATTCAGGTGAGCCACGTCAACAACCTGGTGTTGGCGCGGTTCATCCTCGGGACCAAGATCGCGGAGCCCGACGCGGAAGCGCAGGGCCTGGATGCGGTGGCATCGGTGGCTCGCCAGCACGCTCGCCGCGGTCAGCAGCTCATCAACCGCCTGGCCTGGATGGCGGCCTTCGGCGGCTTCTGGCTCACGGTCGACGACGGCAATGGGGGCACGTGCGCGGCCTACAGCGCGGGCCACACCTACCCGGGCGGGACGCAGAGCAACCTGCTCACGTCGGTTCTGAGTCCTGCCGGCGTGGTCGCTGCGCTGCTGCGCCGACGCAACTGGCGCGACGGCGCCGGCGTGCCGCTCCAGCTCGCCGAGAAGGACCTGGTGCTGCTGCACGACACGAAGAACACGGAGGTGGCCAACATGGTCTGCCGCGCGCGGACCATGGACGTCGGCTACTCCGGCGCGCATCCCAGCGCCATCGGCGGCACGAGCGGCGAGAACCGAAACCAGCCCAACCGCGTGGCCGAGCTGGGCATCACGCCGCTCAGCTACCCCATCGCCTCGCTGACGATCAACGAGGCGGCGGGAGACGACGACGACTGGATCCTGACGCGCAGGGGCGGCATCAACCTGGATCCGGACCGGTCCGGGCAGATCGTGGCGAACATCAGCAAGCCCCCGACCGTGGTCTTCAACGGCATCGAGGACAGCTCCAAGAACGATGACCTGTCGATCCACGTGATCAGCCGGCTGGACATCGCCATCGGTCTGATCTCGCCCACGAACGAGGTCACCATCGGCTCCAACGTCCCCTGAGCTACCCCAGAGAGCGAGGCGAGCGTGGCGGTCCAAGTACCCCAGAGTCAGGCATTCACCTTCGAGCTGTACCCGGCTCGCCCGGCAGCCTCCGCCTCGGCGGTGGTCCGGAACGCCGCCGGTAAGCAGCTCGCCGGGGGGGCCGCCACGCTCGACTCAGTCTCCACCACCCTGGGCGCCGTCGACTCTCGCCAGGCCGTGACCGTCGCAGTCCGGGCGGGTATCGTCCCGGGCCGACGGTACTGGGTCGTCTCCAAAGACTCCGAGGAGCTGTACGACCTGGTCACCGTGGAGGGCGTGACACCCGCCGTGGTAGGTGCGGGCGGACTGCTGGACCTTGGGCCGGGCGGCCATCGCCTGCCCGGCACAGGAGATCGCCTCCTCGGCGCCCGCTTGACTCTCGCGGTGAGCAGCTCGGTCACGGCGACGCGGGGCATGAACGGCCACGTCATGTGGAGTGTCACCGACCGGGTGGCCAGCGTGTACGCGGTGCAGCGAATGTTTGACGTCGTGCGCTGCCTCTTTGACCTGGGCGTGACCCCGGCAGACGTTCGGCGCTACCTCTCAGTGCGGGCAGGGTCGTTCGCGCTGACGGCCGACCAGGACCCATCGCGATACGAAGATGTGGCCGAGCGCGCCACGGCCATGGTGCAGGACCGGATCCGCGCCGTCGAGAACTACCCCTCCCTGGTGGGGGACCCCACAGCCTTTCGCGAGGCCAACCGCTGCGCGATGAAGATCGCGCTCACCGACGAGGGAATCATCGAGGACGTGGCAGACCGCCGGAGCTACGTCGACGGTCTGTATGAGCGTCTCGACGCGGACATTGCGCAGGCGCTGCGCGTCTGCTGGTACGACAAGAACGACGACGCCGTCGTGCAGCCCTCGGAGGTCCGGCGACGCTCCATCGTGGGGGTGCGATGAGGCTGGAGATCAAGGTCTTTCCGGCGAAGTTCGCACGGTCAGAGGGGTTTGCGGCGGTCGCGGATCTGGCCGACGAGGTCCGCACGCTGGGCAACGAGATTCGCGACCGCGTCCAGGGACGCGGGCTCAACAAGCACGGCCAGGCATTCGGACAGCATGCGGACCCGATGCGCCGCTACCCGGTCAAGAAGTCGGGCCGGCTGAAGCGAGGGGAGACGGAGGCGCAGCGGCCCATCGTGGGCTACCGCGAGAAGCCGGCGAAGACCTGGATCCGTCCCGACCAGGGGTATCCGCGCCCAAAGCGCTTCTATCGCAAGACGCAGGACAACGCCTACCTGGTGAGCTTCGCCGAGTACATGGAGGACGTGCACGGGGACCGTAACTACCGGTTCTCAGTGTCAGGCGCAGCCTGGGCGTCTCTGCGAATGAGTTTCAACCGGGGTCGCAAGACGTCCAGCAGCGTCAAGCTGTACTTCGGCGGGTCCGGGCCAGCGCTCCGCGGCCACATGGGAGAGACCTTTCCGAACCGCGACAAGATGCGCCTTGCCCAAGAGCGCGTGAACCAGGCGATCCTCGACCCTTCTCCCGAGGAGGAGACGCGCTTCCTGGCACGCACCCGGCCGCATGTGGAGCGGTGGCTTGCCGGTCTGCTCCCACGGAAGAGCTGATGTACGCCGACGAAGTCTACGAGGCCGTAGCCGCCGCCATCGAGGGAATCCAGCTCCCGGTGACCGCCAAGGCCCACACCGGCGACCGCTTCGTGCGGCTCCCGCCCGGCAGCCTGAGCTTTCCTGGGGAGCGGGCGTTCGTGCTGGAGGGCGGCGTCCCGTCCGAGCACGCCGACATGGTGCTCCTCGACCAGGACAACATGGTCGTCGGCCTGCAGCTCGGGGTCGGCTACCTGTCGGGCTCCGAGGCCAGCACCAAGCGGGCGCTGCGCGATACGCACCTGATCCTCGGGGCGCTGCTGGCGCTGGAGGCGGTAGACGGCAGCCAGATCGCCCACGTCCAGGTGCAGGGCCAGGCGTTTCTGTACCAGGCCAAGATCCTGGAGGTGTCCTACCTCATCTCCGTTCGATACGACCCTCGCACCCCGTAGGAGCCCGACATGGCCAACGAGGCACTGACCCGCCGCCAGAACATCCTGTGGAAGTCTCACACGGGCGGCTACAACGACACGCTGGTGACCAGCTCCGGCATGGCCGCCGCCCGCGTGTCCCCGCCGGCCTACACTCCAGGTCTGGCGCTCTTCGGAGACGAGGCGGTTCGAAGCGGGCCGTTCGCGTTGCCGCCCAAAGAGGGATCGCTGCACGGCGGCACGCTGACCTTCCGGGGCGACCTCCTCGGGCTCCTGGCGACGGCGCCCACCGGCAACCCGACCGGCGATCTGCTCAGCGCCGCGCTCAAGCAGCTCCTCGGCGGCCAGGTCATCGCCGGGTATGCCGAGGCCGCGCTGACGGCGTGGGCGGCGTCGGCCGTCGGCATCGACAACGGGGTCTCCTCCGCGCTCTACAAGGCGGGCGGCGCGGTCATCGGTCGGAACTTCGGCACCGGCAAGTACGAGATGGCCATCGTGAAGCAGGTCACAGACGGCGGCGGCAGCGACCATACGCTCGCGACCCTGTTTCCGCTCGTAGGGACCGCTCCGCACGCCACGGCCACCACGTGGGGGACCGTCGGCAGCTACCTGACCGACGCAGCCCCCACCGCCATCACGTTCTGGGCGCAGAGCAAGAACACCACGGGCCTGGTCATCTACGGCGGGTGCGTCTGCACCGCCATCAAGCTCGACGGGAGCTCCCGCGCCAACCCCATGGTGGACTTCACGTTCAGCGTCAACGACGTCCGCACGGACACGGAAGGCGCGGCACTGGTGGCGTCTGCTTACACCCAGCCCCAGATGAAGCCGCCCACCGCCAACAACGGCGGTCGCCTGGTCGTCGGCACGGCCAATGCCAGGTGGCACTCGCTGAGCATCGAGCTGGGCGCGACCGTGGTGCCGCTCGAGGACCACAACGCGCTGCACGGGGTCGGGGACGTACTGCTCACGGATCAGAAGTGCGTCTTGAAGTTCAAGACGGTGGTGACGGGAGCGTTCTCGGGCCTGACCACGCTCCCGGCGCAGTCGCCCATGGGGTTGCACCTGGGCACGGCGCCCGGGCAGATGCACGCCATCGTGATGCCCGCCCCCACCCTGACGGCCGCCGCCTCCATCGGCGACGAGCAGGGGACCATGGTGCAGGAGTGGACGGCCGAGGCCGGCCAGTGCGCCACGGACACGGGCGCCGACGGCATCACCAATTCGCCCTTCCGCTGGTACCAGGGGTGATGGCATGAAGCTCTTCGCGACTCTCGACGGAGTGTGGTCTCTCGACGAGGACCTCGACTGGCCGGACGATGATCGGCACCAGGCGGCTCCAGGGGCGGACGGTCAGACCGTGGACGCTGGCAGGATCTTGCCACTGTCCGAGGCCGCCCCCCACCTGAGGCCCGGCGCGATCATCTGGACGGTGCGACGAATGACGGCCACGGAGTGGGAGCACATGCTCTCCGAGCGGCCGAGCAACGCAACCCTGAGCAAGGCCCACGTGATCAGAGCGCGGGCCCATGGATCGGACGAGGTGCTCGCCGGTGAGGCGCTGCTGACGGTGCTGGAGGGCCAGGGTCTGGCGCTCCTCGGCGACCTCGCGGCGTTCATCTGTCGAGCGACCCTCGACCGTGGTTTTCGTTGCCGAGGTGGCCAGGGCCCTGGCCTGGGCTGACGTCGTCGGGTGCCGCTGCGTCGACGGAGAGCCGTGCCAGTGGCTGGAGCCGGACGGCACCCTCTGCGCCCCCGGCGGCGAGTGGTCCGCGTGCCCCGGGCGCCTGCTGGCGAGCGCCCTGGCCTGTCACCTGCGATGGGTGTGGGACGCGGCGCAAGTAGCCCCGCTGGCCGACTGGCCGCGCGGCTACAGCGTTGAGGTGATCCAGGGCATGCGCGACTTGACCGGCATCGTGCACGAGCGCGCCCGGTCGGAGGGCAAGTAGATGGCAGCTCGCGGCGACGTATCACTGACCGTGCGCCTCACGGGGGAGGATCAGGCTTCATCTGCGATCAGAGATGTGGAGGTCACTCTGTCCGGCCTGGGGCGCACTGCAATGCAGTCTGCCCGTGACTGGGCAGACGCGTACAACGAGATCAACGGAGCGGTCAGCAACGTGCTTGGCAAGCTCCGGGCTGTAGGTGATGTGGTCCGCCAGGGGCAAGAAGCCGCCAACGCCAACACGGTTTTCGCGCGCACGTGGCAGAACTCGGCAAACGCCCTGGAGATGTTTCGCGAGGCGACGCAGGGCACGATCGACGACACCACGATGCAGCAGCGCTCCCGGAGCATGGCCATGCTCGGCCTCAGTGCCGAGGAGACCGCCAGTGCACTGGCGAGCTCGTTCAAGATCGCGGCGGCCACGGGAAAGCAAACCGACCAGGTACTGGAACAGGTCCTCGGGGGCATTCGCGGCCGTGCGATGGGGCTGAAGGCCCTGGGAGTCGAGCTCGACTTCGGCGGCGTGTACCGCGCGACCGCCGAGGCAGCGGGCAAAGCCACGACGGAGCTGACCGCGCTGGAGAAGCGCGTCGCGAGAACCAGCGCCGTGCTGCAGGAGATGGACGCCGTGGCGGGGAAGGTCGCGCTGGACGGGCTGAGCTTCAGCGTCGAACGCGCCGATACCGCCTGGACCAACCTGAAGAGCAATCTCCAAGTGATGACCTTCACGGCTTTGGCTCCCGCGATTGAAGCCACTGCTGTAGCAACGGGAGCATTGGCAGACGAGGTCGGGTCGCTCACAGGAAAGGCTGACGACTTTGTCAGCATGACCAAAGCACTCAGGCGTCAGAAGGACGCAGCAGAAGCACTCCAAGATCCCATGATCCAGATCGGCGTGCACGTAGCCGAGATTGTCAAGAGCGGCGCGGAGCTTCACGTCATCGACACAGCTATCCGCGCAATGGGCAACGCGGCGATGCTGTCGTGGGAGGACATTCAGGCGCTGAAGCTGGGGTTGCGTGGCAGCATCGAAGCGGGCCGAGAGCTGGGCGTCGTGTTCGACGACTTGGCCGAGCGTGCCCGGGACCGGTCGCTGGCGAAGCTGCTGGGTTTTGGGTCAGAGGCCGCCCAGATCGGCTCCACTGTGGCGCGGGCCATCGGGGACACCGCGGAGTCAGTGGGGGACATGATCGCCAAGCGCATGCATTCCCAGAAGAGGAAGAAAGGGGCGAAGGGTGGCGAAGGCTCACTGTTGGACGAGTCAGACCTACTGGTCGCAGGACTCTACGGCACGGTCGAAGGAAACATGGCCGCCTTTCGCGAGCTGACCGAAGCGGTGGAGGAAGCGGCGGACGAAGCCTATGCCACGGCCACGGCTGAAACAGCCCGGCAGCGGGGGCTGTGGGAGATTCGCCACCAGATCGAATTGGAAGGTCGGCGAGCGCTGCTCGACGAGGACGATGCCCTCGGCCAGATTGCACTTGAGCACGAGCTTCGGCTGCAGGAGATCCGCCGGACGTCCATCGACCACGAGCAGGCGGATCTGCTCACCCAGCTCGAGAACCAGCGCTTCGCAGCGGAGGAGCGGGAGGCTCTTCGTGACCGCGAGCTGGACTCGTTGAAGGAGGCCGGCAGTGCCATTGCGGACGCAGCGGAGCAACTGCGGGCCATTGACCAAAGTGGCGTGGGCGCCGGCCTCGGAAAGGCCGCAGGGTTCGTGGCGCAGAACTGGGAGAAGCTGTCCAAGGGCCAACCCGCGGCAATCGCCGCGTTGGGCAACGTGTCCGCCGCGGGGATCAAGAGTGAGGCGGCCCTGGCAGCGATCCGGGTGATCATGGAGCTCGCCGCGGGCACGTCTGCGGCGGTCACCCCGGGCATGCAGTGGGCTGCCGCCGGCCACTTTAGCTCGGCCGCTCTCTACGCTGTTGCCGAAGGCATGGGCGGCGGAGGCGGCGGAGGCTCCAGGTCCACCCCCGCCACTCTCGGAGGGGGCGCCCGCACAGCGCGAGTAGCAGGAGGCCAGGGCACCGGCGGCACCGGCGGCGGGGACGCCCAGCCGACGATCATCAACTACGGCGTCATCGGCATGGGCGGCAACGAGGCCAGCAAGAGCCTCAACGAGATCATCGCCCGCGGCGTCCCCGCCGGCCTCACCGACCCTGGGGCGGGCAGGTACTGATGCCCGCGAACGCCCGCGCGCTGGCACTCACCCGCCACGACTGGACAGGCACGGCCACGCTGTCCGACGGCACGAACACCGCCGGCGTGGCCCCCATCACTCCGGCCTCAGCCTTCCAGGCATGGAAGACGCTCCTCGATGCTGCCGCGGCGCACTGGACCATCACCTGGTCGGTGTCTGCCGACTCCACCCTCAGCTACACGTCCACCACCGCGCTGACCCTGGTCTTCACGGGCGGCCTGCACACGCTGCTCGGCTTTGCCACCGACACATTCTCCGCCTCCACGACACGCACAGGCACGGGCGTGCCCCTGGGCGTCGTGCCCGGCCCGCTTCGGTGGACCGGGCTCGACCGGCTCCCCGAGGACCAGGGAACTCCGGGCCACGCCCGCGCCTCCTGGCTGCGAGTCCCCGCGCTGACCCTGCGGCAGCCGGAGGCGTCCTGCCACCTGACGACGGCTCAGGCGGAGTCAGCAGTCCGGAGCTGGGGAGCGCTCAGCGCCCCAGGCACCATCCACGTTTACACGGACGGCCCCGCGCTGGCGACGCTCTACCCCACGCGCTTCGAGCTGCGACGAGCGGGCATCGGGATGCACAAGCTGCAAGTCACGGGGGTGCTGCCGTGACGGTGCAGCTCGCCGGCGGCGCGTCCTCGCTGGCTCACCTCGAGTGGTGGGTCCCGGTGCTGGACGGCGGCCCCTTCTCCACAGTGGACGTCTCCGTGGGCGCGGGCTACACCGGCGTGGACCTGGCGCCAGGCTGGTACCTGTTCCCGGCCTTCCTCGACGCGTTGCTCGTCGCCATCAACGCCGCCCACGCCACCGCATACACATGGAGCTGGTACACAACGGGCGGCACGCGTCTGCTCCAGATCGACGCTGGCGAGGGAGACCCGGCCATCGCCATCACCTGGTCGGCGTCCATGGCGGACCTTCTGGGCTTCAATTCGGGGAGCACCCCGCTCGGCGAGGCGCACCGAGCCGACACGGCCCCCGATGGCCTGGTGGACGTGCGCACCGCCCGCTGGTGCGACCCGATGCCGCTTCGAGAGACCCACGTCACCCGCTACCGCTACGGCCGGCTGCACGCCTACCCGTGGGGGTCGGGCACGGTTTACCGTCTGACGTGCATCTGCGACCGCGACGGCCTGACGCGCCTTCTGGAAGGTCCGATGCTCACGGGCCGGACCCGGGTGCACCAGGGCGACCTGGTGCACGCGATGACAGCCACCTGGCCCGGCGGCTACCTGGACGGGTACGTGACCCGGATCTCCAGCGACGACATGGACGGCCGCGAGCGCTGGTACCAGGTGGCGGTGGATCTGCTCGTGCCTCCTGACGCGGAGCGGACGACAGGTCTTCAGACGAACCCGCTCATCGAGGACACGTCCTTCTGGGGCTGGACGCGCTACGGGTTCAGCGTGGCGCACTACGCGAGGCTCCAGGGGATCCCCGTCGCGTGGAGTGAGCTGGACTTCGGGTGGTCCGAGTCGCACTGGACATGGACCGCCGGCCTCGTGCTCGACGGCGCGGGGCGCATCGGCTACGAGATCGACCGGCGGACTGGCGTGGGGCGCAGCGCATCGCTCAACTTCGGTCTGCTCGACCCGGACAACGCCTGGGGGCTGTTCCGTCGGCCCACCATTCGGCTCTACCTGGCCGAGGCGCTGGAGCACGACGACGCGGACGTGGTGCTCCAGGAAGACGCCACAGCCCTGCCTTCGTCGGGGCGGGTCTTCCTCGGGTTCGAGGTCCTGGAGTACGCCAGCATCGGGGGTTTGCTCAACAACGTGCTCGAGGACGTCGACGTCAAGCGGGGCATGTGGGGCCCCGCCTACACCTACGCGGCGGGGGCCGTGCCGACATTCGCGTCAGTGACAGACGCCCCGGTGGCGTGGATGGGGCGGCAAGCCCGGGTCACCGCCACCCTGGTGGACCCGTACGGCCGACCGGTGGACGCGGCGCCCGACGGCGACCACAGCCGCGACGTGTTCCTGGGGGAGCTCGACGGGGACCCCCAGTGGAGTGGCGAGGGCCGCTGGGACTTCACCGCCCACTCGCTGGAGCGGCGACTGACGCGGCCCATAGGCGCCGAGGTCTCCGGACGGACCGTCGGCCTGAGCCCCGGTGAGGCACTCCGGAAGCGTCTGGTCTACGTGGAGGGCCTGCCCCTCGCCGTGGACATCAAGCTCTGGAACACCGGCGGGGCGTCGCCCGCGGTGGGCATTGGGGACGGCTACGGCGGCGCTATCGGGGAGGTGATCGTCGACGCGGACAGCCTCCGGTCCGTGGGCCAGATCGTCGACGCGATCTGCCAGAGGGCCACGCACTACATCGGTGTGGAGTACGGGTACGCGACGTCAGTGTGGGCCGATCCCGAGGGGTGGGAGGAGCCGAGCCCGGGAGTCATCACGGCGCGGATCGTGTCGCAGGGCGACGGCGCTGGATTCGCCGTGTTCTGCTGGCCCGCAGCGTCAGCCAGCGCCATTCTCAAGAGCACCCTGCTCACCTGCCACAACTGGCCCTACGCGCCTTCGGATCAGCTCGGGGAGTCTGGGCGTATCACCATCGACACGAACGCCACGACCACTCCGGGCTACTACAGCGTGTTCGTGCGCGAGGCCGCGCCCGAGCTGGGGTCCGATCCGTTTCCGGCGAGCGGCTACGCCGTGGTCGAGGGGTCCGACGGCGACGAGCTCGTGCGCTACGACCAGAAGACCGCGGTGAGTGGCGTCGCTGGCGGCCACGTCTACCGGCTCCGCGTGGTGGAGCGCCAGGTCGACGGAACGCCGGCGGTCGCGCTCAGCAAGCCAGACCAACAGGTACGAGCGGCGCAGAGGATCGCGGGCGCGGCCGGCGAGGTGATGCTGCAGGTCCTGCAGTCCTCGGGGTGGGGCATTCGAGGCACCTACGACGTGCTCCCCATCCAGGGCCAGGGCTACGGACTGAGCGACGACGTCATTGACGAGGCGTCGATCCTCGACCTGGCGCAGCCGCTCGGCCTCACCGGGCAGATCGCGCTGGTGCTGGGCAAGGAGTACTCCGCCAACAAGCTCTTCGGGGGCCTCCTCGCGTCGCGCTGGTTGTCATTCTCGCCGGTGTGCGGGACTGACGGGCGGCTGCGCATCGGGCTGGTCCGCACGGACCCGGTGGTGACGCCCTCCGCCAAGGTGCTCACGGACGCCCATCTCATGGGCCGTCGGCCAGTGACGCCGAAGGGCACGCACGTGGGCCCGACGACGGTGGAGATCTCGCTGGCCGAAGCGACCGTCGGCGAGAGCAAGGCGGGCAAGCTGGTCTTCCGCTCCCGGGAGGCCATCGCGGCCCGGACCGTCGTGAAGTGGGACTTTGAGTGGCACGGCGTCGGGATCATGTTCGTGAACGTGCTCGCCGTGCAGGTCGCGAAAGCGCTCCTCGACCGCGCCGAGCAGTTCATCGTTGTGGAGGTGACAGTCGGTCCCTGGCACGCCTGGCAAGCAGGCGACGCGGTGGTGGTCACATCGGACCACCCGGGAATGTACGACTACGGGGCCGGGTCCGTGGGCGTGGCGGCGGTGTACGGGCGAGTCCTGGCAGCGCGGCGGGCCACGGACACAGCACAGGTGACGCTGGCCCTGCTCCTCGATGGTGCGCAGCTCCGGGGCGTCCTCTGTCCCGGCGTCCAGCTCACGGGGCGCCTCGACAACGTGATTGGGGTGCCGCCGACGCTGGCGCACCTGTACCGCGCGGGGGAGTCGGTCACAGTCTACACGCCCGGCAACACGGGCGCGCAGCGCGAGACCCTGACCATCACCGATAAGACCGGCGGATCGCTGACAGTCTCTCCAACTCCGGCAGGGTGGGTGGGGTCGAGCAGCGTGCTCACCTACCAGGACGAGGACGCGGCCAACGGCCGGCAGGCCGCCTACATCCACATCGACGACGGGTCGAGGCTGAGCTGATGGCGAGCATCGAGACCACCTGGCAAACGGTCACGGGCCTGCAGCTCGCGGCTGGCGCGCCGTGGAGCCCGGAGCTGCTCGAGGCGCTGGGCGGCAACAACAACCTCCTGATCCGGCGGTACACCGCCTCCCTGGGGGCCGCGCACTTCCCGGCGCCGCTCACCCCGGCCTCGTCGGTGGACGCCTACGTCGACTTCCTGCGGTTCCTGGTGCCCGCATCCGCCGATGCCCGAGGGGTCACGGCTCAGATCCGGTGGAGGCCAGGGGCCGCGACGGACGGCCGGGTACGCATCTACTCCAGCGCGGATAGCGGCAAAAGCTCCGCCGATCTGGGGGTCGCAGGATCGGGCATGCAGTTCACCACGCTGCGCATCGACCCCACCGACGGCACGGATGACACCATCGTCTTCGCTGCCTCAGGTCTCGACACGGTGGTCTACTCGGTCGCGCTGAGCTGGGCGCAACAGACGGGAGACACGGTGTCGTCACTCGTCCCACTCGCCAGCGGGGCATGCTACGTGAACACGACGGCGACCGGGGAGGCCGATCCGGAGACCGAGGCGGACAAGCCCGTCACCGACGAGCTGCTCAACCGGATGGCGCGGACTCCACGGATCCTCTACGCGGACCGGCGCGGCGTTGTGATGAGCGCCCACGACGATATGACTGCCACCCGTCGCTGGAAGGCCACGGGCGCGGCAGCACGGACCCTCGTGATGGGCGCGTTTCTCCCGACGCGCTACCCCGTGCGGGTGCGCTGGTACGTGCAGCCGGAGGACACGACCACGACGTGGAGTGTGCGGATCACCGACAGCCTATCTCCGTCGGTCTACGCGGAGATTACCCAGGCCAGCTCATCGGAGTCCTGGGGCGGCGTCACGTGGTACAAGGCGGCGAGCCCCGTGCTGCTGTCCCGCGGGGATCACGTCATCGACTGCGAGCTGGCGGCGTTCCCGGGCACCCTGAGCCTCAACGCACTGGTCGGGCTGGTGGAGGTCTGACGTGGAGCACATCTACCAGCCGGACGCAGCGCACTGGTCGACCGACGACGCACCCGGCCCCACATCACAGATCGTGCCGCACGAGGCTGAGGGCCTCACGCTATGGCCGCTGCTCGTCGACCTGTGGCAGTGTGCGGCGCTCTACGGCGCCATGGTGAGCCCGGTGCTGATCGGGGATCTCGGCGGGTCCATGAGCAAGGTGCGCGTCCGACTTGTCGTGCCAGGTCTGGCCACGCATGCCCAGATCTACGTGCGCGCAGTGGGTCAGGGCTCCGTCTATATCGAGGAGCAGACGTCCGGCTTTGCCCCCGGCTGGGCGGCGCAGGTGCCTTGCCAGGGCAACGGATCGAGCACATCGCTCGACGAGGCAGGCACGTTCATCGGGTCAGGCAGCTACGAGACTCCGACATCTCTTTTACAGCGACTGGCCCTCGTACCGGACGGGGACTCCCCGTTCTACTTCTTGGACCTCGACATTTGGAAGGACGAGTCTCCACAGCTCACCGTGCTCAGCGTAGCACTCAGGCTTACCCGCATTGACCCCATCGTCGCTTGACCTCCCCCGCCCTGCTTGCCCGGAAGGGATCGCGGATCGCGGCTTGACCATCTCGCAGACCTGCGCTAGCGTACAGCCTGAACAGACGTTCACCTAACGGAGACACCATGGCCACCACCCGGACGCACGAGCTCAGGACAGCCTACGCGGACGAGGAGACCTGGACCTCGGACGAGGCGTCCGGGTCCCTGACCTTTGATCTGGCGGATCACCGCAAGATCGGGGTGGACGTCAAGCCGGCGACGGGTACGGTCGACGTGGCCGTGACCGCCGTGCGAACCAGGGCGCCAGGCGCAACGACCATCTCGCTCGCCACTGTGAGCGGCAGCAGCGGGTACGACGCCGTGTTCGAGG
Source organism: Myxococcales bacterium (assembly GCA_045863395.1). GTDB lineage: Bacteria > Myxococcota_A > UBA9042 > JABWCM01 > BTVJ01 > BTVJ01. The sequence goes on from BTVJ01000002.1 coordinate 243,844, forward strand.
GACCGTGGGCCCTTGTCACGCTGGCGTGGTCCAACGCTTCCGCCGCACTGACCATCAACCGCCGAGCATCCAGTTAGGAGGGTTCCATGAGCACGTTTGCGGCGGACATCGCCATCGTCACAGACACGTCGGCGCGCAAGGAGCGGGTGCTCGTCACGACGGCCGAGACGGACACCCACACTCAGGACATGCGGGGGTTCAGCGAGCTGTTGGCCAGCGTCGTGATCTCCAGCGCCGCGACGGTAACGTTCAAGGCCAAGGCGACAAACAGCGGAGCGGAGACCTCGCAGATCGTGGGCCCTCCCGCCGGACTCACAGCGACCGGCCAGGTCCGCATCCTGGGCTCGTGGAGGTCTTTGGAGATCATCGTGGCCGGCAACAATGGAACCGTGACCGTGGCCTTCGCATGCGCGGGGAAGGGCGGGGTGAGGGCATGAAAGCGCTCCGGCTGATGGTTTTCGTGGTCGCGGCGACCGCGCTCCTGGCGGCGCCGGTGGCGGCACAGTGGACGACCTACTCGGGCGGGCCCCTCACGCTCCCGTCCGACGGCCTGCGTCTGCCCCCGAAGAGCGGCCTTGCGTCGGGGTGTGAGATCAGCGGCAGCTACCCCGCCGGCGTGCTGATCTTCGCGGCCGACGGGACGCTCTGCTACAGCACGGTGGCAGGATCCCCGGCGACGTGGGTGGAGGTCGGCGGGGGCCCGGGGTCCACGTGCGGCGAGCTGGGCGCGCTGTGCCTTGAGGACGTGGCAGCGAACCAGCTCTTCGTGGGGTCTGGAGATGGCGCGGGGGCCTGGACGGAGCTCGAGGCGGGCCGCGTCCTGTGCCGCAGCGCCATCGGAGACGTCACTGGCTGCGATGCGAGCGCACTGAGGGCGATCACGGAGTACGGCAGCACCGACACCGGCAAGGGCGCCAGCCTGATCGGCACGGAGGACATGGCCGGCCACTACGGCAACAACGACGTGGAGACCGGCCTGGCTGGCGCTTACATCGCCGCGGCGGCCAAGGTCGCCAAGGCCGACTACGGCGGGGCCGGCTGCGTTCTGGTCGGGACCGGTGCCGAGATGTACTCGTGCACCACGCTCACGAGCGGCCGGGTACTCGGAGACTTCGGCGCGGGGGTGACCGCGGGGACAGCCGCGGACGTGAAGACGTTCGTGGGCGTCGACACGTCCAACGACCTGGTGCTGGCTACGGGGATGCCGCTGGCCAGCGCCACCAACGTCAGCAACAGCGCCGCGATCTGGGACGGCACCAACCGACTCCCCTACACCCGACTCACGGGCGAAGAAAACGGGGGCACCGCGACACTGCCATTCGTCTTCTACGTGCCGCCCGGCGTCAGTGCCCTGTCTGCGCTGCGAATCGCCACCGTCTGGAGCGACGCAGGGGCCGGAGCCAACTCGGGGGTCCTGGACTGCGTGGACACGACGGGCAGCCCGATCCTGACGAGCCACGGCCTGACTGAGTCGGCCTCCTGGGCCTGGGAGAGCATTCCTGGCGCCGGACTCGGTGTGGGCACCTATACGGCGGGCGGGATCCTATCCTGCGTCCTCTCCGTAACAACTGACTCGGGGGACACCGTGGACGTCTACGCCATGAGCGTCACCTATCAGCGCTGAAGGCGGCGCCATGGGCATGCACCGCATTCTCCGCCTCGGCTCCCTCGGTCCCGACGTTCGCGCGCTCCAAGAGGCGCTGGCGCTCCGCAGCCACCCTCCGGGGCCCCTCGACGGCGTCTATGGCGAGCTGACCAAGGCCGCGGTCAGTGCCTTCCAGGCGGCCGGGAAGATCAAGGTCGACGGCGTCGTGGGCAGTGAGACCCGCGGCGCCCTCGCGGCGCGCCCGGCGCCCGCACCTGCGACACCATGCCCCCCCGCGCTGGACGACGGCGTGCTGCCCGAGGGGATCGAGGGGGTGTGGATCCATCGGCTCCAGGCCGCGATTGACCTGGCCGGGGACGTGGCGCACCTGGTGGCCGATCTCCTGGCCAGGCGGATCGGCGTCGTTCAGATCAAGGCGGCGGACGGCCGCTCCTTGATGAACCAGGCCCGGCTTGGCGAGGTGGTCACGGCCCTGCACGCGGCGGGGATCCGCGTCGTCCTGTGGTCCTGGGTGTGGGCCGTCTACTACGGCAAGGACGGCAGGCCCGAGTCACCCTACCACGCCAGTGTCGAGTACCTCGTCGACCAGGCGCGGGTCCTGGCCGACCAGTGCCGGCGCCACGGCTGCACCGGCGCCGTTTACGCCAACATCGAGGGCGAGGGCACCTGGTCGACCAGCAGCGCCGGCACGTGGGGCCAGCGCAACATCGCGACGTTCGGTAGCCAGGCCAAGGCGGACCGGGCCATCGCCCAGAGGGCGGACGCCTACCTCCAGGCCCTGCGCGCGGAGCTGCCCGGCGCGCTCCTCGTCGTCTCCACCCACGGCCTGGCGTCGTCGCAGCGTCTCCCCTGGCGCGAGCTGTGCGAGGGGTCGGACGTCCTCGCGCCGCAGTGGTACTACCCCGGCGCCAAAGGTTTCGCGGAGCGTGTTCCGACGTCGGCCTCGGCCTGGCGCAAGCTCGGCGCCCGGCGCCTGCGGGCAAGCGGCGGGGCCTGGAAGGCGACGTCCAGCAGCAGGCCCGCGAGCGAGATGCCCAAGCTCCGCGCCGCCGTCCGCAGCATCGGCGCGGGCCCTGGTGTCGACCGGGGCGTCGACTGGTGGGTCTACGAGCTGATGACCGCGGAGCACCTCGCCGCCCTGGCCGGGGCGTGAAGAGGATGGCTCGGAGGTCCTGTTCCAGGTCGGACTGCGCAGGGCGAGCGACTGGGTACACGACGCGACAGTACCGGAGCATCCGGCAGGAACGGGGGGCGGGTGACCAAGGGCGCGAGGCCGTGATCCTCGCGGGGTGACAGGAGGGGCTGTGCGCCCCAAGGAGGACGGAGGTCATGGATGGACGGCGGCACGGAGGCATGGGTCGGCGCGGCGGCGTTGTCCGCGGTGGCGGGGATGCTGGGGCTCGGCAGGATGTGGCTGCGCAATCGCCGCCAGGCATCCCGCGAGCGCGCCACCATCGACCTGGTCAAGGCGGGGGTGCCGACGGGGGAAGTGCGGCGACTGCTGCGCGACACGGGACAGACGCCGGAGGCGGACGACTCGACGAGCGAGTGATGGGCTGGAGCGCGTTCGTCGCTCTGCTCGCTGCGGTCGCCCTCGCTCTGCTCGGGAGTGCCTCCGGAGGCTGCGCCGCCACCGGCTCCGCCAGCCTTGGCACCGCCTGCACCCTGAGCTGGGAGAGCGTTCCCGGCGAGGCCCGGGTGACCGGGACCGGCGCCTGCAAGCTCCCACCTGGCCTCGCGGCCGTCGCGCCACATGGCGCGGAGCCCCTGCTTGAGCTGACGTGCACGGCGCGCTCGCCCTGGGCGTCGAGCTGGATGCGCGGGGCGAGGCGGGCGGGACCGGAGGCGCCCGGCGACTGACCTACGACCGACGGCGCGGCGGTGCTCCCTGGAGCGCAGCCGCGCTAGACTTCCTGTGCAGCAGTTCACCATCTCGCCCCAGCGCCCATCTCTCCGCCAGCCTCTTGAGCCTCCTGACGGTGGTGTCCAGGTGCTCGGCGACCTCCGCCCAGGTCGCGCCAGCCCGGTGAGCGACGAGCGCTGAGACCGTCAGCTCGTAGTCCGCCGGCGGCCTCGCGGCGCGCACCGCGCGCCCGTCCGACGCGAGGCGCCATCCGCGGATCTGCTGGCCGACGCGGGAGAGGCTCACGCCCCAGTCCCGCGCCACGTCGGAGAGAGGCTCGCCGGCGTCCCGGCGCGTGAGAGCCTCACGCACCCGACCCGTGTCAGTGCGCGGGCCCTGGGTCACTCGTCCGTGCATCTCACCTCCACATGACGCTGGCGGCGAGCAACGCTAGCAGATAGGGCAGCCCCTGGCCAGAACCTGCCCCCACCCGCGCCGCTCACCAGCACCAGGTCACAACACCGCACTACGGCTGGACGCCATCGCAAAATCCGGTGATCCATCGCTTCGCCACCGGTCAATCATTGACATTCTGGGATGTTACGACTTCAGAATGGCCAGAATCGCACTCTGGAGGCCGTCGGTTCGATCCCGATCAGCTCCACTGATTCAGCGTGATGCAGGTGGTCACACCACCAGGAACTGCGAGGCCCCCGAAGCCGCTGGCTCCGGGGGCTTCGTCGTTCTGGGCCCCAGGCAGCGCCTCCATCAGGCTCGCGTCGGGAGCGTGACCACCGTGAACCAGAACTCCTCCAGCGATCGGACGATCTTCATGAAGGCGTCCACGTCCACGGGCTTCGTGATGAAGCAGTTGGCGTGGGAGCGGTAGGCGCCGAGCACGTCCTCGTCGGCGCGGGACGTGGTCAGCACCACGACGGGCAGGTGCGCCAGGCGCGGGTCCTTGCGGATCTCGCACAGCACCTGCCAGCCGTCCATCCTGGGGAGGTTGAGGTCGAGCAGCACCAGATCGGGGTGGAGGGCCGCGTCGAAGGGTGGCTCGTGGCGCAGGAAGGCCATGGCCTCCTCACCGTCGAGCACGTGGTGGAGGTCTACCCGGATCTTCGAGTCGCGGAGCGAGATCCGCGTGAGCTCCGCGTCCGCCGGGTTGTCCTCGACGAGCAGCACCGTGGCCATGCGCGCTTGGGTCATCGCTGTGCCTCCCTCGGCAGCGTGAAGCTGAACGTCGCGCCCTCCCCGGGCGCGGAGCGCGCCCAGATCCTGCCGCCATGCTCCTCCACGATGCGGCGGCACACCGCGAGGCCGATGCCGCACCCCGGGTAGGCGCCCACATGGTGGAGCCGCTTGAAGATCCCGAAGATCTGTTCGGCGTAGCGCTGGTGGAAGCCGACGCCGTTGTCGGCGACGTCGACCTGCCACGAGTCACCGACCAGGCGGGCAGACACGCGGATCACCGGCGGGTGCTCCGGGCGGCGGAACTTGACGGCGTTGGACACCAGGTTCTGGAGGAGCTGGCGCAGCAGGCTGTGATCGCCCTCCACCGTGGGGAGCGCGTCTGCTTCCAGCCGCGCTCCGGCCTGGTGGATCGCTCCCCGGAGGCTCTCCTGCACGTCGCGGAGCACCTCGGAGAGGTCCACGGGGGCACGCTGCCCCTGGGAGGCGCCGACGCGCGAGAGCTCCAGCAAGCCGTCTATGAGCTCGCGCATCCGGGCGACACCACCCAGGACGAAGCTGGCATAGCTCCGACCACTCTCGGAGAGCGACCCCTCGACGTCGGCGAGGAGGAGCTGGACGAAGCTGGCGATTGTGCGCAGGGGCTCGTGCAGGTCGTGGGACGCCACGTAGGCGAACTGCTCCAGGTCACGGTTGCTGCGCTCGAGCTCCTTGGTGCGCCGCTCCAGGCTCTGGCGAGCGTCCCGGAGCGCGGTGATGTCCTCCGAGATCCCGAGCAGGTACGAAGGCGTGCCGTCCTCCCCGCGGAGGGGGACCTTCTTCGTGTGCAGCCACCGCACGCCGCTCCCCACCGTGTGGATGGGCTCCTCGGGGATGACCAGGACCTCCCCCGACTCCAGCACGCTGCGGTCCTTGGACGTGAAGAACTCGGCCTCCGCGGGAGGGAAGAAGTCGAAGTCGTTGCGACCGTACATGGCGGCCCGGGGGATGCCCAGCAGCGCCTCCCCGGCGCGGTTGAAGCGCACGAAGCGCAGGTCCTTGGCCTCCTTCACGAACACCATGTCCGGGATGTTCTCGACGATGGCGTCCAGGAAGGCGGACGTCCGGCGGAGCTCCCGCTCGATCTTCTCCCGCTCGGTCGCGTCGGCGATGGCGGTGATCACTCGGGCATCTGGCGTGACGGCGCACGTGCAGGTCAGGTGTCGCTCCGGTCCCCGAACCGCTGCCGTGGGGCCTGTCCAGGTGGTCGCCTCGGCCGCCACGGCGGCCAGCAGGGGGACCCACGCTGCGCGCAGGCCCTCGGAGGGATTGCGGCACCGGGACGTCCACAGATCGTCCTGCGACTCGACACCGAACAGGCGCAGCGCGACCTCGTTGGCTGCCTCCAGGCGGATTCTTTGGAGGATGCCATCGACCTCGGCAGGGTTGGTCTGGAGCCAGTCGGGCAGCGCGTCGCCGTGTGCCATGCGCAGCGCGCCGAGCTGGGGAAGGATCTGGGAGAAGTCCTCGACGAGCAGCCCCGCAGGGGCTGCGAGGAACCCCTGGATGGCGGGAGGCGGGCGCTCCCCCACCACGGATCCTAGGGGGGCGCCAAGAGCCGCGCCGCCGCCAGCCCCTGCGACATCGTGGTTATCCTGGGCCATGGACCTCCTGACGAGCACGCCACCGCACAACGGTAGCACGACTCTGCAAGCGGTGTCACCGCCACACTGTGGCGCGACCGTCTGCCGTCACGGGAGCGAGGGCGCCGAACCGGCAGGGCCGGACACCCGCGCGTGTCCCACGTGGTCGGCGAGGTGTGTGAGGATGTTCCCCCCGACCGCCCACACACCGCCGGACTCGTCCGCGCGGATCGCGTGGAGGGCGTGGCGCGGCAGGAGGTCACTCCCGATGGTCCACTGGGTGCCGTCGAGCCGCGCAGTGAACCCGTCGAGGCCGGAGATCCACACCGGGAGCCCGGGAGCCGTGAAGACCCCCTGCAGGAGCGATGGGGCCTCCGCCGGGAGCGGGACCTCGGTCCAGGTGGCGCCATCCCAATGGACCAGGGCCGCAGCGCCGAGCCCTCCGACCACCCAGACGTCGTCGGGACCCCGCCCGGTCACCGTGAAGTAGATGGTGCTCCCCAGGCCGGCGTCGTGGGCCTCCCAGGTCGCGCCGTCCCACCGCAGGATGGTCCCCGCCGCGCCGACCACCCAGACGTCCGTGGGGCCGCTCCCCCAGACCTTGAAGAGGTTCTTCTGGGCGGACGCGGGCTTGCCCGCGAGGGGCGGGACGTCGACCCGCGTCCAGGCGGCCCCGTCCCACCGCATCACCACGTCGCCCTCCTGCTCCGCCGCTGGCGCGTCCATCGAGACGCCCCCCACGGCCCACACGTCGTCCGGCGTGCTCCCCCAGACACCGTACAGTGTGGTCCCGGACGCGCCCGTGTCGTCCACGGTCCACGAGGTGCCACCCCACCGGGCCACCACCCCCCGGTCGCCGCACACGAAGACCTCACCCCCGGAGAACCCGTGGACCCACCAGAGCTGCACGTCGACCCCAGGCGGGTCGAGCCGCTCCCAGGTCGCCCCGTCGCTGCGCAGCACGACCCCGCGTCCGGACTCACCGCCGACGATCCACACGGTGTCGCCGCCCGTCCAGATGCTGAGCAGCGCGCCGTCGGCGTAGTCGTCGGACAGAGAGCGCCAGTCGAGGGCGCTGTCGGGTGGAGCCTCAGCCCCGGAGCTGCACGCGGACAGCACCACCACCAGGAAGAGCGCACGGGTCATGAGTTGCCTCGGGGTCAGGGATGCGCACACACGCCATCGTGGCCCCCGTCACAGGAGGCGTGACAGGACGCACACGCGGAGAGTGTACCGGACTGGAGCACGTCCAGTGAGGGGGAGAGCTCCTGCCACTCCCAGGTGGGTGCCGTGGTGGGTCGCCTCATGGCCGTGAGGCGGACGAGGCTCTTGCACTGTTCGTCCGCGTACTCGGGCTTCACCAGGACGGCGCCTTCGGGGAAGGGCTCCTTGCGCTCCTGGTACGCGGTCTTCGCTCCGGGGCTGGCGAGGACGCGGATGTAGCTCAGATCGTGCTCGATGCTGTGGCGACAGTCCCGGACCTCGGGCCACCCATCGAGGTCTCCCGTGCTGACGAAGGCCGCTGCCTGCTCGCCGCTCGGGGATCCCTCGTGCGACCCCTCTGCCTCGCACGCTGCCAGGGTGAGCGCCCCCAGGACCCAACGCGTCCACCTCATCAGGGAGCCCTGAGCACCCGGATGCGGTGGTTGTGGGTATCGGCGATGTAGAGGTTCCCCTTGGAGTCCAGGGTGACCCCATAGGGGCGGTCGAGGAGCGCCTCCGTAGCGGGTCCCCCGTCGCCCTGGAAGCCACGCTTCCCGCACTGGCCTGCGACGGTGGTGATGCCCCCCGCCGCGTCCACCTTGCGCACGCAGTTGTTGTCCGTGTCCGCGATGTAGAACGAGCCGTCGGAGGCGAGCGCCACGTCCGTCGGTCGCTTGAGCTTGGCCTTCGTCGCGGGGCCGCCGTCTCCGCCGTAGCCGCCCGTGTAGGCCGGATCGTAGGAGTCGGGGCCGCTGCCCGCCACCGTCCGCACCGCTCCCTGGGCGTCCACGATCCGGACCCGGTGGTTGCCCGTGTCGCAGAAGTACAGCGTATCGTCCGCGCCCATCTCCATGCGCCCAGTGGGCGGCGCGGACTGGCTGAAGGGCAGGTACATCATGGACCCGAGGGCCGGCCCCCCGTCGCCGCTGTAGCCCTGGGGCTTGGGGGGCTTCTGGGGCTCGCAGGCGGGGTTGTCGGCGGCATCCGCCTTGCAGACCTTGCAGGTCTCGACTCCGGCCTCGGTGGCGCAGACCTTCACGTGGGTCGGCGGGAGCCAGTCCTTGTCCGGCCCCACGATGGTCACCAGCGTCCCATCCTGCTCGACGCGCCTGACCCGCTGGTTTGCCTGATCCATGATCAGGAGCCGCCCCGCCGAGTCGAAGGCCGTGGCAACGGGGAGATCCAGCACGGCGTCTTTGGCTGGGCCTCCGTCGCCGGCGAAGTCGCGGCCGCCGGTCCCGCAGACGCCCTCGATGGTGCCGGTCGCCGGGTCGAAGCGCATGACCTTCGAGTTGTGCCAGGCGGAGATGAAGACCTTGCCTGCGCTGTCGAAGGACACATGGGTCGGGTGGTTGAGCGAGGTCTCCGCGGCGGGGCCGTCCGGGGCGTCCCCCAGATAGCCAGTCCCGATGACGGTCTCGACGACGCCATCGCGCACGACGCGGATGCGGTGGTTGTTCCAGTCGACCACGTAGGGCGTGCCGTCCGGACCGAAGGTCAGGTCCTGCGGCAGGTACAGGAGCACCTCGAAGGGCTCCACGCCGTCATGCCCGAGCCCGGCCTTGCCGCGCCCCATGAACGTGCAGATCACGCCCGGCGACTGACACTCCGCCGCGGTCGACGGGACGCCCCCGAGCTCGTCGGCGGGCGCCGCGTCATCCCCCTCGCAGCCTGCCAGCACCGCGGGAAACACCAATGCACCCATCAGGAGTCGTCTCATGGTTCACCTACAGCCTTACGCGGCGAATGCGGTGGTTCTCGGAGTCTGCGATGTAGAGGAAGCCGTCGTGGAAGGCGAAGCCCGTCGGCCGGTTGAGGGCGGCGGCCGTCGCTGGCCCGCCGTCCCCGGAGAACGCCGCCGTACCGTTGCCCGCCACCGTGTCGATGAGCCCCGACTTCAGGTCGAGGGCACGCACCCGGTGGTTGCGCTCGTCGGCGATGTAGAGGCGCCCGTCGGGCCCGAACGCGAGCTTGCGCGGGTTGTTCAGCTTGGCCTCGGTCGCCTTGCCGCCGTCGCCGCCATAGCCCGCGTCTCCGGTCCCCGCGACCGTCTCGATGAGGTCCTTGTCCAGGTCGACGCGCCGCACGCGGTGGTTCAGGACGTCGGCGAAGTAGATGCGCCCCTCGCCGTCGATGGCCAGGCCCCCGCCGGGCTGCGGGTTGGTCCCGAAGGGCTGCTGCATCTTGGCCTGCAGGGGCGGCCCGTCGTCTCCCTCGTAGCCCTTCTGTTTGGGCGTGCCGGCCACCGTCGAGACCACGTCGTCCGTGCCGATACGCCGGATGATCTGGTTGCGCTGGTCCAGGATGAACAGGGCGCCGTCCTTCGCCAGGGCCGCCTGGATGGGCTGGTCGAGCAGGGCCTTGGTCGCGGGCCCACCGTCCCCCGCGAAGCCCGCCGGACCGCCGCAGGTCACGCGCACCTTGCCCGTCGCCGGATCGTAGCGGCGCAGCTTGTGGTTGTGCCAGGACACGAGCAGCATGCTGCCGTCCGGCAGGGGGAGGAGCTGCGTCGGGTGGTTGAGCGTGACCGCCGTCCCGTCGGCTCCGGCGGGGGTCAGGTCCGACTTGTCCTCGGGGCCGTCGCCCACGAAGTCCGTACCGATGACGGTCTCCAGGGTCCCCGCCGCCGTGACCCGCCTCACGCGGTGGTTGTTCCAGTCGAGGATGTAGGCATCGCCGGCCTCCGTGAAGGTCAGGTCGATGGGCCAGTAGAAGTCGGAGGCGAGCAGCGCGTGGCCGTCGCCGTCGTAGGCCGCCTCTCCCGTGCCGGCCCACGTGCAGATGGTCCCGGAGGTGTCCGGGCACGTCGCGTCTTCGTCGGCGCCGCAGGCAGCGAGCATCGCGGCGAGCGCCACGGCGGTCAGGGTTCGTTTCACGCTCCTACCTCTCCTTGGAGCCGTTCACAGCTCCTCCGCGCACGTCAGGTCGTATCCAAGGGCGGTCACGGCGCCCGCTGGAGCGCAGTGATGCTCGTGACAATGGATGCAGGTCTGAGGGGAACCATCCTCGAGGACCTTCAGGGTCGTGTCCAGCTTCTGCCACCGCCAGTCGCCGCTGTCGGGTGCGTACCCCGCCGGCTCCTTGCGCATCGCGGTGTAGCCGACAAGCATCGTGCACGCGTCGTCGTCGTACTCCGCCTTGACCAGGATCGCTCCGACGGGGTAGGGCACCTCTGCTGACAGGCGCGCATAGGGCTCCTTCGCGAGGTCGTTGACGAGGACGCGGATGTGGTTCAGCTCGTGCTCGTGGCTGTGCCGGCAGTCGCGCAGCTCGGTGTACTGCGTGGCGAAGGCCGCCGGGAACACCGCGCTGGTCTCTGCGGCAGAGACCGCGGTTGGCTCGTCGCAGCTCGTCACCAGCATGAGCGCCACCAGGGCAGACCTTGACGGCAAAGACAGCCTCTGCACCGCCGGGCGGCGCTCCGATAGGGGACGCATTTGGTCCGCGATAGACCCAATCATACCCGTTCGAACGTCGCGGTCAATAGGGTGGAACGGAGCCTCGCCGGTGGCCCCGTGCTCCTACGGGATGACCTGCTGCAGGCAGAGCTTCTGGGTGCCGCCCTTGAGGGCGCACAGCACGCAGTAGGGACCCTTGGGGTCGTCGGGCGTCGGGACCTTGAAGCAGGTGTCGCCGCTCTTCAGCAAGGAGTCCGTGAGCTTCGCGGCGCAGAAGTCATGGAGGGACTGAGGGATGGTCTTCGAGTCCGCCAGCCCCACGCAGCTCGACGCGGGGAGGGGCTGGAGCGCGTCTTTGGGCGGGAGGTCGCCCGGCCCGATGACCTGTCCCGTGTCCGCCGGCGCAGGCCCGGTGTCGGCGACGACGGCGGTGTCCGTCCCCCCTGAGTCGCCGGCGCTGTCACAGGATCCGGATGACACCAGGAGCGCAAGCCCCCACAGAATACCCCTCATGGTCCCTCTTGGCGGAGATCAGTTGCAGCTTGTGCCGCACGCCTGGCAGTAGAGGACGCACAGGTCGTCCCACATGGTGGTGCAGCACGCCCCGTCCCAGTCGTTGCAGACGCAGCTCTGGCACGAGCAGCCGCCGCACCCTGGAGTCACCTTGGGCGTGCAGCCAGCACTTCCGCCGCCGCAGCTGGTCCCGCAGTCCTTGCACGCCTGGACGCACTGGCTGTCCCAGAGCACCCCGCAGCACTCGGGGAAGACGCTGCACACGCAGGGCTCGCAGGCGCATCCGCAGCAGCTCGCGCCGCTGTCCGGCAGGCCGCTCTTGATGCCGACGGAGCAGCCGTCGGGGCTGCACCCGGGGCAGTTGCCGCAGTCCTGCTTGCAGTTGCCGCACATCTCGCCGAGCGCGCTGTCGCACACCCCGTTGCCGCAGCAGACGCCGCAGTCCTGCGGGCAGTTCTGGCAGTTGTCCGTGGGGGCGTCGCACACCCCGTTGCCGCAGCAGACGCCGCAGTCCTGCGGGCAGGAGCCGCAGGACTCGTCCCCGAGGCACGTGCCGTCGCCGCAGCACTCCCCGCAGTCGGCGTAGCAGTTGGTGCAGTTCTCGCCGGTGCTGCACACCCCATCTCCGCACGCCGCCGCGACGCCCTCGCAGCCGAACTGGCAGACCACCTGGCAGGCCTGGCTGCACTGGGAGTCCCACTCGTTGTTGCAGCAGTAGGGGTCGTGGGCGCAGACGCAGTCCTCGCAGGAGCAGTCGGCGCACCCGGCCCCCTTGAGGTTCTCCAGGCAGCCGAGGCCGCCCGACTGGCCGCCGCAGCCCATGCCGCACTGGCCGCACAGCTCGCCGCACGCCAGGTCCCACGCGACCGTACAACAGTAGGGGCTCTGGGCACACACGCAGTCCTCGCAGTAGGCCGTGCCGCAGCCAGGCAGCGTGGTCTCGTCGCAGCCGAGGGTGCACTGGCAGGGGCCGCAGTCCTGGCCGCAGTTGACGCAGCTCTCGCCCGCCGCCTTGTTGCACTGGCCGTCGCCGCAGCAGCTCCCACAGTCCGCGGGGCAGGTCGTGCAGGTCTCGCCGCCGATGCTGCAGATGCCGTCGCCGCACGTGGGCGTCGCCCCTTCGCAGTCGTAGCCGCACTGGCTACCCTGGCACCGGGCCACGCAGGAGGCGTCCCAGGCGAAGTCGCAGCAGAAGTTGTCCCAGTAGCAGACGCACGTCTGGCAGGCGCAGTTGCCGCACCCCTTCTTGGTGCTCGGGAAGCATCCGGTGCCGCCGCTCTCGGCGTCGCAGTTGTAGCCGCACTTCGTCTTGCTCTTGCACAGGGTCACGCAGTCGTTGTCCCACGCAGTGAGCACGCAGAAGGGGTCGTAGGTCTGCACGCAGGCCTGGCACCCGCACCCGTCGCAGCCTGCCGAGGGGCTCGTCGTGCACCCGTTCGTGGCCGCGCAGGGGCCACAGTCGGCCTGGCACTCGATGCAGTCCTCGCCGGCCTCGCACACTCCGTTGCCGCAGCACCCGGGGCAGTCTGCGGGGCAGGAGGCGCACGTCTCGCCCTGGTTGCAGGCCCCGTCCCCACAGGCGGGCTGGATGCCGCCGGGGCACGTGAAGCCGCAGCTCCCCTTGCAGAGGTTGACGCAGTGGGTGTCCCACAGCGCCGTGCAGCACAGCGGGTCGACACCACACACGCACTGCTCGCACGCGCAGTCCGCGCAGCCCGTCCCGGGCTGGGTGTTGGTCAGGCAGCCGATGCCGCCGCTCTCGCCGGTGCAGGACTTTCCGCAGTCAGAGGCGCACTCGTCGGCGCACTGGGCGTCCCACTGGATGTTGCAGCAGATGGGGTCGAGGGCGCAGACGCAGCTCTCGCAGGCGCAGCCCCCACAGCCGGGCGCCTGGGAGGTGGTGCAGCCGTTGGACAGCGTGCAGGTCCCGCAGTCGCTCGGACAGGTGGCGCAGGTCTCGCCGTTGTCACAGGCCCCGTTGCCGCAGCAGCTCCCGCAGTCGGCCGCGCAGGTCGCGCAGGACTCGCCGGGCTGGCAGCCACCGTCGCCGCAGGTTGGCGTGAAGCCGTCGCACTCGAAGCCGCAGGGACCGTCGCACAGCGCGGCGCACGCAGCGGTCCAAGCGCCCGTACAGCAGGCGGGCATGTTGTCGCACACGCACTGCTCGCAGCCGCAGTCGCCGCAGCCTGGTCCTGCCTTGGCGCCGCACCCGAGGCCCCCATCCTCGCGGTCACAGGCCTGCCCGCAGTCCTCCGCGCAGGCGAAGGAGCAGGCGCCGTCCCAGGCGACGGCGCAGCAGAAGGGGTCGCTGCCGCACACACACTCCTCGCAGCCACAGCCCTCGCACCCCGCTGCGCCCGCGGGGAGGCAGCCGTCGGACGGAGCGCACGAGAAGCCGCAGTCCGCGGCGCAGCTCGCGACGCAGGCGCCGTCCCAGGCGACCACGCAGCAGAAGGGGTTCTTCTCGCAGACGCAGCCCTCGCAGCCGCACCCCTGGCAGCCTGGGGCCTCGGAGACCAGGCAGCCGAGCCCGCCGTCGCAGCCGGCGCCGCAGGTCGAGCCGCACAGGGCGACGCACTTGGAGTCCCACGAGTTGGTGCAGCAGTACGGGTCGATGGCGCACACGCAGGACTCGCAGCCACACCCGCCGCAGCCGGGCGCTGCGGAGACCGTACACCCCTCGCCGGCGCCGCACTGGTTGGCGCCGCCGACGCAGCTTCCGGTGACGCACTGGTCCGGGCCCGTGCAGGGGTCACCGTCGCTGCAGTCGTCGACGACGCCGGTACAGTCGTTGTCGATGCCGTCGCAGAGCTCTGGCGCGCCCACGTAGATGGTCGGGTCCTTCGGGGCGCAGTCGATCCCGTCCGGGTTGCCGTCGTTGTCGTCGTCGGGGTCGCAGGAGTCGAGGTAGTGGTCGCCGTCGAAGTCCGACTCGGGAGCGTATGGCAGCTTGAGCGCCCGGATGATCAGCGCCTGCACGTCGATGACGTTGAGCGCGTTGTCGCAGTTGATGTCCGCCTCGACGACGGTCGCCTGGAGGCAGGTCGGCGTGCTCGTCGCCTGCCCGCCGGCGCTCCACAGCGCGAGGATGATCTCGCACTGGACGTCGACCACGTTGGTCAGCCCGTCCTTGGTGATGTCCCCGGCGGGTACGAGGAGCGCCCGGGCGTCACCAGGGGCCGCCGAGACCGCGGCCGCCACGAGCGCGGTGATGAGCATGCCCCGATGGCGCGGGCGATGAGCGACCTGCATGGATCCTCCTCGGGCGAGCCTGGTTGTCGGCGCCGCCCCCCATCTTCGCCCATGGGCGGGCGAAGTCAACGCCGGATTTCATCGCGGCGGTTCACCAGGCGGCTCCGGCCACCCCAGGTCCGGGGGCGCACGGGAGCGGGCGACGACTTTCGTGTTGACTCGCAGGCCCCAAACCTGTAAACGGCCCGCGCCGAACCCGGAGGCTCACCTCGGCCCCCCAGCGGGATGCCTCGGGTCGGACCGAGCCGGCGCGATGACGTGCCACAGAGGCCGGACCCGGACACGCCGGGCACACGGCGCCGGGCCGCAGGACGGGGACCCAGAACGGAAACGCAATGAGCATCAAGAAGGTCAGAAACATCGGTATCAGCGCGCACATCGACTCGGGGAAGACCACCCTGACCGAGCGCGTGCTCTTCTACACGCAGCGCATCCACGCCATCCACGACGTCAAGGGCAAAGACGGCGTCGGCGCCAAGATGGACTCCATGGAGTTGGAGCGCGAGCGTGGCATCACGATCCAGTCCGCGGCGACCTACTGCTCCTGGAAGGATCACACCATCAACATCATCGACACGCCCGGACACGTCGACTTCACCATCGAGGTGGAGCGCGCGCTGCGCGTGCTCGACGGCGCGGTGCTGGTGCTCTGCTCGGTGGCGGGCGTCCAGTCACAGTCGATCACGGTCGACCGCCAGATGCGGCGCTACAACGTGCCGCGCGTCGCCTTCGTGAACAAGTGCGACCGGTCCGGGGCCAACCCGGTGCGTGTGTGCTCGCAGCTCCGCGAGAAGCTCGGGCACAACGCGGTGATGATGCAGCTCCCCATCGGCCTCGAGGACAAGTTCGAGGGCGTCGTGGACCTGATCGACATGCAGGCGCTGTACTTCGACGGGCCGAACGGCGAGACCATCCGCCGGGCGGCGATCCCCGCCGACATGGTCGACGACGTCCAGGCCCACCGCGAGACCATGCTGGACGCGGTGTCGATGTTCTCCGACGAGCTGATGGAGGCCATCCTCGAGGAGAGCGTGACGCCCGCGCTGATCCGCGAGGCGGTGCGCAAGGGCACGCTGTCGCTCCAGCTCACGCCGGTGTTCTGCGGCTCTGCCTACAAGAACAAGGGCGTCCAGCCGCTCCTCGACGCGGTGCTCGCGTTCCTGCCGTGCCCCGAGGACGTCGAGAACCGGGCCTTCAACGCCGACTCCAACGAGGAGATCGTCGTCCCGTCGGATCCGGCGAAGCCGCTCGTGATGCTGGCGTTCAAGCTGGACGACGGGCGCTACGGCCAGCTCACCTACGTCCGCATCTACCAGGGGACCGTGCGCAAGGGCGACACCATCTTCAACACCCGCACGGGCATGAAGCACAAGGTGGGCCGGCTCGTGCGCATGCACTCCGACGAGATGGAGGACATCAGCAACTCGCAAGCCGGCGACATCTGCGCGCTGTTCGGCATCGACTGCGCCAGCGGCGACACGTTCACCGATGGCAGCTCCCGGACGTCCATGACGAGCATGCACGTCCCGGAGCCCGTGATTCAGCTCACCGTGAAGCCGAAGGACAACAAGGCCCAGATCAACATGTCCAAGGCGCTCCAGCGCTTCACGAAGGAGGACCCGACCTTCCGCGTGAGCACGGACCCGGAGACCAACGACACGTTGATCGCCGGCATGGGCGAGCTGCACCTGGACGTCTACGTCGAGCGCATGAAGCGCGAGTATGGCGCCGAGGTGGAGACCGGGCAGCCCCAGGTCTCCTACCGCGAGACCATCACGCAGCGGGCCGACTTCAACTACGTGCACAAGAAGCAGACGGGCGGCTCCGGCCAGTACGCGGGGGTCGGCGGCTACATCGAGCCCAACCTGGACAGCGACTTCGAGTTCGTCAACCAGATCGTCGGTGGCACCATCCCGTCCGAGTACATCCCCGCGGTCGAGAAGGGCTTCCGGTCCTGCCTGCTCAAGGGGCGGCTCATCGGCTTCCCCGTGGTCGGCATCCGCATCGCGATCAACGACGGCAAGACCCACTCCGTGGACTCGTCGGAGATGGCGTTCCAGGCGGCCGCTCGCGGCGCCTTCAAGCAGGGCTACGAGCGCTCCAAGCCGTCGATCCTCGAGCCCATCATGAAGGTGGAGGTCGAGGGGCCGAACGAGTTCCAGGGCGCGATCCTCCGCACGCTCATGCAGCGGCGCGGTATGATCGTCGGCACGTCGGAGGACTCGGGCTTCTGCCGCGTGGAGTCCGAGGTGCCCCTCTCCGAGATGTTCGGCTACTCTACGTCGTTGCGCTCGGCGACTCAGGGCAAGGCCGAGTTCACGATGGAGTTCGCCCGGTACTCGCCCGTCCCCGCCGAGGTGACGGACGAGCTCAAGAAGAAGTACGCAGACCGCACCCGCATGACCGACGATGAGTAAGGAAGGAGTGAGCGCCATGTACAGCCAGAAGTTCAGCGAGCGCAGCCCGCTGCGGGTGCTCGAGAAGTCCATCCACGGCGGTCTGGGGAGCGGCAACGTGGGCGTCGTCGTGTCCCGGGCGGGCATCGGCAAGACCGCGTGCCTCGTCCAGATCGGCATCGACTCCCTGATCCGGGACCGCAACGTCCTGCACGTGAGCCTCCACGACTCCGTGATCCACGTTCGCACGTGGTACGACGAGCTGCTCCAGGAGTTCGCCCGGGCCATCGGGGAGGTGGAGTTCCCCAAGACGCACCGCTCGGACATCGAGCGGTCGCGCCACATCCACACCTACCGGGATCACAGCTTCTCGGTAGAGAAGTTGCGCGAGGGGGTCCGCTTCCTCGAGGCGCATGCCCACTTCACGCCCGACACGATCATCCTGGACGGCTTCGACTTCGCCTCGGCGACGGCGGAGCAGATCGAGACCCTCGGCGCCGTGGCGAAGGAGAGCAACGCCGAGCTGTGGGCCAGCGCGCTGTCGCACCGCCACCAGCCCGTGGATCACCCCCGGGGGATCCCGCTGCCCGTCTCCACCTTCGAGAGCCAGATCTCGGTGGTCATGTTCCTGGAGCCGAGCAACGGAAGCGTCCAGGTCCGGATCCTGAAGGACCACGACAACCCTGACGTCTCGGGGCTTCACCTCCTCCTCGACAAGCGCAGCTTCCTGATCCAGCAGGCGTAGGCAGCCGCCAGCCGCCAGCCTTCGGCGTTCCGCCACCAGTCACCTGCAAGCCTTCGGCGAGCCGCCAACAGCGCGTCGCGGCGCGCTGAGCGCTCCACGGCTACAGCTCTTCGGTCCAGCCTTCCGGGAACTGGGGGATGCACTGGGAGATGTTCGCCTTGACGTCCAGGATGCTGTTGATGCTGTCGAGGAGCGCCTGGGGGTCGCCATTCGTGACCGGGAAGAAGATGCCGCCGCCGTGCTTGGCGATGGCCGCGTTGGCCGAGTCAGAGGAGCCCTGGCTGATGTCGACCACGTGGATGATCGCCGTGAGGGGGTTGCCCTCGTAGTCCTTGAGGCGGTTGGCGCCCACGCCATCGATGAGCATGATGGGGCTCGGCGCGCCGTACTCCTGGCACGTCCCGGACTTGCACTTCGCGCCCGTGCCGCAATCCGAGTCGAAGGCGCACCCCAGGCCGTAGCGAAGCCGTTTCGCCTGGACCATCGGGTTGAAGAAGTTGCTGGTCTCCGTTGCTGGAGATTCCACGCCGTCGGTGAACAGGATCACCACGTTCTGGCGGCAGCCACGGAGGGGGTCGAAGCACTTGCCGTCGGGGCCGCAGTAATAGTTGACGTTCCCGCAGTCCGCACGGCTCTCGCAGGGCTTGCCCGCTGGGGTGCCGTACTTGCGCAGAAACTCCCCGGCGTAGAACAGGCTCTTGCCGAGCGGCGTGCTGCCCGTGGCGCGCAGCTCGTGGTTGGTGTGCGTCGCGCACTCGCCCGCGCCCGACTGCTTGTCGATGGCGCACACGCCGACCGGGCAGTCCACGTTCTTGGCGCACGCGGGCCCGATCTTCTCGAAGACCTCGTTGCCGTCCACCCACTCCAGCGCCTTGGGCTTCGTGTCGTCGTCCTCGTCCACCGGGAAGGGGACCGACAGGATCTCGTGGAGGTACTGGTCGAACCAGCCGCCGTCCGCCACGATGTGGGAGTTGTCGTCACCGGAGATCCAGTCCGAGTTGCCCCCTCCCGCGGAGCTCATGTTCGTGTAGTGGCCGATGCCCGTCGGATCGAAGAGGCTGCCGCAGGTCTCCGGCGAGTCCGCCTTCTCGCGCTGGGGAAACCGGAGCATCGCGAAATAGACCCTCTGGAACACCTCAGAGGTGAAGATCTGGTTGAACACCATCTTCGCAAGTCCAAGGCGGGACTGAGGACACTTGAGATCCTCGCACGCAGGGTAGGGCTGCGCCTTGCACCCGGTCGGGCAGATGCAGGGCACGGCGTCCAATGCGCCGAGGCTGCCCATGGAGCCCGAGGTGTCGAAGATCAGCACCACGTTGTGCTTGATGGGCTCACACTGGTCCGTGTAGCAGGCGCTCCCGGGCGGGCAGGGGACGTGAGCGTAGCCGGTCCCCCACTCGTCGCACACCTGGATCTGGAGCTTGCTGCACTGCTTCTGGCCAGGCTCGCACACCTTCACTTTGCAGTCGCCGACCACGCAGGCGCCATCGGCCGGGCAGGGCGCGCCCTCGACCCACTTGCTGCCGTCACTGGCGCACTGCTTCGGCGTCAGGCCGTCGCAAGCCTTCTGGTTCGGGAAGCATGCCGTCTGCACGCACTGGCCGCCCTTGCACCAGGACGGGTAGGTGCAGTGCTCGTCGACGAGGCAGTCCAGGCATGCGCCGCTCGTCGGTTCACAGAAAGTGCCGGGGAGGCAAGCGCAGGCGGCCGTGTCGGGGTCCTCGACGTCGAGGGGCGCCGGCGTGTCCTCCACCGCGGGGGCGTCCGCCATGGGCGTGTCGACCCACGGTGCCGCGTCATCGGTCGCGTCCGCCGTCTGGACGTCCGCCGCCGCCACGTCAGAGCCGCCCTGTGGCCCCTCGCCGTCGCCGGTGTCCGAGCACGCCACGAGCTGCAGCACCGCCAGACCCGACGCGATCCATGTCCCTCTCATACGCTCCTCCAGCCGCCAGACGAGACGCAGCAGCATACCGAAGTGGTCGCGGGCGCGCTACAACCGGTGTCAGGCGGACTGGTCGAGGGCGACGATGGCGTCCGCGAGGGACGTGTCGTCCCGGGCAGCCCGCAGGAGGCCCAGGTTCCCATCATTGCTGCAGAGGTTGGCGATGCGTGCGAGCAGGTGCAGGTGGAGGTCTGCCGCGCCAGGCGGATCGAGCAGGACGAACAGGACGGACACCGGGATGCCGTCCGGTGTGTCCAGAGCCAGGGGGGTGCGCAGGTTCGTCACTGCCAGGAGGGGCCTGGGGAGGCCCGAGCACTGCGCGTGGGGGATGGCGACCCCTCCGCCGAGGAGCCAGCCCGCGTGCTCCGGGTCACGCTCCAGCTCCCGGCACAGCGTGTCGGCGCAAGAGCCCGGATGGACCTGCGTCACCCGCGCGACCACGGCGGAGACCGCCTCGGCCCAATCCGCGGCGTCCAGGTTGGCGATGACCAGCGCGTCGTCCATGTGGTCGGAGAGCTGGACCGGACGGGCTCGCTCGTGTGCGCCGGACCGGGCGCGGGTGGCCGCCCGGACGGCGCCGACCACGGCGCCAGCGCCCAGCTCGTGGATGGCGGCCGCGAGCTCCACGAAGTCGTGGGGGGACACCCCGGCGCTGCGGGCCACCTCGAGGAAGATCTGCACGTGGGGCACCGAGCGGATCCAGCGCGCCGTGTGCTCCGGCGAGCGTACCAGGTCGCTCCCGTGTACCTCGTGCGGCTCCGCTCCAGATGGGCCCGGGGGCGGGTGGTGCGGGTCGAGCCGTCCGACTGCCGTCATGACTCCTCCTGGCAAGTGCCGGGGACTGAAGCACGCGCGGGCGAGGCCCCATTCCCAAGATCGGCGACTCTACCACAGTCGGACGGCGTTGGTGGTGACATCGGCGAGCGTCGCGAGTCGACCCACGGGTCGGTCACTCGACGCAGACCGACCGGTGAGTCGGTCGGGTTCACACTGCGCCATGACCAGCGATGGCGCGGAGATGGACGTGTCTCACCGCCACAGAATAGTCTTGCCACCCCCAGGCATCCGTGGTAGGGGTGGCGCACGCCGGAGCAACCGGGACGCGCCAACCCGTTGGTGTCGGCGTGCGACCATGCAGGGAGCCTTCACACCATGCGCATCTTCGTCACGGGCGGTAACGGCTTCATCGGGTCGGCGGTGGTCAGGAAGCTCGCGGCGCAGGGCCACCACGTCCGCTGCCTGCTCCGCGACACGAGCGACACGGCGCGCATCTCCGGCGTCGCGTTCGAGCGGGTGCCCGGCGACGTGCGGGACGCAGCGAGCGTGAGCGCCGGCGCGGCAGGCTGCGACGGCATCCTGCACCTGGCCAGCCTGTCGAACTGGAACGACATCCACTCTCCCCAGATGCACGACGTGGTCATCGGCGGCAGCCGCAACGTGCTGGATGCGGCGCGCGCCCACGGAGACGTGCGCACCGTGTTCGTCAGCAGCATCATCGCGGTGAACGGGACGGAGGACCCGGTGGTCCAGGACGAGGACTCCGAGTGCACGCTGCCCCTCCACAAGCTGGTCTACGCCCAGTCGAAGCGAGAGGTGGAGTCCATGTGCCGCGCGGCCGCGGGCAAGGGGCTCCCCGTGACCATCGTCAACCCGGCCGAGGTCTACGGGCCTGACGACACGGCGCTGATCACCGCGGGGAACCTCATCGACTTCGCGAAGAGCAGCCCGGTGCTGGTGCCGTCGGGCGGGACGAGCGTCGTCTACGTCGAAGACGTGGCCGACGGCATCATCGCGGCCCTGGAGCGGGGGCGCCCCGGGGAGCGCTACATCCTGGGCGGCGAGAACCTCTCCATCAAGCAGCTCGCCGAGCTGACGCTGGAGCTGCTCGGGCAGAAGAAGAAGATCATGCTCCTGCCGAACGGGCTGATCCGGGGCGTGGCGCGGGTGGGCTCGGCCCTGCGCATCCCGCTGCCCTTCAACCCGGCGGTCATCCCCTATGCGACGCTGTACTGGTTCATGGACAACGGGAAGGCGCGGAGAGACCTGGGCGTGAGCTTCCGCTCCGCCCGCGAGGCGCTCGCGCCGACCATCGAGTGGCTCAAGTCCAGCGGGCGCGTCTGAGCCCGCAGCATTGGAGGACGTGGTGGAGATCCTGACGATTGTGGATGCGATGGTGCGCACCGCGGCGCGCCACCCGGATCGCGGCTTCATCTTCCTCGACGACAAGGGCGTCGAGACCGCCTACACCTTTCCGCAGATCCTCGCCGAGGCGCAGCGCCGCGGGCGCGCGCTGTCGAAGCGGGGCCTGCGCAAGGGCGACCGCATGGCGCTGGTCGTGCCGGACCCGGAGGACTTCATCCTCACGTTCTTCGGCGCCCTGTGCGCCGGCGTCATCCCGGTGCCGCTGTACCCGCCCCTCGCGCTCGGCAAGCTGGACGCCTACATCGACGCCAGCGTGAAGATCATGACGGCGGCGGGCGCGCGCATCCTGCTGACCACCGGGAAGGTCCAGCCGGTGCTCTGGTCGTGCATGGGCAAGGTGCCGGGCCTCGAGGACATCCTGGTGGTGGACAAGGCCTTCGCCGGCGACCCTGGTTCCTCGGAGCTCCCGGACGTCGCGGCCGAGGACATCGCGTTCCTCCAGTTCACGTCCGGCAGCACGTCCGACCCCAAGGGCGTCATCGTCACCCACCGGAACCTCGTGGCCAACACCACGGACATCTGGGCGGGCATCGAGATCGGCAACCCCGAGGACATGGTCGTGAGCTGGCTGCCGCTCTACCACGACATGGGCCTCATCGGGAAGGTGCTGACCCCGCTGGTCAGCGGTACGCGGGCCGTGTTCATCCCCACGCTGAGCTTCCTCAAGAAGCCGACCGTGTGGATGGACGTGATGACGAAGTACGAGGCGACGGTCACGTTCGCCCCCAACTTCGCGTACTCCCTGGCGACGCGAAGGGCAAAGCCCGAGCACCTGGCGCGCTGGGACCTGTCCCGGATGCGGGTGTTCGGCTGCGGCGCGGAGCCCATCAAGCCCGAGACCATGAGCGAGTTCACCGAGACCTTCGCCGCCGCGGGCCTGAAGCCCGAGGCGATGCTGCCCTGCTACGGCATGGCGGAGGCGACGCTGGCCATCAGCTTCGTTCCGCTGCGCGCCAAGGTGGAGACGGACCTCATCGACGCCGACACCTACCACGAGAAGGGATGGGCGGTGGAGGTCCCGCGGGGGACGCCCAACACCATGGAGCTCGTGTCCTGCGGGTCTGTCTTTCCAGGCCACGAGATCGGGGTCATGGACGAGGCCGGGCGGCTGCTGCCGGAGCGGCGCGTCGGTGAGCTGTGCCTCCGCGGGCCGTCCGTGACGCCGGGCTACTGGCGGAACCCGGAGGCCACGGCGCGCACCATCGTCGACGGCTGGCTCCACACGGGGGACCTGGGCTACGTGGCGGGGGGCCGTGTGTTCGTCTCGGGGCGCAAGAAGGACATCCTGATCCTGAACGGGCGCAACTACTATCCCCAGTCCGTGGAGTGGCTCATCGAGGAGCTGCCCGGCGTTCGCAAGGGCAACGTGGTCGTGTTCTCGCGGCCTGGCGCCTCGTCGGAGGAGCTGGTGGTCGCAGCGGAGACGCGGGCCGCCGGGAGCGAGGACCTCAAGGCCGAGATCCGGCGCATCGTCTCCGACGAGCTGTCGCTGCGCGTCGCCGACATCGTGTTCCTGTCGGCGGGGCAGCTCCCGAAGACGTCCAGCGGCAAGGTCCAGCGGGCCAAGACGCGGGACCAGTACATCCGGGGCACCCTGGGCAGGGAGGGCGTGCGCACCATGGGCAGCTCGGACCGCATCGTCATCGCGCGGCACTTGGCCGTGTCCTTCCTGCGACGGGCCGGGCACCGGGCCCGGCGCCTCGTGCCGACCGTGATCAACCGCTTCTTCCAGCCGTCGCCATAGGCGCTCGGGGCTCGCGATCCTCGACGGTCGCGTGACGGAGACCGCGGTGGGGGCACCGCTTCGACACACCCCTCGGGCACGCGCCCGATTCAGAATTCCGCCTTGGCGGGTCCGCGGGCTCGCCGGCTCCGGAGACTCCCATGACAGACATCACCCGTGACCGCCACGACATCGCCATCATCGGCATGGGGTGCCGCTTCCCGTCCGCGCCTGACCTGTGGTCCTTCTGGGATCTCATCCGATCACGCACCGTGACGTTCAAGGACGTCCCAGCCGACCGCTGGAACCACGACCTCTTCGTCGACCCGTCGCCGCGCGCCAAGGACAAGGGCTATGCGCGCCGGGGGGCCTTCTTGGACGACGTGCGGCGCTTCGCGGCGCTGCACTATGGGCTGGCGCCCCTGCGCGTGAAGGTCATGGACCCGCAGCACCGGCTCCTTCTGGACGTGGTGCGGGACACGCTCGGGGACGCGGGCTACGACGCGCGGCCCTTCGACCGGGCGGGGACCGGGGTCTTCGTCGGGGCGAGCGTGTCGGAGTACAAGAACCTCCAGACTGCGCGCCTCGTCGCCATGCAGCTCTTCGACGGGGCGCTGGGCGAGCCCATTGGTGACCGCCTGAGCGACGAGGAGCGAGAGGCGCTGGTGGCAGCGGCCGTTCCCCTGCGCGCCTACAGCATCGCAGGCTCCCTCCTGAACATGGCCGCCGCCACCGTGAGCCAGGTCTTCGACCTGGGCGGGCCCGCCATGGCCATGGACGCGGCGTGCTCGTCGGCGCTGGTCGCGCTCAACGAGGCCATCGTCCACCTGCGGGCGGGCACGTGCAACGCGGCCATCGCCGGTGGCATGTACGTGATCCTGTCCCCCGACAACTTCGTCGGCTTCGCTCGGGTCGGCGCCATGAGCAAGCGGGACGAGTGCCGCCCCTTCGACGCGCTGGCCGACGGCTTCGTGATGGGCGAGGGCGTCGGCGCGGTGATGCTGAAGCGCCTCGGCGACGCGGTGCGGGACGGCGACCGCATCTGGGGCGTGATCCGGGGCGCGGGCTGCAACAACGACGGCCGCGGCGAGGGCCCCATGACGCCCCGGCTGGAGGGCCAGGTGGAGGCGGTGCGGCGCGCCTACGAGGACGCGGGTCTGTCGCCTGATTCGATCGGATACGTGGAGGCCCACGGGACAGGCACGCCCGTCGGGGACCCCGTGGAGCTCCAGGCGCTGGACCAGGCGTGGCGTGAGCTGCGCGGCGGCGCCCCGCACGGGCGCACGGCGTGGCTCGGGTCCGTGAAGGCCAACATCGGCCACACCATGGCCGCGGCGGGAGTGGCGGGGCTGATTCGGGCGACCCTGGCCATGGAGCGGGGCGTCGTGCCGCCGCAGGCGGGGTTTGAGACTCCGAACCCGCGCATCGACTTCGAGGCGTCGCCCTTCCGGGTGCCCACCGACGCCGTGCCCTGGACCGAGGACGGGCCCCGGCGGGCGGCCCTCAGCTCCTTCGGCTTCGGCGGCACGAACGTCCACGTGGTGCTGGAGCAGGCGCCGGTGCGGCAGAGGGGCGTCGAGGCGCGGCCTGAGCCCTTCGTGCTCTCCGCGCCCACGCGGCCGCTGCTGGTCGAGCACCTGCGGGCGGTCCGCGCGACGCTGGACGGTGGCGACGCCCCCCTGCGGGACCTGGCCTTCACCCTGTGCGCGACCCGCTCTCACGAGGCGGTCCGTGTCTCGCTGGCGGCGTCCTCCCGCGAGGAGCTCACGCGGAAGCTGGAGCGGGCGGCGGTGGCGCTGGCCGGGGAGAGCCCGGCGACCGATCTCGGCGACGGCGTGCGGTGGGCAAAGGCGGGGGATCCGAAGGTCGCCTTCCTGTTCCCCGGGCAGGGGGCCCAGGCGGTGGGGCTGCTGGAGCGGCTCTACGAGCGGCTGCCCCTGTTCCGCGAGCACCTGGACGCGGTCGCCGGGGCAGCGGGCGATGTGCTCGGGTGCCCGGTGACGCGGTTCCTGTACCCGGAGGCGGGGACGGACCTCGCTGCCGCCGAGGAGGCGCTCAAGCAGACCGAGGTGTGCCAGCCCGCAATGGCGGCGCTGGGCATCGCGCTGGCCCGGACGCTCGCTGACCTCGGGGTAGAGCCGGCCGTGACCACCGGGCACTCCCTGGGTGAGTTCGTCGCGGCTGCGGCGGGTGGAGTGCTGGACGGGGACGAGATGGTCCGCTTCGTCGCCGAGCGGGGCGCGGCCATGGCGGCGTTGGGTGGTGACCGGGGGGCCATGGCGGCGGTCCGGGCGCCGCGGGCGGACGTGGAGCGGTGGGCGGCCGAGCACGGCGTGGTCGTCGCCAACCACAACCAGCCGCAGCAGAGCGTCGTGTCGGGGTCGACCGAGGGCGTGCGGGCGCTCGTGGCGAAGCTGGAGGCCCAGGGGGTCAAGGCGGCGCTGCTGCCCGTGAGCCACGCCTTCCACTCTCCCATCGTGGCTCCCGCGGTCCCCGCCATCGGGGAGGCGGTCGGGCGCATGGGGGTGGCGGCTGCGCGGGTGCCCGTCGTGAGCTGCGTGGCGCGGCGCCTGTACCCGGAGGACGAGCGCGGGGCCCGGTCCATCATGACGGCCCACGCCACGGAGCAGGTGGACTTCGTCGCAGGGTTGGAGCTCTGTGCCGCGCAGGGCGCGCAGGTGTACCTGGAGGTGGGCGCCGGGGAGACCCTCGCCGCCTTCGCGCGGCGGACCCAGCCGGGGGTGACCGCCCTGTCGCTGGCAGATCTGAAGGACGACACGGGGACGCGCTTCGCCGAGGCGCTGGCCTTCCTGGCCGCGCTCGGGGCGCCGGTGCGCTTCGACCGGCTGTTCCAGGGGCGGGACGTGGCCGTGGCGAGCGTGCCCATGTGCCCGCTGGAGACCGAGGAGTACTGGGTGATCGACGACGACAAGCGGAAGGTCGAGCCCTCGCAGGGGCGGTCGGCGGGGGTCGCCGCCGCACCGGCGCCTGCGGCTCCCGTGAGAGTGAATGACGCGGGGCCGAGCCCGGAGCTCGTGGCCCTGCTCCGCGAGCAGACGGCGGTGCTCGCGTCCCAGAGCGCCATCCTGCAGCGGCAGGTGGAGCTGCTCGGGGGGGGGGCCGGACCCGCTGTCCGCACGGCACAGCCTCTTGTAGCCCCGGACCCGATGCCGACCGAGGTGGCCGCTGCCCCCGAGGGTCGGCCACAGGTCCAGGAGGCCCGGGTTGTCACGAGCCGGAGTGCGACGACCAAGGTGGAGAAGGCCGCCCCCCCGAGCGCGCCCGAGCCGCCGACCGTCGACCGGGAAGCCGTGAGGGAGCGCATCGTGGCGGCGGTGGCCCGCATCAGCGCCTTCCCGGCGGCCCAGGTGCGCGCGGACCAGTCCCTGGTCACGGAGCTTGGCTTCGACTCCCTGATGGTCGCCGACCTGGTGACCGCCGTGGGTGAGGCATGGCCCGCGCTCGGCGGCGTCCCCCAGTCGCTGTTCACCCGGGAGCTCAACGTGGGCGACCTGGTCGCCTGGGTCTCCGAGGCCCTCGAGAGGGGCGCGCCGCGCCGCGCCGTCACCGACGGGGCGCCGATCCAGCGCCTCGTGCCGCGCCTGCGAGTGGCCCCCTCGGAGCCCGGCGCGCGCTTCCAGGTGCCCGGGGCGCTCCTCATGAGCGCGGACGCCGCCGGCATCGCCCGGGAGCTGGCCGAGCGCCTCGTCGCCCGCGGCCAGGAGGTGGTGCTGGTCGAGCCGGGGGACGCACCCCTCGCTGGGGAGCACCTGCACACGGTAGGCTGGGGGGCCCTCGCCGAGGTGCCGGACGTCGGGGGCGCCATCCACCTCGCCGACGTGCTCGCAGAGGGTGGCGACCTGGTTGGGCCCACGGGCCGCCTCCTCGCCCTCGCGCGGGCGGCCGCCAAGGGCGCGACGCCCGCGGCGCTCGTGGCCGTGACGGGCCTGGGCGGGGGCATGGGCCTCGACGGTGGCGACGGTCGCGCGGCCCAGCGCGGGATGGCGGGCCTGGTCAAGTCCGCGGCCCGGGAGTGGGGCGCGGCCCTCGCCAAGGTCATCGACGTGGATCCGAGCCTGCCCGCCGCGGCCCTCGCGGACGCGCTCCTCGCGGAGCTGGACGCCGCGGACCGCACGGTGGAGGTGGGCCTCGGCCCGGAGCGCCGCGGGGTGGTCCTGGAGGACGCCCCCCTGTCGGACGCTCCCGTGACCCTCGCGCCGGGTGCGGTGGTGGTGGTCACCGGCGGGGGGCGCGGCGTCGGCGCCGCGGTCTCCCTGGAGCTGGCGCGCCGGTACCGGCCGCGCCTGGCGATCCTGGGCCGCTCGGCCCCTGGAGGCAGCAACGGCGGCGGCGAGCTGGCAGCTCACCTCGCGGCCCTCACCGAGGCCGGGGCGCAGGTCCACTACGAGTCCTGCGACGTCTCCGACCCGGAGCAGCTCGCTCGCACATTGTCGCGGGTCCGCGTGGCGCTCGGGCCCGTGGAGGCGATCATCCACGCGGCGGGCGTGCTGGCCGACGGCGCCCTCGCCACCAAGCCCGACGACGCCCTCGCCCGGGTCATGGCCCCCAAGGCCACCGGGGCAGCGAACCTGCTCGCGGCGACGCAGGACGATCCGGTCCGCCTGGTCGCCCTGTTCTCGTCGTGGGCGGGGCGCTTCGGCAACGCGGGGCAGGCCGACTACGCCGCCGCCAACGAGATCCTGAGCGCCCTGGCCCGGGAGGCGAGCCGCCTGCGCCCGTCCGTCAAGACGGTCAGCATCGACTGGCCCCTCTGGGAGGGGGTCGGCATGGCCGAGTCCCTGAGCGCCGCCGCCGTGGACGCCATGCGCGATGCGGGCGTGACCTTCCTGAAGGCCGACGAGGGCGCAGACCTCCTGCTGCGGGAGCTCGCCACGCCGGGCTCGGGGGAGGTGGTCTTCGGCCGCGACCTGCCCGTCCGCCAGGCCGGGTTCCTTCTGACCGACCACCTCGACGTGGAGTCCCACCCCTACCTGGACGACCATCGCCTGGAGAGCGCGCCCGTCGTGCCTCTCGCCATCGCCACCGACTACGCCGCCCGCTGTGTGCCGGGCGACGAGGGCGTGCGCATCGACGGGCTCACGCTGTACCAGGGCATCATCGTGGACGAGCCGGTCACGGTCGTCGTAGAGGCCCGCGTCGAGGAGCGCGCCCGCACCACCGCGGAGGTGCAGATCCTGGCCGGGACCGCGCGGACCCTCGCCTATCGCTGCTCGGTGACCGCGGGCGCCGAGGCGCGGGAGGCGGACACGACGCTCCTGGCCGCGAGGGGCACGGGCAAGGCTCCGACGCTGCCGCTGGACGTGTTCTACCGGGACCACACCTTCCACGGGCCGTTGCTCCAGGGCGTCATCGCCATCGACGAGGTGGGGGAGCGCCACGCCAGCGGCATGGTCCGGGCATCGCGCCCTCGGGACTGGGTGCCCGGGGACCCGCGCACAGCGTGGGCGGTCGACCCGCTGGTCCTCGACGCGAGCTTCCAGATCGCCGCCTACTGGGCCCGCGTCACGCACGCTCGCAAGGGCTACCCGACGGGCTTCGAGGAGCTGCGCCTGATCGCCCCCTTCGGCGCGGGCCCGGTGCGCTGCACCGTGACCTTCCGCGCGCAGGACGGGGACCGCTTCCAGGGCGACATCGTCTACCAGGACGCGACCGGGCGCATCGTGGCGGTCCTGACGGGCATCCAGGCGCTCTTCGTGGAGGACGCCCCAGCAAAGGCCACCGGCAACGGCCACAAGGCCCCGACTCGAGAGGACGGCGCCGACATCCCGGAGGAGCACTGGCGCTTCGAGCTCTACGAGCCCTACAAGGCGCTGCGCCAGCGCATCCACGCGGTGGAGCTGTCCGGCATCGGAAACCCCTACTTCAACGTGCACGAGCGGGTGACGGGCGACACGACCGTCATCGACGGCCGCGAGCTGATCAACTACTCCAGCTACAACTACATCGGCATGTCGGGCCACCCCGACGTGACCCGCGCGGCCCAGGAGGCCATCGCGCGGTACGGGACCAGCGTGTCGGCGAGCCGCATCGCGTCGGGCGAGAAGCCGCTGCACCGGGAGCTGGAGCGGGCGATCAGCGAGGTCATCGGCACGGAGGACTGCATCGTCTACGTGGGCGGTCACACCACCAACGTGACGACGGTGGGGCACCTGTTCGGGCAGGGAGACCTGATCATCCACGACAGCCTGATCCACGACTCCATCCTGCAGGGGATCACGCTGTCAGGCGCGCAGCGGCGGCCGTTCCCGCACGACGACGTGGGGGCGCTCGACCGCATCCTCGGCGACATCCGCAAGCACTACAAGCGGGTGCTCATCGCCATCGAGGGCGTCTACAGCATGGACGGCGACATCCCGGATCTGCCCGCCTTCATCGACGTGAAGAAGCGCCACAAGGCCTTCCTGCTCGTCGACGAGGCCCACTCCATGGGCGTGCTCGGCGCGCGGGGGCACGGCATCCGCGAGCACTTCGACGTGAACGCCGCGGACGTGGACCTGTGGATGGGCACGCTCAGCAAGTCCTTCGCGAGCTGCGGCGGCTACATCGCGGGAGCGAAGCCCATCGTCGAGTATCTCAAGTACACGGCGCCCGGCTTCGTCTACAGCGTCGGGATCTCGCCGCCCAACGCGGCCGCGTCCCTGGAGGCCATCCGGGCCCTGGACCGGGAGCCGTGGCGCGTGCAGCGCCTGCACGACAACGCGCGCCTGTTCCTGGAGCTGGCGAAGGGGCGAGGCCTGGACACGGGCCCGAGCAAGGACTCGGCCGTGATCCCCATCATCGTGGGCGGCTCCTACTTCGCGTTCATGCTCTCGCGGGAGCTGTTCAAGCGCGGCATCAACGTGCAGCCGATCATCTACCCCGCGGTGGAGGAGAAGCTCGCCCGCCTGCGCTTCTTCCTGACGAGCACCCACACGGAGGAGCAGATCCGGGCGACCATCGACGCCATCTGCGAGGAGCTGTCCCGCATCAACCCCAAGTGGCAGCCCGCCGTGGCGGGTTGACTCGGCGCTGGGGAGACTCTCCAGCGCGATCCCCCGGGGCGCCTGGCGCTCCGACAAGGAACAGGAGGTACCATGAGGATCCCCATGAAGGCGATGACCCGCGCGCTCGTGCTGGGCGCGGGCCTGCTCTTTGCGGCATCGACCGTGGCGCAGACGCCAGCGGCGGACGAGGCCCTCCGGCGGGCCGCCGAGGCCATGAAGAAGGCGGAGGCGGCGGCAGAGAAGGCCGGCGAGGCGGCACAGAAGGCCGGCGAGGCGGCGCACAAGGCGGCCGGGGTGGCCGGCTCCGCCGTCGACACGAAGGAGTCCTTCACCTGCGCGAGCGGCAACGTGTGCAACGGCACCTGCTCGGCGGGCGGGTGCGCGCAGAGCTGCGAGTCGGGGTCGACCTGCAACGGGACCTGCTCCGGCGGCGGCTGCACTCAGGCCTGCAAGAGCGGCGCGACGTGCAACTTCACCTGCGCGGGGGGCCGCTGCACCCGAGCCATCGAGAAGGGCTCCGTCTCCAACGAGACCTGCTCGGGCGGTGACTGCAAGTAGTCAGTTGGGGGGGGGCGTCGAGGAGGGGAGGCCGTTACTCCAGGACGGGCCGCGGAAACTCGCAGAGCGCCGCAGCCTGCGTGTCGTCGTCGAGCATCTCTGCGATGGTCGTGTTGCCAAACGTGGACTCCACCTTGGCCGTCGCCTGATCCAGGCGGTGGTGGAGCGCGCACAGCCGCGTGCCGTGGGCGGCGAGGCCGAGGGGGCACGTCGTGATGCGCCGGATGGGGTCCACCGCGTTGATCACCTCGAGCACCGTCACCTCGGTGGCCTCACGCGCCATGCGGAAGCCTCCGCGCAGCCCCCGCTGGGAGCTGAGGATGCCGGCGCGCGCCAGGCTCTGGAGCACCTTGGCGAGGTAGCCGGGGGGGACCTTGGTCGACGACGCGATGTCCTGGGTGGTCAGGGCTCCCCTCGCCATGGCGAGGTGGACGACGGCGCGGAGTGCATACTCGGCAGTTTGTGACAGCACGGGGGGGTCATCTCCTCTCTCTGGCGGCCGACGACTTCGAGCCTTCCAGGGTTGGATGTCGAGTGTAGAGCCCAGGGTGTCCCCTGTCCAATCCGAATTCTCCCTTCACGGGATGAGTCGACCTCAG
This sequence comes from Myxococcales bacterium, assembly GCA_045863395.1. Lineage (GTDB taxonomy): Bacteria > Myxococcota_A > UBA9042 > JABWCM01 > BTVJ01 > BTVJ01. Next base: position 275,641 of record BTVJ01000002.1, read on the forward strand.
TAGGTCGGCACAGTCGGATCAACCTCCCGGCTCCACGCGTCGATGCCACCGAGCAGGTTCAGCGGCTGGGCCATGCCTCGCTGGCGGAACCACATGGCCGCGTGGTGGCTTCGTCCGCCGATGTGGCAGAAGAACACGACGGGTGACCCGTCGTCCTCGGCGAGCAGCGCGTCCGCCGTCTCCTCGCTGTCGAGCAGCACCGATGGCTCGATGGTGCACAGCTCGCGCTCCATGGGGGTGCGCACGTCGACCAGCTTGAGTGGCTCGCCCCGGTCGAGGAGCGCCTTGAGCTGCTCACAGGTGATGGTCCCGATCATGGCCCCCGGATCCTGCTGAAACATGGATGCCTCCTGGCAGGGATGGTGCCCCGCACACGTGCCTGTGTGCCACAAATAGCGGACCGGCGCAATCCTATATTGCGTCAGGGGGGCGCCGTACGCGACGCGCGAGCCGCCACGACGACCCCGGCCAGTGTCACGGCGCAGCCGGCGAGGACTCCTGGGCTCGGCACCTCCGCGAGGACCGCCCAGCCCAGGAGCGTCGCGCTCACGGGCTCCCCGAGGGTCGAGATCCCCACCGCCGTCGGGGTGGTCCACCGGAGCGCCCATGTCAGGAGCGTGTGGCCGACGAGCTGAGGCACGAGCGCCGCCAGCACGAGCCACCCGGCCGCCTCCGCCGTTGGGGGCAGGGGGGAGTGGCCCAGCGCCGCGGCCGCGCCGAGGAGCGCGACTCCTCCGACCGCCGTGGCCACTCCGGCGAAGGCGAGCACGGGCAGGGCGTGGCCCAGGCGCCGCGCGACCAGCAGGTACCCGGCCATGGCGGCGGCCCCAAGGGCCGCGAGGGCGTCGCCGGCCAGGGCGTCTCCACCGCCCGCGTGGCTGGCGCCGATGGTCGCCACGCCCACGACGCCGAGGCCGAGCGCCCCCCAGAGCCGGCGCTCCGGGCGGTCGCGTCCCGACACCAGCGCCACCGTAGCGAGGAGCAGGGGTGTCGCCGTCACGATGGTGACGGACGCGGCCACCGAGGTCAGGCCGAGGGAGGCGACCCAGGCGCCGAAGTGGACGCCGTAGAGCAGGCCAGCGGCGGCGCCCAGCCGCAGGACGGTGGCCGTGAGGCGCCCGGCGGCCCGGGCGCGCAGCGTGAGGGGCAGCAGGAGCGTCGCGGCGACGACCAGCCGGAACCCAGCGGCGACCAGCGGGTGGGTGGGGGCAGCGAGGCGGAAGAAGATCGCCGCGAAGGAGAGCGCGGCGGCAGCCCCCGCGAGCGCCAGGGCGATGCGCCGGGGGGCGCGGTGCGAGGGCGCCTGCGCGTCCGCGCGACACATCGGGCCGGGCGTCAAGGCAGGTTCAGGCAGGTCACGCCCTCGAAGACGGCGCGGTTGTTCCCCTCGTGGCACTCCTTGCTCTCGGCGCCGAAGTCCGCGATGACGTGGATGGTGTGCGGCTGCCCCCCCTTGATGAGCATCGGGCAGGTCAGCTTCTCGCAGTCTCCCGGGTGCAGCACGGCCGCCGTCGCCAGCAGGCACGCGATGGCGCCGCTGGCCTCGGGTGCGCCGTCGTAGAAGGCGACCGGCACGCCCGCGTCCACGGGTGCCGCGCCGCGGTTGCACACGGCCGCGCTCACCAGCAGCGAGCTCCCGGGTCCGCAGTTGCCGAGCAGCAGGGGCTGGGCCGTGAGATCCGGGGCGGCCGTCGGGTCCAGGTCCCCTTGCACGTTCTGCATGAAGTTGTTGAGCCCCGGGACCTGCCAGTTCTCCGGTGAGCCTGCGGGGGGCAGCGTGCCGTCCTCGTCCACGTTGGTGACGAAGTACATGTGCTGGTTCCAGACCGTCCGCGAGGTCGCCCAGTTGTCGCCCACGTCGCCGAACACCCGCAAGGCGTCGAACTTGCCGGGGTGAGACGCGCGGCAGACGTTGTCCTTGCCCGGAGTGTTGGGCAGCGGCGCCATGCACGCGAACCCGGCCCCGCAGGAGGCGTCGTCGGTGCAGCGGCAGTAGCCGACCTTGCAGGTGGCGCCGGCGCCGCAGTCCGCCGAGGTCTGGCACCGGAGGCCGCGGAAGTACGGGTCCACGGACGGGCAGGTCACGTTGCAGTTCGTGTTGGAGCCGACGACCACCTCGCTGCGGAAGTCCCCGTCCACGTCCGCCACGATGGGGTTCTCGTACCAGGTGCCCGACGAGCGCGCCTGGCTGAAGAGGATCTCGCCCGTCAGGCCCGAGTAGACCCGCACGAAGCACTCGTCTGCGTAGACCGCCTCCGCCAGTCCGTCCGCCTCGAAGTCGAAGACGCTGGAGCCGGTCACCGACGACGAGTAGTCCTGGGAGGGCACCGACCACAGGATGCCGTCGCCCCAGCATCCGAAGGGCGGTGGGCTCCCGGCGCAGCCCGGATCGAAGACCGTGTAGGAGCCTCGGCCTGCCAGCGCCACCTCGGGGCTGCCGTCCCCGTCGAAGTCCCCGACCGTCGGCGGGCCGCCGGTGCCTTTGGTGGGGGCCGGCGGGAAGAAGGGCAGGTCGTAGGGTCCGTACACCACCTGGCCCGCCAGCGTCTGGATGCGCACCGTACCCTGGCTGACGACCACGACCTCTGGCAGCGGCTCAGTGAGGCCGGGGACGGCCCAGGTGCCGAAGTCGGCCAGCGCGACGAAGCCGTCCGTGCCGCCGCCGGACCAGGGCTCCTTGACCCAGGCGCTCCCGTTGAACTGCCAGACGCCGTCGCCCCGGACCAGCTCCCGGTGTCCGTCCCCGTCCACGTCGGCGACGACGGAGAGCGGGCCGTTGGCGACGCTCTTGAGGCCCAGGTTGTCTGCGATGACCACGCCTGCGTTGTTGTAGAGGATGGCCCCCTGGAGCACCTCGGGCACCCCATCGCCGTCCACGTCCGCGAGGGTGGGGCCTCCGTAGCGGACGCCGGTCGTGGGGACCGTGTCCGGCTGACCCGCCTTGGTCGACGTCCAGTGCACACCCCACGCGGCGCCGCCCCACCGGAACGCGACCAGGCCGCCTCCCTCCTTGAGTGCCACGATCTCCGGGCGCCCGTCACCGTCCAGGTCGCCCAGCGCCAGGGTCGCCGCCGCGACCACCCGTGGCTCGCCGATGACGTGGAGCTGCTCGCAGGTGCGGCCGTCGAGGATCCGGATCACGCCGGCTCCGAAGGAGTTGGGTTGGTCGCAGCCGGCCTCTCCCGTGGGGATGACGATGCTCGGGTGGACGGTCGAGGGGTCGTCGTCCAGATCCAGGTCCACCACCGTCGGGGTCGCGATGACGGTGATACTGCTCGGGTAGGGATCGCCCTCCGGTGGGGCGGTCCACTCGCACTGGAGCGCCGGGTGGAACTGGCCGACGATCGTCGGTTTTGCGCAGCCGGCGTCCCAGCTCGGGAGGGGGCCGATGCCCCAGGGTACGCACTGTCCGCCGTCGCAGGTGGTGTCGTTGGAGCAGCCGTCCGTGTCCGCGCACGGAGACGGCGAGACACAGACGCCGTAGACGCACGCGGTCGCCGCACAGCAGTCCGCCGCCTCGTCGCAGAGCTCCACTACGCCCGGCAGGACCGTGGGGTCTCCGTCGTCGCAGTCTCCTCCGGCGGTCGCCGTCCAGTCCCCGTCCGGGGTGCACAGACACTGGCTCTGCCCGACCTCGCCGTAGCCGTCGCCGTCGGCGTCCTTCCAGTAGGGCTGGCACCCGAAGGCTCCCGGCTCGTTGACCTCGCCGTCGCAGTCCTCGTCGCCGCCCCAGCACAGCTCCTGGGCGAAGGGGTTCACCGCGGCGTCCTCGTCGTCACAGTCGCCGCCCACGGAGACCGGGAGAGCCACCGTCGGCGCGCACAAGCACACGACTGACGCCGTCGCCCCGAAGCCGTCGCCGTCCGCGTCGGGGAACCGGTCTGCGCACCCCACGGCGCCCGCCTCGTTCACCTGGCCGTCGCAGTCCTCGTCACCCGGCTCGCAGGTCTCCGCGGCGCCGGGGTGGACCGCCTCGTCGCCGTCGTCGCAGTCGCCGCCAGTGGTCGCCGTGTGCGTGCCCTCTGGTCCGCAGAGGCAGGCGGCGCTGGACGTCACCCCTGCTCCGTCGCCATCAGCGTCCTGGTAGAGGAGCTCGCAGCCCCCGGCGCCCGGACCGTCCACCACCCCGTCACAGTCGTCGTCCACGGTGTTGCAGGTCTCCGTGGCGCCCGGGTGGATCGCGTCGTCGCCGTCGTCGCAGTCGCCGCCGGCCAGGGCGGTGTGGGTGCCTCCATCGCAGACGCAGGCTGCGGTCGTGCCCCAGCCGTCGCCGTCCTCGTCGAGGAAGCGGGCCTCGCACCCGATAGCGCCCGACTCGTCCGTCTGCCCGTCGCAGTCGTCGTCCTTGCCGTTGCAGCTCTCTGGGGCGGTCGGCTTCACATCCGGGTCCCCGTCGTCGCAGTCCCCCGCCTGGAGCGCCGTGTGCGGGGCAGACGCCGCGCACAGGCACAGGGGGTCGCCGGCGCCGAAGGTGTCGCCGTCGTCGTCGCGGAAGTAGGGCACGCACCCTCCAGCGCCGGCCTCGTCCACCTCGCCGTCGCAGTCCTCGTCGCCGCCGCCGCACACCTCGGCTCCGGCCGGGTGGGCCGCCGGGTTGGCGTCGTCGCAGTCCCCGCCCTGCGTGGCTGTCCAGGGGGGTTGGGGTGCGCAGAGACAGCGGGTCTCCGTGCCGCCGGCGCCGTCCCCGTCGCCGTCCATGTGCCAGACGAGGCACCCGGAGGCGTCCTGCTCGTCCGTCGCGCCGTCGCAGTCGTCGTCCTTGCCGTTGCACGCCTCGGGTGCGGGTGTCTTGGCGCTGCACTCCGTCCAGCCCGTCGCGCCCGCGCAGGTGCGGGTACCCGCGCAGGTGCCGTGTTCACTTTCGGAAGAGCAGGGCTCGCTCTGCCCCGACCGCCCGGCGAAGCACTCGCAGGAGCCCGTCGACGGGCGGCACTGCCCCGCCTCGCAGGAGTAGCCGTCCGGGCAGTCTGCTCCCGTGGTGCAGGTGGTGCCGCACCGCTGCCCCTCCGCGGTGGGTACGCACTGGTCTGCCGGGCCGCCGCACTCCGCGTCGCTCCCGCAGGGCTTGCACAGGTCCCAGCGCGTGGGCACACAGAGGTAGACCACGTCGGGGGGGAGGTTGATGACGCTCTTGCACACGTAGGCGGCCGGGCAGGTCTCGAGGCAGGTCTCGGTGCAGATGCTCTCGTCCGGGCCGTTGAGGCACCAGCCCGACTCGCAGTCCTGGTTGGTGACGCAGGGCTCGCCGGTGCCGGCCAGCGGAGTGCGTCCGGCGGTGTCTGGCGTCACGTCGGGCTTCGTGCCGCCATCGGGGGTCGGCAGGACCCCCAGGTCGCCGGACTCCGCCGCGTCGGCCGTGTCCGTCACCACGTTGGCGCCCGCGTCCCCGTCGCCGGTCGCACCCCTGACGCCGTCCTCGCTGCAGGCCAGGAGCGGTACGAGCGCCAGGACCATCCACCATGTGCGCATGTCAACCTCCCGCGGTCGTTCGCGGCCAAGCATACCGCCACAACGGGCGCCGCGGCCAGCGCAGCGCGAGATGGGAGTGCGGTCCGGACGCAGCGGCGCTCAGCGCCCCACGAGCCGCGACGTGACCATGTAGCGGAAGATGAACTCCAGGACCTCGACGTGGTGGAGCGCCGCCTCCGTGGTGCGCCCCCAGACCGTGGCGCCGTGGCCGTGGATCATGAGCGCCGGGACCGCGGGCGGGTTGGCCGCAAAGCGCTGCTCGATCTCGGCGGCGATGCGCGGGACGTCCGGTTGGTTGGCGAACACGGGGATGCTGACCCGCGGGTCTCCGTCCCACACCCCGAGGCCCTTGATCATCTCGACCGGTGGGAGGGCGATGTCCTGGCCGCCGGCGAGGTCCGACACGACGGACGCCTCGACCGTGTGCACGTGGTAGACCGCCTTGGCGGCCGGGAACAGGCGGTAGAGGGCCAGGTGGATGGTGGTCTCCGCGGAGGGGCGGTCCTCGGGGAGCCCCCTGGCGGCGACCACCCCGTCGGGGTCGACGAGCACGAAGTCCGGCGAGCCCAGGGTGCCCTTGTGGCGACCGCTGGCCGTGATCCAGATGCGGCCGTCGTCGCGCCGTGCGCTGAGGTTGCCCGCGGTGCCCACCATCCAGCCGAGGCCGTAGAAGCGCCTGGACGCCCGCATCATGGCGACGCGGGGGTCGCCCGCGCGCAGCTTCATCTCGCTCTTGGTGTCAATCACCGGTGCTGCGCCTCCAGGGCGCGCCGGAGCGGACCGCGGGGGGCGGTGGCGAGGTCCTGCCCGGCCGCATGGAGCGCGAGCGCCTCGTGGAAGGCGCGCACCCCGTCGCCCGGCCCGTCGGGGTGGTCCATGATGCCGGTGCCGGCGTTGAGGATCACGTCCTGCCCCCAGTCGGCACACAGCCGCGGGACCAGGCCCGCGTGGACGCCTGCCGACGGCACCGGGAAGACGCCGGCGGCACCAAGGATGGTGCGCAGGGACACCTCGTCCTCCCGCGAGAACGGCAGGCTCCCGAGGGTGGTGGGCAGCAGCACTGCGTCCGCCCCTCCAGCCGCCATGAGGGTGCCGAGGACCACCGGGTAGCCGAGCCCGTGGTCGGGCGGCAGGCAGAGGGCGCCAGAGAAGGCCGGGTGAGCGAAGATGGGCACGCTGATCACCGGGTCGGCGGCCAGCGCCTCCAGGATGGGGAAGCCGTAGGTCAGCACGTTGAGCAGGAGCGCGCTCGCCCCCTCGCTGACCAGCATGCGCGCCTTCTCGAGGAGGCGGTCCGCGCGCCCCGTCAGGTTGACGGCGTACAGCGTGCGCTTGCCGGTCTCCGCCTCCACCTGCTCCAGGACATTGGCGCAGCGGGCGAGGCGCTCGAAGGTCGGCGCGCTCGGCAGGTCGCCGAGGATCTCGTCGTCCTTGATGATGTCGAGCCCGGCGCGGGCGACCTCACCGGCGATGCTCGCGTGCTCGGCGGCGGACAGCCCGAGGGACGGCTTGAAGATCGCCATGACCAGCGGCCGCCCCTGCACCCCGGCGACGGCGCGGATGCCGGCGACCCCGAACCGGGGGCGCGTCCCGTAGCCCGGGGGCAGGCGGAGGCCCACGACCTTCGCAGGCCCCGCCATGGAGTACTTGCCGAGGATCATGGTCAGGAGCGAGGCGACGTCCCCCTCCACGTTGTCGGCCGGGAACGCGACGGTGGCGACGGACGGGCCGTCGCCGTGGATCGCGATCACCTCGCCCAGGTGCCCCCGGAGGCGCGCGTCCTGCGCGGCCCAGCGCTCGCTCCACGTCCCCGCCGTCTGGCCGACCGCGATCACGCTGGCCTGCTTCGCGGCGTCCACCCCCGCCGGGAACCGGTAGTCCACCTCGATGCGCATGGCGGGTCCCCTCACTTGCGGAAGGCGATGGGGCGGTCCGTGTACTCGGGAGTCCACCCGCTCGCGTCGACGAAGTAGCGCACGGCCTTGATGCGCCGCGCAGCGGTCAGGTGGAACCAGTGCTCCGTGCCCGCGGGGACGTTGACGTACTCCTCCGCGGTGACGGTGACCTCCACCTGGGAGCCGTCCGGGCGCACGAAGCCGAAGACCCCCTCGCCATCGACGATGTAGCGCACCTCGTCGTCGGCGTGGGTGTGCACCCGGTCGAACTTCGCGAGCATGGCGTCGAGGCCGGGCAGCTCGGGGTGCAGGACGACGAGATCCCGCGCGGCGTAGCCCAAGGTCGTCCGGAGCTGCTGGAAGTAGTGATCGAGGCCGGCGAGGACCTGCTCCTTCTCGGCGTCCGCGAGGGCCGGCCGCGCGAGCAGGGCCCGCAGCTCCGGGTCGTCCCCGACAGGCCAGGTGGACAGTGAGACGCCGAGCGGCGCGAGCTCCGCCGAGATGGTGTCGAGGTCGGTCACCGCGCGACCGTCCGGGTGTCTGAGCGTTGCCATGGCGTGACCTCCGCGAGCAGGTGCGTCACCCTTCCACACGGCGTCCGGGCGTGTCAAGGAGCTGGGGGAGGGGTCACTCGTCGCGGCTGCCAAGCAGGCCGGAGATCCAGAGGTAATAGAGGAGCTGGGCCACGGCGGCCACGGCGCCGGCCACGTAGGTCAGGGCCGCGGCGTTGAGCACGGCGGAGACGCCCCGCCCCTCGTCGCCGCGGGTGAAGCCCATGGCCGGCAGCAGCTCCTTTGCGCGGGCGGAGGCGTCGAACTCCACCGGGAGGGTGATCAGCACGAAGGCCACGGCCAGGCTGAACGCCAGGATGCCGAGCTTCACCATGCCGAGGGCGCCGACGACGAGGCCGATTATGATGATGAACATGGCGATGTTGCTGCCGAAGGCCGCCGCCGGGGCCAGGAAGGACCGCACCTGCATGGGCCAGTACTGGCGTGCGTGCTGGATGGCGTGCCCCACCTCGTGGGCGGCGACGCCCACCGCGGCGACGGAGGTGGAGTCGTACACGTCGGGGGAGAGCCGCAGCTTGCGGTGAGTGGGGTCGTAGTGGTCGGAGAGCATGCCTCCGACGCGCTCCACCTCCACGTCGTGGATGCCGGAGCGGCGGAGGATCTCGCGGGCGACGTCGGCGCCGGTCATGCGGCGCATGGTGGGCACCTGGCTCCACTTGCGGAACGCGCCCTTGACCCTGAACTGCGCCCACACCCCCAGCGCGCCGGTCAGCAGTGCGATCAAGATGTAGACGGGATCGAAGATCATGGTGTCAAACTCCTTCCGGCATCTGTAGGATCGGCCCCGGGACCACTACGACCACGTGCAGTCCGTCGGGGCCGCGCAAGTCCGTGGGCGAAGTCAGGGCGGCCCCTGGACCTGTCAACGGGCCGCCCCCCGTGGTGTAGAGCGCGGCAGCGGAACGCTTGATTCCCGGCGCCCGGCCTGAGCGGAGCGGAGATGGAGCGGAGTCGGACTTGGGTTCACGGGTTGGTGGCCTTGCTGGCACTTCTGGGCTGCGAAGGACCGGGCGCGGAGGGGGGCGCGGACGCCGTGGTCGCGGAGGTCGCAGGCGGCGGGGACGGCGGCGCCGGTGACGTGGCGGACGCTGGAGCTGCTGGCGATGCTGGCGATGCTGGGAACACTGCGGACGCTGGGGACGGGGTGCCGGACGCCGCGGGCGGAGACCCCTGCGACTCATGCCCCGCCGGGACGGCGTGCGCCGAGGGGCCGTCCGGGCGCACGTGCGTCAAGGTCGCCGAGCTGTCGTGCGCGGAGTGCGACGACGACGCGGGGTGCGCCGCCGTCGGCGCAGTGTGCACGGACGAGGGGCGCTGCGCCCTCCCGTGCGGGGCTGGCTGCCCTGCGGGGCTCGTGTGCCGCCCGGTCGGCGACGGGGAGGCCTGCCTGCCACCGAGCCTGACATGCTCGTGCGTCACGGAGAACGCGGGAGCGACCCGACCATGCCAGCGCACGACGGCCCACGGCACCTGTGAGGGCGTCGAGACGTGCAGCCCCGGCGCCGGGTGGGGCGGGTGCGACGCGCCGTCGGCACAGCCCGAGCAGTGCAACGGGCTCGACGACGACTGCGATGGTGCGACCGACGACGTGGCGTCGCGTCCCTGCGTGCGGGCTGCGGCCCTCGGCGCCTGCCCGGGCACGGAGACGTGCGCGGGTGGGCAGTGGAGCTGCGACGCGCCCGAGGCGTCCGTGGAGGTGTGCAACGGCAAGGACGACGACTGCGATGGGGTGGTCGACGACGACTTCCCGCAGTTGGGGAAGCCCTGCGACGGCCCGGACGAGGACGCGTGCCCGCTCGGAGTGTGGGTGTGCGGTGCGACCGGCGTCGTGTGCATCGACGACGCCCCGCAAGAGGAGCTGTGCAACGGCAAGGACGACGACTGCGACGGGGAGACGGACGAGGGCTTTGGCGAGGTTGGGGCGCCCTGCGACGGCTTCGACGAGGACGCCTGCGCGAACGGGGTCTGGACCTGCCTTCCGACGGGGCTCGCTGCGGCATGCGTGGGCGACGCGCCGGTGGTCGAGGTGTGCAACGGAAAGGACGACGACTGTGACGGATCGGTGGACGAGGGCTTCGCGGACACGGACGGGGACGGCGTCGCGAACTGCGTAGACCCGGACGACGACGGAGATGGGGACCCGGACGTGACGGACTGTGCGCCGGGGGATGCGGGGATTCACCACGGCGCCACGGAGCTGTGCGACGGCGGGGACCAGGACTGCGACGGGGTCGCGGACAACGGATACAAGGACACGGACGGGGACGGGGTGGCGGACTGCGTCGACGGTGACGACGACGGGGATGGCGTCCTCGACACGGACGACAACTGCCCCCTCGTGAAGAACCCGAAGCAGGAGGACTGGGACCTGGACGGCATGGGGGACGCCTGCGACCCGGACGACGACAACGACGGCATCCTCGACGCGGACGACACCTGCCCGTTCTTCCCGTCGCCCGACCAGACGGACACGGATGGGGATGGGTTCGGCGATGCCTGCGACCTCGACGACGACGGAGACGGCGTGCCCGACGTGGCAGACTGCGAGCCAACGAACGGGGCCATCTACCAAGGAGCGCCGGAGCTGTGCAACGGGATGGACGACGACTGCGACGGCGCGGTGGACGAGGGCCACGCGGACGCGGACGGCGACGGAGTGGCGGACTGCATCGACGGGGACGCCGACGGCGATGGTGTCCCGAACGATGCCGATTGCGCGCCGCTGGACCCGACGCGGCACCACCTGGCCATGGAGCTGTGCAACGGAGTGGATGACGACTGCGACGAGGCGGTCGACGAGGGGTTTGCTGACGTGGACGGCGATGGCGCAGCAGACTGCGTGGACCCGGACGCCGATGGCGATGGAGACCCGGACGAGAGCGACTGTGACCCCCTGGACCCGACGCTGCACCACAACGCCGGGGAGATCTGCGACGGTGTCGATCAGGACTGCGATGGCTCGGTGGACGAGGGCTTCGCAGACACCGACGGGGACGGGGTGGCGGACTGCATCGACGACGACGACGACGGCGACGGGGTGCCCGACGTCTTCGACAACTGCCCGCTGGCAGCGAATCAGTGGCAGCAGGACCTGGATGGCGACGGGGTGGGGGACGCGTGCGATTCGGACGTGGACGGGGACGGCGACCTGAATGGCTCGGACTGCGCGCCCGAGGTGGCGGCCATCTGGAGCGGCGCGGTGGAGAAGTGCAACGGGTGGGACGACGACTGCGACGGCCTCGTGGACGAGGAGGGGGCCGCCGGCTGCGTGGATCGGGCCATCGACGCGGACTCGGATGGCTGGGGAGCGGGCGCCCCGAAGTGCCTGTGTGCTGCGGTTGGCCCCTACACGGCCACCAAGCTCGGTGACTGTGACGATGGCGCTGCGACCACCCACCCGGGTGCCCCAGAGGTGTGCAACGGCGTGGACGACGACTGCGACGGCGCCACGGATGAGCCGGGAGCCGTCGGCTGCAAGGCCCTCTGGACGGACGCGGACGGCGACGGCTGGGGTACGGGGGCCTCGCAGTGCCGGTGCGGTCCGGCGGGCCTCGTGAAGGCGACCAAGCCAGGAGACTGCAACGACCTGAACGCGAGCATCCACCCGCTGGCCCAGGAGACGTGCAACGGCGCGGACGACGACTGCGACGGCGCCGTGGACGAGGCCGGCGCGTCAGGGTGCGTCGCGCTCTTCGAGGACGGTGATGGCGATGGGTGGGGCAAGCCCGGCACCTCGCAGTGCCTGTGCAAGCCGACGGGAGTCCACAAGGTGGCCAAGGGCGGCGACTGCGACGACGGGAGCGCCGCGGTGAGCCCAGGCGCCGTCGAGGTCTGCAACGGCAAGGACGACGACTGTGACGGCGCCGTGGACGAGCCGGGTTCGAGTGGGTGCGCGACCCTGTACCGGGACAGGGACGGCGACGAGTGGGGCTCGGGCGCGCAGGTCAAGTGTCTGTGCGGTGCCATCGGAGACTACACCGCACTCAAGGGGGGCGACTGCAACGACCTGATTGCGGCGATCAATCCCGCTGCGGCCGAGGCGTGCAATGGCGTGGACGACGACTGCGACGGTCTGGTGGACGAGCAGGGGGCCACGGGCTGCACGGTGTTCTTCACGGACGTGGACCAGGACGGGTGGGGCCTCGATGGGTCGGGCAAGTGCCTGTGCTCCCCGTCGGGCAAGTCGACGGCGACGATGGCGGGAGACTGCAACGACACGGTGCCGAGCATCCACCCCGGAGGCACCGAGGTGTGCAACCTGGCCGACGACGACTGCGACGGCCAGATCGACGAGGAGGCGGCGAGCGAGTGCGCGCCCTTCTACCGTGACGTGGACGAGGACGGCTGGGGCCAGAGCGGGGACAGCAAGTGCCTGTGCGGCGGAGATGGACAGTACACCGCGCTGGCGGCCGGTGACTGCAACGACGGCGACGCGGCGGTGAATCCGGGCGCGGACGAAGCATGCAACGGCGTGGACGACGACTGCAGCGGAGGGGTGGACGAGCAGGACGCCCTCGGGTGCAAGCTGTGGTATCGAGACGACGACGGGGACGGCTTCGGGGTGGCGCTGAGCCTGTGCCTGTGCGCAGCGTCGACGCCGTATACGGCGGCCTCGGGCACGGACTGCGACGACGAGGACGCCGCGGTGAACCCCGGGGCGGCGGAGGTCTGCAATGGGGTGGACGACGACTGTGACACGGACGTGGACGAGGAGGGGGCGAGCGGGTGCGAGACGCGATACGGGGACGCGGACGGGGATGGGTGGGGCGTCACCACGGACTCTCGATGTCTGTGTGCTGACGACGGGATCTACGATACGCAGGTCGGGGGAGACTGTGACGACGTCGCCCCGCAGGTGAACCCCGGCGCCACGGAGATCTGCGGCGGGGCAGACGAGGACTGTGACGGTGAGACGGACGAGGAGGGAGCCCAGGGGTGCAGCCTCTGGTATCGGGATGGCGACGGGGACTCGTGGGGTGGCGCCGAGGCCCCCCGCTGCCTCTGCGCAGCCAAGGGTGAGTGGGCGGCCACGGTGGACGGCGACTGTGACGACGAGGAGCCTGCGGTCAATCCGGGTGCCACGGAGGTATGCAGCGGCGTCGACGACGACTGCGACGGCTTGGTCGACCCCGAAGGCGCGCAGGGCTGCGCCGACTGGTATCTCGACGTCGATGGAGACACGTGGGGCGCGGACGACGAGCGGTGTCTTTGTGGGGCGTCGGGTGAGTACAGCGCGACCGTGGCCGGAGACTGCGACGACCTGGAGGAGCTGGTGAACCCGGAGGCCGCGGAGGTCTGCAATGGCGTGGACGACGACTGCGATGGCGTCACCGATCCCGAGGGCGCGGGCGGGTGCGCGATGTGGCTCAAGGACGCGGACGCCGATGATTGGGGGCTGACGGACGACGGAAAGTGCCTGTGCGCCGCGACTGCGCCCTACACGGCGGCGGTTGGCGGCGACTGCGACGATGAGGTTGCGACCACGAACCCGGAAGCCGTCGAGGCCTGCGGCGGCGGCGACGAGGACTGCGATGGCCAGGTGGACGAGGGAGCAGCGGAGGGCTGCACCGACTGGTTCGCGGACAAGGACGAGGACACCTACGGGGTAGACGGGACCGAGGTCTGCGCCTGTGGCCCGTCGGGACACGAGACGGCTACGGTGGGCGGAGACTGCGATGACAGCAAGCCGCAGATCCATCCGGGCGCGCCCGAGGTGTGCAATGGCAAGGACGACAACTGCAACGGGCTCATCGATGAGGGCCCAGCCCAGGGCTGCACGGTCTGGTTCGCCGACATGGACAACGACGGATTCGGGCTCAATGGCTCCGAGCTCTGCGCATGTGGTCCGAATGGCGACCACACGGCGACGAAGGGGGGGGACTGCGACGACGGCAAGGACTGGGTCCACCCGGGGCTGCCGGAAGTGTGTGGCAATCTCGTGGACGACAACTGCAACCAGCAGACCGATGAGGACTGCGGGCCCTGATGCCCGTGGTGCGGCGGAGGTCGAGAGATGGGCGGATGAGGCGGAGACACTGGGTGCTGGTCGCGGGGGCGCTGGCGGCGTGCGCGGGGGACGGCGCGAGCGGCGGCGCAGGAGGCGGGGACGCGGCAGACTCCGCGCTCGCTGGGTCCAACGACGCCGGGGCGCCGGGGCCAGACGTTCCGGGCGACGGAGGCCCAGCGGTTTTCGCCGATGGGAGCTTGGACGGCGGCGCGTCTGGCGACACGGACGGCGCAACCACGCATGTGGACGTGGCAGGCGACGTGGCCGACGGACTCCCGTGGGCCGACGCCGTCGCCGCGGACGTCAGCGGCAGGACCCACGGGGGTGACACCGGCGACGCCACGTCCGCCGACGCTGCTCCAAAGACCTGGGTGATCCCCCCGGGCCTCCACGGCCAGCCCGCACCGGAGCCGCTCCCGCTCCCGGTGGTGACGGCGGTGGTGGACACCTCCAACCAGCCCGTGGACACGGCGGTCCTCCTCGGCCAGTGGACCGTCATGTGGTTCTACCCGGCGGCCTCCACCTTCGGGTGAACTGCCGAGGGTTGCGGGTTCCGCGACCACTACGAAGAGCTCCAGGCCCTCGGCGCAGGGGTGGTGGGCGTCAGCTTCGACCACCCGGCGGCCAACAAGCTCTTCCGGACCAACGAGGGCTTCCAGTACCCGCTCTGGAGCGACACGAAGCGAGAGCTGGCCCTCGCCTACGGCGCGGCCAAGACCCCGAGCCAGCCGGCGGCGAAGCGGGTGACGGTCATCCTCGACCCGAGCGGCACCTGGGCCCTGGTGTACCCGAACGTGGACGCCACCCTGTTTGACCACGTCACCCACGTCCTCGAGGACATGGCGGCCATCGCGGCGGCCAACTGAGGCGACCCTCGGGGCGCAGGGCCATGGGGAGCGGTAGCGGCGCCTGGAGGCCTCAAGCAGGTTGACGGCGGCTCGCGCAGTGTGCACTACTCACGGCGAGCGACCAACCCTGCCACCAGAGGGGAAGCAAAGTGGCGAGCTACCTCTACCGCTATGAAGCGCGGGGAATCCAGCGGTGGATCCTTGCGACAGACGTCCTTCGAGACCTGAAGGGCGGAAGCGAGTGCGTCGAGCGCCTCGGAGAGCGTGCAGAGGCGCTCCTTGGAACGCTTGGCTGCGATGTGGAGCGACAGGTGACGACCGCGGGGGTTGGCCAGTATATTTTCCCCGCGTTCGAGCCATTGGCCCGGTTTTCTGCCCTCTGGCCCCTGGTGGTCGCCGTCGAAGCGCCGGGCCTGGAGCTGTCTCAGGCTTGGGTGGCCCTCTCGGGGAGCGGGCCGGCGGATGAGCAAGCCTACGGCGAGCTGGCTCGGCGCCTTGGAGTGGCTCCCCGAGGTGGGGACGTGCAGGTACCCGAAGCAGGGCCGCTGTCGGCCCGCTGCGGGCGGACGGGTATGCCGGCCGTCGGCTCGGAGCCTGTCGGCCCGTCGGCGCCCGAGCTGGTGGACGCCCCCACCGCGCGCAAGCGAAGGGAGTCGGGTGGCAAGCGTTTGGAAAAGCGCCTCTTCGGGGACCGGGCGCCTGTGATGGACGACGACCTCGATGGCTGGGGAGCGTCCGTCCTTGGAGTGGTCCACGCGGACGGGAACAACGTCGGGGAGGCGTTCCGCACCGTTGCCGGGGGCAGGCGGAAGGAGGCATCGGACCAGTTGAGTCTTGCCACGGCGCGCGCCGTCGCGGGGGCTGTTCAGGACTTGCGTGACCGCGAGGGGACTCGGAGGCGGGGCCTCCGCGTGCGGCTCGTCGTGGTCGGCGGAGACGATGTGACCGCCATCGTGCCCGGCGAGCACGCGATCCCGTTCGCCGCGGCCTACCTGCGCCACTTCGAGGAAGCCGCGAGATCTGTCTTCGCCGCACCCCTGACCGCGGCGGCAGGGGTGGCGCTGGTCAAGACCCACTTCCCGTTCCACATGGCCTATGGGCTCGCAGAGGAGCTGTGCGCCGAGGTGAAGGCTGCGTTCGGGCGGGGGGCGACTCCCCGGACCGCGTTGGCTTTTCACCGCGTGACCACAGCGCAGCTCGACCCGTGGGATGACATCTCCGACCGGCTCGTCGCCAAGACGGGTGCGCGGCTCACCCGGCCAGCCTACTCGCTCGACGAGCTCCGTGACCTGGACGAGCTGACGGCACTGTTCGACGGCGTGGTTGGCGAAGAGCGTGACGAGCGCCAGCGACTGCCGCGGGGTGCCGTGCGGGAGTGGCTGCGCCTGGCGGCGAACGACGCCGACCGGGCGGGTGGCCGCTGGAGACGGCTCTGCGAGGTCACGGGTGATGCGGTCCACGGCGCGCTGAGGGGGCGCCTGGAGGCGCTGGGCGCCGCGGTGGAGACCGGGCTCGGGAGGAGGGCCACCCCCGTGGGCGACGCGCTCTCGTGGGCCATGGTGCAGCGCCTGCGGCAGGGCGAGACGAGGAGGCTGTGGACATGAGCGAGACCCTGGTCGACCGCACCCTGCGCGTCGCCTTCTCCAGCTTCTGGCTCTGCGGGTCCGGCCGTGGGGACGGCCCTGGCGCCGACGAGCTCCCCATCACCACCCGTGATGGGCTGCCCTTCGTGCCCGGAAAGACACTGCGCGGGGTGCTTCGGGACGCCTTCTCCCGGCTGGCAGGTCCGCAGTGCGACTCGGGCATTGGGGCGCAGGAACTGGTGAAGTGGTTTGGGTCGCCGCCCTGGGGCCCGGGAGCGCCGCCGGATGACGCGCACCGCGTGGAGCGCCTGGAGGCCGACCGGTATGCCACGACCCAGGGGCGGTTCGTCGTCGGGTCGGCCGTCCTCGGCCGCACCGAAGACGAGCGGGACCGGTGGCGCCGCTGGGCACAGCGCTCGAAGGACGCTGTGGCCCAAGCCTTCGTGGAGCTGTCGACCACGCGCATCAACGACGATGGAGTAGCCGACGACCAGACCCTGCGGACGGTGCGCGCCGTCATCCCCATGACGCTGTTTGCGGACGTCCGGCTCCCCGCGGAGGCCGCCGCGCCTCTCCGGGAAGCCGTGGTGGTCGCAAGCGCCATCGGGGTCGGCTCCGGCCGGCACCGGGGCTTCGGGCGCGTCTGCATCGACATCGAGCCGGCGGAGGGAGCCGATGCCTGAGCTCAACCTTTCACTCCGGCTTCTCACGGACGTGGCCTTCACCGCGGACAGCGCCACCATCGGGCGCCACGAGACCCTTCGGTACGTGCCGGGCGCTGCCCTGCTCGGGGCTGTGGCTGGGATGCTGTACCGCGAGCTCTCGAGCGAGGACTCCTGGCGCATCTTCCATACCAGCGCGGTCCGCTTCGGCTGTGCGCGCCTGGCGGCGGGGGCGTTCTCCGCCGTCCCGCTTCCTCTCTCGCTGCACCGCCTGAAGGTGGACGCCGCGACGGGCCGTGCCCCCTCTTGGTGGGATCGGGACGACGGAGTGCAGCTCCTCGGTGAGGCCGCGCTCAACCTGGCGGTGGCACCGCGGGGCCCTGGCCTCAAGCAGCTCCGCTCCACGGAGTTTCTGGGGTCGGGTCTGGAGCGCCGGACGCCCCAGACGCACTTCAGCATGCGGACGGCCATCCACGAGGGGACGGGGCGTGCGCGAGACGGCTACCTGTTCTCGCTGGAGGCGCTGTGCGCGGGACAGGTCTTTCGGTGCGCGGTGCGCTGCGACCAGGAGCCGGACCGCAAGCTGCTGGAGCAGACGCTCCACGGGCGGCGCCTCCGCCTCGGACGCTCACGCTCCTCCGAGTTCGGGTCAGTGGAGGTCACCGTCGAGGAAGGAGAGCTCCGGCCGTGCCTCGATCCAGGGGACGGGGCGGCGACGACCGTCTCGGTGCTCCTGCTCTCGGACATGATGCTCCGCGACGGCGCGGGCCAGGTGCGGACCGTGCCGGTCGCGGCGGACTTCGGGTTCCCCGGGGACTGGGCCCTTGCGGCCGACCGCACGTTCATCCTCACGCGCAGATACTCGCCCTACAACGCCACGCGGAGGCGCCACGACGCCGAGCGCCACGTGCTGGCGATGGGCTCGGTGCTCACCTTTGCCGGGTCGTCGCCGTGGCCTCTGGAGCGTGTTCGCGCGGTGACGCGCGACGGCGTCGGGCTGCACCGCAACGAGGGGCTCGGCGAGGTGCTGGTGGCCCCTGCGATGCTCGGAGTGGAACGGCCGGCGGTCCTGCGTGAGCGGCCGAAGGCGGAGACCGCGGACGCGGAGACTCTCGACGATTCACTCGCGCGCTGGCTGGAGGCACGCGCCGCGGCAGAGGCGGACGCAGACCGCCGGACCACGGCACTGCTGGGGTACGCGAAGGCTCTGGGGCGCTTCATTGGGCGCTCCCAGTGGGGCCAGCTCCGCGCCTTTGCGGTGGGCGCGCTGCGGCACCCCACGACGGACGCCGAGCTGCGCCGGGCTCTGACGAACCACCTGACAGCAGACCAGGCGCAGCTCTCCCACCGGTGGGGGAGGCGCATCGAGCGCGGTGTGACCGTCGCCGATACCGTGGTCCGTGCGCTCGGCGCGGGTGTTCCACCAGGCGAGGGAAGCTCCGCCGAGGCGGCCGCCTGGCTGCTCGATCTGGCTACCCAGGCCATGCGGACCAAGGAGGCTTGACCCATGAAGGGGCTCCGCTTCGATCTCGCGCGCGTGACCATCGAGTTCACCTCCCCGTTTCGCGTCTCCGGCCAGGAGCACCGGGGCTCCCCCTGGGACGCCGCCTTCTTCGTGGACGTGCACGGGGTCCCGCTGCTGCCGGCCACGTCCCTGGTCGGCGTGCTGCGGCACGCCTACGCCGCCTCCCTGGGGGAGCCCGCCGACTCGGGCCCCCGGGTCACGGCGCTCTTCGGCTTTCAGAGAGGGACCGACGGGCAGGACTCGCGGGTATCCGCCAGCTTCGGGCAGGCGGTCGGGCGAGACGGAGTAGCCTCTGGCCTGCCCGTGGGCCCTGGGGCGAGCGAAGAGCCGGATCCGGTCCTCGCGTTGCTTCGTGAGGGGGTGCTCCGGGACCACGTGGCCCTGTCTCACCGCGGCGTGGCAGACGACCGCAAGAAGTTCGACGAGCTGCTGGTGCCCGCAGGCGCCCGCTTCGTGTTCGACCTGAGGGTCGACGGCGACGGCGACGACCTCGACACGCTGCTCGACCTGCTTGCTGGCCCGGCCACGCGCCTCGGTGGAGCCACGCGGCGCGGCCTCGGGGAGTTCAAGGTGGTCGGCGTGAGGCGGCGACGCTTCGACCTCGCCAAGGCGGAGGATCGGGCTGCGGCCAGGGCCGTGCTGGGAGACCTCGCGGACGTCGTTGCCGTGAGTGTGCTCCCCGATGTGCCGCTCCCCGGCGCCGAGTCCGGCGGGTGGGTGACCCTCGATCTGCATCTGCGCGCCGAGGACTACTGGATGATCGGTGGCGGGCACCCCCATCGCGACGACCACCGCGCCAAGAAGCGAAAGGTGGAGCGCGGCGAAGAGCGCAAGGTGCGGACCGAGGACGCCTGGGTAGACCGGGTCCCCGTGTCCGAGCAGGAGATCGTGTGGGAGAAGCAGGGAAGCCGGGAGGTGCCGCGCGTGCTGGCCGCCAAAGACTCGCCGTACCTGTTGGCCGGGAGCAGCATCAAGGGGGCGCTGCGGCACCGCGCGACGTTCCACCATCGTCGCGCGACCGGACAGGTGGTGGAGCTTCGCGACGACCTCCTCGCCGCCGTGCCGGCGAGTCTCAAGGAGAGCGCGGTCCGGCTGGCAGCGACGGACCCGATGGACGCCCTGTTCGGGTCGGTCAAGGCCCGGGTGGATGGCGAGGGGGCTCGGGGTCAGGCAGGGCTGGTGTTCATCGAGGACGTGCGCGTGTCGAACGCAAAGGTCGGGCGCCTCGACCACGTGAGCCTCGACCGCTTCACCATGGGCCCCATGGACGGCCTCCTGTTCAGCGAGGCTCCGCTCTACGGGGGCGAGGTCGAGGTGCGGATTCGCATCGCAGATCGCGACGACACTCCCCGGGTGGCCCGCCAGGCCCTCGAGGCGGCGCTCGATGACCTGTGCGCGGGACGCCTGGCCCTTGGCGCGCACGCGTCCCGTGGGCTGGGGTGCTTTCGGGGGCCCGCGGAGCTGCCGTGGAGCGACGGGGGGCGCTGGATCGCCGGAGGTGACGCATGAACGCAGCCGAAGCCTTGGAGCTGCTCCCGAAGGAACTCCGAGAGGGCGCACGCGCGTGCTCGCTGGACGTGGAGACTGCAGGGGCCGTGGAGGTGGGCGCTGTGATTGCCGCCTTCCAGGGCCTCCGCGGGGTCGCGACCTGCACGGGCGAGGTCGTCGAGTTCCTTGCGGGGCTTCCGGGGCCGGATCGTCTGCTCTCGGCCGAGGGCGTGAGCCCCGACGGGAGCCGCAGCGCCAAGGTCTGGCACGACGGGGACTCCTATCACCTGGTCACGGTGCGGGAGGTGGATGGCCGCGACCACCTGCGCCGGGACGTGACGCACCCGGGGGTCC
This sequence comes from Myxococcales bacterium, assembly GCA_045863395.1. Classification (GTDB taxonomy): domain Bacteria; phylum Myxococcota_A; class UBA9042; order JABWCM01; family BTVJ01; genus BTVJ01. The sequence goes on from BTVJ01000002.1 coordinate 296,044, forward strand.
GTCGGGGACTCTCCCTCACCTACGCAGAGTATTGGGCCCCCACTCCCGAAGGTGACCCGCCCGTAGGTGTGTGGCGTCCCTTCGCCTCGCGCCTGGTCTCCGTACAGGAGGGCACCCCATGAGCTTCGAGCACACCGCAGGGTACGGGTTCGTTCCCCTCTCTCACTTCGCGTTCTGTCCCTCGTGGGCGGCGGCGGTTTCGCAGGACATCCCCTTCGCGGACGGGCTCTCCGGCACCCTGGAGTTGGAGCTGAGCGCGCAGTCGCCGCTGTTCGTGCGGGCGGCGGGGACGGACGAGGACCCTTCCCGCCCCAGGGCCTTCCAGCTCCCGGGTGGTGGTTACGCCGTGCCTGGCGGTACGGTGCGCGGCATGCTCCGCTCCATCGTGGAGACCGCGGCCTTCGGGTATCTCTCGCGGGTCAACGACCACAAGTATGCCGTGCGGGATCTGCGCAACCGGACGCTCTACGGCGACCACATGGCGGGCATCATGCCGCGCGTGAACGGGAAGCCCGAGCCCATGCCCAAGGTCGGGGCGGGGTGGCTCGTAAAAGACCGTGGCAACGCGGACAAGGCGTGGGTTCGTGGCGAATGTGAGCCAGGTGAGGTGGTCGCCCGCATTGAGCCTTGCAGCTTTGCCAAGGTGGAATATTCGTACCTGGTGCGCCTCGCAGAGCAGGTGAGGGGCCGCTTCGACCCCGGAGCTCGCCAGGGCGCCCCGCGGAAGTACGCTGCGTGGAGCGATCTTCGACTGTCTCTGACGCAGACCTTCAACGTGGAGCTGCTGCGCGACCATGGTCGCCTGAGCGGCGTCCTTGGGGCGGCTGCCAGGCAACGGCAGCTCGGCCACTACGGCCGCGTCTCGTCCATCCCGGGCAAGGAGCAGGGCACGTTGGTGTTCACGGGGCAGCCGTCGCCCTACCGTCCCAACGCCGGCCCGAAGCGCAAGGGGGCCGGGAACCCGAAGCACCACGACTTCATGTTCTGGGATCTCCCCGGTGCGTCGTCCATCCCCGTCTCGTGGAAGCAGTTCCAGGAGTTCGAGTTCATCCACAGCGACCGGGGCCAGCAGAACAACCTGGGCCGCTCCGAGTCGCCCAATGACGAGTGGAAGCACTGGCTCAAAGAGAAGTGGGACAACGACGACGTGCCCCTCGGGGAGGAGCGCATCCCGGTCTTCTACCTCTTCGATGACCGGGCCCAGGTGCCCACTCTCCGCGCTTTCGGACTCGCCATGATGTTCCGGCTGGCCTACCGCAACTCGGTGCGGGACGCCATCAAGTCCGTCCAGGGTGAGCATGTCTTCGAGCCCATCTCGGGAGAGCCCGGCCACGGTCGCCAGCCGGACTTCGCGGAGACCCTCTTCGGTTACGCGTCCGAGTCCCGCGCCAAGACCCAGACTGCGCAGGCACTGAAGGGCAGGGTCTCCGTCGGCACCTTCACCGCGGCTCCCGGCACGGTCAAGGTGCTGCCTCCGGTGACCGCCGTGCTCGCCGGCCCGAAGGCCAGCTACTATCCGAACTACATCGAGCAGAGCGAGCAGGGGCCACCCGGGGCGCCCCCGGCGCGGGGCATCTACCGCACGTTCATGGACGACAAGCCGCAGGTCCGCGGTAGGAAGCGCTACCGCTCGACCACCGAGGTGCTCCGACCGCCGCTGCCACGGGGAGGGCAGGGGCAGGAGATCGACACCGGCCGCGTCGCGACGACGTTCTCCCCGCTCGCGCCAGGCGCCTGCTTCACGGGGCGCATCCGGGTCCACAACCTGCTCCCGGTGGAGCTGGGGGCGCTGCTCTGGGCCCTGGACTTCGGCGGCGACGCGACGTGCCTCCACAAGCTCGGCCTCGCCAAGGCCCTCGGCTACGGCCAGGTCAGGCTCGCGGTGCGGGGGGCGGAGCTCCTGGGACTGAGCGGCCCGGTGGACGCAACTGCGGTGATGGCGAATGCCCGCGCGTCTTTTGAGCGGCTCATGGAGGCGGCCTGTGCCCGGGGCGGCGTCCCAGGCGGCTGGGCGGGCTCGGCACAGATCGCGGAGCTGCGCGCCCTGGCGCGCCCCGTGGCGTCGGCGCAGGCCCGCACGTTCTTGCTGAACAATGGCGACTCGGACCCGCGAATGCGCAACGAGTTCGAGCGCGCCAAGGCGGAGCGAACGGCGCTTCCTTCGGCTACGGACTGGTCCCGGCACCCGGGGGGGCCTCCACCCCTGACGAGAGTGCGTCAGGAGGCGGGCATCAAGACTACACCAGCGCAACAGTCTGTAGCGGAGCCTCCGCCAGCGCCTGTGTCCGATGACCGCAAGCCTGCCGTCCAGGTCACACAGGCGTCACTGCCAGCAGCACCCAACTTCGCGCGTGACCTGTTCAACCTCCAGCCCGGAACGGCCGCGCAGCTCCTGCCCCGACTGATCGAGCGGTGGACTGGCACAGAGCACCAGCCGCGTTTACGCGACGCCCTTCGAGCCCACCCCAACTACCCTTGGCTCAAGAAGCAGCTCGACAAGCGCTGGGCACAGGGGCTGCGCGAACTGCTCGACCTCTGACAGGAGAGACCGGTGCTCGACTCCATCTATATACGCAACTTCAAGGCATTCAGCGGCGAGCACCCGTTCAAGCTCGCTCCCCTCACCTTCGTCGTAGGCGCCAACTCGACGGGAAAGTCGACGATCCTTCAGTCGCTGCTGGTCTTGCGCCAGAGCTGGCGTGAGTTTGACGACCTTCCTTTGGACCTACGCACCGAGGGCGCGCTCACCTCTCTCGGGCGACCTCGCAACGTCGTCAGTGGCCAACAACAGGACGTCCTGGAGCTGGGCTTCGGTATGCCAGGAGCGTCTGTAGTCTTCGGCTATGACTTCACCGGATCCAGCCTCGAGGCGCGCGGTCAGGCGCTTACGCACGTGCGTCTTGGCAAACCCACTGATGCCACATTCCTCCGCGCCGATGTCGATTGTGCTCAGGACGCGCAGTTCACGCTTTTGGTTCACGACGCGCGACGGGATGGTGCCCGAGAGATCACCCAGTCTGGGGCTGAAGATTCACGGCGGGTACTCCGCTACACCCTGAGCGAGGGGCAGTGGTCTACCCCAGATCGCCACAATGCCAATCCACTGATTCGTGACGCTATCAAGCAGCACGTCGACAATGCGCGGCGAGCACTGAACGAGGTCCAGTATGTAGGACCGCTCCGTGCCACAGCGCAGCGACATTACTCCGTGCGCAAGCGCACGGGGCCCCGCGTCGGAGTCACGGGAGATCGGTTCGTCTCGTTGCTCCTTCACTCCCCAGAGGTTCTCAAGCGGGTGAACGACGCGCTGCGAGGCCTTGAGTTGCCCTACGTCGTCGACGTCTTGGACCTGGGAGGTACGGCTCCCTTGGGAGAACTCCAGCTCAGGGTGCTCACGCCTGACTACCGCGAACGGTCAGAGCCTCTCGTTGTCGGTCTGCCGGACGTCGGCTGTGGGCTGAGCCAGCTCTTGCCAGTCCTCACACAGCTCGCAGCGGCGGAGGCTGATCGGGAGACGAAGGACAAGGCGTTTGGCCACACAGTCCTCCTTGAGCAGCCAGAGCTTCACCTTCACCCTCGGGCACAGGTACAGCTTGGATCGTTCTTCGCTGAACTCGTCTCACGGGACAGGCAGCGAGCCTCATACCCGGAGGAGGGTGCGGCGAACCGCGAGGATTCGAGCGGCCAGGACACTCGGACGATGGCGCTTCGGCGGAGGAACCAAATCATATGCGAGACCCACAGCGAGCACCTGATCAATCAGGTGCGTGGCGAGGTGGCCCACGGAAGGATCCAGGCTCGCGACGTTACATTTCTGAATGTCCATCAAAGGCACGGAGCACCTGAGGTCACTGAGATCCCTCTTAGTTCGACCGGAGAGTTCCAGGAAGTCTGGCCCGATGGTTTTTTTGCCACTTCAGGAAGGAGGACCTGAGATGCTCGTGCGACTGTGTGCCGAGCCCAAGGCCCTGATCGACTTCCTTGGCATGGTCAGCCCACCCGATCTGCAGAGCGGGCTTGCGGACTGGGTTTTGAACCGAGCCCTATGGTGCTATGATGGATCGAACCCGCGCGTGCACAAAGCGGCGTCAATTCGCACGGTTCTCGATGACCATCAGGGTAGCTATATAGACGCGATTCGAAGTCGCCTCGACGCTGAGCCGCTCCCCGCGGTACCTTCAGGAGAGCGCGTCCTGCAGACTCACCAGGAGGTCGCGTCGTGGTACAGGCACACCCTGCTACGAAGCCACACGGCTGCTGAGTACATCGACCCGTCTGAGGCCAGGCGGGATCTTTCCGACTTCGTAGAGCACTGCCCAGTTCGAACCATCACGGATCGGTACCTCTTCAAGAACAATCAGGTACCCGAGGCGATTCGTTGGCTCGCGATAGGCACCGGAACACAGTTGATCATACGGACGGCGTTGTGCGGAAACTGGCGGGAGCTTCGAGACTCTAAGCAGACGTCCAGGCTTCCGGCATTCGCCAAATCGGCGTGGGATGCTGCTGTACGGACCTTGACGGATTGCGTTGCTGGACGCGTTACCATCAGAATGGCACAGCTGCTGCGCTCCGAGTCCTTTCATGCGCGTACCCTTATGCTGGGCGTCCCTGAGAAGCCATGGCGCTATGCACTTTTCGTTGACCCCGGTTTTGATGCGCTGTTGCGATCTGGTGACAAGCGCCATGCGAGGGTGGGTTGGGCGGTACCACGCGACGTCGTTCACACAACCGGAGACGGCGAACTCACACATGAACTTTGCATGAAGTGGGATGAGGGCGCGCCCGGTCCCATCGCCGCCGTCAGAGTCCGGCGAGACGGCCGATCTCACACCTACAACAGCGGGGATGTGGACGGCAACCTCTGGGTCCGCGCCGTCGAGGACATGCTCGGGACCCGCAAGCTGGAGAGGGAGTGGTGATGCGTGCGCTCCATGTCTTCTACACCCTCGGCGTGAAGCCGCAGCGGGCACTCTACGTCCCGGCGCACGACCATGAGGCGGCGGCCTCGGCGCAGAAGTTTGCGCTCACCGCGCTCCTCGACATGGGCTGGCCCGTGCCCACGGGGCGCTTGGCTGGGGCGAGCTTTCACCTTCTCCCGACGGCGGAGCTCTTCGAGCCGATCGAGCCCACGTCGCGATGCGTTTGCCCGGCGCCCCCGGAGGCCCCGTCGCCCGTTGAGCAGCTCCTCGGTGAGCTCGCCGAGGTCAGCGAAGGAGCCGCAGCGACAGCGAGGCGCGACGCCGAGGAGCAGCGCAGGAGTCCCCTCAACCAGCGCGACGTACGGACCATCTGGACCATCGTGGATCGCCTGATGGACACGGTGCGGGATGGCGATGACGTGCTCATCGAGGCGACCAACGGGATCCGGTCGATCTCCCTCGGGATCCTGCTGGGTGCGGGTCTCCTGCGCGCTCACCGGCCCAAGGTCAACGTGCTTGCCGTGACCTACGCCGAGTTCGGCGCTGCCAGTCTCCCCGAGAAGTGGAGTGGTCGTGCCGGAGAAATCGAGCGTGCCAGCCCCGTCCACGACCTCCGCCCCTTCTTCGATCTCTTCGACTGGTCACACGCCTCGCGCCAGCTCACCGAGACTCTGGACTCCCGGCGTATCGCGGCACTCCTGCAGCGCGATTGGGGTGGTGCCGCGGCCGCAAGTGACATTCCTACTCGGGTGGCCGAGCTTGGGGACGCCCTGGCGATCAACTGGCCGTCCAAGGTCGTCGGTGCCTGGCAGGCCTTTCAGGAGTCGGTCGTGCGGTCGTCCGGCGAGGAGCTGCGCCAGAGAAGCCCCGCCGCAGCCATCGTGCTCGACCACGCGCAGCGGGACCTGTCCACGCTGGCGTTCGCCGCAGCCGCCCGCACTGAGGAACTCACTGAGGAGAGGCTCCACTTCGACTTGCGCCTCATCGAGCGGCTCCACCAGGTGGGCCGCGAGGGGGACGCCATCCGGGGGCTCCGGGAGTGGTTCGTCAACGCGGTCCTGCTGGCGTCGGGGAGCGCGGACACCTGGCTCGAGGGGCCTGTGCGAGCGCGGGCCGAGGCAGCGCTGCATCGGGACACGAATGACGTCGGGCGGCGCTGGAAGGTGGTGGGCCGGGTCCGCAACGCTGCCTCCCACCTCGGCTACAACGAGAAGCACGATCCTACCCCCGAGAGTGTGACCGGGGTGCTGCACGACGCTCTCGGTGAGCTGACCCAATGGATGACGGACCCAGAGTGGACCGCCCGGTTCGCGTTGACACGCCAGGGCGAGGTCTGGGTCACCGACCAGTTCCACCCGGCGATGCTGAGCGGCGGCGCGGCGTTCAACGTGCGGGTCACGCGGGTCAAGGCGGACGAGGTGCGGTTGCGGTTGGGCGATGACTTTCGGGTAGCCATCAGCGACGACGCGACCAAAGCAGAAGTCCAGAAGGTGTGTGGGCGAGAGGTCGTCTCCGAGGGTGCCGCAGGCCTGCGGTTGACGGTAGGGACGGCTGTCGTGGTCGCTGGCCCCCATGCACCGAGCCACAAACATCGGTGGCACCTCGTGGAGGTCGGGTAGGACGCTCGGTGGCGGTTAGTGGGGACGTCCACCGCCGCGCCGAGGGGAGGGCGTGTAAGGCCCGCGCCCGCTCGCGGGCGGACCCCTCTCCCAGTTGACGCAGGCGGGCGCGCCGTGCCTTACTCCACGCGCTGCCGTCTTGTGCGCGGCGGCGGGAGGTCGGCGGGTGCCAGCCACGGGGAGAGAGCGAGACCGGACCAGCCGGGCACCGCTTCTGCGCAGTGGTTCCCCCGCTGGACCTGTCGCGACGTGGCCTCGCCGCCATTCGGCGCCTCGGAGGGGCTTCGCAAACCGACACTGCGATTGCTCCGTTCACCCGTGCCTCGATGTCTGAGGCGGGTCGCATGATCGCCCGGACCGCCCTCCTGGGCATGGTCGTCGGCTTCATGGCTTGGGGCGCCGATGTGGCGCTCGTACTCGGAGAGGCTGGCCTGGCGCTGATCCTGGGTCTCCTCGGCCTCCTCGGTGCCGCCGGGGGCTTGCTGGGGACGGTCGTGGGCCTCGTCCTCTTCGCGGGGGACGCCCTCGCGCGCCGCCTGCCTGCCTCCCGTCCGCGCCTCGTCCGCGCCGCCGTGGACGCCGCCTTGTCTCTCCCCGCCATCGTGGTGCTCGCCCGCCGGGTCTTCTCGGGGAAGGGCCTTGCTGCCAGCGCCTTGAGCAGCGCGGGTCCGTGGCTCTTCCTCCTCGTGGCGCTCTTGGGGGTCGCCGCCCTCTCCCTGACCTTGCGGGCCCTCCACCGCGCCCTGAGTGGGGTCGCGCGCCCGGGTGCGCGCCTCGTGGCCCTCGCGGCTGCCGTCGCCCTGGCCGCCGCCTTGATCGTCGCGGAGCGCACGCAGCCCATCGACGCCTACTTCTACCTGCACGTGACGGCGCTGCTCCTCGCCGCCGTGCCGCTCCTGGTGGCGCTTGACGCGCTGATCCCGCCGGCCCCTGCCTGGCTCCCCCTCGCCTCCATGAGCGCCGCCCTGGCCTTGGCCGCGGCCCTCGACCCGACCGCCTCCGCCGGGGACCGGCTGCTGCTCTATGACCGTCCGCTCATCGCCGGGCGGGTGACCCAGGGGGGCCGCCTGGCAGTGGATCGAGACCGGGACGGCTTCTCCCCCGTCTTCGGCGGCGGCGACTGCGACGACGGGGACGCTGGCATCCATCCGCTCGCACTGGACCGTCCAGGCGGCCCGGATCAGGACTGCGACGGCGTTGACCCAGCGTCACCCCTCGCTCCCCCACCGGCCCCCGACTGCCCACCCCCCGAGGCCGTCGTCGCCGCCCGGGACGCGCTCCGCGGCGCCAACCTCCTCGTCATCATCGTGGACGCGCTCCGCGCCGACCGGGTGGGCTCGGGCACCGTCCCGACCCTGGATGCGCTGGCACGCGGCGGTGTCCACTTCCGCCGGGCCTTCGCGCCTGCGACCTCCACGGGCTGGGTCATCCCGGCAACCCTGGGGGGCCACATGCGGCTGCCCGAGGGGGCCCCGACGTTGATCGAGGCCCTCCGGGCGGTCGGCTACCACACGGGCATGGCGGTCATCGACGACACGGAGCGCGTGTTCGGTCCCCTCCTCGCCCGCTTCGATGCCGTCACGAGCCTGCCCACCGAGCGGGCCGCCGTCTCCGTGGGGAGCGGCGTCACGAGCTTCACGTCCGAGGCCCTCGTCCGTGAGGCGCTGGCGTGGGTGGGTGCTGCCCCGGCTGGTCGACCGATCGCTCTGGTGGTCCATCTCATGGACGCCCACCAGTGGTACCGCATCGAGGACCCCGCGCTGGAAGAGGCGGCCAGAGCCGGCAGTGCGGCCCGTTACGACGCGGTCCTGCGCCGGCAGGACGTCGCGGTGGCCGCGCTCCTGGACGGCATGCGCGACCGGGGCCCCCTCCTCACCGCGGTGTTCGCCGACCACGGAGAGGGCCTCGGCTCCCGGGGCATCACGACCCACGGCCGCCATGTGTACCCGGTGCTGAGCCACGTCCCGGTGATCCTCGCGGGTCCGGGGCTCCCGCCGCGCCCGGTGGACGCGACCGTTGGGCTCCTGGACCTGGCGCCGACCCTGGCGGACCTGCTCTCCCTCGCCCCGATCCCAGGCGCCGAGGGACGGAGCCTCGCGCCGCTCGCCCTCGGGGCGCCCGCGGACACCTGCGAGCGCCCCGTCTTCATGGCCGACATCGTGCAGGCGGGCGTGGCGTGGCGCGACCGGATGCTCACCGTCATGCCGACCTCGAACGTCATCGAGCTGTTGGATCTGGGCCTACCCCCCTTGTCGCCGGGGGAGTCGCCCGCAACGCGCAACCTGGCAGCGGCGGAGCCGGAGACGACGGCGCTCCTGCTCGGCTGGCTCCGGTGGCGCTTCGCCCCCGAGGCGCCCCACCCGGTGCGCCTCCCGTGGGCGCCGTGACGAACGTTGGGGCCCTCGCATCGGGGCGCCCAGCCGTGGAGTGAGCGATGTGTGGACTCGTTGGCGCGCTCGTCCTCGACAGTGACTTCCGGGTGGAGCCCGACTGGCTCGCTCGCATGCGTGACGCCATGGCCCATCGAGGCCCCGACGGGGCCGGCCTCTGGGTCGCCGACGACGGCCGCGTCGCTCTGGGTCACCGCCGCCTCGCCATCCTGGACCTGACCGACGCCGCCGCCCAGCCCATGCGCA